>JAYSYY010000070.1:0-161699 GCA_043727215.1 Chitinophagaceae bacterium | reverse complement strand
TTATTTGGTTACTCACCTAATGCAAAAATCCCACACAACATTCATTTTGTGGGATTTAGTTACTTTTTGTAGACCTATTTGTGACCGCGTTAGGATTCAAACCTAAAACCTTCTCATCCGTAGTGAGATGCTCTATTCAGTTGAGCTACGCAGCCATTATTTTATTGGACCGCAAATATACAGTTTTCTCCCTTTAAAAAAAACTACAAATCCGCCAAAAATTGGGAATGTATATAATCCACCACGTTCTCAAGGCTTTTCGTTTCTTCGTATACCTTGAGTTGCCGGTCTGCACCCGTACCAGTCTCCAGTATCCGATGCACATGGCTGATGGCGTGCTGGCTGCCCAGGTGCGGAATAACGTCGTCTACAAAATCCAATAGTTCATATATCAATACCCTCGTATTTACTTCCATTTCCTTTCCGAAATCAATCATACTGCTTTCGATCCCATACCGGCTGGCCCGCCATTTATTCTCATTGAGCAAGGCCCTGCTGTACATCATAAAATTCAGGTTCTGGTTGTGCAATTTGTATAGTTTGGCGCAGATAGCCTGGAACAAAGCGGTGATAGCGATCGTTTCTCTCACTGTCATCGGTATATCACAGATCCTGAATTCTACCGTATTGAAGAACGGGTGTACCCGCAGGTCCCACCAGATCTTTTTGGCGTTATCTATACAATTGGTCTTCACCAGCAGTTTGATATAATTGTCGTACGCTTCTATACTTTCAAAAAAGTCGGGTATGCCCGTACGGGGGAATTTATCGAACACCTTTGTGCGAAAAGATTTATAACCGGTTGTTCTGCCTTCCCAGAAAGGGGAGTTGGTACTGAGTGCAAACACGTGCGGTAAAAAATAACGGGCGCTGTTGGCGATATGAATGGCCATTTCGCGGGTCTCCATACCCACGTGTACATGCAGGCCAAAAATAAGGTTGCTGCGGGCAGCTTCCTGAAGTTCATTTACAATCTCGTTGTAGCGGATGTGTTCTGTGATCAGCTGGCTTTCCCAGTGGCTGAAAGGATGGGTACCACTGGCGCCGATCCACAACCCCAGGTCGTCCGCAATGCCGCTGATGGTTTTGCGAAGTGTGCCCACATCCACAAAAGCCTCGTCCACATCTGCGCAGATATCCGTGCCTACTTCCACCACGGCCTGGTGCATCTCTGCCTTCACTTTTTCCCGAAGGAGCTTATGGCCCTCTTCCACGATCTTTTGCTCATGGCTTTTTAGTTCCCTGCTCTGCGGATCTAATACCATGTATTCCTCCTCTACTCCAACCGTAAACTTTTTATAATTCAAGGGACCCATGATTTGAAAGATGATTTGATGATTTGATGGTTAGGTGATTAGGTGATTTGATAATTTGATGATTTGATAATTTGATGATTTGATGATTTGATGATTTGATGATTTGATAATTTGATGATGATAGAAGCGTAGACTAATGAATTATCCATTATCCATTAATAAATTATCCATTATCCATTAATAAGTTATCCATTATCCATTAATAAGTTATCCATTATCCATTAATAAGTTATCCATTATCCATTAATAAATTATCCATTAATCAACTATCCATTCTAATAAAGTTGAGTGTGTTGGCTGCTCCTTTTAATGTATTCTCCCCAGGTGAGGTTATCTGCCCCTTCCACGTGTGCCTGGGCTCTTTCGATTGCATAGTTGGCAGCCGTTTCCACCACCCAGTCAAAATTTTCCTGGCCCACGCTTGTTACTTCTGCATCCGGTGCAGGGTTGCAAAAATCAATAGCATAAGGAACGCCATCCCTTAATGCCAGTTCTACTGTGTTAAAATCATACCCCAGATAATGGCAGATCCTTAGAACTATTTCTTCCATCTCTTTATGGCGCTCAGGAGAAGGGGAGAAGTCCGCCACATAACGCAGGTGATGTTCATTGCGTGGCTCATAGGGCATGATGCGAACGTGTTTACCGCCGATGCAATAACAACGGTAATATTCTTCGAATTTGATCTCTTCCTGCAACATCATTACCAGTTGTTCAGTTTCCGCGTGTTTCTCAAAAAATTCATCCATGCTGTTGAGTTGGTAAACACTTTTCCATCCACCACCTGCATGGGGTTTCATGTATGCAGGAAATCCGATGTATTTGAAGATCCCATCCCAGTCAAGCGGGTACTCCAGGTTGCTGAAAGAATCTGCGGTAGTATCTGTCGGAAGGTCGCGGGACGGAAGGATAACGGTTTTTGGGACCGGGACACCAATTTTTGTAGCGAGGCAATTATTAAAAAACTTCTCATCTGCACTCCACCAAAAAGGATTGTTCAGTACCGCTGTACCGCATAAAGCAGCGTTTTTTAAGTAGGCCCTGTAAAACGGAACGTCCTGGGAAATGCGGTCAAAGATCACTGCATAATCCGTGGGCTCACCCTGCATCACCTTATCAATTTTAACTGACTCAGCAACAATACCGGCAATATTCTTATTATTGATCCTGGAAACGAGGGCTTCCGGAAAACTTCGTTCCTTGCCGTGTAGTACGCCTATTTTTTTCATAAAATGATTATTTGATTGGTGAGAAGTTTTGAGATATTACTATATCCAAATATATTTTTTAGAAGGCAATAAAACAAATTATGTTTTGGATTTCAGGGCCCCGGTTTTTGTGGGCTCGTTTTCTTAATTTTGGCGCTTATGTCTGATGAAAAATTAGGGGTGATTAAGATTGAACAACATATTGTTTTCTCTTCTAACCTGGCCCGCGAAGTGAAAGTTGACTGTTATATTCCCCCGGGTTTTGCTTCCCTCACTGAAATCCCTTTATTATTGGTCAATGACGGGCAGGACCTGGTAACAATGGGATTTGAAAATATCCTGGATGATCTTTTAGCTGACAACCTGGTGAAGCCGTTATGCTGCGTGGCATTACATTGTTCTTCAGACAGGAAAAATGAATATGGTACTTCCAATATACTGGATTACAAGGGCAGGGGCGCCAAGGCCTTTCTGTACACAAAATTTATCTTCCAGGAACTTATGCCGTTCCTGAGGAAAACGTATCCCACCCATTCATTTTCTGAAAAGGCTTTTGCAGGGTTTTCACTGGGAGGGTTATGTGCACTGGACATTGTATGGAATTATCCCCATGAATTTACGAGGGTAGGCGTGTTCAGTGGTTCTTTTTGGTGGAGGGATAAGGACCAGGATGACCTGGACTTTGATGAAAATGTAAACCGCATTATGCACAGGCAGGTGCAGGATGGAAACTATGCATCCTGGCTGAAGTTTTATTTTGAAGTAGGTACAAAAGATGAAACGGCCGACCGGAACCATAATGGCATTATTGATGCAATTGATGATACGATCAGCCTGATAGATGAACTGGTGAAAAAAGGATATGACCGGCAAAACGATATCCACTACCTTGAACTGCAGGATGGACATCATGATGTGCCTACATGGGCCAAGGCATTTCCGGATTTTTTGCAGTGGGGGTGGGGAGGGTACGGTGGGAGAAGGTAGACGGGAGAAGGTAGAAGGTAGACGGTAGAAGGTAGAAGCAATCGGAAATAAAAACCAGAATAGGCAATGGTTCAATAGTCAAAAGTAAATCGGCAAATTGCCCCGTTCCAAAACCCTGAACCCGCAACAACTCACCACTCACCACTCACCACTCACAACTCCCATAGAACATCCCCGTCGACAACGGTCTTGTAAACAAAAAACTCCGGAATAGATCCGGAGTTTTTTGTATTTTTTTTAAAATTAGAAGCTTAATCTCACGCCTAACTGGCTGGTCCACCTCGAGCTATTATATACACCATCTGACACATTGTATGGTCTGTTATTAACCGGGGGTGTGAATCGATACTGGGGGGTAAGATTTGTAGCACTTACGTAACCTGTAAAATCAAGTATGATCGATTGATCATTTGAAATAAAATATTGTCTTCCAGCTTTCCTGCTGATCAGGTTGGTGAAATTGAATATATCATAGGTCAACTGGAGTTGATACGTTTTTCCGCCAAACTTCACATTAAAATCCTGCTGTAACTTTAAGTCCAGCACATGGCTAAACGGAAGGCGTGCGCCATTTCTTTCGGCATATTCGCCACGGTTCTTACTCAAGTAATCGTCACCTTCTATAAAAGCATCAAACTGGTCACGCTGCTGCTGTGCTGTCTGCGTAGCTGTTGCGAGGAATACCATTTGGTTCAGCTGAGCTGTAGTAGGGATAAAGATCAGGTCGTTCGTTTCAAAATTATCCAGGTCACGAACCAAACCGCGGTTTAGCACATAGCTGAAAGTATTGCCACTCTGGCCATTGTATACCAGGGAAAGCGTGGTGGCAAGCCTTTTGTTAAAATAGGTAAACTTTTTGGCAAAATATCCGTTGATCCTATGACCAGGATCGTAGTCACTGGTAGATCGTTGAATGTTATTTCTTCCATTCACCGCCTCCATAAAACGCCATTGGGAGCTGTTTTGAGAACTGGTTCCTTCATTTACAACAATTGAATTGCCATAGGAATAGTTGGCATTAAATGCCCAGTTGTTTCCCCAGCTTTTATCAAGTGTTGTGGTGAAACTGTACGAAAAGCCTTTTTTGCCAGAAGTATTGCTAAGCAGGTAAACGCCTGTATAGGGAGTTGTGCCATTTGCCCGCGTTGGGATAGATCGGGTAAAGCTGCCGGATAACGCATACACGTCTCTAACGTCTACGCCCACACTCTTTAATGTAGGTGGAAGAATGTCTACTCTTTGGTAATTGATCTCGTTGATGTTTTTGGTTATGATACTTTCAAAAGACAACTTCCATCTCCTGCTTAACATCTTATCGATGCCCATAGAAGTTCTAAAAACCTTAGTCAACCTGAAGTCTTTAGCTATCAGATCTATCTGGCCGGAAGGTGTTGAAACCGTCTGGCCAAAATCAGCGGCTGTGTACTGGTCAAAAGGATTTTCTTTGAAAAGTACATTGCTGCCACGGATGCCTGCGATGCTAATACCATTATTGTTATATACACCGCCGGGCCATACCAGTGGAACCCTGCCGGTGAATAAGCCCAAACCGCCACGAATGGTAAGTGACTCTTCAGGAATTTTATAAACCACGCCTATTCTTGGATTCAAAGACCATTTTGGCTCCGCAATCTGGCCGGAACGGGCGCCTTTCAAATCGTAATACTGTGAGAATTTAGACAAAGCAGAATCATTAAAGAAATTATCTGTTCTTGGAGTAGTGATAAACTTGGTATTATCAGCACGCACGCCGAATGTTACTGTAACCTGGTTGTTAACACGTATTTCATCCCCAATGAAAAAACCAAGCCTTAGCGTGTTAAACTTTGCCGCAGCGTTTAACGATTCATCGCCACTTTTCCCTGGATCTAAAAGGGAATAAGACCGATCGTAGGTGGTTGCTCTTCTTCCCAGCAGGAAACTATCCATATTGGCAAACACATACGAACCATAGTTCTGGCGGATAAATACATTCGTTGATTTGCTGATCTCATTGTCCGTGCCTATTGAAAAAGTATGTTTTCCTTTGTAGAATTTAAAAATATCAAATAATGCAATGTTCCGTTGTTTCAGGAGGTTACCAGTTGAAAATTCTTCCGTACCAAAAACGATTCTCCCGCTTCCATCATTAATAGTAACCCTTGGGAAAGGACTTCCGATTGCCCCCCTGTCATCTACAACATCAGTATAGGTGAGTAGCAACTTATTGCTGGAGTTTTTAAGCCGGGAGTTCAATTCAAGGGAAGCAGAATTGGTGGTAGAAGGAAATTCATATCCATTATTATAAAAGTTAATGGTTGAATTACTGCTTCTGGAAGTATTATACCTAAAACCATCATTGTACCGGTAACTAAAACTCAGTTTGTTATTTTTGTTGATATTCCAATCGAGTTTTGTTGCAATCCGGTTGGCCTCAACGGCTTCCGCATTGTCAATATAACCTCCTGGCTCGTAACCATACCTGGTTCTCAAAAAGTTGGCCAGCGTATCAATGCGCGCCCTGCTGGATGCACCTCCGTAGGTACTGAAATCAAACGGCTGTGGTCTTTCATCTCTCTGGATCTCCCCGTTGAGGAAAAAGAACAGTTTGTTTTTGATGATTGCACCACCCAGCCTGAAGCCGGTAGTCTTATTAGAAAAATCATTCAATTTTGTAGCTACACTTTTATCAACACCAGGAGTTTTTCCGGACAGGTCCTGGTTACGGAAGAAATGATAAACAGAGCCTGACAGAGTATTCGTACCACTTTTTGTAATGGCATTGATACCACCTCCTGTAAAGTTACCAAGGGATGGATCATACGGCGACAGTACCACCTGGAACTGGTCAATAGCATCAATGGAAATTGGAGCGATACCGGTTTGTCCTCCGTTAGTCCCGGAAGATGCAAGTCCAAATACATCGTTATTCACTGCACCATCGATATAAAAGGCGTTATACCTGTTGTTTTGGCCGGCTAAAGAAATACCGCCGTCGCCGGTCACTTTTGCCTGTGGTACGAACCGAAGGTAGTCCGATATATTACGGCCTACGGTAGGAAGGTTGGCCATTTTATCACGACCGATAGTCGTTTCAGCACCACCTTTAGCAGTATTGGGTGCGACCCGGCTTGCAGTCACCAGCACTTCAGTCAGGTTGGCCATGTTTTCTTCCAATTCAAAATTTTCACTCAATGTTTCACCTAGCGACAGGTTGATGTCTGACCTTGTGAGCGGGTTATAGCCCACGTAAGAGACCGTAACCGTGTAAGGGCCTCCAGGATTCATATTAGAAATGTTATAGACTCCACCCCTGCGTGCTGTTGTAGTATAAACGGTTCCGGTAGGGGTATGGGTTGCGCTAATGCTAGCGCCGGCTAATTCTGATCCTTTAGTACTTTTAATAAAGCCATTAAGGGCGCTGGTGGTAACTTGCCCGATGGAAAGCAAAGAAACAGTCAGTAAGCCAATAAAGATTGGAATAATTTTTTTCACGTGCATATAGTTCTGTTTTATCAAGAGGGCAAAGAAACTAAATTCTGATTGAATAGCCCTCAATTATTATTAACAAATTGTTAGGCAATTTAGTTGGCGAAAAGGTTGCATCTCGCTTTTGTAAAAAACCCGATTTATCCTCCAAGTGGGTGATACGAGGCTTTCGAAAAGCGAAATCTTGGTAAACTATAGTGTAATCCTTATTAACTTTGCAGCGAAAAATCTAACAGATGCTGAACACTATTGAAGAGGCTATTGAAGAGCTGAAAAAAGGGAAACTACTGATCGTTGTGGATGATGAGGACCGGGAAAATGAAGGTGATTTTGTTACAGCTGCACGGAATGTAACGCCTGAAGTGATCAATTTTATGAGCACGCACGGCCGGGGCCTTATCTGTGCCTCCATCACAGAAGAACGGTGTGCCCAGTTGCAACTGCAACCAATGGTGCCCAATAATACCTCTCTTCACGAAACTGCATTTACGGTCAGTATCGACTTGCTTGGAAATGGCTGTGGCACAGGCATTTCCGCACATGACAGGGCTAAAACCATCCAGGCGTTGATCAACCCGGGCACCCGGCCAGAGGATCTTGGAAGGCCCGGTCATATTTTTCCGCTCAAAGGTAAGCCGGGCGGCGTATTAAGAAGGGCTGGTCACACGGAAGCCACCATCGACCTGGCAAAACTGGCCGGCTTTGAACCCGCGGGCGCCCTTGTGGAGATCATGAATGAGGATGGATCTATGGCCCGCCTGCCGCAATTGATGGAGATTGCAAAAAAATTCGATATTAAGATCATATCTATAAAAGAGCTTATCGAGTACCGGCTGAGGACAGAATCGCTGATAGAGATGGAAGCCAACGTGAACATGCCCACCAAATATGGCAATTTCGACCTGTATGCATTCAAGCAAATCAACACGGGCGATATTCACCTGGCAATCAAAAAGGGAGAATGGAAAAAGGACGAACCTGTGCTGGTACGGGTGCACAGCAGTTGTATGACGGGCGATATCCTCGGATCCCTTCGCTGCGACTGCGGCGAGCAACTGCACCATGCCCTTGAGATCATAGAGGCGGAAGGCAAAGGCCTTGTATTGTACATGAACCAGGAGGGCAGGGGAATCGGCCTTGTGAATAAATTAAAAGCCTACAAGTTGCAGGAACAGGGAATGGATACCGTAGAGGCGAACCTGGAACTGGGTTTCGGTATGGACGAAAGAGATTACGGTGTGGGCGCCCAGATCCTCCGCAGCCTGGGTATCACTAAAATGAAACTGATGAGCAATAACCCACGCAAAAGGGCAGGCTTGTTAGGTTATGGCCTGGAGGTGGTGGATACCGTTTCCATTGAAATGAAGCCAAATGCCCACAATAAAAAATATCTTTTTACCAAAAGGGATAAGTTGGGGCATGAGATTTTGAATGGGCTTTGAGGGTTCAAAGTTCAAGGGGTTCAAAGTTCAAGGTTCAAGGTTCAAGAGGTTCAAAGTTCAAAAAGTCCAATAGATTTAAGGTTCCACTGCCGGGAATGGACAGGCGTTTTGTGAGCTTTGACACCAAATAAGCTGCAAGAAATACCCCTGGAGTCAACCCGTGCGAAATCAACGAGAAACGAGAAACGAGCAACGAGAAACGAGTAAACGAGAAACGAGTAAACGAGAAACGACTAGTAAGAAGCTCCACAACGCCAAACGCCAAACCCCAAACGTCAAACAGTTTAATTTATAACCCTCGTCACCGGAGCCGTGCTACTATCTGCCGCCAATATTTTCTTCCTGCTTTTAAACATATCAGAAAGTTTATTAAAGTTTTTCCGGTAGGATAACTGCACCCCCGACCTCATCCGCTGGCTGCTGGTGAAATCAACACTTGTGCGGTTAAATCCAACAACGCGGAGAGAGCCATCCTTATTCAGCAACCATTCCAGCGTTACATCCGGTGTGATCAAACCCCGTCCCTGGGCCTGCAGGTAGGGATTGTTATATTCGTAATTACCCACTACCAGTAAATTGATACGGCTGCTGAAAAGGATTTTCAGGCCAGCTCTCACATTTGCCTGTAGCTGGTTGGCCTGGCTGCGCAAATCAACGGTGGGGTTAATATCAATATAGGTCGAGATCACACCCTTGGTAGCCCGGTCTAATTCCCTGTTGAAAATATTGGTAAGCCAGCTACTTACTACACCCCCAATGGTGCTGGTGGCAATGGCCACGGTACTTCCGCCGGAAATAAAGTTCTCCCCCGAGGTAAAGCGGTTTAACAACAGCAGGCTGGCTACTTCTTTGAACATCGCGTTTTCATCCGCCCTGAAATTTTCGAGTTTGTTCACTATGAAATAATCCCCTCTCAGGTCGCTCTGCTCGGGTAACTGGAACTCGAATTTGATAATGGGCTTGCCCAGGTTGCCGGTAAGGTGCGACAGAATAATGATATCTGATTTCCTGATGGCGACCCCCGTGCTCAGGCTGCTGATATCTACATTTTTTGCGAGGTATTCAGCATCGATATCGATGATCGCGAGAATTGGATCACCGTTCCAGGTGATAGAACCACGGTTAAGCGTAAAGGGCTTTTTAAGAAAGGTCTGAAAATTAAAAGTGTATTCGCCTTTTGTGAGTTCATACCTGCCGCGTATACTCAGGGGTTCCACGTTTCCCACCCTTATATTCAACTGCCCGTTGCCTTGTCCCTGGATAATATCACCGGTTTCCTCATCCAGTATCACATCCACTTTACAGGAAGGGTTGGCAGTGATGTTCATATTTACAACAATATTGGTAGCCAGGTTATTTTTCAACGGTTTATCCATCTCCGTACCAAACTGTGTAAATTCCAGGTAATCTATTCGGGTGTTTTCCCGGCTGGTTTCGCTGGTATTTAAATAAATATGGCTGGTATCAAAAACGCTTGGCTGGCCATCGATATTCATGCGCAGGTTGGTGGTAGGGCCGTTCATGGTCATGAAGGCGCTGCCGATCACCGTACCGTAAAATCTGCTGTTATCTTTTTTTGTTGTATTCAACACAAGCATTTTACCCGATTCTACCCGTATGTTCTCAAAAGAAAAATTACGGAAAAAATTATGGTACATTTTGCCGCTGGCCGTTCCGGTGTTGTTCAGGGTATCTTTTAGCCGGATAGTGCCCAGGTCAATTACGTTTTTTCCAAAACTGATCACTTCGTTGGAAAAATTATAACGGCACTGGGTAAATGCAACTTTAATGCTGGCTGTATCCACGGTTACATCACCCACGATCGTCATGTCCTTCATTGTATTTCCTGTGAGAACCAGGTTCCCTCTTCCGCTGCCGCTCACCTGGCTGAAGATGCTTCCCAGGTATGGTTCCAGGATATTTAGATTGATCCGTTCAGACTTTAACGTATTACTCATTCTTACGCCCGTGCTGTCTTTTTTTATTTTGTAAAAACCTTCCACACCAAAAACATAATCTGTTTCGTTGGTAGTTGCATTATAGGTGATCAGGCCCGTTTTCAGGTTCGCATTTGCATCCAGGTTGATTTTACCGATGTACTTATTATCTACTGAAAAACTATCTGCCAGTCCTGCGAACTCAATTGTTGGTTTGCCCTGGGGGTTTCTAACCCATGCAGTGCCGGTCAGCCGTCCTTTAAGGGAAGGTGTTGTTACCCAGAAAGGGAGAAAATCTTCAATCACCAGGTTTTGCAGGTCGGCACGAAGATCGATCGCATCCGTTAATTCAGAAGGTTGAGTAGATAACACGATCTGTTGTTTTTCGTGCACCAATTTTACTTCGCTCGCGTCAATGAAATTTTTTCTCAGGGTAAGTTCACCATCTTTTTCCAATAACCATTTTTTACCATTCACTACGAAAGAAGAAGGGAAGAAGTGAATACGGATGCCATCATTCAGGTTTTGGATACTCGCATTCAACTCCGCATCATTCAGTGTTGTGCCGGCGCTTGTGGTCAACTTAATCAGGGAGATGTCATTATGCGCGGCCAGTTTTATTTTGGTATCAGGAAAATGAAGGCTGTCACTGATCTTGATGTCCTCTGATGAGATATCTGCATAAAGAGTATCCAGCGTTCCGCTTCCGGTGAGGGTTGTGTTGTTAAGCTCTTTGCCATCGTAACTAAATTCCGGGACAAAAGCAGTCACTGCTAATTGGTGGGCACCCAGTGACAGATGGCCGGTGAGCCTGGATTCATTGAATCCTTTCAGGCGCTTGTTTAGCAGTCTTACGTATTCGTCCACCTGCCTGGTCCTGACTTCAAAATCAAAATCATGTTCTGAAACTTTTTTCCTCGGCAGGGGTACATAGGTTGGATAGTAGCGGTGCAAAAAAGAACTGAAGGCATCTGGTAATTCCATTATCTTAAAAAGCCCTTCCAACTTCACATAAAGCTCATTGGATTCCACTTCCAGTGTTTTACGGTTATTCCTGATGAAGGATTTCAAGGAAAGTGAGTCAAAGGAAAGCCGGGTACTGTCCACCTGCAGCCTGGCATCATAGATCCTTGCAGCACCCAGGAAATTATCAATATTATTACCTGAAAAATTCAGGTTGAAGATCCCTGACAATGTGAGCCTGTCTTTGCTAAAACCGAGGTTCCGGAAATCTACGTAATCCAGGTTCGCATTTGCCCTGAACCCCATCTCCTTGCCGGAAAGGTTCACTTCCCCCACCAGGTTCTGAATTTTAAGGTTGGGATCATTCACCGATACAGTGCCTTTGAAGACCTTGTTATGAAAATTCCCATCAATATTCGCATCCTGGTAGGTATAGCCACCGTAATAGAATTGAGTGATGCCGCCTTTAAAATCTGCATCCAGTTTATTCACAGAAAATCCGCTGCCTTTAACCGTACCATTCAAAGCAATAATTCCCAGTTTTTTGTTATCCAGGAATTGCCCCAGTTGGAAACCGTCGGTAGATAATTTGCCGGAATAAGAAGGGGTGCCACCCTTCGGTAGTTTCATGTTAAGGTCCGCAGATAGATTGCCAAGATTTGTATTAATGATTCCGTAAGCAACAAAATCGTTGGTGAAGCCGGTGAAACTGCCCGTATATTTTATATTGCCAAGTTGGGGGAGTGATGGGCTGGTTACTTTTTTTAAGGATGGAATGAGGGAGACCATTTCTGTATAATTCGTCTGCAGCAGTCTTGATTTTACGTCAATGAAAGTTGTGTTGATATCTGGTAAGCCTCGTATGGCTGCATCACCGTCAAAGTAGGTCCCCCCGCTGCGGATCCTCATCTTGCGTAAAGAAAAATTATCAATGGTCCCCTTCACCCGCCCGTCCAGCGCAAACACTCTTTTGATGGCGGAGAGTTGTGGCGCAAAAATGGCCAGGTCGTTCGTGCTGAGCACGCTCTCTGTAAAATTTGCATCCAGGACCACATTATGTGTAAAGCTACTCATGTCCTTGTTGAAGGATTTGTAGCTCATTGAAAAATAGTTGGTCAGCCTGCTGTTATTCGTTTGCAGCTCAAGGTTATTAAACTCCAGCAGGTCGGGAGTAAACCTGAGATTACTTTCCAGTTTTTTTATTTCGAGCCCGCTGCGTTCTTTTGCGTTTAAGGATATTCCGGCCCGCAGTGTATCGTTTAAAAATAGGATATCCGAAAAATTTCCGTTGATGGCTGAAAATAAAATATGCCTGCTATCAAACATACCGGCATAAACGTCTCTTGTAGTAAACTTTTCATTCCGGAAGCTTCCATCAAAGATTTGCAGTTTATCCACCTTTACCAACCAGCCGGAGTTGTTCCACTTGAAAGCGGAGATCACCGGGATCTTCGCGGTCACTGACGTAAGGTCTGTCACCTTTGGCTTCCTGCCCTCGTAACCGGATTGCCAGAATAAAGGTTTCTCCAGGTAGATATCTTTAATGAGCAACTTTTTTCCGGGCACATCCAAGTCGTCAACTGCCAGGTCCATTTTCTTTAAGGTGACCACCATATTCTGCCCGACCCATTCGTCCACTTTATTAAAAGTAATGTCTGTAAAATACAACTCTTTAAGGTTGAGTTGTATAGGCTTTTTGTTTTTGTTTTTTGGTCCGGGTGGAGAAAAGTAGTCTATCAGGAACTGGTAGTTCCATACCGAATCCCTGCGGTGCATGTTTACCACGGCATTATCCAAAGACAGGTTATTGATAATGATCTTGTCTTTGAGGAAAAACCAGTCCGTAATGTTTACACTGGCGGTCCCGGCATATAATAAGGTATCCTTTGCACGGTCCTCGATCATAAGTTGTCTCATCGACAGCTTATTAAAGAAACCCAATTCAATATGGTCTATGGTAACTTTTGTTTTGAGATTTTTAGAAAGGGTCCTTGTGACCTTCCCAACCAGCCAGTTTTGTACGGGGGTTAAATTCAACATTCCCCATGTAAATAAAAGCAGGGAGATCATGGATACGAAGAACCATATACGCGGGTTTTTTTCACGGAAAAACAATACCCAGGCGCTAGCGGCACCTGCCATCAAAAGCAGGAAATACCACAGCGGTGTATTAGGTAAAATATATGCAAATAAAACAATGAACACCGACCAGAATGTCAGTGTCAGTAAACTCCATTTTAATATGGTGAGAAACTTCTGCAGTTGTGCTTTTATTTGTAAAAATAGCTATTCGGTTTTCATGCTGCAAAACGTTGCTAAGATTTACCAATTCATTGTGCAGCAGGCTTTACCGGAGGTAATACCCCAGGCTTACCCCAAAACCACGATTTTTGATATTTGTCCTGTCCTTTTCTTCGTTGTTGTTGATACTTACAAAACCGAGAAAATAGGAAGCTTCAATAAAAATTTTATCGAAGTGGTACCCAAGGCTGTTGTAAATGGCCAGGTCAAAAAGTCCGTAATTGGAGGAAGTGCTGAATTTCATTTTGGAAGAATTGGTAACTCCTGCAGTGGTTATTTTTTGCGTACCACTAAAAGCGAGTCCGGCCATAGGTCCTGCAGTGAGTGTAATGTGGGTCGTTTTACCTGTTGCTATATCATAACTAAGCATGGGGGCAATATTCAGGTAGTGCATCCTGGTCTCCAGCCTGTCCGTGTCACCCACAAGTGGGGTCAGGGTATATCCCCTCATATTGTAACTTACCAAACCGGTAAAATGCAGGGGTGGTTCAAAACCAGCCTTTAGCTGTAATCCAAGGTTCACACCCGGCTGGTAACCGGTAGGTTGTTTTACATCTTTGATGTGCACGCGAGCGGTAGTATGATTGTATCCGGCTTTAACAGCAAGCCTTGTCTGGGCGGTGGCAGCGGAGAGGGTTATCAACAGTACGGCTGATAAAACGAGGTGTTTCATTTACTTAATTTCGGCAAAAATAAAGGATTATGCGTTAGCAGCTTAATAACCTTTGGCAGCATCATCGCCCCGCTTATCCGCTATTGCCGTAAATTTTAAAGCAGGGGAGGACGTCACATGTATCAGCTCCGTTCTGCCAATGGCTCCCCTTGGGATTACTTTATAACCCATTCCCCGGAGTTCTTCTGCCACGGCCCTGGGAAAGTCATTTTCAATGAAAACTTCATCCGGTAACCATTGGTGGTGAAATTTTGGTTTGTTCACGGCATCCTCGGCGCTCATATTGAACTCCAGCATATTTACCAGGCTCTGGAAAACGCTGGTGGGTATGGTAGTACCTCCCGGGGTTCCCACTACGATGTATGGCTTTTTATCTTTCAACACAATCGTGGGCGCCATGCTGCTGAGCATTCTTTTTCCGGGGGTTATGGCATTGGCCGCTTTTCCCACTGCCCCATACATATTGGGTGCCCCTGGCTTCACACTAAAGTCATCCATTTCATTGTTCAATAAAAAGCCGGCGCCGCTTACTACGGTATAACTGCCATAGCCACCATTCAGGGTGGTGGTAACCGAAACCGCGTTCCCCTCCTTGTCGATAACACTCAGGTGGGTAGTTTCCTCGCTTTCAGCGATGGTACCCTCCCGGGTAACCTGGCTGTTCCCGGCCACCCCGGGCTTAAAATCGTTCATGCGTTGCTGTAAGTAGGCCTCACTTACCAGCATTTTTACGGGAACCCTCACAAAATCCATATCACCCAGGTAAGTGCCCCGGTCGGCGTAAGCACGCCTTTCCACTTCCGTCATCAGCTGCACACTGGCAGCAGTCTGGAAACCAAGGCCGGCGATATTCCTATGTTCGACCATTTTTAGCATTTGCTGCAGGAGTATACCGCCACTGCTGGGCAATGTCATCCCGATAACTTCATATTGTTTGTAGGGGAATCTTAGGGGTTGGCGCTCTTTTGCTTTATAATTTTTCAGGTCTTTCAGGCTAATGATACCGTTGCCACGTTTCATTTCTTCCACGATAAGTTTTGCTGTTGTGCCCTTGTAAAATCCTTTAGCTCCTTTCTTTTTTATGCGCTGCAGGGTTTGAGCCAGCTCAGGTTGTACCAGCAAGTCGCCTTCCTTCCATGGCGAATCCTTTACGAATGCCACCCGGTTTTTGTTGTTGGCAAGAAATGATTTTTGACTGTAATTAAAACTCTCCGCCTGCGAGGCTGTTACGGGAAATCCTTTTTCTGCAAGCGTGATGGCCGGTGCGATCAAAGCAGCAAGGGGAAGCTTCGCATATTTCATACTGGCAAAGACGCCTGCCACTGTGCCGGGTACACCGCTTGCGAGCGGTCCCTGCAGCGAAAGCGTGGTGATAGGGTTGCCCTGCCCGTCCAGGTACATATCTTTGAAAGCTCTGCCGGGAGCGGTTTCCCGGTAATCAAGGGTAATACAGTTACCTGTATTAAAATAAGCGACTAAAAAACCCCCGCCACCCAGGTTGCCCGCGCCTGGGTAAACAACTGCCAGTGCAAGTTGTGTCGCAATGGCTGCGTCCACCGCATTCCCTCCCTGCATAAGCATCTCCAGCCCAGCCTGGCTTGCGAGCGGGTGCGCAGACACCACGGCACCATTGGAGCCTTCCAACTTTTTTGTGATAGTGTAGTTTAACGGGGACTGTGACGCTGCGGAAAAACCGGCGAGGAAAATTACAATGGCGATCATCTGTGCTTTCATGCTATGGATATTTCCTTCAAAGCTAAAATTTCTTTTATTAAACTATTTCCTTTTGATAATTTCACCGGATAATATATAATATGAAACAAAAACTCGCCCTGCTTTCTATTTTAATCTGTGTGGTCTTCACCCTCCCCGCTCAAACCCTTAAAAGCCCGGAACAGTTCCTGGGTTATGCATTGGGAAAAAAATTCACACCCCATCATAAAATCGTTCAATATTTTGAACAGGCAGCCGCAGCCTCCGCACGGAGGATGAAGTTGGAGAATTATGGGTTCACCACCGAAGGGCGGCCATTGTTACTCGCTATTGTTACGTCAGAAGAAAACTTCGCCAACCTGGAAGAGATCAGGAAAAACAACCTGCGCCTAACCGGCCTTCTGAAAGACAACCCGGGGAAGACCACCGGGCCCGCAATCGTCTGGCTTAGTTACAATGTGCATGGAAATGAATCCAGTTCGTCCGAAGTGAGTATGCAAACACTCCACGAATTATTGAATGCTGATAATGCGGTAGCTGCAGGCTGGTTAAAAAATACGGTCGTTATAATTGATCCCTGCATGAACCCTGATGGGCGTGACCGGTACGCAAACTGGTACAACCAGGTGGTGGGCAAAAGATCCAATGCCAACCCAGATGCAAGGGAACACCGGGAGCCCTGGCCAAATGGCAGAAGTAACCATTACAATTTTGACCTCAACAGGGACTGGGCCTGGCAAACACAGCTGGAGTCCAAACAAAGAATGCTGAAATACCATGAATGGATGCCGCAGGTTCACGTTGACTTTCATGAACAATCTCCTTACAGCCCGTATTATTTTGCCCCGGGCGCAGAACCCCTTCATGATATCATTACCCCCTGGCAGCGAACCTTTCAGACAACCATGGGAAAAAACCATGCTAAATATTTTGATGCCAAAGGATGGCTGTATTTTACCAAAGAAAATTTCGATTTGTTTTACCCTTCTTACGGAGATACTTATCCATTGTTCAATGGGTCTATAGGGATGACCTACGAACAGGCGGGAAGCGGGAGGGCAGGCCTGGGTATCGCCCTTGATGCAACGGATACCCTGACACTAACAGACAGGATAGCACACCATTTCACTACAAGCATGAGTACGCTTGAAATTGCTGCTGCCAATGCTCCCTCTCTGTTAAATGAATTCAAAAAATATTTTGAAGCCAGCAACAATGGAAGTTTAGACAGTTATAAAACTTACATTATCCAGGCAGCGGATGAAAACAAACTGGATGCATTAAAAACACTTTTTGAAAAAAATAAAATAGAGTGGGCCTATGCAGGCAAAATCGCTGCAATCAGGGCATACAATTATTACAGTTCAAAAGAAGAAAGTTATACGCCCGGTCAGAATGACCTGGTGGTGTCAGCAGCTCAGCCGAAGTCGGCGTTGATCAAAGTGTTATTTGAGCCGGTGTCCAGGCTTAGCGACAGTGTCACTTACGACATTACTGCGTGGTCGCTGCCATACGTTTATGGTTTGCAGGCGTATGCCAGTAAAGAAAAGATCAATGGGAGAAAACCATCGCCGGTTGCTGTACAAAATAATGTTGCAACAGATGCTTATGGCTACCTTATCAATTACAATGCTCTCAGTGATGGTAAACTATTGGCGGGGTTACTTAGCCACAATATAAAAGTGCGCTTTGCAGAAAAAGACTTTGTATACGCCGGCATAAAGTACAACAGGGGCAGCCTTGTGGTATTGGGTAAGGGAAACGAAACAAAAATTCCGCAATTCCTGGCGCTCGCCAGCCAGTTAAAAAATAAAGTGACAGTTGTAAGTTCCGGGTTTATGGAAAGTGGTTTTGATTTTGGGTCTGATAAACTTCGCAGCATAAAAAAACCGAACGTAGCGCTGGTCACCGGCAGGGAAGCCTCGGAAAATGCGGCGGGCGAAATATGGTTTTTCTTTGACCAGGAACTGGATTACCCTATCACCCTCATCAATTCCGAAGACCTGAAGTCGGCGAATCTTAAAGAAACCAACGTATTGATCATCCCTAATGGTTATTACAAAATGCTCGCGGATAAAGATGCGGTGGCAGAACTAAAAACATGGGTAAGGCAGGGTGGCAACCTCATCGTGTTGGAGAATGCAGCGGTGTCACTGGCTGAAATGGATGCTGGATTAAAATTAAAAAAAGCAGATGAAGCAAAAAAAGACGATCCTCCAAAAGGAGACGTGTATGCTGACCTGAAGAAATATGAAAACAGGGAAAGGGATTACCTCAGCTCGAACGTGCAGGGTGCTATTTATAAAGTGGAACTGGACGTGAGCCACCCGCTCGCATTCGGTTATCCAGCCAATTATTATTCCTTAAAGATGAATGGGAATATTTTTGAATTTGGAAAAGAGTCATGGAATGTAGGTGTAATAAAAAAAGAAAAACAGGTTGCAGGCTTCGTAGGCAGCGAAATTAAGAATAAAATTGTAGACGGCACTGTTATAGGGGTGACGCCCATGGGCCGTGGCAATATCGTTTATTTTGCAGATAACCCGCTGTTCCGCAATTTTTGGGAAAACGGTAAACTTTTATTCACAAATGCGGTTTTCCTGGTAGGGCAATAGGTTTTTAGCGTTTCTGCATTGGCCCCGGCCCTGTGCCGGGGAGGTAAATTCAGCAATTCACAATGGGCCTTAGCCCCTGATCTCCGGTATGTTACTACGCTAACGAGGGTGAAGCAAAAAATCAACCGTCCTTCCAAAAAATCGCAATGATAAATGGTACCAGTTCAAAAAAACAATGCCCTAAATTCGTGTTTAAATAGAACCTTAATGAAAAGATGTTTGCTTGTCTCGCTTGGTATTTTCCTCTTTGGTCAAATGCTGGCGCAAACGCCCAAAAGTTTCTCCTCTGCTGATATCCTTCAACAAATGAAGAAGCTGGAGGTTTTTGGCTCCGTGTTGTATATCGCTGCGCACCCCGATGATGAGAACACCCGGCTCCTTGCATACCTGGCGAACGAAAGAAAGTTCCGCACGGGTTACCTGAGCCTTACCCGGGGCGATGGTGGTCAAAACCTGATTGGAGATGAGCAGGGCATTGACCTGGGCCTGATTAGAACACAGGAGCTTTTGGCTGCCAGGCGTATCGATGGCGCTGAACAGTTCTTTACCCGCGCATATGATTTTGGTTTCAGTAAAAGCCCTGGGGAGACAATGACCACCTGGGGACATGATAAAATATTGAGTGATGTGGTTTGGGTTATAAGAAACTTCAGACCCGATGTTATCATTACCCGTTTTCCTGCCACGGGAGAAGGAGGGCACGGACACCACACTGCCTCTGCCATCCTGGCCGAAGAGGCCTTTGACGCAGCAGCAGATCCACGCAAATTCCCTGAGCAACTAGCCGGTGCCGTTACCACGTGGAAGGTTAAACGCCTGTTATGGAACACCTTCAACTTTGGAGGAAATAACACAACACGCGAGGACCAGTTGAAAATTGATGTGGGGATGTACAATCCCATTCTTGGTAAAAGTTATGGCGAGATGGCTGCAGAAAGCCGTAGCCAGCATAAAAGCCAGGGTTTTGGGGTGCCGGCGCAGAGAGGAGAAAGTTTTGAATATTTTGCAACCATTAAAGGAGAGAAGCCCGTTAAAGATTTGATGGATGGAATAGATATAGGTAGTAACCGGATCCGGTACCCGCAGTTTAGACAAGCCGTTGAAACCATTTTCGGTGAGTTCCAAGCTGAAACTCCCTCGAGGTCACTGCCAGGCCTTGTAAAATTATATACCGCGTTGAATGCTTTGAAAAAAGACTATTGGGTGGAGCAGAAATTAACTGCAGTAAAAAAATTAGTGGAATCTGTGAGTGGTCTGTTCATGGAAGCTACTGCGGCCTCTCCCTATGCCGTAATAGGAGATACCCTGAAAGCGGTCGTAACGTTGAACAACCGCCTGGGTATTAATATTACGGAAGCAAAGTCGAGACTTTGGGCCACCTCCACGCAGTTAAGGACAGCATCCGCGAATGTAAATTATCTTCAAAGCATCAACGGATATATTCCGCCGACCGCATCGCCTTCCCAGCCCTATTGGCTAGAAAAGGAAATGAACCATGGCAGCTTCGATGTGACAGATCAATCAAGTATTGGTAAGGCCGAAATAGAAAAGCCTGTCGTCGAATTTATTATCACATTGGAAGGGGAGCGTTTCTCTTTCGAAAAACCATTACGGTATAAATTTACAGATCCCGTAAAAGGAGAAATCTACCAGCCGGTGGTGATGGTTCCCGCACTTACCATCACTGTTCAGCCGCCACTCAGCGTTATTTCCCCGGCACAATCATCAGACAGCTATTATGCAAAAAATATCCGATTGTTTACGGATGGTTCTAAAACAGACACAGGTAGCGAATATTATCCTCAATTGAAGGAATTAAAGAAAGGACAGTCTACCACTGTAAGGTCGCAGTTGGAATTGGGCAAAGAACAAAACCTTGGGGGCTTGAATAATCAACTAATTGATTTTCCTGTAAAGGATAACAAGGGAAATACGTATGTTGAATTAAAGGAAATTAATTACGATCATATTCCTTCGATCCGGTATTTCAAACCAGCAGTAGAAAAAGTGTTAGTGGCAGATGTGAAAATCGGAGGCAAAAAAATCGGATATATTAACGGTGCCGGAGATAAGGTGCCCGCTGCTTTAGAGCAAATGGGCTACAGTGTGACTGTGATTGATCAGAAGGACATTACCCCGGTTAATCTAAGGCAGTTTGATGCTATTGTGACAGGTGTGCGCGCTTATAATACTAATCCATGGATGAGCAATGCTTACAGTACGTTAATGAATTTTGTAAAGGAAGGCGGGGTATTATTGGTACAATACAATACCAATAATGGGCTGGGGCCGCTTCAGTCAAGGATGGCGCCTTATCCACTCACCATATCCCGGAATCGTATCACCGATGAAACGGCAGCTGTAAATTTTTTAATTCCCGAACACCCTGTCCTGAATTTTCCGAACAAGATCACCCAGAAAGATTTCGAGGGTTGGATACAGGAAAGGAGCATTTATAATGCAGAAGGAATTGATAACAATTACCAGCGTATTTTAAATATGAAGGACCCGGGTGAGAAAGATCAGGATGGAACCCTGGTTGTGGCGGAGTATGGCAAGGGCAGGTTCATATATACGGGGCTCGTATTTTTCAGGGAGTTACCGGCCGGAGTGCCGGGGGCTTACAGGTTATTTGCTAACTTACTTGCCACTCCAAAGCCCACATCAAAGAAGGAAACACTCAAATCAAAATAACAACTTACAAAAAGCTAAGAATGATTATAATGTTGCGATTTTTCACCCTTCGCCCGTCGCCCTTCACCAGTCACCACTCACCACTCACAACCCACCCTTCAACTCTTGAGCACCATTGATTGGATCATATTAGTTACAGTCTTGTCGGGCATCATCCTGTATGGTGTTTATAAAAGCCGTACCACTAAAAACCTGGACGGGTATTTTTTAAGCAACCGGAGTATGCCATGGTACCTGGTTTTGCTCAGCATTATGGGTACGCAGGCAAGCGCCATTACTTATCTCACGGGTCCGGGCCAGGCTTATACAGACGGGATGCGTTTTGTGCAATACTATTTTGGACTACCGCTGGCGATGATCGTGATCAGTATATTTTTTGTACCGGTATTCAGCAGGTTAAAAGTATATACAGCCTATGAATTCCTGGAAAACCGGTTTGACCTGAAAACAAGGACCTTCACTTCATTTCTTTTTTTGGTTTCACGCGGACTAAGCACGGGTATCAGCATTTATGCCCCCTCGCTGATTTTAAGCTCCCTGATGGGATGGAATATTTATTACACGAATATTTTCATGGGAGGTGTGCTGATCATTTATACCATGACCGGAGGGGCGCGCGCGGTAGCTTATACACAAACCCTGCAGATGATCATTGTATTTATCTCGCTTTTTATCATCGCTTATATTGCTGTGTCCCTGCTGCCGGAGGGTATGGGTTTTAAAGAAGCCGTTGACACCGCACGTGATTATGGTAAAATGAATGTAATTACAACAGGCTTCACAGAAAACGGGTTCGACTGGAAGGATAAGTACAATATATGGAGCGGGATCATTGGTGGATTTTTTTTGGCGCTGAGTTATTTTGGCACAGACCACAGCCAGGTAGGGAGGTATCTTACTGCAAAAAATGATACTGAAAGCCGCAAGGGATTGCTTATGAACGGGCTTGTAAAGGTGCCGATGCAATTTGGGATATTATTGATAGGTGTCCTGATCTTCTCATTTTACCTGCATCATAAAGCACCCGTTTTTTTTGACAATGCAAAAGCAATTGTTGCAAAAAAAAGTATTTACAAAGACAGCCTGGATGTGGTGGAACAGCAATACAATCTTGCATTCAGCGAAGGGAAGATAGCCGAGGCGTCCGTATTCCGGAACCAATATAAAGGCCTGGTAAAAAAAGCTATTCCCGGTGATGATGCCAATGATACCAATTTCATCTTTTTACGGTTTGTAAAAGACAACCTGCCCATCGGATTAATCGGGTTGTTATTTGCCGTGATCTTCTTATCGGCCTGGGGAAGTATCGCCGCGGCGTTAAATTCGCTGGCTGCCTGTACAGTTGTAGACTTCCATAAAAAATTTTTTGCGCGGGAGGAAACGGCTTTCCAGGATTATAAGGTTTCGCAATGGTATACGTTTGGATGGGGAATCTTCTGCATCATCATCGCCATGTTTGCGCACAACATTGGTAATAGCCTCATAGAAGCTGTTAACATTCTCGGATCCTTATTTTATGGAGTTATATTAGGCATTTTCCTTGTAGCGTTCTGGATAAAAAGAATAGGTGCCAACGCCGTTTTTATTGCCGCTATCATTTCCGAACTGGCCATAATTGCAATTTACAGGGCGGATGTCATTTCCTTTTTATGGCTGAATGTAATCGGGGCTTTGCTGGTTATTGGAATTGCGACCGTGTTACAGGTGTTGATGCCGGCAAAAAAAGTTGCCGCCGTAAACAGTTGAAAATTACCAATAGATTATTTCGGTTTCCATCTTCGCAAAAGTCTTGAACATCGCCATCACTCCACAATATTTGTCCTCCGAAAGATGTACGGCTTTTTGCATTTTCGGCCTGTCAGCTTCGTTAAGTTTTATTTTGTAAGTTACTTTCACATGGACGTAGGTTTTAGGATGTGATTCCGACAGGGTTGCGGTGGTATCGATCCTTAAGTCGCTGAAAACCACCTTCATCTTATCTAAAATACCTACCACGTCTATTCCGGTGCAGGCGGCCAGGGATACCAGCATAAGTCGCTTCGGGCCCGGGCCCTCATTATGGCCACCGTTTTCTATCGTCGTATCAGTAAGAACGCTGTGATCGTTTACCTGGGAAGCAAAAGCCATTCCTCCCTTGAAGTCTGTGCTAACAAAATGTGTATCCATTGAAGTAATTTGACTGTAATTTGCACGAAAACCCGGGATATTTAATTTTTTTATGCCGCGATTTTAAAATAATTCCCTTTTCCTCATCTATTTAAGATATAAATACTTACTTTTGCCCTCCAAAATTTTAGGACATGGCAAGAGTATGTGAACTTACAGGAAAGAGACCCATTACCGGTAATAAGGTTTCTCACTCCAATATCAAAACAAAGCGCAGGTTTTTACCAAATTTGCAGACAAAACGTTATTTCATAGCGGAAGAAGACAAATGGGTAACCATGAAATTGTCTTCCGAGGCAATCAGGACCATTAACAAAAATGGGTTGTATGCTACTGTAAAGGAAATGCGTGCAGCAGGATCAAAAATCTAAAACCGCCTTATTTTTCCAATATGGTGGAGAAGAAGAAGGTTTAATATTATAAAAAATACAAAATGGCAAAGAAAGGAAACAGGGTACAGGTTATTATGGAGTGCACAGAACACAAAGCGAGTGGTCTGCCTGGCACCAGCCGTTATATTACCACTAAAAATAAAAAAAATACCCCTGAGCGGCTGGAATTGAAAAAACTCAATCCGATCCTTAAGAAAGTAACTGTTCATAAAGAAATAAAATAATTAATCAATTTGATGATTCGGAAATGTGCCGGTGAAAAATGCATTTAATTTCCAAATTGTCTAATTTCCAAATTTTCAAATTACCGACATGGCAAAAGCAGCTAAAACCGCGATAAAAACCAAAGACCAGAAAGCAGCAGCAGATGCTAAAAACTGGACTAAAGTTATCCGTACGATCCGTAGCCCCAAATCTGGTGCTTACACTTTTAAAGAAGCGATCGTTCACAAAGACAAAATTAAAGAGCACTTAGGTCAATAATATTGGTCCTGGGTCAAATGCATATTAAAAGCTGTTCTGGTAATTCCGAACGGCTTTTTTAGTTTGTTTCACGCAGCAACGGGATAGCCGGATTCCGGTTACATTTGCAGAATTTGTAACCTTAACGATCTTAAAAAATTCAAATGGGTCTTTTTGATAAATTGTTCGGAAAAAAGCAACAACAGGAAACGTTGGACCAGGGCCTTCAAAAAACCAGGGAAGGCTTCCTCGGTAAAATAAGTAAGGCAATTGCCGGAAAAAGTACAGTAGATGAAGAAGTACTGGACGACCTGGAGAATGCGCTTGTAAGTGCGGATGTCGGTGTAGAGACAACGATCAGGATAATTGACCTGATTGAAAAACGAGTGGCCAGGGATAAATACCTGAACACGGCTGAACTAAATCGCATCCTCAAGGAAGAGATCACGGCACTGCTCGTCTCCGCGCCCCAGGACAGCAGTTATACCAACTATGAATTGCCTGCCGGGCATACCCCTCACGTTATCCTTGTGGTGGGAGTGAATGGGGTGGGCAAGACCACCACCATTGGTAAACTGGCGCATAACTTTTCACTGGCCGGTAAGTCAGTGCTGTTGGGCGCAGCGGATACTTTCCGGGCTGCAGCGGTAGACCAGCTCACTATCTGGAGCGAAAGGACCAATGTGCCCATTGTAAAAAAGGAAATGGGCAGTGACCCGGCCTCCGTTGCTTACGATACGGTTATAAGCGGGGTTTCACGAAACTCAGATGTGATCATCATAGACACCGCGGGGAGGCTGCACAACAAACTGCACCTGATGGATGAACTTACAAAGATCAAAAGGGTGATCCAGAAGGTAATCCCCGAGGCACCCCATGAAGTATTACTGGTATTAGATGGCAGCACGGGGCAGAATGCGCTGGAGCAGGCCAAACATTTTACAGCAGCCACAGACGTGACGGCATTGGCCATCACAAAACTGGACGGCACAGCAAAAGGCGGCGTTGTGCTGGCAATCGCCAACCAGTTTAACATCCCCGTAAAATTTATTGGAGTAGGAGAAAAAGCTACAGACCTGCTGGTTTTTGATAAGACCCAGTTTGTGGACGGATTGTTCCAGTTATAGGCAAAAAAAGAGGGGCTTCCTAAGAGTAGGTGCCCCGTTTACCAAAACTAACTGCTTATGAGAAAATCTTTATTTCTTTATTTGCTACACAAAGCTACCATGGAATTCCGTAATGCACTGTTAACTTAATGCCAATAAATAGCCAAAGGCTGGTTAAAGAAAAGCTGCTGAATTGTCACAAAAAAGTTTTGATAGACAGGACGATTAACCCATAAATAAGGGTTGTTATAAAGATACCCTTGGCCGTATTATCCTTGGCTGAATTAATATAAATCGTAAACAATAAAGCGTTCAGCAGGAGAGATAAGCTGAGGGCCACCGTAAGGGTGCGAAAGCCAGGTTCCACCACCATATACTGGAAAGTTTCTGCGAAACTGAAAATACTGAATTTGTACATCTTAAAGACGACAAGGCCCATCAAAGGGGCAAATGCACCGAGGATAAGACCGAGGAGGACACTGTCTTTTTTGAAAATCATTGGAACAGGTTATTTTTTTCTAATTGGGTTTTCAGTGTATAGTTAGTCAAATCAAATTGCACGGGTACCACACTCACAAATTTATGTTCCAGTGCCCACACGTCCGTATCTTTTCCTTTATCAAAGTTTTTAAATTCACCGGTAAGCCAGTAGTATTTTTTTCCATGGGGGTCGAGGCGCTCGGAAAAATCTTCCTCATATTTGGCATAGGCCTGTTTGCAGATCTTGATACCCTTTATTTTCTCCGGAGGTAAAGCAGGAATATTCACATTCAATAAAAGATGTTTGTCTTTTTTCTTCATAGCCATTACACTCGTAACTATTTTATGTACAACCTGCCTGGAAGCCGTAAAGTCCGCATCGTAACTGTAGTCCAGCAATGAAAATCCAATACTTGGGATCCCTTCGATAGATGCCTCCATCGCGGCGGACATGGTGCCACTGTATATAACATTAATGGAATGATTAGCCCCATGGTTGATGCCGCTGAGACAGATATCCGGCTTACGGTGCAGGATCTTGTCAACAGCCAATTTCACACAGTCTACAGGTGTGCCGCTGGTTTGCCAGGCCTCCACGTCTAAATCTTTAAAAATGTCGATCTTATTCATCCGGAGCGGAGAACCTATGGTAATAGCATGGCCCATGCCGCTCTGTGGATTATCTGGAGCAACTACTACTATTTTACCTAGCCCCCTTACCGCCTCCACCAGGCTCCGGATGCCTTTGGAAGTGATGTCGTCGTCGTTGGTGATGAGAATGATGGGCTCTTCCTTCTTAATCGCTTTTGCCATGCAGCAGTTATTTTGATAGTTAACGGGTTTATGCGTAAATTATTTTTCCGGGCAAAGATACATTTCCCTTACTAAAAAATATATCAACCTATAAGCTCCCGGATTCCGGGATGGTCTACGGTATCCGGGCGAATGCACTAGGGGGTGAGTTCGGTTATCAACCGCAGCAGCTTCGAAAATCCTGCAGCCGGACCGGTCGTAAAGAACAGGGTTGGCGGGTTAATTCACTATGCCGTTGTCCCCTTCATCTGTCGGGAGTGGCATGTTGTCGCTATTTAAAGCATCCCTGAGGTTGTTGGTCTTTTCATCCTTTTCTTCCTCGGAGGTTGTGCTCTCATTTGTCTCCACTGCCGGCACATCTCTGTTGTTGGTGACCTGCGTTTGGGATTGGCCGTTTACGATTTCCCTGGTTTCCGTTGTACCTTCTACATCTTTTGGCTGGCTTTTTTTTGGACCGGGATCGGCGGGACCCTTGTGTTTTTGAAGATGGGTTTGCATGCTTATAGTTTTTAAGTTAATAATACCATTCTGCTTACCAAACAGGTGCCAATTTAAAACTTGTCAACGTTTAATTTTTACAGTGGAGGAATTTGCCCCGTAATAATCAGCGCAGTTATTCAGCCAGCTTCGGTTTTGCGCACAGGAAGGGAAACCTAGTCAGTAAAAAATAGCCTTAGCCCAGCCTCGTGGCAAGATCAAGTTCATTTTCGATAGCTGTTGTTTTGGCGAGGTCATATCCTGCATCGGCGTGGCGTATAACGCCCATTCCCGGATCATTGCGTAAAACCCTGCTAAGCCTTGCCGCTGCCTCATCTGTGCCATCTGCAACTATGACCATACCCGCGTGAATGGAATAGCCCATACCTACACCACCGCCATGATGCAGGCTTACCCAACTGGCGCCGCCAGCAGTGTTCACCAGGGCATTTAGTATCGGCCAGTCTGCCACAGCATCACTGCCGTCCAGCATGGCTTCTGTTTCGCGGTTGGGAGATGCCACACTGCCCGTATCCAGATGATCGCGGCCGATCACGATCGGCGCTTTTACTTTTCCGGTTCTCACAAGTTCGTTAAATGCCAGCCCGGCTTTCTCCCGTTCGCCCTGACCGATCCAACAGATCCGTGCAGGCAATCCCTGGAACGCTATTTTTTCTTTCGCCATGGGAATCCATCGTTGCAATGACTTGTTATTTGGAAAGAGTGATAATATAAGTTCGTCAGTTACGGCAATATCTTCCGGGTCACCACTAAGTGCAGCCCACCGGAACGGCCCCTTGCCTTCACAAAAAAGCGGGCGGATATAAGCAGGTACAAATCCTGGAAAATCAAATGCGTTGGTAAGGCCGCGTTCCTGTGCCCGCGCCCTGATATTATTTCCATAATCAAACGTGATCGCTCCCATACTTTGCAACTGCAGCATCAACTCCACATGTAGTTTCATACTGTCATAACTCAGTTCAAGGTATTTCTCCGGATCCTCCTGCCGCATGATGGCGGCCTCTGTGTTATTGATCGTATGTGGTACATAACCAATGAGGGGATCGTGGGCCGATGTTTGGTCCGTGAGGGTACCCGGTACTATATTTCTTTCTATAAGTCGCTGCAATAAATGAACTGCATTGCAAAGAACCCCTATTGAAATGCCCTCGCCATTTTGTTTGGCTTCCAGCGCCCGGTCGATGGCATCATCCATATTTTCGAAAAACAGGTCGCAATACTTTGTCTCTATTCGTTTTTGTATCCGCCACAATTCTACTTCTGCAATTAATGCCACACCTTCATTCATAGTAATCGCCAGGGGCTGCGCGCCGCCCATACCACCGAGTCCGGCGGTTACGTTAATGGTGCCTTTGAGTGAACCGCTAAAATGTTTGTCTGCGATGGCAGCGTAAGTTTCATAAGTGCCCTGCACTATCCCCTGCGAGCCAATATAGATCCAGGAGCCTGCCGTCATCTGGCCATACATCATGAGGCCCTTTTTTTCCAGCTCATCAAAATGTTTCCAGTTGGCCCAGTTGGGTACCAGCTGGCTGTTGCTGATGAGTACCCTGGGTGCATCTTTATGTGTTTTTAAAATGCCAACCGGTTTCCCGCTTTGGATCAATAAAGACTCATCATTCTCCAGTTCTTTGAGGGCTGCAATAATGTTATCCAGCGCTTCAAAATTTCGCGCAGCCTTTCCCCGTCCGCCATAAACGATGAGGTCATCGGGTCGTTCGGCCACTTCAGGGTCCAGGTTATTCAACAGCATGCGCAATGCGGCTTCCTGTATCCAGCCTTTGCAGGATAAATTGGAACCAGTTGGCGTTTTGTATTTTATGGGATCGTATAAAGATGTAGTAGTCATGCTGTGATTTTTTGTGTTACGTACGGATGCAAAGTGGGAATGTTGTTAGCCGCTTAAGTTCCCAGCCTTGCCGCTTTGCATTAAATATTACTAACTTTCTGCATGCTCCGGCACCATCTTATTTTGTAAAAATTCGATCGCCAGTTTCATATCGTTGTGCATCACCCGGTCTGCTTCATTAAAACTGATATCTTTCCGGAATTCTTTTATAACAGCTTCCAGTTGAGGCGAAGTTTTTAAGGGCCGGCGGAATTCAATCGCCTGTACGGCCGTCAGTAATTCAATCGCCAGCACTTTCTCTACATTGTCAATTACCCGTTTGCACTTTGTAGCAGCGTTGGCCCCCATGCTCACATGGTCCTCCTGGTTATTGCTGCTGGAAATAGAATCCACACTCGCTGGTGTACACAATTGTTTGTTTTCGCTTACTATGCCTGCCGCAGTGTATTGCGGTATCATAAATCCACTATTAAGCCCCGCATCTTTTACCAAAAATAAAGGCAGGTCTTTCTGGCCACTGATCAGCTGGTAGGTTCTCCTTTCGCTGATATTGGCTAATTCACTCATCGCGATCGCCAGAAAATCCAATGCTAACGCTAACGGTTGCCCGTGAAAATTTCCTCCGCTCACGATCAGGTCCTGTTCTGGGAAAATGATGGGATTATCGGTTACTGAATTCACTTCTTTGATAAACACTGATTCCACGTAATCCATTGTATCCTGTGTGGCACCATGCACTTGTGGTATGCACCGGAACGAGTAGGGATCCTGCACCTGTTGTTTTATTCGAGCGCCTATGCTGCTGCCTTTTAACAGTGTTCTCAACTTTTTTGCGACACTCACCTGGCCTTTATGGGAACGCACTTCATGAAGACTTTCATGCAAAGGATCGGCTACGCAATCGAAAGCGTCGAAGCTGATGGCAGCGATCACATTCGCCCAGCTCATCAGTCTTTCAGCCTCTATGAGGTTATAGATGCCATATGCAGTCATGAACTGTGTACCATTAATCAATGCAAGTCCTTCTTTGCTTTTGAGGTGAATGGGTTCCCAATCCATATCATCCAGTATCACCTCGGCAGGGTACTTCACACCGTTATGCCGCACTTCACCGAGCCCTATAAGGGGCAGACTTAAATGGCTCAAAGGAGCAAGGTCACCGGAAGCACCGAGGGAACCCTGTGTAAAGATCACAGGCAAAACTTCATAATTGTACAGGTCCATCAACCGTTTCACGGTATCAATCTGCACTCCACTATACCCATAGCTCAATGATTTAATTTTAAAGGCGATCATTAGTTTCACAATGACAGGAGGCACTTCTTCACCCAGTCCGCAGGCATGGGATTGCAGAAGGTTACTCTGGAGTTGCTCCAACTGCGTATCGTCTATCTGTACGTTTTGAAGATAACCGAATCCCGTGTTGATCCCATAATGCAACGTATCGGAATTAAGTAGTTTTTTGTCCAGGTAATCGCGGCAGGCTGTTATTTTTTCGTGTGCATCAAAAGTGATGGAGATCAGTTGGTCGAATGCCAGCAGGTTTTTGATCTGCTGGAAGTTCGTGTGTTTCCGGTCGAGTGGCAGATAATTATAACTCATGAATGATTTAGCTTTGGGACGAAAATTTAGTAACCGGGTCAAAAGTAAGGAAAAGGATTGTGAAGGGAAAGGATGGAATGCAGAGGAAAGGAGCCGGGCGGATCAGTGCGGTTTAATAGGTTTCACAGGACTATTACACTACTAAACGTTTAGATTAGAACCATCTATCGTTCCTTTTTAAAAAATATTGTATAATATGGGAAGATTCGGTTGAAAGATTTATTATGAAAAACAAACTCCTGTTCCTTATTGCCCTTTTGCCCATAATGGCAAATGCACAAACTGTGAAAATTTTAACGGGTAGCGCCAAAACAAGCATACGTGGCCTGAGCGTGGTGGATGATAATACCGTGTGGGTGAGTGGCAGTAATGGAATGGTTGGGAGAAGCCTCGATGGCGGCGTTACGTGGAAATGGATGACAGTAAAGGGTTTTGAAAAAACAGATTTCCGGGATATTGAGGCATTTGATAAAACTACGGCCGTGATCATGGGTATTGCGGAACCTGCTTATATTTTAAGAACAAACGACGGTGGGGAACATTGGCAGGTGGTTTTTGAGAACCAGGATAAAGGAATGTTCCTGGATGCCATGGAATTCTGGAATGAACAGAGTGGAATTGTGGTGGGGGACCCCTTAAAAAACCGGTTTTTTATAGCACGCACATTTGACGGGGGCAAAACCTGGCAGGGAATACCGGAGTCTTCGCGACCGATGGCTGATAGCGGGGAAGCCTGTTTTGCAAGCAGCGGTACCAATGTGCGGAAGATAACCAGGCAGGAGGCAGTTATTGTCACGGGTGGACTCGTTTCAAATGTACTTGTAAGAGACCAAAAGATCAATTTGCCATTGATACAAGGAAAAGAAAGTACGGGTGCGAACTCCATTGCTGTAAAAAATAAAAAGACCTGGATAGTTGTAGGCGGCGATTTTAACACCAAAGATTGTGCAGACAAAAACGCAGCGATCACTTTTAACGCCGGTAAAAGCTGGATACTGCCATCAACCCCACCTACCGGCTACAGGAGTTGTATAGAGTATATTAAAAAGAAACAATGGGTCACCTGCGGATTGAACGGTGTAGACACCAGCAATGATGACGGCATGAACTTTACCAACATCAGCAGGGAAGGCTTTCATGTGGTGAGAAAAGCAAAAAAAGGAACGGCTGTTTACTTTGCCGGTGGTGGTGGCCGGATAGGGAAACTGGAATTTACCAAATAAGAAAACCATCCCGGCGAATCTCAGCACTGTGTACGTTCAGATCCTGTAACAGACTGCATTGATATTCATCCCCGCGCCTACGGAAGCAAATAACACAATGTCTCCCGGATGTAGTTCATGCTCTCCCATCTCGCCCCTTCTCACCATATCAAACAAGGTGGGCACAGTGGCAACGGAACTGTTACCTAATGTATGTATACTCATCGGCATCATGTCTTTCGGCGCAGGATCGCTGCCGTATAATTTGTACATCGCCTTAGTGATGCCTTCATCCATTTTTTCATTGGCCTGGTGAATAAAAATTTTTTTAAGATGCCTGATATCCACGCCGGCCTTGTCCAGGCAGTCTTTCATGGCTTGCGGCACATATTTCATCGCATACTCATAAACCTTCCTGCCCTTCATTTTGATGTAACGAATACGTGGATCAGAATCAGGATAATTAGACTTGCCCATGTTCAGGTAGTCGACCTCGTCCATACAATGTGCCTGCACCGCAGATGATAAGATACCACTGCCGTTTTCCTCCACTGCCCGGGCTTCAATAACGCATGCGCCGGCACCGTCAGAAAAAATCATGCTGTCCCTGTCATACATGTCCAGCACCCTGGATAAAGTTTCGGTTCCTATCACCAGGCATTTTTTTGCCACCCCTGCTTTAAAATAGGCATCGGCCTGGATAATACCCTGCACCCAACCAGGGCAGCCAAACAAGATGTCGTATGGGATACAACTGGGATTTTTTATTTTTAAAGCATGTTTTACCCTGGAGGCCAGGGCAGGCAACACATCTGTTTGGATAGTGTGCTTGAGCACATTCCCAAAATTATGGGCAACGATGATCTGGTCAATTGTTTCTGGATCACAACCTGCATCATCGATTGCGATCCTTGCAGCAATGGCTGCCATGTCAGAGGATTGCATATCTTCGGTCGCATACCTCCTTTCTGCAATTCCGGTAATTTGTTCAAATTTTCTTACTACTTCCAGCGGATCTGTTTCAATTCGTTTATTATCTTCCGCGTAAAAGTTGTGAACTGTAAAATCTCTTCCTGTTTTTACGATGGTGGGAATGTAAGCACCGGTCCCGGTAATTACTGAGCGAAGTTTTGTCATAACAATTAGGTTGGCGTAAAGGTATAATTTCTCAATTAATCAAAGTGTGTGCGCGGGAATTTGTTTTCTTTCCGCCGTCGCAGACCCGGAATGATCATTGGAACTTCTTGTTGGTATTGCTGGTAAGTTGTGCCAAACTGCCTCAATAATTTTTTCTCTTCCAATAATATTCCAATTAGGGTGTAGCTGATGATGATGCATACAACCAGCCCGTTTTTAAGAAATGGAGAGTAAAGAAAGAAGCCGGTCAGGAAAATAAAAGTTCCGAGGTACAGTGGGTGCCTCACGTAACGGTGCAGACCCCCTGTGAACAATTTTACTTTATCCCCGGCTGATGAAATACCGCTGAGTTGCCGGAAGTATTTTGCTACACATATGACCATTACCCACAGTCCTGCCAGCACAAAGAGCACAGCCGGGATAACAGTTAAGGCGGTCCGGGAGAATAATAAGGGACTTTGCAGGGTAAGATGGAACCATCCCAATACAGCAAGGTGCCCGAGCGCAACGCAATTATAGAGGATACGGTAGCCATTACTACCCATTTTAAGGTAGTGGGCCGCCGTTGCTTTTACATAATTATTTGCTAAAAAGCTGTGGAGAAAACAATAAAAAATCCACAGGAAACCCCATAGAATGTGCGCCTTATCCATTATTGGACAAAGTTAGCCGGAGCTGTTTTAATAAATTAAATTATTTAAATGGAATCCTTAAACATTTAATACATACATTTGCACATTATTAATACAATACAATTAAACACAATGGACACTAAAAATCAAGGTACTGTAAAGTTCTTCAACTCAGAAAAAGGATTCGGATTCATTAAACATGACGAATCTGACAAAGAAACTTTTGTACACGTAAGCGGACTGATCAACGACATCAAAGAAGGTGACAAAGTTGAATTTGAACTGCAAAACGGAAAAAAAGGAATGAATGCTGTTAATGTAACAGTTATAGGATAAATCTATATCATTTAAATTTCTTACGGGTTACTGGAAACAGTAACCCGTTTTTGTTGGGTTTTATTTATCTTATCGCTAACAGTAAATGCTGGATCGGCATTGAAAAGTTAAATACATTTACCATCTTATTAAACCACTTTCTTCCATGAAACAAATTTTATTCCCACTGGCTTTGCTATTTGCCGTAACAGCCGGAGCTCAAAACATCAATCTCACAAAAGGGAAACAAATAGTTATTACAGCCACGGCCAACCAGGAAATGGAAATGTCGGCCATGGGTATGAAGATGAAAAATAATAGCAGCAGCACTGCAGTCGTTGAGGTAAAAGGATCAGATAATAATAACTACAATACTACCTATAAGCTCACCAAAATAAAGATCTCCATGGACGTAATGGGGCAACAAAATACTTATGATTCTGAGAAACCGGAGGACAAGACAACCGAAATAGGCAAATCGGTAGAAGGGAAGATCGGCCAGGAACTAAAAGTACTGGTGGATAAAAATTCAGGCAAATCAACCATGGAAAAAACTGATGGTATTAAAAAGGAAGAGCCTGTTGAAGAAAATCCTTTCCAGGGGCTGATGGAAAGTTTTGGCGCAGCGGATGAAGGAGCCACGGTGGAAACTGCTTTTTTTATAGTGCCAGCCGGCAAAAAGGTAGGTGATGTGTGGACAGACTCGGTTACCAATAATAAAATGAAAGAAGTAAAAACGTACACGATCAAATCTTTAAACGGAAATGATGCCAGTATCAATTTGTTTTCACGTATGGAAGGAACCAGTTCCGTAGAAGCCCAGGGTATGCAGATGGAGATAACGATCAGTGCTAAAACGGAAGGAGTGCTCACAGTTGATGTAAAAAACTCCCTGGTTAAAAAGCGCACAAGCGTATCAGATATTACTGGCTCCATCGACATGGTGGGGCAATCAATGCCTCTCACTTCGAAGGTGACAGCCGTAACGGAATATAATTAAGCAGCCTGTCCTGCTGAAGTGAATGCCCATGCTAATAGCACAGACATTTTTTATGGGCGTTCCTCTTTTTTAAATAATGTGTAGAACCCCAGGGCAGCGATCACTGATACCGCTGCTGTGGCATACCACAGGTTATAATACCCAAAATGTTGTGCAATATAAGAGCCTGAACTGCTTCCAATTACCTGTGCGGCGCTCCATGCCATAGTATACATCCCTGCGATCCGGCCACGGGTTTGTAACGTACTTCGGTTAATGTAGAAACTGTTCATAAAAGGCATGGCTACCATTTCGGAAACAGTTAGTAACAGGACACCCATCACTGCAACCAGGAATTTATTTTCCAACGGAATATTCAGCAATAAAAAAGCCACTCCCATCAAAAATGTTCCGGTGGTGATCAACAGAAGGTAAGGCCTTCTGCCTTCCAGTTTAAACACGATCAACATTTCAAACAACGCGATCAATAACCCGTTGACGGAGAGAACTACGCCGATTAAAAATTCATCGAGCAAAAAATTCTCTTTAAAAAAAACAGGCACAGTAGTAAAAAGCTGGAAAAAGCAGATCGCGAAAAGCACTATAAAAAAAAGGAAATACAGGAGTGTACGATCCCGGAATGGAGAGGCTATCGGTGCGCCAGGATTTATCCCCGCTTCTTCCCGGGAGGGTTTCATCTGCTCCTGCAACGTTACACGTGGGAGTATCAGCAACAAGAAAATAGCAGCCGATATATTTGTAACTCCATCTACCCAGAACAAGAGGTGGTAATCAATAGACGCAAGGAATCCTCCCAATGCGATACCGATGCCCCAGCCAAGGTTGATAGACAACCTGATCAATGAAAAAGACTGGGTGCGGTTTTTGGCATTGCTGTAATAGGCGATGGCTGTTGCGTTTGCCGGACGGAAAGATTCATTCACCATACTCAACACGAACGTGCATAGGCATATAGACCAATAATTATTCATCTGGCCCAGCACAATAAAAAGAATACCTCCGCAAAACAATGCGCCAAATTGTACCCGGTAAAAACCAAACCGGTCACTGAGTTTCCCTCCAAGATATGCACCGAGCACAGAGCCGAGGCCATAAATGGCCACTATCCATCCACCCTGTGCTATGGTAAAACCAAGGTGTTTACTGTACAATGTCAGAAAAGCAAGCACCATGGTACCGCTCCTGTTCACCAGCATAACGGCACTTAATAACCATATATTTTTGGTAAGGCCGCTATAAGCCTGTTTATATAAATTCACAGTTGCGTTCAGCATAAACTTTTCAATGATGGGATACTGTCCCCAATAAAAAAATCCTTTCCGGTTTTGAGGCGAAAAGGATTTCTACAAAATTAACGTTCCGATCTAAACGTACAATATCTCATAATATTCTTTTGCCATCCTGTTGCTGTCAAACTGCCAGCGGACATCGCGCATTCCATTTTTCACGATTTGCCTCCATACGGAAGGATTATCGTAATACATGGGCAATACCTGGTTCTCCAGGATCTCGTAGAATTTGTCAAGATCATATTCATCCTGTTCATGCACACTGATACCATGGTAGTCTATCGGTGGAACCACAAACCCGTTGTTACCATGGTTGATAAATTCGCATATCCACCCGTCGTTGGTGCTAAAGTTTACGGAACCATTCATGGCGGCTGTCATGCCACTGGTGCCGCTCGCTTCCCGGGGAACCCTTGGTGTGTTCAGCCAGACATCTGAAGCCTGTTTAAGCCTTTTGCTCAGGGTAAGTTCGTAGCCGGTGCAAACAGCGATGTTCGCATATTCCTTGCTAAGATTTACCAGCATATTAAAATCACTGATGGCCGGGTAATCCAACGGGTAAGGTTTGCCAGCCCATACGATTTGCACAGGGTACTTTGTATTACTCATTAATGCGCGGAAACGTTCTTCATCTCGGGTCAGCAGTTCTGCTCTTTTATAACCAGCGAACCTTCTTGCCCAAACAATAGTGAATACATCCGGATTCAGCAGCTTTCCAGTCTGGTCTGCGACCATATCGAAAGAACGTTTTTTTAAATAACGTTTGCGATCGATGAACCCGTCTTCGTTATTGTCATCCATAAAGCGGTACAACTGCTTGTCTGCCCAGTAATGCCAGTTCTGTGCATTCGTAATGGCCGTAATCAGGCAAATATTTTCATACTTACCCCACATTTTCCGGCTCACTTCGCCATGTAACTGGCTTACGCCGTTGGCCAGTTTTGCAAACCGCAGTGCAGCCAGAGAGTGGTCAAATTTATCGCCGGTGATCCCCGTAAGCTTCCTTACTTCCGCCAACGGAATGCCACAGAAGTAACTCATCTTTTCGCAAAGGTGAATATCGTGTTTTTCATTGCCGGCTTCCTCTGGGGTGTGCGTGGTGAATACGAGTTTTTGTTTGACCGCTTCTTTGCTGCCTAATTTATTATACAGGTAAAAAGCGGCACTGATCGCATGCGCTTCGTTCAAATGGTAAAGTGCAGGATTGAAGTTTAGTTCATCCATGAGCCTTGCGCCTCCTACACCCAATAAAATAAACTGCGCCACTTTGGTAGCTACATTGGCATCATATAACCGGTGAGAAATTGTTTGTGATACATAATCGTTTTCCGGAAGATCGGTGCTTAGTAAAAATAAAGGGGCCGACTTAAAAGTTTCCGGGTTTAGGTAGTATGCCTTAACCCATACCGGGTGATTATGTATCTGGATCTGGAATTTAATGCCGGTATCTTCGAGAAAATTGTAAATTTTTTCATTCCACTGCACCTGCAGGGTTTGATCCTGGTTGCGGGCCTGGTCGTAGTAGCCATACTTCCATAGGATGCCGATGCCGACTAAGTTCTGGCGGAGTTCATAACCGCTCCGCAGATGAGACCCACTTAGGTATCCCAGTCCGCCACTGTAAATTTTTAGAGGCTGGTGCACCGCAAACTCCATCGAGAAATATGCGATCTTTTTTTTATAGGTTTCATCAACCTCGTAAGGAACATGGAAATTTTTAAAACTCATGCTGATTTTAATTTTTATTAGGCTGCAATATAAACGGATTTTAATTACTGGCGTGTAATTCTTACACAGTAAAATTTTTTAATTTGTCCGGAAAGTTGTATGGATACACCGCAGATTTTTGGGTAAAATAAGTTAGGTTTGTCTAAGTTTCCTTTTAGATAACATACAACATTCTCGCGGGGTGAAAAAATCATTTCCTGGTGGATGGGGGCCTGCCGTGGGATGACAAAAAATATTTGTAAGTATTATGAATGAACGAAAACATGTGGCTTCTGCATCGTTGAGTGAAGTGCACTCTTCCGTAGATACGAGGAACCGGCCAAAGGGTTGGAAAAAATTCACCTCCTTTCTTGGCCCGGCCTACCTTGTAAGTGTGGGTTATATGGACCCGGGCAACTGGGCTACAGACCTGGCCGGGGGTAGTAAATTCGGATACACACTTATCTGGGTGTTGCTCATGAGTAACCTGATGGCTTTATTGCTGCAGGGGCTTTCTGTAAGGTTAGGTATTGTGCGGGGCCTGGATCTTGCCCAGGCTAACCGGGTGACTTATCCGAAAGGCGTAAATTTTATTTTATACCTGCTTGCCGAAATTGCCATTGTGGCCACAGACCTTGCGGAAGTCCTGGGGATGGCAATCGGGATTCAATTACTAACTGGCCTTCCCCTGATCTGGGGTGTTAGCCTCACTGTGCTGGATACTTTTCTTTTGTTGTACCTCCAGCGGTTGGGTATACGCAAAATGGAAGCTTTTATCCTGGCACTGGTAGCCATCATTGCCATATCGTTTTTGATACAGATAATCTGGGCCGCTCCTGTAGTAAGTGAAGTTGCAGCGGGGTTTATCCCTTCGCTGCCGAATGACGAAGCATTATTTATTGCTATTGGCATAATTGGCGCAACGGTGATGCCGCATAATTTATACCTGCATTCGGCCCTTGTGCAAACCAGGAAGATCGATAAAACGGATGAAGGTATCCGGCAGGCTTTGAAGTTTAACCGGATCGATACAACTATTGCATTAAATATCGCATTCCTGGTTAACGCCGCCATTCTTGTACTTGCAGCGACCGTTTTTTTTAAGACGGGTAATTCGCATGTCGCGGAGATAAAAGAAGCTCACCGCCTTCTTCCTGGATTTCTAGGCAATGCAGCCCCCGTGCTATTTGCGCTTGCACTCATCGCAGCGGGCCAAAGCAGCACTGTTACCGGCACGCTGGCAGGCCAGATCATAATGGAAGGTTACCTGAGCTTGCGGCTGAACCCTGTATTACGGAGACTAATTACCAGGCTGGTGGCGATCATACCAGCTTTAATCGTGATAGGTATTTATGGTGAAAGCCGGGTGGATGCTTTGTTGGTCATGAGCCAGGTTGTTCTCAGCCTCCAGTTGGGTTATGCGGTGGTGCCCCTGATACAATTTGTAAGCGACAAAAAAACAATGGGGAATTTTGTGATCAAACCGGTTATAAAAGTACTTGCCTGGGCAATTGCTTCTGTGCTTGTATACCTGAACCTAAAAATGTTATTTAATGGCGTTACCCCGTTTTTTGAAAGTGAGGACTTGTTGCCAAAAGTTGCCATTATTTCCGCAGGTTTGTTTTTTGGTGGTATCCTCGTTTATATTATTATACATCCTTTGCTCAGCAAAAAAACATTACCCAACTCTGTTTTTGTACACAACGACGATGTTACGATCGCCCCTGTAGACAAACCAGCTTTTAATAAAATAGCTGTTGCGCTGGATTTTAGTGAAAATGATTCTAAAATCCTCGGTTACGCCATCGGCCAGGGCCACCCCGGCTCCTCTTACCTGTTATTACACATAGTGGAAAGTGCCGGCGCTAAACTACTGGGAAAAGAAACGGACGACTATGAAACACGAAAAGATATACAACGGCTGGAAAGTTATGTGCAACAGTTAAACGAAAAAGGCTACAGTGTTTCCGCTGAAATAGGGTACCGTAGCCGGGTAAAAGAAATCGTGCGGATAGTCAAAGAAAATGAAGCTGACATGCTGGTTATTGGGGCTCACGGCCACACCGGCATTAAAGACTTTGTGTATGGAGAAACGGTGAACGCTGTGCGGCACGAATTAAAGATACCTGTGCTGGTAGTTACTTTGTAATAATTTTTATTTTTTCTTTGAGATAGTTATTCCATTTTACCTGCATCTCCTGGAGCTGACCGTTTTGAGTCTGGCCGTCGTATTCGTCTTGTAGTTTGTTCATTATAGCACAACTTTCCTTGTAAAGTGCTGGCAGGGTAGTATTGTAATTCGCTTTTGTAAGATTGGCGGCTTTAAGTTTTTCTACAAAGATATTGGCAGCAATAAAGCTGATGTCAAAATGCTGCTGTTCATGGTTTAAAATGTATTCGTTTGCCCTGCCTGGTTTCACCCAGGAATTGTTCTTATTAAAATAGCAGTAAACGCTGATATTGAGATTGGTTTTAGGGCCCACATTTTTGTAATCCGCTTTATAACCAAACCCGGAGGCAGTTACCGCGTAGACATGCGAAGAAGCATCGGGGAAACCTTTAAAATCTCTCCAGGACAATGGTCGGGCCGGGTGATAATAAATAGCATCCGCAGGTGAGAGAGAAGTCTGTTCGGTCCAATATATATTTTTAGTGAACTGTGCTTCCGACAAACACGGAATAAAAAGGGAAAGGAAGAAGAACAAGTACCGCATATACACTCAAGACTTTAATGTTCAAAGCAACAACCTTTTCTGTAAAAATAAAATTAAGCTTAACAGTTTTGGAAATACATTAACAGGGCAGGTCAGGCCCTGAGTCTTGCCATGGCTTTCGAGACAATGCCATCGATATCCTGGTTCTCCATGCAATTAAAATGTTCCAGCGGGCATTTAGCCTCTCCATATTTACTGCAGGGTTGGCAACCAAGGCCCAGGTAAATATTTTCATACACAGGTACTTTCTGCATGTCCATGAACTGGCTGCCATAGTAGGGTTCTACATCGAGGGCCGGTGAAGTTGCACCCCAGATGGCCAGGAGCTGTTTTTTAAAAACGCACGCAATGTACTGTAAGCCGGTATCGTGTGAAATCACCAACCTGGATTGCCGGACAAGATCGGCAGATTCATTCAGGTTAAATTTGCCGCAGGCATTATATATTTTTATTTCGTCTACAGCAGCAATGGCATTGCCGGTTGACGCGTCTTCTTTTCCTCCCAATAAGATAATAGGATAGGGTAATTTTCGGCAAAGCTCCTGCAACTTATGAAAAGGGAGTTTTTTTGTATTGTATGAAGCACCTATCACAAGTGCAACATACCCGGCGAGGTGGGAGTGCGGCAGGTCCGTTTCCTTAACGACATCTTCTTTGGGAATAAAATAATCAAGGCCCATACCATCGTCTGATATTCCCAGCGGCGCCACCGTATCCAGGCTCCGCCGGGTGATGTGGATACGAGGCATGATGTTAATATTCAGCTTGGTCAATAAAAACTTTTCAAGTGATAATTTTCTGATCGTAAAACTCTTTGTTTTCAGTGCATGTTTTATTTTCACGCTCCTGAAATTTTTGTGGAGATCCACTACGTAATCGTAATTTTCTTCTCTAAGTTGCGCAATCAAAGAGGGGAGGTCATTATCCAGGTAAAAAAAACGATCTATGTAAGGATTGGCAGCAGTGACAAGCCGGAATGATTGTTTGGTTACGAAATGGATCTCCGCTTCAGGCAACTGGTTTTTTAGACATCTGAAAACAGGGCTGGCCAATACAATATCGCCGATAGAAGAAAAACGTATGACCAGTATTTTAGGCAATGCTATTTTTTTAATGTTCTATAAAATCCAGGTCTTTGCCGAAAGTTTCTTCGGTAAAAAATGTGGCGGTAATACTGATAGCCATAACAGTAATTCCTGTGATCAGCCCCGAGTTGACATAACTTGTAAAACTTTGCAGCCCGTTAAAGAGCAACAGGATTAAAGGTAATGCTCCCCTCACCATATTTGGAATAGTTGTGGCTGCAGTTGCGCGGAGGTTAGTCCCAAACTGCTCTGCTGCCATTGTTACAAAGATTGCCCAAAAACCGGTCCCAAAGCCCAGCGCTGCACAGATCGCATACATTTGGTTGGGCGTTCCTCCTTCCTGGGTAAAATAGAAAGCAATGGCAATAATAGTGAGGCCGTAAAAGATATAAAGCGCCTTTTTACGGCTTTTGAGCCAATGGCTTACAAAACCAATAAGCACATCACCGATGGAAATGGCTACGTAAGCGAACATGATCGCTTTGCCGGGATTGATGGTGCCCGACACATTCATTTCTGTCGCAAAATTATTGGAGAAGGCCACCAGTATGCCAATGACGTACCAGGTAGGCAGTCCTATAAGAATAGCTAATACATATTTCCTAAGGCGCCGCGCGTTGTTAAAAAACATCAGGAAATTTCCTTTGACCACAGAAGTCATGTCTCTTACCTGGTTAAACATGCCACTCTCTACAACGGATATACGAAGAATGAGCAGGCAAAATCCCAGTGCACCGCCAATAAAATAGCAGGTACGCCAATGAAAATTCTGCGAGATGAAAAATGCAGCAACAGCTCCGGTCAATCCAATGCCGGCGACAAGCGAAGTACTCAATCCTCTTTTTTCTTTACTGGCGATCTCGCTCACCAAAGTGATGCCGGCCCCTAATTCTCCGGCCAGCCCGATACCTGCTACGAAACGAACCAGCGCATACTGATTGGTAGTTTGCACAAAACCATTTACAATATTGGCAACACTGTATAAAATAATAGAGCCAAATAACACACTCAACCTTCCTTTTTTATCTCCCATGATCCCCCAAAGGATGCCACCAATGAGCAAACCAAGCATTTGTATGCTGATGATAAATTCTCCATCCTTTTTTACAAGGTTTTCAGACAAGCCGAGGTCCCTAAGGCTTTGCACCCGAACAATGTTAAATAGCAGGAGGTCATATATATCAACAAAATAACCCAGGGCAGCCACCAGCACTGCAATGTTGAAAATTGAATCTCTTTTAGTTGGCATAAGCTTGGTTAGGAATTATTCTCTGCGGGTTTCTTTTTCCTGGAGAAAAATAATTTATAGAGCACCGGTAGAGTCGTGATGGCCACAATGCCCAGTACAATTATTTCAAGATGCTCTTTAAGGTCAAAGTTAAATTTTTCCAGGATGATCTTATAAAGGTAATGGCCGGCAAATAACATTGTTACCACCCAGGCAATACATCCGGCGATATTATAATAAGCAAATTTCTTTTTATCCATTTGTACTATGCCTGCCACAATAGGGGCAAAGGTTCTGATGATGGGCAGGAACCTTGCGATCACAATTGTACTTGCACCGTTTTTTTCATAAAAGTCATGTGCTTGCTCCAAGTATTTTTTCTTAAAGAAAAAACTGTCTTTTCGGTTATATAAGGCCGGGCCACCTTTTTGACCGAACCAATAACCGACTGTATTGCCTATCACCCCGGCCACGATCACCAGCAGGGACAACAGGAGCAGGTGCACAATGTCATTGTGGGTGTCAAAGCCAAGGCCTTTTGTAACAAGTTCGTTGCTGTAGATACCCGCAACAAAAAGGAGGGAATCTCCCGGTAGAAAAAAGCCCGCAAAAAGGCCGGTTTCGGCAAATACGATGAATAAGAAAAGCCAAAGGCCGCCATTAACAATGTAGAATTCAGGATTCAATAAATCCTTAAAGCTGATCTCTAGTAATTCCATTTGCAAATAAACAATTAATCTTTCATTCAAATATAAATCGCTGCTTCTCCAGCAAAAAAATAGTGGCATCCAAATTCCAGCCACTCAACATATCTAAAATGAATGCCATCACCTACTTCTCATTCAACCCAAAATGTGCTAATGGTAATCGTTATATCCATTTATTGCTTACTTTTCCGGAATATTCATTTTTTTAAAACATTTAGCTGTATGAGTTTATTTGTAAGGAAACCTATGGAGGCTTTGATGAATGAAGCCCAGGAAACAGGTTCGCACACTTTGAAGAGGACCTTAGGCGCCTGGGGCCTGATTGCACTGGGCATTGGGGCGATCATTGGTGCAGGTTTATTTTCTATCACAGGGATGGCTGCCGCCAATCACGCGGGACCTGCCATAACCATATCTTTTGTTGTTGCAGCGCTTGGTTGCTTATTTGCAGGATTATGTTACGCGGAATTTGCATCTATGATACCGGTGGCGGGTAGTGCCTATACTTATTCATACGCTACCATGGGCGAGTTCATCGCCTGGATCATTGGTTGGGATCTTGTATTAGAATATGCGGTTGGTGCGGCCACCGTCGGTATCAGCTGGAGCAGGTACCTGGTGAAATTCCTTGAAGGCTTTGATGTACACCTGCCCACAGCACTTACGGTGGGACCATGGGATGGCGGCATCATCAACCTGCCTGCCGTTTTCATCATCGTGATGATGAGTTTACTGCTGATGAAAGGAACTAAAGAGAGTGCGAATGTAAATGCTATCATCGTTGGTTTGAAGATAGCGGTGGTACTGATCTTTATTTTCCTCGGCTGGAAGTACATCAATAATGATAACTATACGCCGTATATCCCCGATAACAGCGGCACATTCGGGGAGTTCGGATTCAGTGGTATCATCCGGGCCGCGGCCATTGTGTTTTTTGCCTATATCGGCTTTGATGCCGTAAGTACCGCTGCCCAGGAAGCTAAAAACCCTAAACGCGATATGCCCTGGGGCATACTTGGTTCCCTTGCTATCTGTACGGTGTTGTACATCTTATTTGCCCATGTTATGACTGGGGTAACCAACTATACTTCGTTTGCAGGTAAAGATGGTATCGCCCCAGTTGCAATCGCCATTGACCATATGGGAACTACGAATGCCGCAGGCACTGTTACCCCGGATTATCCATGGCTGAACCGTGCTATTGTGGTTGCGATTCTTGCGGGTTATGCATCCGTGATCCTCGTAATGCTGATGGGCCAGTCGAGGGTATTTTTTAGCATGAGTAAGGATGGGCTGATCCCTAAGATATTCTCTGCGGTGAATCCAAAGACGCAGACACCGGCAAAAAGTAACCTCTTGTTTATGGGTTTTGTAAGCCTGTTTGCAGCGTTTGTTCCTGCCCGCGTAGTAGGAGAGATGACCAGTATCGGAACTTTATTTGCTTTCATATTAGTATGTGTTGGTGTATGGGTAATGCGTGTAAAAATGCCTGAGTTAAAAAGAGAATTTAAAACGCCACTTGTTCCTTTAGTTCCTATCCTGGGGATTGCCGTGTGTCTTTTCATGATGGTATTCCTTCCTATGGATACCTGGATTCGCCTGATCGTGTGGATGCTGATAGGAATGGATATTTACCTGGTTTACGGTGCAAAACATAGCCTGCTGGGTAATGGTACGGATAACCGCAAGGGGATGAAGATTGCGAGGTATACAGGTCTAATATTGTGTGTACTGCTGGTGATCACCGGGCTGCTGCATCAATACACGGTTGGTTTTGAAACCGACAGGACCCTGATGTACATATCTATCATCTTTGCTGCCGTACACCTTTTTGTTTTCGGTAGAAAGTTAGGCAGAACAGAGCCCGCGGTATAACCCGCTTTTAATGTATAAAAAAATGCTCCGGTTACGGAGCATTTTTTTATGGGGTTAACCCTGACAATTTTTTGTATTCAAAATGGAAGATCATCATCCATGGGCGGTGCAGCCTGGCTTTGCCTTGCAGGCTCTTCAGTACGCATGGTAGGCGCCTGGGTATTGCCTGCATAAGAAACATTTCCCTGGTTTGATCCCTGGGCATCTCCACTGCCGCCCAGGAGCTGGATATTCTGCACACGCATTCTTAACGTTGCCGATACCTGGCCTTCTTTGTTGGTATAACCATCCGCTTCGGGGGTTCCCTCTGCATAAACGGTTTTCCCTTTAGTCAGGTACTGGGCTACCGCTGTCCTGTCGGTCCAGTAAGCGCAGTTTACCCAGGTGGTCCTTTCTTTTGGGTTGCCTTGCGCATCTTTGTACTTTTCACTGTGCGCCACGTTGAAGTTGATCACCGTTTTGCCATTCACTTCTTTTTGAATACAATCTCCCCCGAGATTGCCGATCACTTGTAATTTAATCATAACTGTAAATTTTGCCCCTCTGCCTGGTTCCGGGGAACCAAACCGAAGGATTGTTTATTAATCGATGTATCTGTTTGCGTAAGTTATCCTATACAGGGGTATTTTAGTTCATTTTCTTTTTTAAAGTGCTCACCTGGTCCTGCAGGTTATTCACCAGGCTGGCCAGGGTGTTTACATCCCATCTTTGTTGCGTAGTCACTTTACCAATCACCACTTGTGCCTGCCATAGTTCAATAATATCCTCCGTATTCACCTGGTAAGGTTGAAAAGTTGGATTATCACTGGCCAGGGTAACCTTGATTTTTACTTTATTGTTTTTTATGATCCGCTTGTAAACGATACCCTCATTCCTGCTGATGACGATATAGGCCATATTGCTTTTTACATCATCCATACTATTCACTTTTTCTCCAACTATCACGCTGCCGCTAGGTGTGGGCAACATGCTATCCCCGATAATTTCAAAAGCACGATAATTGCCGCCGCTTAGCATAGGCAGCGTAAAGGTGTTCAGTTCATCGATAAACTCACTGTCCGCATAACCCGCCAGGTATCCTGCAGCCGCTTTTACGGGTACAAAATGAATGATGTTTCTTTCGGCCGTCATCATTTTTTGCTGCCGGCGCTTCATTAAGTAACTGCCGGACTGGTTGCTCAGATCCTTCAGCAACAATTCATCCAGGCTGAGTTTGAATATATCGGCTACGATCTCCAGCACTTCCAGCCGGGGATCTGCACGCTCTTCTTCATAAGCCCCTAATAAAGACCTTTTGATATTCAATTTCCCTGCGAATTCCTCCTGTGTCCATCCACGCAATTTGCGGAGATATTTCAAATTTAAACCTGCAGTTGACATGATTAACTAATTTGATTAGTACAAATATACTAATATTTTTAGTTTATCAAAATTATTTTTTGTTTTTTAAATTTTAAGAGATTGGGCTGTAGAAAACTGCATCGTTAATCCTATTCTGGGTTCATTTCTCCAAGGGGTGGCAGCTTCGGCCATTCCCATGGTTCATGTTTTTCTTTTTCATCCGGCCTCGCCTTCCCGGTGCGGATCGTGTTCACAGGGTAGCATTCCAGCTCGCCGGATGGAATTTCGTGGGCAAGAATGTTTTTGTATTCTTCTTCGGTTAACGCTTCTGATAAAAACCTCTTCGATGATTGCAACGGCAGGAACAATGGCATCCGCCATTTATTTTCACCATCATTATGGATATTTTTCATCAAGGCATTGGCACCCCTGGTGATGAGCCCGAAAGTGTATCGTTTGATCATTTCGCCCGTCTCCTTGTCGGGAAGTTCTGCCACAGAATACAAACCGGGTAAAAAAAATACTTCCTGTCCAAACGGTTTGATATGGTAGGGCACTTTTTTTTTCCATCCTCTCACCTGCCGGTGTTCATAGATCCCGCTAACGGGGATCAGGCACCGCCTGTTCCTTATCTTGTACCAATAACTTTTTGAATCATCCAATATTCGTTCAGACCTGATATTGAGCATGGAATTTCTCCTGCGGAAATCCGGTTCTTCTTTTGCATAAAACTCTATACAGGACCATTCCATCTTCCTGCAATGGGATACCCGGTCTTCCCTGCCTATATAAATGATCGGGTGTTGCCCAAACAAAGCCACACCCTGTATGTGGTCAATACTTTCGAAAAGTACTTCTATTTCTTCATCAAAGATCAACCCCGGGAAATAATCGGCCAGCTGCTCGATCTTTACTTTAAAGGAGATATCATAACACATACGCTAGGATTTTTCTATCTCCTCAAATTTAACTCTTTGGCGTTGAGATGCCCATTTTAAACGTACAAAAAGTTCACCAAAGGTTACTTCAAAGGCAGGTTGTATCCGCTCATTTCCACCAATGCTCCAGCCGGTATTCTTTTCGATATACCTGCGCAGGTGATCTGCAAACCTTGAATTGAGTTGGCGCTCCAGCCTGGCGGCATCTTTTACCACGCTCCAATGAACCTGGTAAAAAGAAAGGGGCTCCAGCATGCTCATCAGTTTATCAAAATGTGCCCGCTCGCCAAGATTAATGATGGCGGCGAATTTATCATCCCTCACTGCTTTCAGGTGAATTTCGGCAAGTCCGCGGTCATCATAACTGGACACCAGTAGCGGGGTTTTATTTTCTAAAAATAGATCGGTAGCCCGGTGGTAAGTCTGTATGACCAGGTAAATTTTCTTCAGCTGCCTGAGCCGGGGAATATATTTTTTTTCAAATACTATAAAAGGCTGTACCATAACTCAGATTTTTACTTTTAAGATGTCTTTCAGGTTGGTCGTATAGCAGGGCGATAAATATTCGGCTTTTAATTTGTACCTCCTTTCAAAACCCTGCGATGCCGTGCGCACCAATTCGGAACCTGATCCTTTGTTAAGTTTGTCCATGGTGTCCATCATCGTTTTAGCATTGGTGTTTGTTGTGGAAAAAATACTACCCTGGAAAACATTTTCTGGTACCAGGTCCATCACAATCACACCACATTTCAGGTACCTGTAGCCCTCCTTAAATATGATGTCAAATCCTTTCATCGCATATTTTATTATGTCTCCTGCATTGTTGCTCGCTGTTTCCAGGTTGATCACGACGGACATAAAATACTGTTTGTGTGCCATTTTGTGGGGATTCGTTTGGATGAATACCTCGAGTTTTTTGCAGCAGCTTTTTTGTTGCCGTAATTTGGTGGCACAAAGCGCTGCATAATTCGCGACTACCACTTTTATCTCTGCTTTATCGCTCAGTAAATTTCCAAACGACCTCGAAGTACAAATATTTTTTTTAGGCCTTGCTTTGTAAAGGCTTTGCAGGCAAGGAACACCCTTTAGTTCGGTCAGCAATCGCTGCCCTACGACACTCATATTTTTCCGGATCCATTCTTCCGGCGCATTAGCGAGGTCCAGGGCAGTTTTAAATCCGTGTTTCTGCAAGAAAAGCGAGTACTGGTGCCCGATACCCCATACATGTTCTACGCAGGTTTGCCCGAGCATCTCCCGGATCAGGTCCTCATTGGCCGCCCAGAATACGCCAGCTGGTTTGGTGCATTTTTTCGCGTACCGGTTCGCCATCTTTGCCAGGGTTTTCGTGGGCGCAATACCCACGCTAACAGGTATCCCGATATCTTTTTTTACCCGTTGCCTGATTTTTGCTCCCAGTGCAAAAAGATCCTGGCCATTCATGCCGGACAGGTCAAGAAATGCTTCGTCGATGCTGTAAATTTCTATGCGGGGCACAAAAGAATTAAGCGTTTGCATTACCCGGTCGCTCAAGTCGCCGTACAATGTATAATTGGAACTGAACACCGCCACCCCGTTTTTTTTGATGACCTCACCCATCATGAACACCGGTGATCCCATTACTATACCAATTGCCTTAGCCTCGTCACTCCTCGCGATCACACACCCATCATTATTGCTCAGTACAACAATGGGCCGTTTATGGAGCGAGGGATCAAAAAGTCTTTCGCAGGAAGCGTAAAAATTATTGCAGTCTACCAGTGCATACATTATTTACTAAGCTTTGTATCCGTGATGATATAAGTGACCACCCCCCAGATGGTAACATCTAGTTCAGCTGTGATCTCGATTTCCCTGTACTTTGTATTTTCCGGCCTTAAAAACGATCTGTGCGGATTTTTTATCAGCCTGCGTATAATAAATTCACCATTCAATATTGCCAGGATAATATCTCCGTTCCCTGCAGTCAGTGACCGATCCACTATCAACCTCGCCTTGGGCGGTATAAAAGCATTAATCATCGAATTTCCTTCACACTCGACAATAAAAGTGGCCAGCGGATTTTTAATAAACTCCTTGTTCAGGTCAATCCGAGGCTGAAGGTAATCCATGGCCGGTGAAGGAAACCCGGATGCAATATGATTTTTATATTCAAGGGAACTGTCTACCCGTGTTGTCTTTTCAATCATATTTGCTAATATTTTTAGCAAAACTAATAATTTTGTTTCACTAGATGGAGAAAAGAGAGGGATTTATTTATTAACCATGTTAGGAGCCAGGGCGCAAATTTTAGAACGAGACGCTGAAATGTGTTGGGTAATTTTTCCGCAAGTTTGAAGGTCATTATGCCCGGTGCTGGATCCTTTTTAATAGCTGGCAACACGGGCTTTTGATCTGAAATTAAAAGCAAGAGTGTCTTCTGAGAAAAAATATCTTTGTTTATCTTGTTGGTCATGCAAAAGGTAAAACCCGGCACAATTGAAGAATACTTAATGGCGGCATCACCTGCGGCCCTGGAAAAAATGCAGCAAATGCACGAATGTATCCGGGCTGCGGCGCCGGATGCGGAAGAGAGCCTGAAATGGAGCATGCCGGCCTATTCCCATCAGAAAATATTGGTAACCTGGGCAGTATTCAAAAACCATATTGGTTTTTACCCCATGCCCGATGCCATCCGGCAGTTTGAAAAGGACCTCACCGGGTTTAAAACGGCCAAAGGTTCTATACAATTTCCGCTGGATAAATCATTGCCTTTGTCTCTTATAAGCAAGATCGTAAAATACAGGGTTAAACAAAGCAGGGAGGGCACGATCACGTGGCGTTCCGCCAAATAAAAATGAAATGATGCGTGAACTTTTTTTCCGGGCCTTTCTTTTGATGCGTATTGGCAATAAATAACAAGAAACATGAAAATAGCGACCTATAATGTAAACGGGGTAAACGGGCGCCTGCCTGTTTTACTTCGCTGGTTGGAGGAATCAAAACCTGATATAGTGTGCCTGCAGGAATTAAAGGCCCCACAGGAAAAATTTCCATTAGAAGCTATACAAGATGCAGGCTATGCTGCCATATGGCATGGGCAAAAAAGCTGGAATGGAGTAGGCATCTTATCCCGTGTTGGCGAACCCAAAGAAATTCGAAGGGCACTGCCCGGAGACCCGGAAGATACCCATAGTCGCTACATAGAGGCGACCGTCAATGGTGTGATAATAGGCTGCCTCTACCTGCCAAATGGTAACCCCGCACCGGGTGCGAAATTTGGTTATAAACTTGACTGGTTCGAACGGCTGAGGATACATGCAGCCGAATTATTTGCCTCGGGGAAACCGGTGATTCTTATTGGCGACTTTAACGTAATGCCGACGGAGCTCGATGTGTACAAACCGGAACGCTGGGTAGATGACGCGTTGTTCCGGCCGGAAACCAGAGCGGCATTTAAAAAGTTGCTTGACCAGGGCTGGACCGATGCAATAAGGGAATTGTACCCTGACGAAGTCATTTACACGTTCTGGGATTATTTTAGAAATGCTTACGGACGCAATGCCGGTTTGCGGATAGATCATTTCCTGTTAAGTAAAAAAATAGTACCACGACTTGTAAGGGCAGCGGTGGACAAACACGTGCGCGGTTGGGAAAAAACAAGTGATCACGCTCCCGTGTGGATCGAGTTGGCAAATAAGACGGCAAAATAACAAAATGGCCAGGAATCTAAGCGGCAATTATACGCCCTTAAATTTTAGCTGGATTAACAATCAAATGGGCGAATATGATAGATTTACAACCTGGGTTGGCAGATGACCTGGTAGTTGCCATTCCTCTGAAGGAAAAACATTTTGAAACACTCTACGAGGCGGCGGCAGACCCCCTGATCTGGGAACAACATCCTAATAAAAATCGCTGGCAGCGGGCAGTCTTCGAAAATTATTTTAGGGGCGCAATGGAATCGGGTGGGGCATTGATAGTATCTGATGCCGCCACAAACGAGATCATCGGCTGCTCCCGGTTTTACGATTACGAGGCAGCTAACAAATCTGTTTATATCGGCTATACCTTCTTTATACGAAGTCATTGGGGTACAGGGCACAATTATGCGCTAAAGAAGCTCATGCTTGATCATATTTTTCAATTGGTAGACAAAGTGCATTTTGCGATAGGGGCATATAACCGTCGTTCGCAGCTTTCGCTCGAAAGATTCGGCGCTATAAAAACGCACGAGGAAGAAATAGCCTATTACGGGGAAACGCCAAAGCTTGATTTCGTATACCTTATCTCTGCTGAAAACTGGGCCGCACGCAAGCATGCTTAGTCTGTAAGGGAATATCCAGGACCTTACGAGCCTGTGCCAGCTCGATTTCTATCCCTAAGCACTCAACTTAGCTGTCCCATGTTCTTTTAGCACTGAGAGGCCCTTTCTGGCAAAATCTTTGCGTCTTTTTATTCTAAAAATTGCAACAATGGAAACGCAAAGCAGAGCAGTACTCACCGTAGAAAACTTTGTTCGCCAATCCGTAGAAAAAGTCTGGGAATACTGGACCAACCCACACCACATCACCAAATGGAACAATGCATCAGATGACTGGCATACTCCCCGGGCAAAAAATGATCTTCGTACCGGGGGAAATTTTTCTTCCCGGATGGAAGCAAAAGATGGCAGCATGGGTTTTGAATTTGCCGGTGTGTACGGTGAAGTTAGAAATCATGAATACATTGAATACACCATGGAAGATGGAAGGAAAGTAACAATCAGATTTACCCTTGAAAACGGCGGCACCCGTGTAACAGAAAGCTTTGAAGCAGAAGATTCCAACTCACTGGAATTGCAGCAGGGTGGCTGGCAAGCTATACTGGATAATTTTAAAAAATATGCGGAAGCCCTTTCCTGACACGCGATCAAATCGGCTTTAAAATGAACCAGCAAGAACCGCTCTTCTTCATTGCAATTATTCCCCCTGCCGGAATTTGTAATGAGATCAGCAGATTCAAGCAGGATCTTGCTGATCGGTTTTGCTGCAAGGCCGCTTTACAGGTCATTCCTCATATAACTTTGAAGGCACCTTTCAGATTGTCTCCGTCCGAATACCAAAGTTTGCCCGCATAGTTCAATTCATTGGTATTGCCGGTTAGGCCCTTTGAAATAAGACTGGAAGGCTTCGGCAGTTTCCCCAAAAAAACAAGTCCCGTTATTTTTGTCAGTGCAGTTTCCAACGAAAATTTGCAGCGGTTGCAGCGTGCAATCATAGCGGCATTTATCAAAACTTTTTCTTCGGGTACGATTGCAGCCACAGAACTTAATTTCACCGCCCATCTAACCATTGCCTACCGCGACCTGAAGCCGGAAGATTTCTTTGCGGCATGGGCTTTCTACAAGCACAAAAAATACGAGGCGAGCTTTTTCGTCACTGATTTTTATTTATCACAGCACGAGGGAAAAAAGTGGAATGTCGTAGATACTATTTCATTGGCCGGTTTGCCGTAAAAATGATGAATCCAAGATCTTCACCTACCGGCCGCTTGCGGGTTCTGTGGCGCCAGCTGCTGTCCTCATTCCCACGAAGCGTTGCAATCGGGATGGTTGAAACTGTGACCCGTATCACAGTTCCCGTCGAAAACTGTTCTTAAAAAAAATAAAATGAAAATAAACCGGGTTCGTTTGAGTGTTGGCCATCATAGGCCCCGCACGCTGTAAGCCTTGCCATTCCTTGCTGTTCGGCACATGTTCTACCGTTCAACATCATAAAATTTGCAGGTAGTTGTTTTTAATGGCGCAATGAGCGGTAGTAAATTCACGTTATAGAAGAAAGGGAGGCAATCGGAAAAGAAAATTAAGCAACCAGGCGATAGAGGATTCCGCCGGGTGCACAAAACAATATTTTAAGCGTTTTTACATATGGCAAGCAATCGAAAAGGCCGCTCCGTTTCTACGGAGGGGCCATTTTTTTTATTTGATTTTTATGGACGACCTGGTTCAACTGAGCATGAGCAATCCTCTTGCAAACAGCATCAGCCTAGTTCAAACTCCCAGACAGATCTGTAACACCCGTTTTTTTCGATATAACTCAGGAAGCTGTTGTAGAAAGGGTCGGCTCCCAAAGTGGCGCTGTCCCCAATCACAAATAATTTTTCTTTGGCCCTTGTAACTGCAACATTCATGCGGCGGTAATCTTTTAGGAACCCAATTTCGCCTTCATCATTACTGCGCACCAGTGATACAATGATCACCTCCTTTTCCTGTCCCTGGAAACTGTCTATGGTGCTGACCCGAATGGCCTTGTCCAGTTTTTCCCTGGCAGCTGTTACCTGGCCTGCGTAAGGAGAAATAACAGCGACGGCAGCACTGTCCAGCGCTTCTGTTTCTAAAAGTTTTTGCACAACTAAAAGTTCACCTTCATTTTGAAGGCTGGTACCAGTATCACCCCTTGTTTCCTCAAAACCTGATCCGGCGGTATCAATAAAACTGATATGCGTACCGGTGTTCACCAGGTGATCAGACGTGAGGAGCAGATCGCCGTAAAAATACTGGCTGCTAAAACCTGCAATAGAAGGCTTCATCCGGTATTGGGTGTTTAAGAAATAAACTGCCGGTATTTTTGTGATGGCTATTTCTAATATGGAACGGTTTAATCCGAGTCGTGCAGCATCATTGCTTAAAACGGTCGGCGGCAATTGCCAGTGGTCACCCGCTAAAACGATCTTGTCGGCCATGGGGAAGATACACCAGGCAAGCGGCTCAATGCATTGGCCGGCCTCGTCTATGACAAGTGTGTGAAAATGAATTTTTTCTATACCCGCATCATACAAGCCGATGGGTGTGCCGGCAATGACATCGGCTTCGGCAAATAACTTTTCTTCATTATAGGTCTGGATCTTTTTTATTTCTGTCCTGGTATTTTTAACCTCTTTGAATAAAAGGTTCCGCTGCTCTCTTTCTGCTTTGCCAAAACTTCTTTTGTATTTTAACGCCATCCGCCGGAATTCTTCCGCTCTTATTTTTAATTGTTTTATTTCTTTTTGTTGCCTGCTACCCGCGAGTTTACCTTCGGGTGTATGCGAAAAAATCATCTCATCCACTTTACTGCTGTTGCCGACCCTTAAAATTTTAATTCCCTGGTTTATCAGGCCTTTGGCGATATTATCTACCGCGGTATTACTGGGAGCCGCCATTAGTATTTTTTCTCCGGCGTTTACCAACTGGAAAATCGCTTCTACCAAAGTGGTGGTTTTGCCTGTACCAGGGGGGCCATGTACCACTGTAATATTTTCACCTGCGGAAATGGCTTTTACTGCCTGGCGCTGGCTTTCATTTAATTGTTGGTTCCTGAAAACGGGAAAAGCGGAAGGTAGTACGGCGGGAGGAGATGCCGGTGGGTTCGCATTGTGCAGGGTTTCAAACAGTGCGGAGAGGGGTTTGTTTACCTCAAGTGCTTCCAGCACCTTCTTCATAATGCCCGTGGTGCGGGTGTCTGGTGCCAGTTTTATCCCCACACCGTCGTCTTCAATCCAGTCAGGAAAATCGGGGGCGAACAACCGGAACTCCCCATTACGCCCTTCCAGGCTCATCAGGATTCCCTTAATGGATTCTTCACCGGCCAGGAAACACTCTATAGCAGCGCCGTCCCGGAATAAATTAACCTCCGGCGGGAAAACCATCCTGAAACTGATCTCAGGATAATCGGCATAGCCGAAATTTTTTTTAGTCACGATGATCGGATGCAGGGCAAGTCCTTCTGCCTTAAGTTGTTTTAATGTGTGCAGCTGGTCTATGCTGAAGCGTGTCTTTTGTTCTTTCTCCTCCAGGTTGATGCATGCTAAAAGTGTGTGAATATGTGGATGCATGCGTGAAAGTAAGCAAAATCTGAAATGCCGTCCTGCTTAACAACGCAGGCTAACCAGTGCGCCCTCCAGGGAATAGGAAGGTTTTCCGACCGGGCTGGGAAAATAGGAGATGACTGCCTTGCTAACGCGACTTTTTAGTTTCCTGTTTTTTGGCCTTCACGGTACCATTTTCAAAAGGGCCTTTAAAGGCGGAAGGATCGATACTGAAGTGGCGGGTATAAATATTGGAAACCTCAAATTGTTTCTTTAGCCAAAGGGCTGTCCTTTCAAAATTTTTGCCATCATTTGCATCAAAATCATTCAGGGTAAGTCCATTGGCTTCCTTCATCATCATTTGGGGGTCATCGAGGTAATAATAGAGAACGGCAAGGTTGTAATAACTCGCGTACCTTATCTTCCTGTCATGTTTGCTGGTGGTAGTGTATCTTTTCTTCACGCTTTCAAAGTATTCCATCACGGGCTTCAGTTGCTGGCGTGCATTGGTGATAGGGGTGGAGGCATTCATATTAAAAATGACCTCGTTCATGTCCCGGAATGCTTTGCGATGCGCTGCATATTCCGGATGCTTCCTGCTGTCCACGATCCACATATGGTCTTTCACGGTTACTTCTTTAAAACCAAAATTTTCGGTGATGCGGTCGCTTAAATTATGCATTGCCCGGGTAACGTTATTCCTGAAAAGATCCCTTGTAACGGTTGCAGCGTTTAAGACAAAATAACCCTCCGCCAGGCCGCGCACCGGGAACTCAGGGCCTTTGTATACCTGCTTGTATTCACGATTTGCCAGGACCTCATCGCGGAGGTGCATGCCCCGGAAATCGTAAATGTTGGCCGTTGCTGCAAAAGTGTAAACAACTTCCTGCCAGTAATAAGTACGGGTGCCGGTAACCTGGCCGGTTTTGTTTTTTATTGACTCCACCCTTTCCTTTACCGATACGGATTGTGGGAGCAGGTCCTCAATTTTCACATTGATAGCAAGGTGTCCGTCATTCGGTAACTTCTTCCATCCTTCCAACAGCACCGATTTTTCCGGGTCCATATCGTCCAGGTACCCTTTGATTATTTTGCTGCCATCTACACGCACGTTATATGTCCGGAAGGTGCTGTCGATCGGTAAAACGGGGAGTGAACGAAATTGGGCGGTAAAATTAAACTTGTCTAGATCCACGTTTTTCTGAGCCGTGATTCCCAGGGGAATTAATAGTAGGAGAGAAAAGTAATATTTTTTCAATTGCTGTCGTTTATGGTAATGTATCAACGATAAAGAGTTGGTATTATTTTCTTACGATCTTTAAATGGCCGTATTTTTCGCTTTATTAACTTTGGGGCATAATATTTGAACTTCTTTCATCACTGCTGTACCGGATAAAAAACGACAGCGTAAAACAATATTTATGAAAAAAAGCATTGGATTTTTAGTAACAGCCCTGGTTGTAGGCATTATTTCCTGCACTGACAGAACTACTGAGGTAAAAAAAGAAGTGATCGTAACACCCGCAGAAAAAAAGGAAGTGATCATAAAAGCGGAGTCAAAACCAACCAGCATTAGTGTCGATAAAAATGGTGTAAAAGTGCAAACGCAAAAAGTGGATGTAAAAGTTGGCAATTAATTTGCACAAAAGGACGACTCGCATTAATTTCTCCGCTACTAATCTACGCCTGCAAGGCTCGGGGAAGCCTGGAGTTATACCGTATTCTAAACATATATATTAATTCCCCAATCAACCGAAAAACTCCATGTATACACCCTTTTCAAGGACATTGGCATTTCTGAGTGCTGTCTCCTTTCTTCTTTTTGTAACTGCCTGTAGTAGTGTATCTGATAAGTCTGGCGTGCAAACCACTGCAGCTGCATCAAAAGCTGATTCTCCTGAAGTAGCAGAGAACGTTGCAGTGCCGGGGCAAACAATAGATACCGCAGATTATTCGCGGAGAATGCTGGAATTGAGTAACAATGATACTACCAACAAATGGCCGGTAAAAACCGTTTACCCGGTGGCGGGAGCCTTGCTTCCTTATAATCGCATCATAGCATTTTATGGCAACCTTTATTCTAAGCGGATGGGTATTTTAGGAGAGATCCCGAAAGATTCAATGTTTAAAAAGCTGCAGGCGGAAGTAGCGGCCTGGGCGTCGGCAGATCCCTCTGTGAAAACAATTCCTGCTTTGCATTATGTAGCCATCACGGCACAAGGTGCACCGGGCAAGGATGGTAAACACAGGATGCGCATGCCGGGTCACCAGATCGATACGATTGTGGCCTGGGCGAAAGAAATAGAAGCGCAGGTATTTGTGGACATCCAGGTAGGCCACAGTTCTGTGAAGGATGAAGTTCTTTCCCTCGAAAAATATTTGCAGATGCCCCAGGTACATCTTGGCATCGACCCTGAATTTTCTATGAAAGGGGGAGAAAGACCGGGGTCAAAGATCGGAACTTTTACTGCCGAAGACATCAATGACGCCATCGACTACCTTGCTGAGGTCGTTAGGAAAAACAACCTTCCTGCAAAAGTACTGGTGATACACCGTTTTACACAGGGCATGGTAACGGGTTACGACCGGATCAAAATAGTGCCCGAAGTGCAGGTAGTGATCGACATGGATGGTTTTGGAGACAAGATCCTGAAACGTTCAACCTACCTCCGGTACGTGTATAACGAACCTGTGCAGTTTACAGGCTTTAAACTATTTTATAAGAACGATACCAAAAAAAGCCCCGACGGTTTGTATACGCCCGCGGAACTTTTGAAATTTACCCCGAAACCTATTTATATCCAATACCAGTAGTCTGTTATTTATAATGAGAATTATATTTATTTGCGCCCTGTTCCTTACAGCAGGTTGCCATAGTCAGGAAGCTAAAACGGATGTTGCCAATGCTGACACAACAACAGCAGCTTCCAAACCGCATTATGAAAGGAAAATGGCAGATCTTCCATCCATCCTTTCAAGGAAAGAAGTGCCCGTGCTTTGTTACCACAACATTCGTAATTTCCGGCCCGGCGAAAGCGACCGGAGGAAAAGTTACACGGTGACGCCACAGGCGTTTGCCGAGCAGATGAAGGCACTGTCAGACAGCGGCTACCAGACCATACTTCCCGGCGACCTTTACGACTACCTGGTTTACGGGGCAGGTTTGCCTGCAAAACCTATCATGATAAGTTTCGACGACACTGATGCAGAACAATACAGCATTGGCGCAACTGAAATGAATAAGTACGGATTTAAAGGAGTTTATTTTGTAATGACCATTTCTATCAATCGCCCGAGATATATGAAGGAGGCAGAGATCAAAAATTTATCCGACAGTGGTCACAATATTTCTTCGCACACCTGGGACCACCACATGGTGACAAAGTATACGGGAGCTGACTGGGACTCGCAATTGGTAAAACCAAAATTGAGGCTGGAAAAAATCACAGGCAGACCGGTAGAATACTTCGCCTATCCTTTTGGGTTATGGAATAAAGAGGCCATCTCCCAATTAAAAACGCGGGGTTATAAGTTAGCATTTATTTTATCGACCACACGCGACTCTACCGAACCGCTTCATACCGTGCGCAGGATGATCGTACCAGGAACCTGGTCAACCCCCGGGATGATGAAAGCTATTCGAACGACTTTTAATAAGTAAGTGCAAAAGCCAACCAAGTTCCTTTACATCACAATATCGTCCGGTCTTTTCGGGGTCGGATCCACTCCCGGCTCTCTTTCTACAGAAATAGTGCATTCGCCGATCAACGCCGCCAGTGCTCCAATGGCGGCCAATACAGGTGCCAGCAATGCTCCCACAACGCCAAAAGACAATGGAAAAGACATCAATTCCTTTCCCGACTTATCATGAATGGATATTTTACGAACGTTTCCTTCTTCAATTAGTTCTTTGATCTTGTTCAGGATCTGTTCTCCTTTCAGGGAAAAGCTTTCTTTAAAATTTTCTGACATAGTAGGTACCTCCTGTTTATTTCTTTAAAGTTAGCAAAAGTATCAACGGTGGCAATGAAGGTATATGGCTATTTTTTCGCTCCTAAACTTGTATTGCCTATATCCCTGAACAGTTTCCATTTCCCATTTTCCTGTTTCCACACCACCACATATTTTCCTTTATCAATAAGTGAATTTTCCGCTGTATTCATTTCATAAGAACCGGTCTCTACCAGCAGGTCACCACTTCCGGTGATATCTGTAGTTGTGAATGTAAATTCTTTCACACCCATCCTGATTAAACTTCCCCATGTAGAAAGTATGCCGTTTCCTTTGATTGGTTCACTGTTGGCAAATAGGAGTTCTGCTTGGGGATGATAATGAGCTGCCAGGGCAACAGAATCTCCGTTCCTCACCTGTTCCGAAAACTTTTTATTTACACTATCAATAAATGCAGCCGCTTTTTGTTTGTCAAAGGCTGGTGCTATTGCAAGCGTGCTATCCTTCGTCTCTTCAGGTCCGGTATAGCAGGCGCAGAGGCCCGCAGTAATTGATATTACTAAAAAGAAGCAATGAATTTTCTTCATAATTTTTATTTTTAGGGATCAACATGTAACCAGGTTATGATGGAGAGATCGGAAGCGGTATGGAAAGTAACCAAAATATTTGATTAATAAAATCCCTCATTTTAAGACACTCCTGCCAGCTGGCTAAAAAAAGGCCGCCATATTCAGCCGGGGTTACGTAAATTTAAAACACAAACCCGCGTATGAAAAAGATATTGTTGCTGTTATCCCTTTTTGCAGCGGTACTTGCCGCAGCTCAAAAGTCCTCATCGACATCCTTCGAACAATGGATCAGCCTTAAAAATGTAAGTAGTCCGATTATTTCACCGGATGGAAAAACGGTCGTATATGGCATGCGGAGTACAGACTGGGCAAACAATGCATACGACAATGAACTCTGGATGGTTAGCGACGGTGAGCCGCCGATACAACTTACAAGAACAAGCAAAGCCGGTAGCACCAATGCAGCATTTACACCAGATGGAAAATATGTGAGTTTTCTTACGAACCGGGGGGATAAAACCCAATTGTATATTATCGCTGTGAGAGGCGGCGAAGCAATACAGGTCACAAGAGATGACGATGGGATCAGCAATTACGATTGGAACCCAAACGGGCAACAAATCGTTTACAGTAAACCGCAAACAGATAGTAAACAGGAGAAAAGTACCAAAGAACGTTATGGTGCTTTCGCGGTGGAAGGAGAGGAGTACAAACAAAACCATTTATGGCTGCTCAACTTCAGTTATGATTCTGTTTTTCTTGCAGGAGAACTTCCCTGCCATCCTGCAAAAAAAGACTCTTCTAAAACCGATTCCTTAAAAAGTGCCCCCGGCTGTTATTTATTACCGGTTGCCACCCAATTAACCACCGGGAATTTTTCGGTGGCAGGGTTTTCCTTTAGTCCTGATGGAAAGCAAATTGCTTTTAACAGGCAGTCTGATCCTCTCATTCTTTCAGGCATAACCGCAGACATTGTACTGATGGACCTGGCAACTAAAAAAATGTCCACGGCGGTTCAAAATCCTACGGGAGATTTTTTCAATAGCTGGAATCCCGACGGTACCGCATTTGTGTATGGTAGCCAGGTAAATGATTCCCTCACCAATTACTTTAAAAATAACAGGCTGTTTATCTATGACCTGGAGACCAGGAAAAGCAGGGAAATACAAACGGGTATTGATGAAAATAAAACTGTAGCAGATTGGAATAAATCAGGGTTGTTCCTAACCTCTTTTGAAAAAACAAAACGAAAGCTATACATGGTGGATGCCAGGACCGGTATGGCCAGGAACATTGCTCTCTCATTGGATCTTCCAGCCACCATATCCTTCAGTAAGAACACAGATGCCATCGTGGTAGCCGGGAGAAATTATGCAGACCTTAATGAAATATACCTCGGCCGCCTGAATCAGCCTTTAAAAAAAATAAGTAGCAGCACAGCGCAGATCGAAAATTGGAACACACCCATCAACGAAGTGATCCAATGGAAAAGTAAAGACAGCGCTGTTATCGAAGGGATTTTATTAAAGCCAAAAAATTATAACAGCAAGAAGAAATATCCTTTGCTGGTGGTTATTCATGGGGGTCCAACAGGGATAGACCTTCCCGATCCTGTTCCCACTTATGTGTACCCCCTTTTGCAATGGGTGGAAAAAGGAGCATTGGTCCTTAGGGTTAACTACAGGGGAAGTGCAGGTTATGGTGAAAAATTTCGTGCTCTGAACGTGGGGAATCTCGGCGTGGGAGATATGTGGGATGTGGTAAGCGGGGTTGATTTTTTAAACAGCAAAGGAATGATCGACACTGCCCGGATGGGATGTATGGGATGGAGCCAGGGGGGATACATTTCAGCATTCCTCACAACAAACACCAACATTTTCAAAGCAATTTCTGTAGGTGCAGGCATTTCCAACTGGGTTACTTATTATGTGAACACAGACATCACCCCATTTACTCGGCAATACCTGGAAGCCACGCCCTGGACAGATATGAATGTCTATTTAAAAACTTCGCCAATGACGAATATCAACAAGGCTTTTACACCAACGCTAATACAACACGGGGAATTTGATAAAAGAGTGCCTATTCCCAATGCCTATGAATTATACCGGGGCCTGCAGGACAGAGGAATCCCATCCAAACTCATTGTGTATAAAGGTTTCGGGCACAGTATTAATAAACCAAAGGAACTACTGGCAGCTGTGTGGCATAACTGGTTATGGTTTAATAAATATGTGTTTGGTGACCAGGAGGAGTTAATGCCGGTCGAATAAATAGCGGTTAAACAGGCATGGCTTCACGAAAAAAAATAAAAAAGCATACAGAGATTCCAAAAACCTTCGTGGATCTGGTAAAACTGTTTCGTGAACCGTTCCCTAGTTATTAAATGATTCCATGGCTTTCAATGGTAGCCCTACGGAAGCATCCTGGTTTACTTCATAACAAGAATTTTGACTCACATCGCCGAACTGCTCATCAAGAAATTGTTGGACATCCCTCACCGATGCTGCTTCCCAGATGCAGGTTCCGCTTTTTTTATCCATAGATGGAAATACACTGTGCAGTTTAAGGTATGGTGGCAGGGAGGGAGTGAGTGACTTGGCCAGTGACCAGAATTGTTCCGTGTCTTGTATTTTGTGATGGGCGATAACTAACATAAAATAGATTTAAAAGCTGCAAAAGAAAATATCCGTTGGCAGGGTAAGATCAATTTTATTCTTATGTCAGTAGTGCAATGCGATATACAAGTTAATGATAATTGCTAAACAATACAATGAAGTAATTTTTTTGCGCCGCCCCTGGAAAGAACTTTTTTTAATTGGATGTCAGTCCTCCCGTAAGCTCAATTGTCGTAATTTTCAAAAAAACATCCGCAACGATCAAGTAGCTAATATGTTTACAGCAAAAAATAAAATATTCCCAAAATTAGTTTTCCTCTTTTTTTTGAGTCTTTCTGCTATGCCTGTGATGATGGCCCAGGGGCGCATCAGTCTTGATGAAGGCTGGAAATTTAGCTTTGGGCATGCAGCTAACCCTGATAAAGATTTTAACTACAGCACCAAAACCATTTTTTCAAAATCGGGAGGAGCAGCCGGGACAGCCATTGACCCCCGGTACAAAGACAGTGCATGGCGGCACGTGAACCTGCCGCATGACTGGGCAGTAGAACTTCCCTTTGACTTTACAGATAATTTTGACGTGGAGTCGCATGGTTATAAACCAGTTGGTGGATTATTTCCCGCTACAAGTATCGGCTGGTACCGCAAACATTTTAATGTTGCTTCGGGAGATTCCGGGCAGCGGCTACAACTCCAGTTTGACGGCATATTCAGGGATGCAAATATCTGGATCAATGGCTTTTACCTGGGCAACAACAAAAGTGGTTACGTCGGTGTGAATTACGATATTACGGATTTTATCAATTACGACCGGGACAATGTGATCACAGTGAGGGCAGATGCCACCCAATACGAAGGCTGGTTTTATGAAGGGGCAGGCATCTACCGGCATGTATGGCTGAACAAATACCAGGATGCCCACATCGCTACGGACGGTATTTTTGCCTATGCTTTGGTAAATAAAAATGAAGCAACGGTAAACGTTGAAACAGAAGTGTTAAACGAAGGGGTGGATGACGGCGCCTATAGTGTAACTACCTACCTCACAGACCGGTCAGGAAAAGTGAGTGGCCCGGCAGCCATGGAAAATATTGTTTTAAAGATTGGCGAGGAAAAAAAGACTACGCAGAAGATCACGTTAGCCAACCCAAGGTTATGGTCACTGGATGATCCTTATTTGTACCGGGTGGTGGTAGAGTTAAAAAAAACCGGGAAAGTTATTGATCGAAAAGTGCTCCGCTTTGGCATCAGAACGATTGAAATAAAACCCAACGGGCTTTTCCTGAACGGTGTGCACCTAAAAATAAAAGGAACCAATAACCACCAGGATCATGCAGGCCTGGGCAGCGCATTGCCGGATTATCTCCAGTATTACCGCATTCGTTTATTAAAGAACATGGGTAGCAATGCATACCGCGCGAGTCACAATGCACCTACGCCCGAATTGCTGGATGCCTGTGATAGCCTTGGTATGCTGGTGATGGACGAGCAACGTTTACTGAACAGTGCCCCGGAATATATGAACCAGTTTGAACGCCTGGTAAAACGCGATCGCAGCCGTACCTGTGTTTTTATGTGGAGTATCGGAAACGAGGAAGGGTGGATCCATGCTAATAGCACGGGCAAAAGAATTGCACAAACCTTTATTGCCAAACAAAAACAACTCGATCCCACCCGCACCTGCACCTACGCGGCCGATCTCGCGAATGTGTACCGGGGAGTGAATGAAGTGATCCCTGTTAGAAGTTTTAATTACCGGCAATTTGCGGTGGAAGATTACCATAAGGATCATCCAGCCCAGCCCATTATCGGCACTGAGATGGGAAGTACAGTCACCACCCGTGGCATAATAGTGAAAGACAGTATTCGCGCCTACCTTCCCGACCAGGATATCACGGCGCCCTGGTGGGCCAGCAAGGCAGAAGACTGGTGGAAACTTGCAGCAGTGAACGATTTCTGGCTGGGAGGTTTTATCTGGACGGGTTTCGATTACCGCGGTGAGCCAACGCCTTTTAAATGGCCCAATATTAATTCCCATTTTGGCGTGATGGATGTTTGTGGGTTCCCTAAAAATATTTATTACTATTACCAGAGCTGGTGGACTGATAAAGATGTATTGCACATTTCACCCCACTGGAACGGGCACAAGCGGGGAGAGCCGATAGATGTGTGGGTAAATACAAATGCGGATAATGTTGAGCTATTTTTAAACGGAAAAAGCCTGGGCAAAAAAGACATGCCGAGAAACAGCCACCTGAAATGGACTGTGAATTATGAGCCCGGCAAAGTGGAAGCGGTCGCTTTTAAAAAAGGTAAAAAACTGACCGCTAAAATGGAGACGACAACGCAGCCGGCTGAGGTCGTTCTTACGCCTTACAAAACAACCATGCTGGCTGATGGCAGCGATGCAACCGTTATCAATGTTTCCCTTATAGACAGGGAAGGAAGGGAAGTGCCCGATGCCGGTAATATGATCCGCTTCTCACTCTCCGGCGATGCAAAAATTATTGGTGTGGGCAACGGGGATCCCAGCAGCCATGAGCCCGATAAATGTGCACCCGGTGCGTGGCAGCGCAGCGCCTTTGGCGGAAAGTGCCAGGTGATAATACAGTCCGGTAAAACACCCGGTATTATCAGCTTTGAAGCAACGGCCGCAGGGCTTTGGAAAGGTTCTACCGATATAATTACGGTATCACCGGCGAGTGCAGCCAGCATTCACATCGATAAAAAATACAGCCTGAGCGGGGAAGGAGCCAAACCCCGTGAAACCGGGAAGATGATGGGCGCAGATATTTCATTTTTGCCGGAACTGGAAGCAAAGGGAATAAAATTTACAGAAGAGGGTGTGGAAAAAGATCCGATCCTGAGTTTACGTGATCATGGATTTAACTATGTGCGCCTGCGGATCTTTAATGATCCGGCAAGAGATAGTGGTTATTCACCCGGTAAAGGTTTTTGTGACCTGGACCACACCCTGCAAATGGCGAAAAGAGTAAAGGCTGCGGGGATGAAACTTCTTTTAGATTTCCATTACAGTGATTATTGGGCAGATCCCGGAAAACAGTTCAAACCCGCCGCATGGAAAAACCTGGATTTCGAGGCACTGAAAAAAGCGTTGTACGACTATACAAAACAAGTGATGACCGCCTTAAAAAACCAGGGGACCTCCCCGGATATGGTGCAGGTGGGCAACGAGATCAATCACGGCATCAGCTGGCCCGAAGGCAATGTGAGCCATTTGGATAGCCTGGCTCAATTACTAAATGCCGGAACCGCGGCAGTAAAATCAGTGGAACCGAAAACCATCATGATGTTGCATATTGCACTCGGTGGTCAAAATGACGAATCCGTTTTCTTTATCGACAACATGATCGCCAGGGGGGTGCATTTTGATGTCATCGGGGAATCTTATTATCCCAAATGGCACGGAACTTTGGATGACCTACGTGATAATCTAACTGACCTGGTAAGACGATATAACAAAGATGTAATTGTAGTAGAATATTCGCAGCGTAAACAGGAGGTAAACAAAATTGCCTTTGAATTACCGCGTGGAAAAGGGAAGGGGACCTGTATCTGGGAACCTTTGAATACCTGGGAATCCGTTTATGACTGGAAAGGAAAATCTAACGACTTTCTAAAACTGTATGACGAATTAAGCAAAAAATATTTAGGTAAATAGATAACATTGTACAGATGCAGCGCGGGTTGCATTTTCGGGCCAATTTAATACTCAACATATTGACCGGTTATGCTTTTTCACCACTGGCAAGCCTTCTTCAGCAGAAACACTTCTCTAAGGAAATTGCTGCATGGCTTAAAGGAATGGGAGAAGATAAACCCGGGGAATGGCTACCTCCCTGATCCCTTGGCGATCCGGCAACACCAGTACGGTCTCAAAACTGGTAGGAGTGAACGGTAGCGCAAATGAATAACAAACCTGATCTTGTCATCCGAAGCAGGCTCCAGCGAGCCTGCTTTTTTCTGCAGCAAGAGCTAAAGTGCCTGATTTGCCGTCGGGTGCAAGACCGCCGGTAGCGTTCAGGCTGAATTTCCGATTTAAGCGCTAAACCTCCGTTGAACAAAACTTCTCCTTCTGCGCTGTATGTTCCATAATTCTGCAGCAGTGAATGGTTTGTGTTGACCCATACCCAAGGCAAGTGTTTCGTTTACTACGGTAGTTAATTTCGCAGTTTCTTCTTTGCTTAATGTGTGTAGCAGGTTGTTGTTTTGCGTTTTCATGACTTTAATTTTTATTGTTTTTGTTGACTTTTTTTGATCTTTTTCCTGGTACCTTATTTTTTCAGGTCAGCATTGTGAATACCCGGTGGAATTTCTCCTTAGGCATTAAACCTTCTTTGTATAAAACTTCTCCTTCTACGCTGGATGTTCCATAATTCTGCAGCGGTAAATGGTTTGTGCGGGTTCATACCCAGCGCCAAAGCTTCTTCTACAATCGTAGTTAATTGGGCTGTTTCTACTTTGGTTAATGTGTTTAGCAGGTTGTTGTTTTGCGTGTTCATGACTTTAGTTTTAATTTTTTTAAAGTGTTTTTGATTTTTACCCGGTTTCTTTACCTTGATAGAACAAAGATAGGGTGTTCTAATGTACTATGCAATACAAAGTAGCTTGTTAAGATGTAGTAATATTGAAAAAATAGTACCTTAGGATGTTTGAAATCCTTGCCTGTATTGAGTTTTTTAAATTGAAATAGCGCCCAGGAAAAATTGTTGGAAATGGATGAGTGGTAAAATAGGTGGATAAATGGCGAAGGGGTTTGCAGGTTTCCCGTAACTGGGCAAAAATCAAGTCATAAAAAGGGGGAATTTAAGGCATACGCGCTGCCTGCCTTCTCAGGGCTATTATAAAAAGGGGAGCAATGGAAGAAAGCAAGGTTTATAAAACCTGCACGATCAAAAACTTAAGGTAATGAGTGTTTTCCTGGTCCCTGATAATAGGATGATCAGGTGATTGGGCTTGAAAAACCACTTGTCTTATTTTTCTTTTGGCATCTTTTGCTGCCATTTGGATGATATCCAGGAACAATTCCGGCTTTACCAAATTAGTACAACTGGATGTAACCAGAAATCCTCCCGGCTTTACCAGTTTCATTCCGCGGAGGTTGATCTCCTTATAGCCTGCCACTGCTTTATCAATAGTGCTGCGGCTTTTGGTGAATGATGGGGGATCCAGCATTACCACATCCCAGTGTTTATCTTCCTTGCTCCAGGATTTCAGTACGTCGAATGCATTCACACATTGAAATGCACAAATATTTTCCAGGCCATTCAATGCTGCATTTTTAATGCACATATCAATGGCATTTTGGGAGATGTCCAGCCCGAGTACAGACCTGGCGCCATAAAAGGCGGCACTGATCTCAAAAGACCCGGTATAAGAGAAAGCACCCAGCACGTCAGCACCTTTCACAATATGCTGTATGGCCCGCCGGTTATCCTGCTGGTCCAGGAAATAGCCAGTCTTTTGGCCGTGGGCTATATCTACATGAAATTTGATACCGTTTTCTTTGATGATTATATTGGTGTCAAAGGTTTCGGATAAAAAACCTTTGTGTTGTTCCATGCCTTCCAATTCCCTTACCGGCACATCATTCCGTTCATAGATACCCTTGGGTGAAAATATTTTTTCAAGTGCCTTCACAATGGCGGGTTTCCAAATATCAATGCCTAAAGCAAGGGTTTGAATAACAAAATAATCGTTGAATTTGTCGATGATCAGTTGAGGTATATCATCCGCCTCCCCAAAAATGAGGCGGCAGTTTTCCGTGTAACCGATCCGCTGGCGGTATTCCCAGGCTTGTATTATCCTGTTGTAAAAAAAATCATCATTGATGATTTCATTTTTCTCTCTCGTGAGTAACCTGACCGATATCTGCGACTGAGGATTGTAATATCCCCTGCCTATGAAATTTTTGTCGAAAGTATACACATCCACGATCTCGCCAGGTTTGGCAGCAGTATCTTTTTCTTTACCTGTATTTACTTCATTGGCAAATATCCATGGATGGCCACTTTCTACCCTGCGGCTTATATTTTTATTAAGCACGATACTTTTCATGGCGCAAAATTAGCCTTTTAGGATTTCATCTTCGCCGATATAAGGTGCTTTAAGCAGGAGGCGAAAACAGGTAACGTAATTTTTTCCTGAGCCCTTTCACAGCAGGCAGTTCCTTTTTCAGCCGCAGGTATTCATGCGTTATAATGACCACCGGATTTTCGGTGTTGATATTATGCGTAATACCATACACGGCGGGCGTTGTTTCTTTTACATAGGTGCCAAACAGGTGATCAAAAATCATGAGTATTCCGCCGAGATTTTTGTCAAGGTATTCAGGGTTAGTGCCATGGTGCACGCGGTGATTGGAAGGAGAATTAAACACGAGGTCAAACTTACCCAGTTTCCCTACCTTCTCCGTGTGTATCAAGTAATTATCTATGGCAGTGATCGATTCAATGAAGATCACCATTTCTGGAGGGAAACCAATAAAACAAAGGGGTGTCCAGAATAAAAACCGATAAAAAAGATGCAGGAAATTCGTTCGTAAGCCGGTGGAAAGGTTGAAGTACTCGGATGAGTGATGGGTAACATGTGCGGCCCAGAAAATCCTGGTGTTATGCCCGCACCAGTGATAAAAGTAATGAATAAAATCACAACATAAAAAGGCGGCAATCCACAACCACCAGGACATTTCGGGCTTTAAAACAGAAAAACTATAAACTGCAGAATAAAGACTTAGCTGTACAACTTTGATGAATATGCCAACCAGGATAAGGCAAAGACCGATCAATAAATTTGCCTTTACATCGCGGATCATTTTTTTCTCCGGCCGCTCCAACAACAACACACAAAATTCAATGGCAAATGCTGTTAACAATAGAACAAGTGCTATAGTATCAAATTTGAACATGCAGTTAGTTTTATCGGATGTTTCAGGTGGCAGAGGGAGGTAATACGCCAATAACGAAAGGCGAAGAACGATATCGGCCCACTCACCACTCACCAGTAAGATAATCAATAAAATAAATAATTTCCAGCGTTAATGTAAACGGGGAAGAAACCAACTTGTAGAAATGGAAAAGGGGAGAAAGCTCCTTATTGTTCCACCCAGATTACAGAATTGCCGGTATGGTGGTCGTTCTGTTCCTATACCCGTTGCCCGGATCAATCACTCATTTACCATCTACAACAAATTTATAAAGCTGTTTGCCGTGGGAGAGATGCAGTTGTAATAGCCATTCACCGCCCTCTTTCTTCATCGAATAGGCATCAGGTTGCCTGCACTGCTAAAGGGCAAACTGAATGAAACCGCAACGTCGGCAGCATTTCCTGTGACGATTAGGCCGGGGAAATAAATTTTGTTAACGGGTTGATTTTTTACTAAAGAGGAGCTGGGATTTGATGTCCGGCCTTGGTATTTACAGGCAATATATAAAGTACGCACAGCATCCAGATCAGGGTTATGTGGGTACGATCTGGTTTACCTGAAAACGACATGCTACCTGGAGAAAACCTAAACTAATAAAAACGCTATTGCAAATCTTTTTTTATGACCAGTTAGGATTAACCTGTATGACCGGTGATACTGGGCTGATTTTCAGAAAGGGATATCAAAAATGGCAGCACTTTTTTAATGAAAATAATTGTGAATAAATGTCTATTTTACTTGTGTAGGGTTCCCCGCAGCCCCATTACCGTAATAAATTCTACATTATATGTCAGCCTCAAACCATTCAGGTCCACGCTATCTTAAAACGCCTGCGGATGAAAATCATTTTAAAGAATTAAGGCAGCGTATAAGGAAAGTCTTAAAAACCTTACCTGAATCCAGGCTTCGGGTATCGAGGGGGAAAGCTTTTTTATTGCCAGCTATGTATTTGGGGCTTTATGTTGCGGCGCTGTTTCAAACAAACTTTCTGGTCTTTTGTGCACTCTATGTTCTTCTGGGTTTAATGGTAATCATTATGTTCCTTAACCTGATCCATGAAGCAAGCCATAATACCTTGTTCAAAAATAAGCGGAACAACGAACGCTTTATGCTGTTATTCGATATCATCGGGGCGAACAGCTATATGTGGCATAAACGGCACCTGAGGCTTCATCACAATTTTACGAACGTGGAGGGCTGGGACAGTGACATTGAAAAAAGCAAATTTTTAAAAGTACATCCCTTGTCACTAAAAAAAACAGGTATCCGGTATCAACACCTGGTAATACTGATATACCCGTTATTTATCACCAACTGGTTTTTAATAAGGGACTTCAAAGATTTTTTTAATCCCCGGATGATCGTAAGAAAAACAGGAGGCGCTCCATTGAAACAATACCTGAAACTTTTCTTTTTTAAACTATTTTTTGTTAGTTACCTGGTTGTTGTGCCTGCTGTTGTTACGCAATTCTACCTGGTACAAACTGTTTTAGCTTTATTCATCATGTTGCTAACTGCCGGGTTATTTGCATTAACTGTTTTGTTGCCTCCGCATGTAAATACGGGGAACCAGTTTCCAGTGGCGGATAAAGAAATGAATTTATCACAGAGTTGGCTGATGCACCAGTTAAATACCACGAATGATGTTACCAGGTCAAACTGGTTTACAAGGCATGTAATGGCTAATTCAAATTTTCACATCATGCATCATTTATTTCCTAACATCAGTTATGTCTATGCAAAGGAAGTGACCGAGGAGATTAGAAAATATAACAATGAAGCGGGGCTGCCATACCGGGCTTATCCCATGCTAACCACTTTTAAAAACCATTATAAACTCATGCGGTCCAATGCCAGGCCGGTAAATATTTTAGAAGAAGATATGTGATGGGTCGTCAACCAGCCAGTATGAAAAACTTTCGATACGCAGATATTCATTGCCATCCCAATCTCAAAGCATTTGGCCACAGCTTTGCGAAAAAAAAACATCCAAAAGCGGATATGTGGTTTCACACACCAGCTTCTTTTTTTCTGAAAAAATTGCACAGACTCACGGGCATTACAAAATTTTCGCAGACCAATTTTACCCTGATGTCAAGGGCCGATGCGAAAATAATTTTGCTTTCTCTTTATCCCTTTGAGAAAGGATTTTTTATGAGCCCTGGCCTTCCTTCAAAATTGGCGGCGAGGCTGGCTGACTGGGGTATAGAAATTGGTTACGACAGGGTTCGGCACTTGCAGCAACACACGGATTATTTCCGCGACCTGGAGGCTGAATACCAGTTTGTTTTGACCAGCAAAAGGAACCTGGTTGTAGACGGCAGGCCGCGATCGTGGCAATTGGCTAAGAATTGGCAGGAAACGGAGGCGATAACGCTGCAGGAAGACAGCATTGCCGTTATCATCACTATCGAAGGGGCTCATGTATTTAACTCGGGGCTTGGCGATTTCGGAGTTGAACCAGACGAACAAGAAATTCTCGCCAACATAGCCAGGGTGAAACAATGGGCATACCCGCCGCTTTTTGTCGGGTTAGGTCATAATTTCAACAATGACCTGTGCGGGCATGCCCGGAGCCTGCAAAGGCTTGGTAAAATGGTCAATCAAAATAAAAACCTGGAGATGGGCCTTAGCGGGCTGGGGATTAAAGTCATTCATGCTTTGTTGGACAGGAGCAACGGCCGCAGCATCTTCATCGACCTCAAACATATGAGTTTGTTGTCCCGGCAGGAATATTTGCAACTCCTAAAAACGGACTATCCGTGCAGAAAAATACCGCTGGTAGTTAGCCATGGTTCTGTAACAGGAACTTCTTTTACCGGGGAGCAAAACAATACAGGCTGTGCCAGGATATTTAATCCCGAAAGCATCAATTTTTATGATGAAGAGATCATTGCGATAGCCAGGTCAGGCGGGTTGTTTGGTTTGCAAATGGACATGGGGATCCATATTGGGTTCAAAAAATTAAAAACCATTATCCTGCCCTCTGCCAAACAAACGGGCATCGGAAGAGCCGCAGCTATTATATGGAATCAACTGCAGCATATAGCGGTTTTGTTGGACAGCCAGGGGCTGTTCTGCTGGGGTATTACAGCTGTGGGAAGTGATTTTGATGGCAGCATAAACCCTTTTCCGGGTGTTCTTACAGCAGAAGGTTTCAGCCCCTTGTCAAAAGAACTTATCCTGCTCGCCAGTGACTTCTTCTCCAAAAGCCAGCTTGTATTGCCGGCGAACAGGGATATAACGGCGGAAGAGGTTATCGACTTGTTTTTTTATGGCAACCTGCATAGGTTTTTAAAAGACCACTATCAATAAGAAGTGGCTTCAAAGAAGAAACCCCGCAACGTGCGGGGTTCTATCTTTATCTAAGATTCAAACAAAAGCGATTATCTCATAAACAACAGTTCACGGTATTTAGGTAAAGGCCAGTAATTGTCGTCTACCATCAGTTCCAGTTTGTCTACATTGTAGCGGATGATATCAAAATAATTACCCTTAACATCGTCGCAATATGCAATAGCTTTTTTACGCATGTCATCTATCTCGTTCGCTACTTTGCGGGCTTCAATCATTTTCTCCACATTGTCGGCAATCACCTGGATGTGATTGCTTAGTACTTCCAGGATCTGCTTCTGATTCGCATAATATTTCTCGTCCAGTCCCGCCTCCTTCAGTCCCAGGACATTTTTTACCAGGTCATTCTGGTACCGCACTGCAGCTGGCAAAATAAGTGTGCTGGCCAGGTCTCCCATTACCCTTGCTTCGATCTGCACTTTCTTTACATATGCTTCCAGCATAATCTCGTGCCTGGCTTCCAGTTCAGGATGGCTGTAGATATCGTTATCCTGGAAAAGTGCTTTTGATTTTTTGGTGACAAATGCATCCAAGGCAACAGGTGTGGTTTTTACATTGCCCAAACCTCTTTTCTCGGCTTCTTTTGCCCACTCTTCACTGTAGCCATCTCCTTCAAATAAAACAGACTTGCTCTCTACAATATATTTCTGGATAACCTGCATGATAGCTACCTCTTTCTTTTCTCCTTTTTCGATCATGCCATCCACTTCCCCTTTAAATGCTTTTAAAGTCTGCGCCATGATGGTATTGATGGTCGTCATCGGTCCTGCGCAGTTTGCCGCAGAGCCTACCGCGCGGAACTCAAATTTATTTCCGGTAAACGCGAATGGTGATGTACGGTTGCGGTCCGTATTGTCCAGCATCAGTTCAGGGATACTTTTATGAATATCCAGTTTTAAAATCGCTTCGTCCTGCTCATCAAAATGACCGCTCACCCTGGACTCTACCTGGCTTAATACGTCCGTAAGGTATTTGCCTACGAAAATAGAAATGATTGCAGGAGGAGCTTCGTTTGCGCCTAACCGGTGGTCATTCCCTGCACTTGCAATAGTTGCTCTTAACAGATCTGCATAGTCGTGCACCGCCTTGATGATGTTTACAAAAAAAGTAAGGAACATCAGGTTGGTCTTCGGTGTCTTGCCCGGTGCAAGCAGGTTTACGCCTGTATCGGTGCTGAGGCTCCAGTTATTATGTTTACCGCTGCCATTAATACCTGCAAATGGTTTTTCGTGTAATAACACCAGCAGATTGTGGCGTTTAGCAACCCTTGTCATCACATCCATTAACAAAGTGTTGTGGTCCACGGCAAGATTCGCTTCTTCAAAAATGGGTGCACACTCAAATTGTGCTGGTGCAACTTCATTATGGCGCGTACGCAGGGGGATCCCCAGGCGATAAGCTTCCTGCTCGAAATCCCTCATGTAAGCATATACACGCTCGGGAATAGCACCAAAATAATGGTCATCCAATTGTTGTCCTTTTGCGGGGGCATGACCGTACACGGTTCTTCCCGCAAGCGTAAGATCCGGTCTGGCGTTGGCAAGCCCCGCATCTACCACAAAATATTCCTGTTCCCAACCCAGGGTAGCAGTTACTTTAGAAACATTTTTATCAAAATACTGGCATACATCCACCGCGGCTTTATCCAAAGCAACCAGGGCTTTGATCAGTGGCGTTTTTGTATCCAGTGATTCACCGGTATAAGAAACAAAGATGGTAGGAATACAAAGTGTTTTTCCTTCGCCAATTTCCATGATAAATGCAGGAGAAGAAGGATCCCATGCGGTATAACCCCTGGCTTCAAAGGTTGCCCTTAAGCCGCCACTTGGAAAAGACGAAGCATCGGGTTCCTGTTGAATCAACGCAGCACCTTCAAACTCTTCGATGGGCGTGCCGTCACCTTTTAATGTGAAGAATGAATCATGTTTTTCTGCGGATAGACCTGTGAGTGGCTGAAACCAGTGAGTAAAATGCGTTACGCCCTTACTTTCTGCCCATGCTCTCAAACCGTTGGCAATCTGGTTGCCCATTGAGCGGTCAATCTTTTTTCCACCCCGTACAGATGCTACCAGGCTCTTATAGGCTTCATCCGCCAGGTAATGACGCGCAGTTTTTAAAGTAAAAACGTTTTCGTTGAAAACTGCAGTCACACGGGCCGGGTTGGTCACATTAACCGGGGCTGGAGTATTTGCCAGGTTGTTAATTGCATTAAAACGTAATGAATTCATTATTTTCTGGTTTTATCGCACAAAAAAACGAAATAATCGCCACAAAAAACGTTTTGTATCGTAGTTTTTTAGAAAAAACGTAATTATGGGTTTAAAAATAATTACATATATTTTATAGTAATGTGTAAATAAGAGTTAAGAGTTAAGAGTTAAGAGTTAGGACTTATGAGCTATGAGCGATGCTTTGTAAGATGTGTATTGTAAGTGGCAAGTGCCAAATCACCAAATCACCAAATCACCAAATCACCAAATCACCAAATCATCAAATCCCCAAACGTTGTACATTTGCGTTTTCAAAAACCATCCCTCAACATTTTCATGGAAATAACCGCAACTACAGCCGCACAACTAAGGATAACAGCAGAGGAATTTGAGTTGATCAAACAAAAACTGGGGCGAACACCCAATTTTACAGAGCTCTGTGCATTCAGCGGAATGTGGAGCGAACACTGCAGTTATAAGAATAGCATCCAACTCCTGAAAACCCTTCCAAGGGATGGTAAAAAAATGCTGGTAAAAGCAGGGGAGGAAAACGCCGGGCTCATGGATATCGGCGATGGTTATGGAGTAGTGTTTAAGATCGAATCCCATAACCATCCTTCTGCCATAGAGCCGTTCCAGGGCGCAGCAACGGGTGTTGGCGGTATCAACCGCGACATTTTTACGATGGGGGCCCGGCCTATAGCCTCCCTTAATTCTCTGCGGTTCGGGAATATAAAAGACGCTAAAACACAGCACCTGCTAGCAGGTGTAGTACACGGGATTGGCCATTATGGTAATTGTTTCGGAGTGCCAACCGTGGGCGGGGAAATATATTTTGAGGATTGTTACCACACCAATCCTTTGGTGAACGCGATGAGTGTAGGTATCTTAAAAAATGGCGAAACAGTTTCTGCCACCGCAGAAGGAATTGGTAACCCTGTTTTTTTTGTAGGAAGTGCAACCGGGAAAGATGGCATAGGCGGGGCAAGTTTTGCCAGCGCGGAGATCACCGAAGATAGTGCGGAAGATCTGCCGGCCGTGCAGGTGGGCGATCCTTTCCAGGAAAAGAAATTACTGGAAGCCTGCCTGGAGGTGATCCAGACGGGTGCAGTGGTCGGCATGCAGGATATGGGAGCCGCAGGTATTATCTGTTCCACAGCAGAAATGAGTGCCAAGGGAAAATCCGGCATGAACATACAACTCGATAAAGTGCCTACCCGCCAGAAAGATATGAAAGCATGGGAGTTGTTACTGAGCGAAAGCCAGGAGCGAATGCTAATGGTGGTGGAAAAAGGGAAGGAACAATCCGTGATAGATGTGTTTGAAAAATGGGATCTTCCCTGCAGCCATATCGGTGAAGTAACGGGAGATGGTGTGCTTAATTTTTACATGCACGGCACATTGGAAGCGGTGTTGCCTGCTGAAGAACTGGTACTAGGTGGAGGCGCCCCGGTTTATGACCGCGAAATAAAACGCCCTGCATACCTTGATAAGATCGAGGCCTTTGACCCTTCAGGCGTAAAAGAACCCGGCGACCTGAAAGCAGTCGCAGAACAACTCATAAGTTTCCCCAATATTGCCAGCAAAAAGTGGATATACGAACAATATGATAGCATGGTGGGTGCAGGCACCACTTCGTCTAATGCGCCCAGTGATGCTGCCATCGTTTTAGCAAAGCCCACCAACAAAGCCCTGGCTCTGACCACTGACTGCAATAGCCGTTATGTTTTTGCAGATCCATATAAAGGTGCCATGATTGCCGTTGCAGAAGCCGCAAGAAATATCGTTTGCAGTGGGGGGTTACCATTGGGGGTAACCAACTGTCTGAACTTTGGTAACCCGTATGACCCGGAAGTGTACTACCAGTTTAGTAATGCCATCAAAGGAATGGGCGAGGCCTGTCTGAAATTTGATACACCAGTAACCGGCGGTAATGTGAGCTTTTATAACCAGTCACCTGACGGCCCGGTCTATCCCACGCCAACCATCGGAATGGTGGGGCTCCTGGACTCCGCCGATGATAAAATGACGTTGAATTTTAAGAGCGAAGGGGATAGTATTTATTTGTTGGGCCAAAGCCGCAATGATATCAATTCATCCGAATACCTGCACAAAATAATCGGCGTGGAATACAGTCCATGCCCGCATTTCGAATTAGAAGAAGAGTTCCTGTTGCAGGAACTGTTAATTGACCTGGTGAAAAATAAAGTCGTGGAGTCGGCCCACGATATAAGTGAAGGAGGGCTGATTATTACTTTAATGGAAAGTGCTTTTCCTGGTGAAATGGGATTTGATGTGGCGGCCGCTGATCCGTCGATCCGCAAAGATGCCTACTGGTTTGGAGAGAGCCAGAGCAGGGTGGTGGTTTCCGTTGATTCAGCTAACGAAAAGACTTTTGAGGAAAAACTTGCGTCTGTGATGGTGCCTTTTGCAAAATTGGGCAAAGTAACCAGCGGGAAAATAAGGGTCGGCGCGGAAGATTGGGGATTAATAAGAGAATGGAAAAATAAATACGATAATGCGATCGGGGATATGTTAAAAAAGCAGGAGAGCGAAGAAGCATTGAGCCCAATTTGATTTTATGCTTCTATCAGCTATCCCGTATCTCGGAAACAAATGGCCAGGTCCCTCTATTCAGCCTTCAGCAGTTAGCTGCACATCGCAGTATCAAAAAACTTTGAAGGTCATAAGTAATTGTTATTAGATATTATATAAAAAACTGTTCGGGAAAAAGAACAGTTTTCTGTGGATAAAAACAGTCCCAAATTTTCTGCACTCGAATATTCCTTTTATCTTTGCATGACCTCTAGGATGTTTTTGATCCATTCCTCCGGTCAAATTTTATTTTCTTATTAATTGTTGATTAAAGATTTTGCTGTAAGAATTCTTAGGTAGCAGTGGTTATGTGTTTATATTTTTACCGGGTATTCTTTCAGGCAGGTTATTTTCCAATATTTTCGTTTTTAAACTGATAACTCATCTATAATGTCCAAATTCATTTTCGTAACCGGCGGTGTTACATCCTCCCTGGGTAAAGGTATTATTGCAGCTTCTTTAGCCAAATTGCTGCAAAGCCGGGGTCTTAAGGTGACCATTCAAAAATTTGATCCGTATATCAATGTGGATCCCGGCACCCTTAATCCCTATGAACACGGGGAATGTTTTGTTACAGACGATGGCGCGGAAACAGACCTTGACCTCGGGCATTACGAAAGATTTTTAAGTTCCCCTACCTCGCAGGCGAATAACGTTACCACGGGGCGCATTTACCAAACGGTTATCAATAAGGAAAGAGATGGAGAATACCTTGGCAAAACCGTGCAGGTAGTGCCGCATATTACAGATGAGATAAAAAGAAGAATGATGTTGTTAGGAGACACCGGCAAGTTTGACATAGTGATAACAGAACTGGGGGGTACCGTAGGTGATATAGAAAGTTTGCCGTTTGTGGAAGCAGTTCGGCAGCTCCAATGGGAAATGCCCGAGGAAGATTGCCTGGTAGTGCATCTTACCCTCATACCTTATCTAAAAGCGGCACAGGAACTAAAAACAAAACCTACCCAACACAGCGTTCGGATGCTGAGCCAGGAAGGTGTAAGACCGGATGTGATCGTTTGCCGGACTGAACACCCTTTGTCAGAAGAAATAAAAAGGAAGATCGCGCTATTTTGTAATGTAAAGCCTAATGCGGTTATTGAGGCAATGGATGCAGGAACGATCTATGAAGTGCCACTGAAAATGCTGCAGGAAGGCCTCGATGTGATCGTTCTGAAGAAATTGCACATCAACGGTTATTCAGCTCCCGAACTTAGCAAGTGGAGAGGTTTTCTTGATAAATTGAATCACCCTAAAAGCCGTGTTAAGATCGGACTTATCGGTAAGTATATTGAATTGCAGGATGCCTATAAATCGATCCTGGAATCATTCATTCATGCCGGTGCAATGAATCAATGCAAGGTGCAGATCGTAAATATTCACAGCGAATTTGTTACTGAAGAAAACGTCGGAGAAAAATTAAGTGAACTGGATGGGTTGCTGGTTGCACCAGGTTTTGGGTCGAGGGGAGTAGAAGGAAAAATTCTCGCGGTCAAATATGCAAGGGAAAATAAGATGCCCTTTTTCGGTATCTGCCTCGGTATGCAAATGGCGGTGATCGAATATGCAAGGAATGTTTTAGGCTGGGAGGCTGCGCACTCCACAGAAGTGGATGCACAAACGCCCTATCCTGTTATCGCATTAATGGAAGAGCAAAAAAAGATCAAGAAAAAGGGTGGAACCATGCGTTTGGGAGCTTATCCTTGCCACATTGTAGAGGGAAGTCTTGCACACAATATTTATGGAACAACAGAAATCAGCGAACGCCATCGTCACAGGTGGGAATTCAATAATAAATACCTCGCGGATTTCGAGCGTGCCGGAATGATCCCAAGTGGTAAAAATCCGCAGACAGGACTGGTGGAGATAATGGAATTGGCTAATCACCCATTTTTTATCGGTGTGCAGTACCACCCTGAACTAAAAAGCACTGTGGAAGAACCCCATCCGTTATTTGTAAAATTTGTGCAGGCGTCCAGGCGTTTTGCTGATACAAAAGCAGGTATGGGGGTTCAAATGGAAAACCAGGCTTCGTAAAGTTCCAAAAGTTCCAAAGGTTCAAAAGGTTTCAAAAGTTGCATCTTAACACCTTGAACCTCGAACCTTGAACAGTGAATTATGCAGAAACTAAGTATGAACGACCTGAACCGGAAAACGGTGGAAGAGTTTAAGCGCTCTGAGAAAACCCCTGTGATCGCGGTATTGGAAAATATCCGGAGTGCCTATAACGTGGGCAGTGTTTTTAGAACGGCAGATGCTTTTTTGTTAGAAGGAATTTACCTAACCGGTTACACTTGCGTGCCCCCTCATAAAGAAATAAAAAAAACAGCCCTGGGGGCGGAAGATACAGTGGAGTGGAAACATTTTACCAATGCATCCGTTGCTATTGCCTATTTAAAAGGGGAAGGGTACAAGGTGTACGCAGTAGAGCAGGTGGTAGACAGTCTTTCCCTTGAAAAAATGGTGTTTGAAGCGGACGAAAAAATAGCAGTCATTTTTGGAAACGAAGTCAGCGGGGTGGAACAGGATACCATTTTAAATTGTGATGGCTGTATCGAGATCCCTCAACTGGGTATGAAACATTCGCTGAATATTGCAACCGCGGCGGGAGTGGTGTTATGGGAGATTGTAAGGAGCAGGATGAAGATGGCCCCCTAAAACCCACTGACCCCTGAAGGGAGAACTTTTGGGCAACCCAGCACTGAATTTGCCTGTTTTTTGAAAAATGAATTTCGCTTAATGACTAAAGTAAAAAATTATCTCTCCCTTATAAAGTTCTCTCACAGCATTTTTGCAATGCCTTTTGCAATGATTGGTTTTTCACTGGGTATAATTTATGCCCGGGATGTTTTTACCGGCAACTTGACAAAAATTCAGCATCAGAAAAAAGTTGAGGGCTTGAGTGATAATGAAATATTAAACAGCTATTTGATATTATTTTTTCTGGTGATTCTCTGCATGATCTTCGCCCGTTCTGCAGCCATGGCATTCAACCGGTATTTAGACCGGCAATACGATGCAAAAAATCCACGCACAGCAATCCGGGAAATTCCTTCAGGAATAATCAATGAGAAAAATGCGCTGCTTTTTACGATTGTCAATTGCCTGTTGTTTATTGTCTGTACATTTTTCATCAATAAGATTTGTTTTTTCTTATCTCCTGTTGCACTATTTGTCATTTTATTTTACAGTTATACCAAACGATTTACGGCATTGTGCCACCTGGTGCTGGGGCTAGGCTTAAGCCTTGCGCCGATTGGCGCTTACCTTGCAGTTACGGGGCGGTTTGACTGGCTCCCATTGTTATTTTCATTTGCTGTATTATTTTGGGTAAGCGGCTTTGACATCATTTACGCCCTGCAGGATGAGGAATTTGATAAACAAAACCAATTACATTCAATTCCGTCCATGTTAGGTGTAAAAAGAGCTCTAAGGGTTTCGGAAATACTTCATGTTTTATCTGCATCTTGTGTGATATATGCAGGTGTCTATGGTAAATTCGGCAGTTGGTATTGGGCCGGTATTGCCATCTTTGCTGGGATGCTTGTCTACCAGCACGCTATTGTAAAACCAACTGATCTCAGAAGGGTTAATATTGCTTTTATGACCGCAAATGGCATCGCCTCTGTTGTGTTTGCTTTTTTTGTCATACTTGATCTCTTCATCTCTTAAAATAAAATTTTGGCAAGAATACTGGCAATAGATTATGGCGGAAAACGAACAGGCATAGCCGTCACTGACCCACTGCAGATCATTGCCACCGGTCTCACAACCATCCCTTCCCATGAACTGATCCCTTTCCTGAAAAGGTATTTTTTAAAGGAATCCGTAGAGCTGGTCATTATCGGTTTACCAAAAAACTGGGACGAATCCGACACCCACGGAACGCCACTGGCGGAAGCGGCCTTCAAACGGATCCAAAAAGAATTCCCTCAAATGCCTTTGAAAACGGTGGATGAACGCTACACTTCTAAAATGGCAAAGGATGCTATGTTGCAAATGGGAATGAAAAAGAAAGATCGCCGGGATAAAAAACTGGTAGATGAAATTGCAGCTACCATTATGCTACAGGAATATTTGCAAAGTACCAGCTCTTAACGAAGCTTTAGACTTGCCAGGTTTCAAAATTTTTTACATTTCCCTGCTATGGGTTACCTTTGCGCATCACAAATTTAACGCCTGCCTCACAGCGGGCCCTGACACTTTATGATATTACCGATAGTTGCCTACGGATCTCCGATTTTACGGAAGGTTTCCGATGATATTGATCAGGATTACCCAGGGCTTGAAAAATTGCTGGCGGATATGTGGGAAACCCTCTACAACAGCAATGGGGTAGGACTTGCGGCCCCCCAGGTTAACAAGGACATACGCCTGTTTATTATAGACAGCGAACAAATATTTGAAAACCAGGAGGCTAATGAGAAAGGACAGTACCCCGATGAGCCAGGCTTCAAAGCTGTTTTTATCAATGCACATATTAAAGAACTGGGCGGAAACGAGTGGAGCTACAATGAAGGCTGCCTGAGCATTCCCAAGATCCGTGAAGATATTATCCGCCGCGAATCTGTGACGCTTGAATACCTGGACGAAAATTTCGTGGCCCATACAAAAACGTTTATCGGTATCACTGCAAGAGTGATCCTGCACGAATATGATCACATTGAAGGGAAATTATTCATTGATTACATTAAGCCGCTGAAACGCACTTTGATGAAACGCAAACTAGACGATATCAGCAAAGGCAAGGTGAAGGTGGATTACAGGATGTTGTTCCCGAAATAGCCTTTATCATTTCATTATAATTTATTTCCAATTACTTTGCAGGTATGAAAACTTTTTTCATACCTGTTTTTTTTGTGTTACTATCTTTTGTCGCATCTGCGCAAAATGATACCGCTTATGCCGGTAAAAAGCTAATCACATTGAGTGATGTTGTTATCGACAAAAACCTGAATGTTCCTAGTTTTATCAATAAAATAAAAAATGACAGCAGCTATTACAAAGCTTTCCGCAACCTCCGTGTGATAAATTACAATGCTGTAAACGATATCAGGATACTGGACAAAAAGGGCGGGCTCAAGGCTTCCTTATTCAGCAAGACAAAACAACTGCGAAGCAACAACTGCCGCACCATGCAGGTGTTACAGGAAGACGTGACCGGGGATTTTTATACAAAGGATCATCAATATAATTATTACACGGCCCAGATGTATGCTTCTCTTTTTTTCACCAACGGTTCTGTGTGTAATGAAGACAACATCGTAGCGGGCCGGGAATTTTCTACCGCGGGAAAATCAGGAATGGAGAAACACAAAGAACAGCTAAGGATGTTGTTTTTTAATCCCGGGAAAAAAATAAAAGGGCTGCCATTGATGAGCGGGAAAACAGCCATCTATGATGACGACATGGCTGACCGCTATGACATGAGTATCGATATGGAAATCTACCAGGGTGTGTCCTGTTATGTATTTCGGCAGAAAGTTAAACCTGGTAAAGAAGGCGCTGTGCTGGTGGACGAAATGACGACCTGGTTTGATGATAGAAGTTTTGAAGTAGTTGCCCGCAACTACAGTTTAAGTTATGATGCGGGGGTCTATGATTTTAAAGTGCAAATGGAAGTGCAGATGACAAGGGTAGGAGACCTTACCGTGCCTTCGCTCATCAGGTATTATGGCGACTGGAAGGTGGTGACCAAAAAGCGGGAACGCGGCGTATTTACAGCGACGCTTTCGGGATTTCAACGCTGAAATCTTATTCCTGTTATACCTGTAAATGTCGCCGTTTCAGCTTAACTCCGGTTTTTTATTTACTTTACAGCAAATATTGTTTATGCTTTTAGCCAACCAGGTGGTAAATCTTTTTTTGCTGGCCATTCCTATCGCCTGCATAGCGTGGACCATCACCCACGAGGAGGTATTTCGTGAGCCGAGGGAATTCTGTGTAGAAAGATCCAAATCCTGTAAAACTCTTTTGGAAAGAAAATTCTTTTATCTTTTTACCTGCGAATATTGCTTCAGCCATTACGTAACCGTTTTCTTCCTGGTCATCACCAATTACACCTTGCTGTTTACCGATTGGAGGGGTTACCTGATAGCAGGATTTTCCCTTGTATGGATTGCCAACATTTACATGAGTATTTTCGGGCTGGTAAGGGTCGGGCTTAAACGGGAAAAAATAGTTGCCGATATCAAAGAAGTGGAACTAAAAGAAATCAAACCAGAAGAAGAAAAGAAACAACCATCCTAGGTGCTGATTTTGTTTAGCAGGCCTTCTAGCCCGTTCATCTTTATTTCATACAAGGTTTCCAGCATCCTTCCAAGTCTTCCTTCGGGAAAACCTTTCTGCTGGAACCATTCAAGGTAACTTACAGGCAATGATTTAAGGACTGTGCCTTTATATTTTCCAAAAGGCATTTTCACCGTTACGATATCGTAAAGTAATTTACTGTCGGCTTTGGGAACATCTTCCATAATAATTAATTTCCTCTTCTGTTTCGCACATCTTCTGTAATAATAATTAACGGCCAACCGCAGGTACTACCGGCAAGCTCTCGTTACCCTCTGCATTCACAGACTGCACTGCAAAAAAGTAATTGTCTTTAGAATAGGGTAAAACCATTTGCGTGTCTGCAGTAAAAAGTTTTTTCTGCCACACGGCGCTGGTTGTTTCCCTTACCATCACGTAATATCCTTTAGGGGTGCCTGTTTTTGGGGTTTTCCAATACAGCAGGGATGTGTTACCTAGTTTTTTTACATCGATCTTTACTTCCTGGGGCATCGCCGGCGCCTTTGCAAGATTAGCAAGTGAACTCAGGTTCATCCCGGTATTTTTTCTCAGGTATTCAAAATCGATGAATTCTAAGAGGTCGCCGTACTGGATGCCGTTTTCTTTCCGCACGTCCTGGTGCTGGTGATAGTAGTTTTCGTTCATCTCAGTGATACGGACAGCCGTATAACCGTTATCCACAAATGCAGTATGGTCCCCGCCGCGCAGGAACCGATCATTGCGGTAGATCATTACTATGTCAAGGTTGTCTACATATCTCTCCCCGGTTTCCTTTACATAACGGGCAAGCTGGCGGCTTTTGCCATCGTTTTCTAATCCCAATTGCCTGATAGCTCTTGCATTTTTTTCTGTTTCATATGCCGGCAGTCCCTCGCTAAACACACGGATCTTCGTGTTGTTAATGATATTGGTTTCGCTGCTGTTATTGCTGCCCATGATATCGTTGTTCAAAACAGCCTCAATATTCAACTCCCCTTTTTTAGCCTTGTTGGCCATAAAATAGGCGCCAAGTAAACCCTGCTCCTCGCCACTCATGGCAACGAAGACCACCGTTGCCGGGAAACTTCTTTTGCTCATAATCCTTGCGCATTCCAACACGGCGGCCACTCCACTTGCATCATCATTGGCGCCCGGTGCATCACCCACACGATCCATCACACTGCTACGCATATTATCCAGGTGACCACTTATGACGAAAATGCGGTTGTCAGAAGGATCGGTTCCTTTAAGGGTCGCTACCACATTCCCTAGCACGGTGGCTGTGTCAATTCTACGTTTATCTGGTTGAAGCGTGGTCGTATCGATGAATGCGGTAAGCCTTCCACCCGATTGTGCGGCAAACTGGTTGAATTTATTGAGCACCCAGGTTCTTGCAGCACCTATGCCGCGCCTGGAGTTGGTTTGTGTGCTCATGGTGTTCCGCGTACCAAAGCTTACCATCGAGTTGATATAAGCTTTCAGGGAGTCCGCAGAAACAGCTTTCACCATTTGGTCAATCACCGTATCCCTGGTAATAATTGTTTGGCTGAACGAGAAAGAATAAACAAAAACAAAAAAGATTGATACAAAGGTTTTTTTTAGCATGTGGCAGATATTAAAATTTGATAGGTTATGGAAAGCAACATTTAATCAAAGGAAATGTTTATCATGTTTTGGTTTTTCACGCACAAATGGAAAATAGCATCACTGGCACGAATACCCGGGCCCACACTAATCTTCGGCATTCTTAAACTGGCTGTATTTCCTCCATTTTTCAATTACCTGGCTCATGTCTGCAGGTAATTCGCTGGTAAACAACATTTCTTTTTTTGTAGTGGGATGTATAAACCCCAGTTCTTTAGCATGCAGGGCCTGTCTCGGGCAAATAGCAAAACAATTGTCTACAAACTGCTTGTATTTAGTGTAAACTGTCCCTTTTACAATCCTGTCACCTCCATAAAATTCATCGTTGAATAATGGATGGCCCAGGTGCTGCATGTGTACCCTTATCTGGTGCGTGCGGCCGGTTTCCAACCTGCATTCAACGAGGGTGACATAATTAAAGCGCTCCAGCACCTTGTAATGCGTGGTGGCATCTTTGCCATGTTCCCCCTCCGGGTAAGTAGTGAATAATTTTCTAAAACGCTGGTGCCTCCCTACATGGCCTACAACCGTTCCTTCTGGTTCATCAAAGTCGCCCCACACCAACGCCACATACCTGCGGTGCACCGTGTGATTGAAAAATTGTTTAGCGAGATCAGTCATCGCCTGTTGGGTTTTGGCCATCACGATTAGTCCGCTGGTATTTTTATCTATGCGGTGCACTAAACCAAAGCGGGGGAGCGTTGTGTCATCCAGGTCGGGATTTTGCAATTTAAGATGATAAGCAGTGGCATTTATGAGTGTGCCATCGGGGTTCCCGCTTCCGGGGTGCACCACCATTCCAACCGGCTTGTTCACCACGAAAAGAGCATCGTCTTCGTATATTATGTCCAGTGGAATATTTTGTGGAAGGATCTCTGATGAATCCGGCGAACTCGTTTCATAAACAACGATCCGCTCACCTGCCTTTGTTTTGTGATTACTCTTTACAGGTTTATCATTTACCAGCACCAATTCATTTTCTATTGCCTGCTGAATCTTGTTCCGCGTGGCCCCCTCTATCCGGTTCATCAGGAACTTGTCGATGCGCAAAGGTTCCTGGCCTTTATCAATGGTGATAGACAGCCGCTCGTATAACTCTTCTGATTCCAGCAATTCTTCTTCGGTGTCTATTGGTAGATCATTCATATATAGAAATAGTTGTGGCTAAGGCAGCCCGGAACAGATGATGCCCCGCTTTTGCCTTATCCCTGCTAACACCTAAAAGCGTTATTTTTGCAAATTAAAACAATGATACCGATATGCAGCGGGTGAAATTTAAAGACCTCGGCCTTATGCACTACCAGGAAGCATGGGATTACCAGGAAAAGTTATTGCAGGAGAACGTCGCTTTGAAGTCAGCTGCCAGGAAGCTGAACGCGGATTATATTCCTGCTGACCTGGCAACGCAGCATTATTTTTTATTATGCGAGCATCCTCCCGTTTATACTTTGGGCAAAAGCGGAAGTATGGACAATGTGCTGATGAATGATGAGGAGTTAAAAGCAAACGGTATTGAATTTTTTAAAACTAACAGGGGCGGAGATATCACTTTTCACGGGCTGGAGCAAGTGGTGGGTTACCCAATCCTGGATCTTGAAAAAATGTACACGGATATTGGCCGGTACTTGCGGAACCTGGAAGAAGTTATTATTCTTACAATAGCCCAATACGGGATCACAGGTGGGAGGAGTGCCGGGGAAACGGGTGTGTGGATAGAGCCTGGGGTAAAAGGGAGGGAGCGTAAGATTTGCGCTATCGGCGTAAGGTGCAGCCGGTGGGTAACGATGCATGGGTTTGCATTAAATGTGAATACCGACCTTGGTTATTTCAATAATATTATACCATGTGGCATACAGGATAAACAAGTGACCTCAATAGAAAAAGAAACCGGGAGCAAAGTGGATTATGAAGAAGTCAAAGAAAAGTTAAAGAAAAATTTCGAAAAAATTTTTGCGGCTAACCTTAGCTGATATCAACGGTTCAACGATTTTTTTTCGGGGTCGTTCGTGATCTTCCCATCCTTCGGGATAAAGAACTTATTTTTTTCTACCAGTTGCCCGCTCTCGAACAGCTCAAACCGGTACCAGCCAGACCTCACGAAGTTTACCTTCTCAATGATGAGGTATTCTTCTTTCAAATTAGTCAACTCAAAAATTTTGTTCTCAAGTTCATCGAAGAAAACTGCGTTGTATTTTTTAGTACCTGCATTAGGAAGGTAAATGACCACATTATTATCCTTTGCGGTGTATACCCACTTACTGGGATAATTAATAACATTTGCAGGCGGCACTTGTAATTTTGGATCTGCATTTGGGTCAACTTCCCAGGGAAACCGAACCGTGGCAACGTTTGCAGAGGAAGTGTCCTTCAACGGTCTGGTGGGCGATGTCAACAGGTAAGAGCCTCCTTCAAAAGCAATAAATACGCGGTAATACATTTTATTATAGGGAGGATTTGCGTCTGCATAACCATTCTCCTGGTTTTGCGGATTCAACACAGACCCGATCGTAGTGTAATTCTTTAAACTGTCGTAAGAACGCTGGATATTGATCGTAGTCACCGGCTGCTTATATTCATTTCGCCAACTCACCACTATTTTACCATTCAGGTTTTTTACTGAAATACCGGGCAGGATCTCCTGCGCAAAAAGGTTTGCGACAGAACAGGATAAGAAAAGCAGTAAAAGCGTAATTTTCTTCATAGTTATTAGAACCCTGGCAACAAATATAGTAAAGCAACATTAACCGGCTGCGCCCGCAAATATACAGACCTGTTATATTAATTAAAAAACGAGTGTTCCGTGCGGAAGGGAGATGTTTCCCTGCAGGCCTCCCGTGTGTAGGCATAATATCCTGGAACCGGCCGGGAAATAATCGTTCTTTATCTTATCCATAACGGCAAATAACATCTTTGCAGTATACACGAAGTCGGTAGGTATGGCATAGTTGTTATACATTTCATTCATAAAGTCTATTAGTTCGGGGCTTTTTTTTGCATAACCGCCAAAGTGGTAATCATCCCAGGTTTCAGCCTTCCTGTAAATTTTCTCTCCGTTCAGATAGTGCACACGTCTGTTCAGGTCTGCTAAATTTTTTAAAACCGGCACGCCAATGACCGTTTGGCCTGGTGCTACTCTTTGTAACAGGCCCGCCAGTGTGGTAGCGGTGCCAACTGCCGTGACAACGACGGTAGCATTTGCTTCGTTTATTTTATCCATGATCAGTGATGCCCCCCTGGCACCCGTAGGGTGGTAGCCTCCTTCCGGGATGACCAGGGAATATGACGGTAGCCCCTCCACGACCGGCATTGCATCGCTTGCCGAAAGGTGGCTGTACTGTTCACGGGGAATAAAAAATAATTGCATGCCATCGCTTATGCATTGTTGCAGGGTAGGGGAAAGCTGCTGCGGCCTTTCCCCCTGCACAATGCCCGCACATGGCAGTCCGGCTGTTTTACAGGCAAACGCGGTGGCTGCAAGGTGATTTGAATAGGCACCCCCGAATGTAACGATGGACTGTTTGTTTGCCGAGGCTGCTTCTAGAAAATAATGAAGCTTGAATAATTTATTGCCCGATACAACCGGGTGAATACTGTCCAGCCGTGCAATGAGCAGGGATACCTGCTTTTCTTCCAAAAAGGAAGAGGAACATTCATCAACAGGAATATGTGCTGTATTAAAAAGCATTTTATTTGAAAACTGATCGTTTGCTTTATTTTTGCCGAAACAAGCATTTATTAACAATTAATGTAAAGATATACATGCAACCAACACTTTTAATTTTAGCAGCAGGTATGGCAAGCCGTTATGGCAGTATGAAACAGGTAGAGGGTTTTGGCCCTACAGGCGAAACCATTATGGACTATTCCATTTACGATGCCATCCATGCAGGATTTGGAAAAGTAGTGTTTATCATCCGAAAAGATTTTGCTGAAAACTTCAAGGCCACTTTTGAGAAACGTTTCAAAGGACAGATCGAAGTAGACTATGTATTCCAGGAAATGGGTTATCATGTAGATCCGCAATTCCTGCCGGCAGACAGGACGAAACCCTGGGGCACGGGGCATGCGATCCTTTGTGCTGCTGAGGCGGTAAAAGAACCCTTTGCGGTTATTAACGCAGATGATTTTTATGGCCGGGATGGTTTTGTGAAGGCAGCTGAATTTTTGAAAATTGAATGCACACCTGATAAATATGCGATCATTGGCTACCAACTGGATAAAACCTTAAGTGAGCATGGCACAGTGAGCCGTGGTGTTTGTCAGGTAGACGCGGACAACAACCTGGTAGACATAACCGAGCGAATCAAAATTTATCGGGAAGAGGGGAATGTTGTCTATGAAGAAGAAGGGAACAAAACAGCCGTTCCTGCTGATGCAAGTGTATCCATGAACTTCTGGTGTTTTCATCCTTCTGTATTTGATTTCACCAAATCGTTGTTCAGTAGTTTCCCGAAGGAAAATGTAGATAATATAAAGGCAGAATTTTTTATTCCACTGATTGGCGACCAGTTCATCAAAGACCCAAAAAATGCAATAAAGGTGATTCCCACCAACGCACAATGGTTTGGGGTTACCTACAAAGAAGATGCACCGGGCGTGAAAGCCAGTTTGAATGATCTGATCGAATCGGGTGAGTATCCGTCTTCGTTATGGGGGGTATAGGGGTTTATTTTGATAAGCATATAGAGGTGTCAGGTATTTGAAGTTGATAAGGATATAAAGTTGATAAGTACTTTCGGAGGGGAAGTCATAAAATAAAAAGGCGTTTCAATTATTGAAACGCCTTTTTGCTTATATCCTTCATCTTCCAATCTTCCAATCTTCCAATCTTCAAATCACCAAATCTTCAAATCTTCAAATCACCAAATCACCAAATCACTAATTCCCCTTGATCATAAACACGTAATTTTCCAGCTTTTCTATCTGGTCAGGCCTGCTCAGCCCTTTAAGCGAAGGTGAGGAAGTGATCTTGATACCTGAAGTGGCCTCTGCTTTTTTAGCTTCTTCCACTGCCCGGTGTATATTAATGGATTTTACTGCATAAACAACACCCTGGGCATTGCGCTCAGAACTTGTAAGGATACCTACCAGTTCACCATTTTTATTGATCACGGGTGATCCGCTGCTGCCTTCATTGGCCGCAGTATTCAGCTGGCAATAGATGGTATCCATATTATAGCCATTACGGGCACTGATATACCCTTCGCCATAGACGATCTCTTGCTTAGGATACCCTAACATAAAGACCTGTTCGCCCAAACCGGCATTTGATTTACGGATAACAAAAGGTGCCGGTGGCATTTTTTTAAACGTATTATCTTTGATCTTTAGGATCGCCAGGTCACGCGCCTGGTCCACATACACCACGTTAGCCGTAAACTGTTCTCCCTTTATATTTTCAATGATCAGCTGGTTGCGCGCTTCGCGTGCGACGTGTGCATTGGTAACGATGTAATTATTATTCACATCAATCAGAAAACCTGTACCCCGGAACTTTCCTTCGATCCTGGGTTTTATATCTTCCGGGGAGGTAGCATCCGCCTGGAGTTTATTGATTTTATGCTCGATCTGGTTGGTTTTTACCACTGTTTCGTTGATCTTATCCACCAGGGGTTTGATATTGGCTTCCTCACTCTTGTTTACTGAGGATATTAAACTGGCGATGAACAGGGATACCACGCAGGCTATAGAAGCGGCAACCGCTACGGTACGTTTGTATTTGTTCCAAAGCTGGACCAACTTAGCTTTTCCATTCATGGGAGCACGGAACACAAAACCTTCATCAGTAAGTTTGTTTTCCACCTCGTGCAGGCTGTGTTTGAAACTACGGGTTGAACCAAATTTATTCAACTCATTCAGGAAAAAAATATGCTCTACTACGGTTTGATCCAGCTCAGGGTTATTTTTTCTCAGGTCTTCAAAATAAACACGCTCTTGCTCAGACATCTCCCCTTTAAGCATTCTTTCCACGGCATCAATCAATAAAAAATCATCCATTATCTGTGTTTTTATACTGTGCAAAAAACAATTTTTTCAGTCTCACCAAACATTTGTACTTCTGGGTTTTTGCATTATCGGCATTGGTATATCCAAAATCGGCCGCGATGGCCTGCATTTGTTTTTTTTGAATGTAATAAGCTTCCAGCAGGCTTTTACAAGGTTCCCCTATTTTGCCCATGGCAGCTTCCATAATACTGAACTCATTCTGGCGATTCTCATGCGTTTCCATATCTTCTTCCACAGACACCAACTCTTCGATATTATCTGCCGGGGAACCGTATCGCTGCATCTGCCCCAGCTTTTTCAGCCATAATCTCCTGCAAACTGCATAAATAAAGGTCTTTAACTGGCAATGGAGCTCAAAATTCCCGGTTTTTACCTTCTCAAACAGCACAATCATGGATTCTTGGAAAATATCGGCAGCATCGTCTGAACTGCCGTTATTATTGATAACCATGGACTGAACCATACTGTAATGTTCCCGGTATATCTTTTCTATGGAGCTTCTATCTTCATTGGCAAGACCTTGCAGCAAGATTTTTTCTTCTTCGATTATATTCACCTGGCTTATATTAATACTTTTTATACCTAATAGTAACCCAAAGCAACGAAAAAAAAGATTTTAAAAAAAGTTGGGTTACCTTTTTAAGCTAGTTGTATTAATATCAAATTATAATTTAAAATTAAACAAACAACAAAATGAAAAAGTTTTTAGCAATTGCTTTGATCGCAGCTTCTTTCGTAGCATGTAACGATGGCGAAAAGAAAGAAGAAACAACAACTACTACTGATACAACTACTGTAGTTGCTCCAGTTGACACTATGACAGTTGTAACTGATACTACTACTACTGTTACTGTTGATACTTTGAAAAAGTAATTTAACTGTAAAACTGGTATACTGAACTTGTCTTCTTTATATTAGCAAAGATTTTTTAAGGCAAGCAATCGAATAGTCGCCCCGTTTACGGGGCGACTGTTTTTGTGCCCAGAGCCCCCCAAAGCCGTTGACAAGTGGTCTTAAAAAAAATATTAATTTTTTTTTAGCTGGCTAAAATGCCCTGAAATCAACCGGTACAGGGGCTAACAATCGTTAGCACCTATGCAAATTATTTTTTATTTCAGGATGAAGGCGTTATTTTTGGTCTACAATGCTAATTACAAACACATATCACGGTCAGTTTTTCTTCTTCTATTATTTTAGTAGGAAGCCGGGACTATGTGTATAAGCTAACAAATATCAAGAAGTTTACATACAGGATCCCGGCTCAAAAAGCCGGGATTTTTCTTTTTACACCAGTACAAATGAATAAAACAATTGCGATACAGGGATTCGAAGGCAGCTTTCACCAGGCAGCGGCCCGGTACTTCTTCGGAAAGAATATAAGGACGGAGTGTTGTGCCAGTTTCCGGGAACTCATTAAGAAGGCAGGAGACAAGCGCGAGACAACCGCTGCTGTAATGGCTATTGAGAATTCTATTGCCGGCAGCATCCTTCCGAATTATAACCTGCTGCAGCATGCTAACCTCCGGATCACCGGGGAGATCTACCTGCAGATCAAACAACAATTGCTCGTGAACCCTGGCATTCAACTGGAGGATATCAGGGAAGTGCATTCGCACCCCATGGCGATTCAGCAATGCCTGGAATTCCTGGATAAATACAACTGGAAGCTGGTAGAAACAGAGGATACGGGCCTTAGCGCTAAGCTGGTGCACCAGCACAAAAGCAAGCACATCGCAGCGATTGCCAGTAAACTCGCAGCGGAGTTATTTGACCTGGAAGTACTGGCTCCGAATATTCATACCCAGAAAAATAATTATACCCGGTTCCTTGTACTGGAACGGGAAGCAGAGGCGGCGGAGGTGGGCGATGCCAACAAAGCATCAGTGAATTTTAGTACAGATCACAGTAAAGGCAGCCTGGCCAGGGTGCTCACCAAAATTGCAGAAGCGGGGATCAACCTGAGCAAGTTGCAGTCTTTCCCGATACCGGGTAGCAACTGGTTGTATTCGTTCCATGCAGATATGGAGTTTGATGCTGCTGATCAGTTCCACGCGGTGATGAAAGAGATTATCCCGCTCACCAACCATTTTAAAGTGTACGGCATTTATAAAAGAGGCGTGACAAAATAAAAGTTTAAAAATGCAGCTAGCAAAAAGACTGGAAGGGATCAATGAATACTACTTTTCACAGAAGCTGAGGGAGATCGATGCCATGAACAAGGCAGGCGCCCATGTGATCAACCTGGGCATAGGCAGTCCCGATCAGCCGCCCCATCCTCACGTAATTAAAGTATTGCAGGAAGAAAGCGCTAAACCTAACACCCACGCCTACCAGAACTACAAAGGCAGCCCGGTGCTACGGAATGCAATGGCGGAATGGTACAGCAAGTGGTACAACGTGTCCCTGGACCCAGAGTCGGAAATTCTTCCCCTGATAGGAAGTAAGGAAGGCATCATGCATATCTGTATGACTTACCTGGACGAGGGCAATATCGCCCTGATACCCAACCCCGGCTATCCGACTTACAGCGCTGCGGTAACGCTCGCCGGTGGCCAGGCGGTGCAATATGACCTGAAGGAGGAAAATAACTGGCTGCCGGATTTTGCCTTACTGGAAACATCGGACCTCTCTGGCGTGAAGCTGATGTTTGTGAATTACCCGCACATGCCTACGGGCCAGATGCCGGTGCCAGGTGTGTTTGAAAGTTTGATCGCATTCGCTAAAAAACATGGGATCCTGCTGGTGCACGACAATCCATATAGTTTTATCCTGAACGAATCGCCCATGAGCCTGATGGCCACGCCCGGAGCAATGGAGGTGGCAGTGGAACTGAATTCCCTGAGCAAGAGCCATAATATGGCCGGCTGGCGGGTAGGAATGCTGGTTGGCTCCAGGGCAAGGATAAATGAAGTGCTGAAATTTAAAAGTAATATGGATAGCGGGATGTTTCTACCCCTGCAACTGGCAGCAGCCGCTGCGCTGCAGTTGGATGAAAAATGGCACAATAGCGTTAATGCAATCTATAAAAAAAGGCAGGCAAAAGTTTTTGAATTGTTAACGCTCCTGCAATGCAGTTTTAATGACCAGCAGGCGGGGATGTTTGTGTGGGCGGCAGTTCCTCCTGCTTATGAAAATGGTTTCGCCCTAAGTGATAAAGTATTAAAGGAAGCGAATGTATTCCTCACGCCCGGAGGCATATTTGGTTCAAACGGATCGGGCTATGTGCGCGTGAGTTTATGTGCAACGGAAGAAAAAATAGCAGAAGCGGTAGAAAGAATTAAATCAATTTGAAAAATGAAAGTAGCAATTATCGGTATCGGCTTAATTGGTGGTTCCATGGCGCTGGCCCTGAGGGAAAAAGGAATGGCTGCAAACATTATAGGCGTAGATGCGAACCTGGCCCACCAGGAAAAAGCGCTGGAACTCGGGCTCGTGGACAAGATCGCTGACCTGGATACTGCCATAGGTGAAGCAGATCTTATCATCCTTGCTGTGCCGGTAGATAAAGCCGGGGAACTGCTTCCGATAATCCTGGCAAAAACAGGTAAGCAGGTAGTGATGGATGTAGGGTCTACTAAAAATGCTTTACTACAACTGGCAGCAAAAAGCAGCAGCTCCGGTAGGTTTGTTGCCACGCACCCGATGTGGGGCACCGAATTCAGCGGCCCTGCGGCTGCAGTAAAAGGGGCTTTCGCGGATAAGGCGGTAGTGATCTGCAATAAAGAAAACAGTGATGCGGATGCGTTGCAATTAGTGGAAAATCTTTACCGGTCCCTGGGTATGCACATCATTTACATGAAGGCGGATGCGCATGACCTGCATGCTGCGTATGTAAGCCATATCTCCCACATCACTTCGTTCGCCCTGGCCAATACCGTGCTGGAAAAGGAAAAAGAAGATGATGCCATATTTGAATTGGCAAGCGGTGGTTTTGAAAGCACCGTGCGCCTCGCAAAAAGCAACCCGGCCATGTGGGTGCCCATCTTTATGGAGAACAGGGAAAATGTGCTGGATGTGCTGAACGAACATATCAGCCAGTTAAGAAAATTCAAAAGCTGCTTGGAGAAAGAAAATGAGACCTGGCTGGCAGAACTAATACAAAATGCGAATACGATTACGAGGATTCTAAAATAGTCAATGGTCAATGGTCAATAGTGAAAGCGGAAAAGCTCTTTGGATTTTAGAAAGTACCTGATTAGTAAAGTGTTCAAAGGTTTCACAATTCACCATTCACAATTCACCATTCACAACTCACCACTCACAAAATAGTAAAAACTCATTACTTCAAACTAAATTTACAATGCAAACACAAACAACAACAATGAACGAAAACATCTCGCAGGTTTGGAATAAACGCCCGCTCGTGATAAGTGGCCCCTGCAGCGCAGAAACAGAAGAGCAGGTGATGCAAACAGCCCAGCGCCTGGCGGACACCGGAAAAGTGGACGTGCTACGTGCAGGCATCTGGAAACCAAGGACCAAGCCGGGTTTGTTTGAGGGCATTGGTGTAAAAGGTTTGCCATGGCTGGCCCAGGCTAAAAAAGTCACCGGGTTGCCTATCGCCGTGGAAGTGGCTACTGCCAAACACGTGCAGGATGCGCTGAATTTTGATGTAGACATTTTATGGATCGGGGCACGTACTACGGTAAACCCGTTTAGTGTGCAAGAAGTTGCAGATGCTTTACGGGGAACAAATGTGCCTGTGCTGGTAAAAAACCCCATCAATCCTGATCTGGAGTTGTGGACCGGCGCGTTGGAGCGTTTGCAAAAAGTAGGGGTAAAAGAAATAGGTATGATCCACCGGGGATTTTCCAACTATGGTAATACAGAATTCCGCAATGCGCCGATGTGGCACCTCCCGATTGAAATGAAAAGGAGATTTCCCGAAATGTTGCTTATATGTGATCCATCGCATATTTGCGGCAACAGGGAAAATCTTCAGTCCGTTTCCCAGAAAAGTATTGATCTAGATTTTGGCGGGTTGATGCTCGAAACCCATATCGATCCGGACAATGCCTGGAGTGATGCCAAACAACAGGTGACGCCGGAGCGGCTGAACGAAATGCTGGATGCCCTGGCATGGCGTTCCGAGAATACCACCAAAGCTGAGTTTGTAAATGCACTGGCCACGTTGCGGGAGCAGATCAACCATATTGATGATGAACTGATGACCCTGATTGGTCAGCGTATGAAGATCGCGGATAAGATCGGCGCCTATAAAAGAGATAATAATATTACCATCCTGCAAACAAACCGCTGGAACGAAATCCTGGAAAGGGCTGTAAAAAAAGGCGAAGCATTAGGCCTGAGCAAAGAATTTATTGTTCGTTATTTTGATGCCGTACACCTGGAAAGTATCGGCCACCAGAATAAGGTGATGTATGATGAGAAATGAAGATGATTTGGTTATTTGATGATTTGGTGATTTGATAATGTGATTGGCTCCAACTCATAATTCATAACTCATAATTCATAACTCATAATTCGTAACTCATAATTCATAATTCATTGAGAAAGGATTTGGTCATATTTTCCAATAAAAAAGTAGAATACATTTTTAATGGTTCTTTTTCGCAGATCGGAGAATGGTACCCGAAAGAAAAAATAGTGATCATAACAGATCAGAACGTTTTTGAACACCATTCTACCAAGTTTGAGGGCTACGCTACCATTAAATTAAAAGCCGGGGAAGAACATAAACAACAAAAAACGGTAGACTTCATCATTGACCGGTTACTGGAATTGCAGGCCGACAAAGAAACAGTGATCGTTGCAGTGGGTGGCGGTGTGGTCACGGATATGGCCGGGTACGCGGCAAGTATTTATAAACGGGGCGTGAAGCTGATACTGGTGCCCACTTCTATCCTGGCCATGGTAGATGCGGCGGTAGGTGGAAAAAACGGGGTGGATGTAGGGCCCTATAAAAATATGGTAGGTACCGTATACCAGCCGGATCATTTATTATTTGATTACCAGTTCCTGGATACACTCCCCGAAGCGGAATGGGTGAATGGGTTTGCAGAAATCATCAAACATGCCTGTATCAAAGACGCCCCGCTTTTTGACTTGCTTTCCGCTACAACGCTTGCAAATTTCCGCGATGATAAAATATTACTCGCCGATCTCATTGAACAAAATGTTGCCATCAAAACGGCTGTTGTATTAAAAGATGAATTTGAAACCGGTGACAGGAGACTACTCAACTTCGGGCATACCATCGGGCATGCTATAGAAAATACCTACAGCCTCGCGCACGGCCATGCGGTGAGCATCGGCATGGTAGTGGCCTGCTGCATCAGTGAAGAGATCAACAATTTTTATTCCGTAGAAAAACAACGGGTGATACAACTGCTGCAGCAATACCAGTTGCCGGTAAAACTCCAGGTAGACAAGGAGAAGATCTGGGAGATCCTGCTGATGGATAAAAAACGTTCCAATGACTCCATGCGTTTTATTTTGCTGGACTCCATCGGAGCAGCTGTTGTAAAACCCATCCCCCTCGTACAATTAAAAGATTTGATAGACCAATGCCTATAGGCAAAATGTTTGGTATGCAAGTAAAAATAACGCCCTCGGTAATTAGTGGAACAGTAATGGCAGCAGCTTCCAAAAGCGCTATGCAACGGGCCTGTGCATTGGCACTGCTACATGGCGGTGAAACATTTGTGCATAATCCCGGGCAGAGCAATGATGATAAAGCGGCTCTATCGATTATTAAAAACCTGGGCGCAAACCTGGAACAACTGGCGGACGGTTCCATTAAAATAACAGGTAGTCCACCAGCAAAAGAAAAGCAGGCAGCACAAACCATCAATTGTGGTGAAAGCGGCCTCAGCATACGGATGTTTGCACCGATTGCCGCTCTAAATAATGGGCAGGTAGCGATTACGGGTAGTGGTAGCCTGCTCACCAGGCCCATGGATTTTTTTGATGAAATTTTCCCGCAATTAGGCATCGGTATCACATCAAATGAGGGAAAGCTGCCGCTGCTGGTCCAGGGCCCCCTGCAGCCAAAAAATATTACAGTGGACGGTTCACTAAGTTCGCAGTTCCTCACGGGCTTGCTCATCGCTTTTGCAATGGCAGCAACAGCACCCGTAACCATCACCGTCACTGACCTTAAAAGTAAACCCTATATCGACCTCACCCTGCAGATGATGGAACATTTCGGTTACAAGGTGATCAACGAAAACTACAAACAATTTATCATACAACCCTCCACCGTCCACCGTCCACCTTTCGTAGTTTTTCGAAACGACGACGGAGTTTCCCAAAAACAAGATCCCGATGAGGTAACGATATCGGGACAACCCTCTAACCCGCAACCTCTCCACTATACCGTTGAAGGCGACTGGAGTGGCGCATCTTTTTTACTCGTAGCTGGTGCAATTGCCGGGAAAATAACCGTAAAAGGATTGGATGTGTATTCTGCACAGGCGGACAAAGCCATTTTGCAGGCGTTGATGATGAGTAAAGCGATTATCAGCATCACTCCGGAAGAAATTGTGATAGCACCTGCAACTCTGCAACCTTTCCAGTTTGATGCAACAGATTGCCCCGACCTGTTTCCGCCATTGGTTGCCCTTGCTTCTTACTGCAAAGGCACTTCGGTGATCCAGGGGGTGAGCAGGCTGGCACATAAAGAAAGCAACCGTGCCTTAACTTTGCAGGAAGAATTTGGAAAGATGGGCGTGGACATAAAACTGCAAGACGACCTGATGATCATAGAGGGCGGCGTGGAGTTGAAAGGAGCAGTTATGCATTCACACCATGACCACAGGATCGCCATGGCATCGGCAGTGGCCGCATTAAAAGCTAACAGCGAAACAACCATTGACGAAGCGGACGCCATCAATAAATCTTATCCAGGCTTTTATGTACATTTAAAACAATTGGGAGCCGACTTATCCATCATTCATTAATTAAAACATTTTATTTTGAACAGTTTCGGAACCATATTCAGGGTAAGTATTTTTGGAGAATCACACGGACCTTCTGTTGGTATTGTAATAGACGGCTGTCCTGCAGGCATTGCCTTATCAGCAGAAGATTTTGTCACAGACATCGAAAGGAGAAAAGGCGGAATGCAGAAAGGTACAACGCCCCGCAAGGAAGACGACCTGCCCATTTTTTTATCCGGCGTGTTTAATGGCAAAACAACCGGCGCACCACTTACCATTCAATTTGAAAATAACAATACCCGCAGCGGCGATTATGAAAAACTGCGCAGCTTTCCCCGCCCGGGACATGCTGATTTTGTAGCATCGCAAAAATTTGGCGGTTTTGAAGATTACAGGGGCGGCGGACATTTCAGTGGAAGACTAACAGTATGCCTCGTGGGAGCAGGTGTTGTAGCAAAAAAAATACTTTCCCTCGCTGCGGATACTATTACCTGCACTGCCACCATAAAAGAAATAGGCGGAGATCCGGACATTGAAAGAGGATTACAGAAAGCGATTGATGCAAAGGATAGTGTTGGCGGCATCGTAGAATGTGTTGTACAAAATCTCCCGCTGGGATTGGGTGAACCTTTTTTCAACTCTGCCGAATCATTGATCAGCCATGCCGTATTTGCCATACCTGCAATAAAAGGAATTGAATTCGGTGCGGGCTTTGCGGCGGCAAAAATGTTTGGCCTGCAGCACAACGACCCGCTGGAAAATAAAACGGGCAAAACAACAACGAACCATGCAGGGGGAGTAGTAGGGGGTATTACCAATGGCAACGCTCTTGTATTCCGCGTGGTAGTAAAACCAACATCTTCTACCCCTAAAGAACAACAAACCTTAAATATAGACACCGATGCGGTGGAAACTTTTTCTGTAAAAGGCCGCCATGATCTATGTATCGCCTTGAGGGTGCCTGTGGTGCTGGAAGCTGTAACCGCTTTTGTGCTGGCCGATCTGCTGTTTTTAGCAGGCAAGGTTCAACGGGTGGTTTAGTTTATCCCCACAGCAGTTTTTTCTATATCTTTTGCCGCCCATTCGCAGATTAGTTTTTTCCTTGCCTGGAAAACCTGCGCATCAGCGCCTATTTTTTTTCCTGGCATTCTCTCTAAGATCCCAACGCTGGCATCTAAATTATTTGATATGTTCCCTTGTTGATAAATGCCGCAATAAAAAGAATTATTTCCGTGCCCGTATGCTTATTTTCGCAGCCCGAAAAATCGTCCAGGGTGGGTCACCCCTTAAAGGGTGGCTCACCCGGCCAAATCAACGGAAGTTGGGTAGCTCACCCCGCCCAACCAGGGTGGCTCACCCCTTAAAGGGTGGCTCACCCGGCACAACCCGGAAACTTTAAACCAGGGTGGCTCACCCGGCCAAATCAAAGAAAGTTAGGTGACTCACCCTGCCAAACCATATACAGCTAAAAAAAATAACCATGTTCTCACAACTAATAGCACAAAAACTAGCCCTAAAAACCCAGCAGGTTGACACTGTTTTACAACTGTTGTCAGAAGGGTCTACCATCCCATTTATAGCCCGTTACCGTAAAGACATGACCGGGGCATTGGATGAAGTGCAGATCCAGCAAATCCAGGATGAAAATAAGATCATGAATGAATTTGCAGAACGCAAAACATTTATTGAAAAAACGATCACGGAGCAGGGTAAGATGACGGAAGAGCTACAGGCAAAAATAAATGCAGCAATTACCATCAGCCAGCTGGAAGATCTTTACCTTCCTTATAAGCAAAAAAGAAAAACGAAGGCAGTAATCGCCCGGGAGAATGGCCTGCAACCGTTGGCAGACATGCTGCTCGCCCAAAACGATATCGATGTAGAAAAAGAAGCCGCCGCTTTTATCAATGATAAAGTAGCCACGGCAGACGCGGCATTGCAGGGTGCACGGGATATCATTGCAGAAACCGTGAACGAAGACACGGTGGTAAGAGAAAAACTACGAAAACTTTTTGAGCAAAAAGCAACCATAAAAAGTACGCTCATCACGGAGAAAGAGACAGAAGCGGCTAAATACAAAGACTATTTTGAATTCAGCGAAAGGATCGCCACCATTCCATCGCACCCCCTTGCTGTGCTCCGCGGTTTCCTGGAAGGATACCTGCGCATCGGCATTGAGCCGGAAGAAGAACTAGCGCTGGAAATGATCGAAGACCTCTATTTAAAAGGCATGAGCACCTGCAGTGAGCAGGTACGCAAGGCGGTGAAAGAAAGTTACCGCCGGCTGCTGCAGCCCAGCCTGGAGACGGAATTTCGCACCGGGTTAAAAACGGCAGCAGATGAAGAGGCCATTAAAGTGTTTGCAGAAAACCTTCGCCAGTTGTTATTGAGTTCGCCATTGGGCAGCAAAAAAATACTGGCCATCGATCCCGGTTACCGTACCGGTTGCAAAGTGGTGTGCCTGGATGAAAAAGGCGAGTTGCTAAAAACAGACCTCATTTATGTGCACGAAAAAAACAACAGGCTCGTAGAAGCGGAACACACTATTAAATCGCTCGTCTCCAAATACAATATAGAAGTGTTTGCCATCGGCGATGGTACGGCAGGCAGGGAAACCGAGCAGTTTATCAAAGGCCTCGGCCTTGGCTTGCCCCTGTTCCTGGTGAATGAAGATGGCGCCAGTATTTATTCTGCTTCCGAGATCGCCCGGCAGGAATTCCCTGACCAGGATATTACCATCCGTGGGGCAGTGAGCATTGGCAGGCGGTTGATGGACCCACTCGCAGAACTGGTGAAGATCGATCCCAAAAGCATCGGGGTAGGGCAGTACCAGCATGACGTGAACCAGCCGAGGTTAAAAGAGCGGCTGGACCAGACCGTTATGAGCTGCGTAAACAGCGTGGGTGTGAATGTGAACACCGCCAGTAAACATTTATTGAGTTATGTGAGTGGTATTGGCAGCACGCTGGCAGAAAATATCATTACCTACCGCCGGGAGGCCGGGAAGTTCACCAGCCGGAAAGAATTACTAAAAGTACCCCGACTGGGCGGCAAGGCCTTTGAGCAATGCGCGGGCTTTTTGCGGATACCGGATGCCAGCGATGTGCTGGACAGCAGCGCCGTGCATCCCGAAGCCTATGAACTGGTGCAGGCCATGGCTTCAGACCTTGGTGTGAAAGGAAATGAACTGATCGGCAACGAAGCGTTATTAAAAAGTATCCCTGTAAAAAAATACGTGAACGAAAAGTTTGGTGAGCATACCATCAATGATATCCTGAACGAACTAAAAAAGCCCGGCCTTGATCCAAGGAGCGAGGCGCAGCAATTTGAATTCGCACAGATCTTTTCTATCGAAGATGTAAAAGTGGGCATGGAAGTACCGGGTGTGGTAACCAACCTTACCAGGTTTGGCGCTTTTGTAGATATTGGTGTAAAACAGGATGGCCTGGTGCATGTGAGCGAAGTGGCGCATAAGTATATCCAGGATCCGGGTGAAGTGCTTAAACTGAACCAGCACGTAAAAGTAAAAGTGCTGGAAGTAGATATCGCGAGGAAAAGGATCGCACTCTCTATTAAACAAACCGAAGTTGCGCCTGCGCACCAGCAGCGCCGTCCACAGCAATCCTTCCGGCCGGCCAAAAAAGAAACCGTAGCAGAACCAACCATGTTTAATGCACTGGCTGCCTTAAAAAATAAATTTAAGAACAATTAGTCAATTTGATGATTTGATGATTGGTGATGAAAGACCCTCGAAGAAGTCAATTATCAAATCACCAAATCAAATTAACAAGTTCCTTTTTGAAGTCATTTCTGGTTATCATTCGGGCGCCCAGGCTTTCCAGATGTGGTGTGTGCAGCTGGCAATCGATGAGCTGTACATTTTCTGACTGCAGGCGCTGCACGTAACGGATAAACGCAAACTTGCTGGCATTGCTCTGCAGGCTGAACATGCTTTCGCCGAAAAAAATATTTCCCAGGCGGATCCCGTACAAGCCGCCCACCAGTTTTCCATACTGCCATGCTTCCGCGCTATGGGCATAGCCGAGCTGGTGAAGTTGGATATAAGCCGCTTTCATTTCTTCCGTGATCCAGGTACCCGGCTGGCCTTCCCGGTATACCTGTTGGCAATTGCTGATCACATCGGCGAAGGCTTTGTTTTCCGTAAATACGAATTGATTTTTTCTTATTACCTGCCCCATGCTTTTACTGATCTTTAGTTCCGCAGGGTATAATACAAATCTCGGGTTCGGGCTCCACCAGCAGATAGCGTCTTCTTCACTGAACCAGGGAAAAATGCCGGACCTGTAGGCGAGTAACAGCCGGTCCGCCGAAAGATCCCCGCCTATAGCCAGTAAACCGCTCTCATCAGCCTCCTGCAGGGGCGGAAAAACCAGGTCTTCAGTAAGAATAAACATGCGGGAAAAAATTAGGAAACGAGCTCTTCGATAGTGGCATTGATCAACCGGTCGTTGATGGCATCACAGGGTGGTTTCAGTACTTCGTAACTGCCGGTTTTTACCGCGTACTTGCCTTTGTAATGAATGAGCATGGCGCATTGTTCCGCCTGCTCGGCACTATGCCCGCAAATCTCTACGAGGGTTTCTATCACCCATTCAAAGGTGTTCACATCATCATTCCATAGAATGAGGTTGTAGCCCGTTGTATCTTCGGTCAGCACATCGGTGTCTGCCGAGCTATCTGTTTGCGGATCGTATGATGGAGAAAAAGCCATTTTTATCTGTGAAAGCAAAAATACAAAATTTTAAAATTATCGGAACCGGAATTTATCCGCATTCAATTACCCTTTTTTGAGCGGGTAGCCGACTAATATGTAAAGAAAATTAGATGTATATTGGCCAGGAATCAGTAAAAAGTCCTGGTAGCAATTTAATTAAATACGGGTTGCGTAGTTGCCTTACCATATTGAATAAGCGTTTACGATCATTTATCCCTGCGGTTAACTGTTAATACAGTTTGGGAATTCTTTAAAAAATTATTTCGTGCATAATTCCAAGAAAGTTTTTATGTATTATTCCACTACAGATGGGTATAAGGATAAGCTTCCAGGAAGCAGGCATCTCCAGTTGCGTTGAAACCGTATTGAAAGGGTAGTTGTTACTGCGAATAATGGCGTTTGCGGAGATTCGGAACCAAGCGGTTAGAACTGCCATAATTAATTTGCAGAAATATTTTTAATCCTTGCAGCATTTTTCTCAGTTTTACGTATTCATTAGTAACGGGACTTATAAAGGCTACTTTAGTAAAATAAATAAACTCAATTTAACACCCGGGCAAAACGACCAGCCATTGGAGAATATAGACTACATTATCAGGGGTTGTAAAGCGCATGATTCCAGGTGCCAGCAGCAGTTGTATAATCTATTTCGGGGGTATGCATGCAAAATTGTCTTTCGGTACATATACAGGTATGAAAAGGCCAATGATATAGTTACGGACGGTTTTATTAAAGCTTTTAATAATTTTCACAACTTCGTTCCGAACAAAAATGTAGCAATTGATACCCTGTTTAAAGGCTGGCTAAAGCGGATCATGATCAACTGTGCTATTGACGAATTAAGACAAACCCGTATGTTGCCGGTAATTGGTGGAATACCTGAGGAAGCATGGGAGATTACTGACAAAGCCGATGAGGCAGACCAGCAAACCTTGTATAAAGACCTGATCACCCTGGTAAAAAAGCTGCCTCCGAATTACAACGCGATTTTCAATTTATATGAGCTGGATGGTTACTCACACAGCCAGATCGCGGAGCTGTTGGGTATTTCCGTGAGCACCTCCCGATCGGGTCTTAGCAGGGCAAAAACAATCTTACAGACGCTTATTAATAATATGGAAGAAGGGAAATTATGCAGGATATAAACAACGATATGGACGATATGCTGAGACGGGCAGCTGAGGCCTATCCCCTGAAAGCAGCGGACAGGTGGGAAGATGTGAAGGCGGGCTTACTGCCAGAAACGGGTCAGGTAAAACACGGCATTGCTGTATTCTTATCCAGACAAGGGTACTTTTTTATTCTTTTGTTTAGTTCGTTTATGGCGGCGCATTTGTGGATCTATGACCAGCAAAACCACCAACCAAAACCACCACCCGTTTTTACTGCTAAAACTGCTGGCGTACTGGTAGCTGAGGAAAATATCCCCGGTATGGGTTCTTTTACTAAAAAAAACCAGGTCGTGCAACTCCCTCATAATAGAAATTACAAAAGTTATCCTGGCGCAGCACATCTTGTTAAAACCCGGGCATTGACGCAGGAGCGGCAATTTTACCCTCAGGAAGACAAGATAGCAACCCCGGTTCTTGATTTAAAAAAGTACAATCGTTATCAACCATTGGCGGGGCCCTATGCTCCAATTCGTGAAACCCGTTGGCCGGCCATCATTCCTGCCAGGAGGCTAACAATTAATGAGACCCGAATTACACAGGCATTACACGATGAATTGCAGGTGAACGCTAAAGACCCGCGGAAAAAGATTGCCTTACCTAAGGGTTTTTATTATGGATTCACTGCAGGTTTGCATACCAGCGCTATAAAAAAAGGTTCCTTTCAAAAGCCTGCAACTGATGGAGGGCTGCTAACGGGCTTCCGTTTTAGTAACAGGATATCAGTAGAAACAGGCGTATTGTTATCCAGCAAAAATTACGAGACACAAGGAGAAAATTTCAACATGGATATTATGCAATCCAGCTTGCCCTCGGGCATGAAAATCACCTATGTGAAGGGTGCCGCAAAAATGATAGAGATACCCGTTCACCTGCGATATGATGTTATCGTAAAAGAAAAACATCGTGTGTATAGTACTGCCGGAGTTTCGTCCAATCTTTTGCATAAAGAGGAAAACGATTATAGTACAATGGTAAATGGATCTGAAGGAAAAATGAAGGGTTCTTACGGCAGTGTTCATCGATACCTGGCAGCTACAGCCGACTTTTCCCTGGGGTATGAAATGAACATTCACTCCAAAAATAATTTTCGTATTGAACCATATGTGCAGCTACCCCTGAGGGGAATGGGCGTTGGACTTATCAATGTAAAAAGCACCGGACTCAGGGTCACTTTAACCCGCTCTTTTCATTAACTAAAAAACTACTAAAAAAAATTAACAGCATTGCTGAACGGCAGTGGTATGCTCCACCTGCAAAATAAACTAACAACATTCTCTATTCATCAACACTTAAAAAACAAAAATTATGAAACAGTTCAGATTTTTAATTGCAACCGCATCCCTTTCTGTTTTTCTTATCTCCTGTAAAAAAACAGCAGAACTAAGCAGCAGTGACAACGACTTAACGGTTAGCTCCCTGGTTGCAGGCAAAAGCGCTCCGGGAAATGTATACACCTTAAGTAACCAGGCTGCGGCTAACAGCGTAATAATCTTTTCCAGATCAGCTGATGGTTCGTTGAGTTATGCAGGAAGTGTACCTACAGGAGGCACTGGTACCGGGGCCGGACTGGGCACACAGGGAGCAATTGTGTTGTCTGAAGACCATAGTGTAATGGTAGCCGTAAACGCGGGGAGCAATTCTATTTCTTCAATAACGGGTTCCGGTACCGATCTCCATGTAGTATCAACCGTTTCATCTGGTGGTACCAGGCCGGGAAGTGTGACTATTCACGGGGACCTGGTATACGTTCTAAATATAGGCGGCACTGGTAACATATCCGGGTTTCGCCTGCAGGATGACGGCAGCCTGGTGGCCATCGCTAATTCCACCCGGCCGCTAAGCAGTATGGCATCCGGCCCTGCACAGGTTTCCTTTGTAGCAGATGGCACTGTGCTGGCTATTACAGAAAAGGCAACCAATAAAATAATCACCTATAAATTGAATGCTGCCGGCCTCCCCACGGTCATGCATTCAATTACAGCGGCCCACCCGACCCCATTTGGTTTTGCTGCGGGCAACGAGGGGTATATTTATGTTTCTGAAGCTGCCGGCGGTGCCGCCAATGCAAGTGCTGTGTCTTCCTACCAGGTAAGTAACGACGGAAGTATTCGTTTTATTGATGGCCCGAATATGGCCGGCCAAAGTGCGGCATGCTGGGTGGTCATTAATAATAACAATAAGTACTTGTATGCTACCAATACAGCTAGCAATAACGTAACGTCTTTTTCTACGGGTTCTAACGGAGCTGTATCTGTACTAGGTGCTATAGCTGCCGTGACTGGTAACTCCCCTACAGATGCGGCTTTGAGTAACAATTCAAAATTCTTATACGTGCTCAATTCACAGGCTGTAAGCCTATCTGTATTTGCAGTGGAGAATGATGGAAGCCTTACATCGGGAGAGTCGGTGGGCGGATTGATGATGGGCACTGTAGGAGTCGCGGCAAAATAATTCTTTCGGCTTTTTAGATTAATAACCGGCAGTTGGAAGCATGGGCCTATGCTTTCGCTGCCGGTATTGTTATGAACAATCGTTTGCTCAGCGGAGTTTCGGCAATCACGGGCACCTGGTTTGAAAAAAGATAACTTTCGGGGAAAGTTAAAAAATATTAGCAGGAAGCACCACCGCGTTTACCGGTTACGTTAAGCCGTTCCATTGTTTACAGTTTTCGGATCAGGAAGGGCCAGGAAATAAAATATTACCAATACAGTAACTGTTGCTGTTGTGATGAATGCCGTGCTGGCATTAAACTGAAACCAGACCAGGCCGGTAAGTGAACTTGCTAACATGGTACAGATACTCTGCAGTCCCGAATAGGTTCCGATGGCGGTAGCTGTGTCTTTTTTGTCGGTGATATTTGAGATCCACGCTTTAGAAATCCCTTCTGTAGCAGCCGCATAAATACCATAAAGAAAAAACAATCCAAAAAAGAAATAAAGGTTGGTGTTTACAGACATCCCGGCATAAACGGCCGCAAATAAAACAAGCCCGCTAATAAAAATTGTTTTTAACCCGATATTGTCTGCGATGATGCCTACCGGGAAAGCAAATAACGCATAAATGAGGTTGTAAAAAATATAAATGCCGATTACCATCGTGTCTTCCAGTCCCGATTCCTTTGCTTTGAGTAAAAGAAAAACATCAGAACTATTGATCAAGGTAAAAACAAGCAGCCCTGTCACTAATTTCCTGTATGCTGCCGGGCTTGTTTTCCAGTATTGCAGGAAGGAAAAAAAAGGTACTTGTATTTTCGGTTGCGTTTCATGTGTTTTTTTATCCTTCAAATAAAATGAAGCCAATACCGCAAATAGTCCCGGTACAAAGGCGATTATAAATAACGTTTTATAGTCTGCCGGGTATAAATACAGGTAAAGCAACGCTAATGAAGGCCCCATGACTGCCCCGAGAGTGTCCATTGAACGGTGAAAGCCAAAAACTTTCCCTTTTGTTGCTGTGGTTGCTTCGCCGGAAAGAATGGCGTCTCTTGCACCAGTCCTGATCCCTTTTCCAAAGCGGTCAACGGTGCGGGCGAAAAATATCCAGAGCGGGTAGACGAAAATAGCCATCATAGGTTTTGAAATGGCGCTAAAGGCATAACCGATCTGCACAAACGGCACCCGCCTGCCGGCTGTGTCAGAAAGTTTACCGAAATAACCTTTACTTAATCCCGCTGTTGCTTCGGCTACACCTTCCAGTATGCCGATGAGCACAACCGAAAATCCAATGGTCTTTAAATAGATTGGCATAATGGGGTAAAGCATTTCACTGGCCGTGTCGGTAAACAAACTGACCAATGATAAGATCCAGACTGTGCGGGTGATATATTTCAACTGTTGTTGTTGTTAGCCGTTAGGTTCAATGCCTGCACCATTGTCATCCGGGGTGCACTCTAAGGGAAGGGGGTGCATTTTAAGCCCCTAACCCCACCTAAATTTATGCATAAAAAAGCGTTGATAATGCTATTTGCCTGGCCGTTACGGCCACAGGTAAAAGTTTTTATATACCGGGTGAGTTGTGCTGGCGGCTTTTAAAGATGGCCTTCTAGCCCCCTGACCCCCTTCCCGAAATAGTCGGGATGTTCCAAAAGGGGGAGCCCTAATAGCTGCTGTCTTCAATTAATGAGCGGTTACTAAGCGAGCAATTTTTTTTGCGTGCCGCAGGGACCCAATCCTTAAATCTTCAAATCACCAAATCACCAAATCATCAAATTATAGATCAAATCCCATACTCACCCCACCCCACCTGTGATTATTTCCGGTACTAAATTCTTTTGTAAGAAATGACTGCGTATAGGAGAGGTAAAAACTTTTAAGATTTACAATCACACCTGCATCTGCCTGCAAGCTGAGCCTGCTGATATTTGCTGCCGGTATAATATAAGGGCTTTTGCGGTTAAATAAACCTCCCTGCAGACTGGCATCATATCCAATGAGATTCACCCGGCCCTGGACATAGAAATAATATTCCGCTTTTCTTTTAAGCTGGGTTGCAGCAAATCTTTTATTGAAGCGGCCGGCCATAAAATTAAATCCGCCATTCAATTTATTATTCAGGGTGCCGATACGGGCTTCTGCTGTGCCATTCAGCAGAAAATGATTGCCGGCGGAAAATAATTGTTGTTCATAGCCTAGCTGGTAGTTAAGAATAAGGTCATTTTTTACCTGGTATTGCCAGCCAAGTGGCAGTGGATTTTGCAGCCATTTATGAATATTGTATTGTATCTCGTAACCCAGTGCCGCCGGGCCCATCACGCCCAGGCTGATGACGGTAGAAACTTTTCTCTTGCGGTCCGTATCGGTTTGTGTCATAAATGCCTGTAAGGAAATGTTTGCATTGTAGGGCCTGTCCCCGTACAGTATACTATCACTTAAAATACTCGTAGGTGTAAAGCCAAATAAATTAAAAGTCAAGCCATATTGAGCAGGTGCCTGCCAGGGTTTATACAAGAGCCGGGCAAGGGGAAATTTTTGAATGCCAGGATGTACAACTTCAAATGTAATTCCCTGCGAATAATACTGGTCCTGCTTCGTAAAATAATCATTGTCGTAATGGAATCTGAAAAATGCAGGAGCATCGAGCTTCCTAAAACCAGCGCCATATTCAATCCTTTGTGCATGAACAGCTATAACAGAGAACAGGAGCAGGAAGAATACCGAAAATCTTTTCATACCGTAGATACGAAGCTGCGCTGGTAGCGGATGTTCAAAGCGATCCTAACACTGGCCGTCAGGGGCTGTAACACTACCCCCGCGGGAGAGAAAAAAACGCCTCCCCTTGTAACCCCTCATTAATTGAAATCAGCAGCTACCGAAGTTCCCCCTTCAGGGGGTCAGGGGGTTTCTTCTTATCTCTGTGATGTATTGGATAAAAACATTTGGTAAACCGCTATGGCTGGCAGCATGTGCCTGCATCGCATCTATTATTTCAGGCGGGTAATTTTTCTGCAGGGCCTGGTACATATCCGGGAACAAGTGCGACCCGTCTTCCCTTTCAATATAGTCGCTGTCCCAGGTTTCCTTTTTATGTATTAGCGCCTGAATGAAATCCGTTTTACCAGTTAAAGCAAGGGGGACAAAATACTGGTGCAACATTTCGTAAGGCGTTTCGCTGTTTACATACTCCAGCATTTTTTTATAATCTTTTTCATGGTCAGTTAAACAAAACAGGAATTCGATGGCCGGCAAAAAACCGCTGCGGTATCCACTCCTGGCCCTGGTAATTATTCTTGCCCGTAAATCTTTTTTCTCTCCATCGCTGTCCGTATGCTGCTGGATGAACAGGTAGTCCTCAAAATTATAAGTAAGGGGTAACAACTGCCTAAGCACCTGCACCAAACTTTGGGTCTGGGACCTGCGGATGTAAATTTCTTTTAAAAAATACAGGTAGGCGAAGTTGAACTCGTCTTTTACATTGGCCTTTATCTGCTCCAGGCAATATCGTTCTGCCAGGTCCAGCCTGTCCTGCAGAAGCAGCAACTTAATTAACGCCCGGTTATAATCATACTGCCAGTACAATGGCCGAAGCATTGTAAGGTAATCATCCGTAAGTTCCGCACCGGTAATGAAAGTTAATATCCGTTTTGCCATGCCGGCATTCACTGTATAGTATCTCTCCTGTTCATCAAAATACAAGGGAATAAAAGTACCGGCGATTTTTTTTTGCCTCGCGCCCGTGCTTGTTGTCATTAGTTCAAAGAGTTGCTCCAGGAAGATTAAATTGGTCCTGCCTTGCGGATCGCTTAAGTTTGAAATGTAATGATTAATTGCGGCGAACCAGGGTTCTTCCGGTTCAATAGCTGCAATAGCCGGCTGAACGGCCCTGCTGATCGTTTCAAGGTATTCCCTGATTTTTTTTGCTTGTACATTCAGTGCAGCGTATTCCTGTCCGCAGCTTTCTATCACACACATAAAAAGCCGGAAGGCTTCCGGGTCATAAGGTGCATCGTAATAGATTTTTAAAACGGGTGCATGAACAACTTTCCATAGATCCACGATCGTCTTTATTTGGGTATGGTCTATATTCCGTTTATTTTTTACCACCGCTTTTACGGCGTCTTGGGTAAGGCGTTTTACTTCTTCCGGGCTGTAGTGTTCCCGCCTGGGCTCAAACTCGTGGATAAACTGCAGCTGCAGGTCTTTGTTTGTGCGCAGCAAACCGCTGACCCACTCCTTTAGCTGTGGCAGTGAAACTTCCGCAAGCAGAATATCTGCTTTCGTCAGCCTGGGTTTTTTAACCCCCGCCTTTTTCTTTTTCTCCCAACCGGCGAGGCTTAGCAGTAGCGCAATTCTATGTATGCAGAATGCTGCAGTTGCCGCACAATCGCAGCCGGACGCCATTACTTCACCGGCGTCGTTGATCTCCAGGGATGCATCGTAGCTGTTTTTTCCATCATCCACGTAAGCGATAAATAAACCTTTCGGCTCTTCGTCACATTCCCGCACAACCAGTTTTTCTGCAGCTTTTATGGCTGCCCGGGACAATTGCTGCTGATGATTGGAGAGCGTTATAACCATATGCATACTTAATATACAAATATCAGGAGATGGGGTAAATTGTCAAAATCCCGGGGGACAATGTTCGCAATCGGCTGCATCATCATTCTTGTTTCTGCTGCAGGTGAGTGTATACTGCCGGTAGCCGGCTTTCTCCTGCTTCGCCCCCTCTCCATTTCTGCTTCGCTGCTTGTTCCGAAGCTACCGAAGCCGTACCGAAGAAGAGACGAAGGAGAGACGAACAAGACACGAACAAGACACGAACAAAAGTCCCCCAGTTTAGAGACGGCATAGTCCTCCTTGTGATTCAGCCAGCAAAAACCCAACTACGATGCATTTCGGTGGTGAACGCACTGATCAATAAGTGCAACGCTCATCGGGCGAAAAACATCAATGGGGCAATGCATCCGTGGGACGCCAGAAAACTCCTCGCTTTGTAACCCCTCATTAATTGAAGACAGCAGCCAATAAAGTTCCCCCTTTTGGAACAGCCCGACTATTTCGGGAAGGGGGTCAGGGGGTAGGGGGTCAGGGGGTTTTCTTCATCAACTTCTCCCGTGCATTCCTGTATACCCGGCCTCTTGCTTTTTCAATTTCGATTTGTACTTCAAGTTTAACCTGCGCGGGCAATCCATTTCTTTGTATTCTTTTGGAAACAACTACCTGCTGGTTTGCCAGCCAGGTACAGTCATTCACTGTCTCTTCGGTAGCTGGAAGTGTGGACAACAGCAACTTAATGGTGTTCATCCACTGCCGGTCCTGTTGGTATTTCGTGACCATGTCAGCCAGGCGGTCCTCCAGTATCCCGGCATGAGCGTCCGCATAGTCTGCATCGCTCAATAGTTTATCGGCAAGCCGGGCAGAACCATCCGCTGCAGGGTCGAGCATCTTTTTAAGCAAACCGCTGCGGATATGCGGTTCCTGGGCCTTCACGTGCGCCAGCAGCAGGTCTGTCATTTTCTTCGAAGGCCCGCCCCCTAATTGCCTGTCCCCGTACCGCCAGGAATTGGTCATGCTCAGCAGCGAGTGTGAAACGCCCAGGTAGGATGCCAGCTCACGCTGGCTTACCGGGAGCAAAGTGCTTTTATTTTTCATGTGAACATTTTATGTGTGAACAAAAAAAGTTTCACAAAAATAAGTTTCACGCCTGGATAATGCAAGTTTTTGCCTGGAAAAAAGTGTTTTAGGTGTATCGGTCAACGACTATACCATTGATCAGCCTGTACCCAAAGCAAAAATGTTTCGGGAAGATAAACAGGCGGAGTCCGGCGGGTGGAAAAGGTCGCAGAACATCTGCTTCATCTGGAGCAGGACCGCAAGGGTAATTATGATTAAAAGATTTCAAGAAGAGTAAATGGCAAAAGCCACCAACAGTAAGACATCTGCTAGGAAAGTACGGTTTGCGATGAGACGGTTCAGTTCAATTTTTCATGCCTAGCAAACGGGGCAAATGATATAGTTTGAAGTTGTCAAGACTTAATCTGACAATAGGGATTAATTTTAAGTAACGACACTTAATTAATCAACCCCAAAAAGTCAGATTATGGATCAAGAATCTAAGTTAATTAAAACCAAATTAGGATTGCTCAATTTAGCTGAGCACTTGGGTAATGTCTCTAAGGCCTGTAAGTCCATGCTGAAAAGAAACCCCTGTTCCCCTTAAGGGGGAACCTCATTCGCAGGTGACTTCAATTTATGCCGGGGTACAAAGCGAGGCGTTTTTTTTGCGTGCCGAGGGTGTAGTGTCCCAGTGGGATTTTTGTTGTTTGAAACAGGAGGTCTATTTTTTTAGGTATTTATCCAGGAAACTAAATACTTTTTGAAGGTTTCCCGGTGCAAAGAATACTGTGCCGCCATGACCAGCATCTTCTACCAGTTCCAGGGTTACTTTATCCTTTCCAATTACTTTACTTAATGAGTCGGCAAATTGAGTGGACTGCAGGTAAGGAACAATCGTATCCTTCACACCATGTTGAATAAAAAAAGGCGGGTCATCTTTGCTGATATAAGTTTCGGGGTTGAAAGCTTTTACTTCAACAGGTGCATCGGTAATATTTTTCCCAATCACTTTTGAAGCCGGTGACCCAGGATTGTTGCATTTTAATCCATTGAGCCCGAGAGAAACAAATTGGTTATCCGAAGTTAAAAAGTTGGTGGGTCCATACCAATCCACAACAGCCTGTACACGGCTCGACTCTTTTTCATTACCCAATGAAAAGTCCTCTAGTTCTTTTACATCTCCGGAGGTTCCGGCCAGTGAGGCCAGATGTCCACCGGCCGAAGGTCCCCAAACGGCGATCTTATCAGCTTTAAGATGATAGATTGACTGATTCGCCCTTGTCCAACGGATGGCGGCTTTTACATCCTGGATAAGCTGGGGAGCGATTGCCTCACCGACTAACCGGTAATTAATAGAAACCACTGCATAGCCTTTTTTTAGACTTTCAGCGATAAACATCATGGCGACGGGTGCTTGTTTATCACCAGTGGAGTACCCCCCTCCATGAATAAAGATGATGATTGGGAAAGGTCCTGTGCCAGCACCAGGAAGATAGATATCTGCTTTTTGCGCTTTTGAAACAGTAGCATATGGTATATCGAGCCATTTTGTTTTTATAGCATCTAAATATTCCCTGGGTGAATTGCCTGGCTGTGCATCTACACTCATAAAAGTAATTGCCCCGAAGAACGCACAAAGAATTTTTAAGAATGGCATACGCCTGAAATTTATTTGTGAATGACGGCTTCTTTTTCTGTGGCGTCTTAGATGATGAGAGTGAGGGTGGAGCTAACGTTCGTAGCTTGCTCAGGGAACTTATGCTTATTTTGCAGTTGAATCCCTTGCTCGTAAAGGTATAAATTTTCCTCGGTTGTTGGTTGTGTTCCAGCGGTTTTTTTTGTAGTTTTTCAAGCCCCCTGACCCCCTAAAGGAGATAAAAAAAAGTAATTGGATGATGGGATATAAACTCATATACCAGAAATAATATAAGGCAGCACGAAATTTGAACAATAATTTATTAACGGTGTTTCGTTATAAATAAATAGTAAAAAATGGAAGTAAAAGAAATTAAGGCATTCGGTACAGCCGCAGCAGCAGCTCCATTGAATCAAATGAATATCGACCGCAGGCAGCCCACACCCCACGATGTGGAAATAGAAATCTTATTTTGCGGTGTTTGCCATTCAGACCTTCACACTGCCAGGAGCGAATGGGGGCCCTCGCGATATCCTTGCGTTCCCGGGCACGAGATTGTAGGAAGGGTCGTGAATGTAGGCGGGCATGTCAGCAAATTTAAAACAGGCGAGATGGTAGGAGTGGGCTGCATGGTTGACTCCTGCAGGGAGTGCCAGTATTGTAAGGAAGGGGTTGAGCAGTTTTGTGAAGCCGGCATGACAGGTACTTACAATTCTGCTGACAAACACCTGCCCGGCAACCCGACTTTCGGGGGCTATTCCGAAAGTATCGTGGTAGATGAAAATTATGTATTGCGCATCCCGGAAAATATCGACCCGGCTGCCGCAGCACCGTTGCTTTGTGCTGGTATTACCACTTATTCACCCTTGCGGCACTGGAATATTGGCCCAGGTAAAAAAGTAGGGATCGTAGGCATCGGCGGGCTGGGGCATATGGGTATCAAAATTGCAAAAGCGATGGGCGCAGAGGTAGTTGCCTTTACCACCTCGGAATCAAAATTTGCGGAAGCCCAACGGTTAGGAGCTGATGAAGTTGTACTGTCTAAAGACCCTACACAGATGGGAGCCTACCGGGGTAAATTACATTTTGTGCTGGATTGTGTTTCGGCTGCGCATGATATTAACGCCTACCTGAGGCTTCTCCGTGTAGATGGTACCCTGGCGCTGGTAGGAGCCCCTGAGCATCCGCTGCCCGTTTCTGCTTTTAGTGTTATCGGAGGCCGCAAGCGCTTTGCCGGCTCCACGATTGGCGGTATTGCTGAAACCCAGGAGATGCTTGATTTTTGCGCAGAACACAACATTCCTGCAGATATTGAGATGATCAATATACAGGATATTAATAACGCCTATGAACGTTTGATAAAGGGAGACGTGAAGTATCGTTTCGTTATTGATATGGCATCTTTGAGGAAATAAGATCCAGGAGAGCAACTGCCTAACTTTACAGAAAGAACAACTGCTTCAAATAGTGGTTGTTCTTTTTTCTGTACAATAAATCATGCAGATTTTTCGCCATTCCGTCCGGAAAGCACCCTGGGTAAATTCCAGGAAATAAAAACAAACAAGAAAACAAGCTAATAAGATCTCCCTGTTAAATCCTCAATTGATTTTCGGAGTGTAATGATCTCGTGTTTCAATTCTGCTACATCTTTTGACCCTGCTACAGGTGCATCTTTTTCTTCAGCATCCCGTCCTATAAAAAAAGTTGCAAAGGTGGCGGTGACATACCCAAAAATAGTATACCCGAAAACTGCAATTAAAAATGCTAGTCCCCTTCCTTCAGGCGTGGAGGGGTTAAATTCATTTCCTGCTGTGATAATCCGCATAGCTGTCCACCATAAAGCCATAGGGTAACTATCAAAACCTTCATTGGGATTTTCGAGCGCATACATGCCGGCTGCACCGGCGAACAATACGAAGAGGATAATCATAAAAACATACCCAAAGGCTCGTCGTTTCATGGTGGCGTTCAGGCTTTTCATGCTTCTTCTTAAAGAAGATACAATCCGCACCAACCTGATACCGCTAAGGCCCCGTAACAACCGGATAAATCTGAAAATACGAAAGACCCTTAAGGCCGGAATAATAAGGGAAATAGCGGTGAACCAGTTCTTTCGGAGAAAAGCAATTTTCACGGGTGCTAAAATAAATTTCACAATAAAATCAACAATAAAAATAAGCCAGATAGTTAAGCTTGCATACTCAAGGGGTTTACTCAGCCCATATATCAGCTCAATAACGAGCAAAACCAGCCATACGAATCCCAGGAAAATCATGGGACCTTCTAAAAGTTTTTCCAGTGAAGTAAGCAATTTCTTTCTTTCGCTAATGAGTGGTTCTTTCATGTTTGGGTGTATATTTAAAAAAGATGAAATTATTTATTTTATCATCTCAGATGGTTTGTAAAGCTATGAATAGTAAAATATTTCTGGTATCGGAAGGTTTTTACGGGGTCGAACCGCCATCCTCCTCACTCGGCAGTGGGGAAGATCTATACCAACTGGATGCAAAGAAAAAAACGGCACATTTCTGTGCTTGTGTACCAGCGGGGTTTTTGCTGTTTGAGCCACCAGGAAAAGAAAACTTCCGCAAAACACAGATGCTGAAAAGAACTTCAATAATTTTTTTGCCTTATTTGGTATCTAGAAATATGCCCTTAGAACAAACGCATACCAATGATTTTACTCCCCGGCATTGTAGAGATTTGTAAATTTTGGTTTAAAAAGAAACTGAAGCAACTACCTGCATCGGGGTTTCGCGGAAGCGTTTTCTTCGAGATATGATTGCGTCGCGAAAATCCCGCTGGGACACAAGCAATCATATATAATTGTGACAATGTAAACTGGATGGAAAAAGAAAAACGGCACATTTCTATGAGGCCATGTGGGAGTTGACAGGCGCTAAACCAACTGAGTGTAAATGAAAAAGCCTCACATTTCTGTGAGACCTTGTGGGAGTTGACGGGGTCGAACCGCCGACCCTCTGCTTGTAAGGCAGATGCTCTAAACCAACTGAGCTAAACTCCCTTTTTTCGTTTTCGGATGGCAAAGATAAGGGTAAAATGTTTTCTGCAAAATATTTATTTAATTTTTTCCCGCGCTTTTGCAGCATGCGAATCATGGGTTTGCAGCCAGCCACGCTTTAAACTGACCGATCTCGGTTTGCTGGGAACTAATACTTTTTTTTGCCATCTGTTTGAGTTTACTATCCATTCCATGTTCTACCTGTAATTTGTCCATTGCTATGCCCTGCTCATGGTGGGCCATCATCATGGTTGCGAAATCTTTATCAACGTTGCCACTCATGGTCATACCAGTCATTTTACTACCCATTCCCTCGATGGATTTTTGTAACGCCCCCTCCCCATGTTTCATACCATGGGCTTTATAATTTGCAAGGATATTTTTTAATTGGTCCTGCTCATTCTTTTGTTTGCTGATTATACCCTGGGCAATTGTTTTCAACCCGGCATCTGCGCCCTGCGCAAGTTCAGCCTGCGCCATATCAAGTGCACCCTGGTGGTGGGCTATCATCATATTCGCATAGTCCACATCAAAATCCCCGGTTATTTGTACCGCTTTCATGCCCGCCATCATGCTGGTCATAGGCTGCATTAGCCCGCCGGTTGTTGTCGCGGTATCCATTGAATGGGGCATTGCAACCGAAGTTGTAGTATCGGTAGCGGTTGCTGCTGTGGTGTTGGTCTCTGAAGCATTGTTACAGGATGCGAACAAAAAACTGCCTGCTGCAAATAATAGAAAACTGAGTTTCATAACTTAAATTTTAAGTGGTTGGTAAAATTGAACAGCCCGGAACTTTCGTTAACCAGGTTTTATCAGGGCCAACGAAGGGATCCGCTTTATACCCGACACAAAGCTTGACACATTCTATGCCGAAAAAACTTACATTAAAATCCTAATACGTTAGGGTAATTCCTGCCCCAATCCCCATATCGCTGTCGTAATGGGTAGACAAATTTAAATATTTGCTGATTATATACCGGAAGCCGGCCATGTATTCCAGATCGGTATTCCCAGAAATACTAAACCTTAGCCGGGGTGTGAGCGGCACATCTTCGCGCATCAGTTGAAAACGAAGTTTTCCTTTACTGTCTGCTCTCGCTTCTGCAATAACCAACATAGGAAGTGTATACTGAACACCAGCTACAAAAGCTTTCCTGTTGGTTTGATTGCTTAGTTGACCAAATAAGTTTTTTTCTGATTCGTTCCTCCTGTTATTATGGTGATAATCGAAACCGATGAAAGGGAACCACCACTGCATTCTTCCCAGGTATCGTCCAATATAAGTTTCGCTTTCATTTCCGTGATGCGACATAATGCCCAGCCGCCATTCTGTCGAGATACGGTAACGGGTATTCGCGAGCATCAATTCACCATCGCTGCCATTGCTTTCCAGTCCTATGGATCCCATCAGGTGAAAAGCCCGGTCATCTGCATTCAACCTCCGTTTGGCCAGCTTTGGGTCACTAATATCCGTTTTGTCAACCAGGGGGTTGTCATAGCTAAATACCCTACCCATACCACTCATCATGTGGTATAAAATATGGCAATGGAAAAACCAATCCCCACCGGCTTCTGTGGCGGCAAACTCAAGGGTATCTCTTTCCATGGGCATGATATCAATAATATTTTTCAGTATAGCATTTTCTCCCTGGCCATTGAGCAGCCTGAAGTCATGACCGTGCAAATGCATGGGGTGTCGCATCATACTATTGTTGAACAGGATGATCCGGATATTTTCGCCTTTTTTAATAAGTATCCTTTCCGTTTCAGAAATCACTTTATTATCTAGGCTCCACACGTAACGGTTCATATTACCCGTGAGGTCAAATTTTAATCACCAAGCTTAACATTATTTTCCTGCCCCCGCTCATGGAGTGATTTCTTCCTTAACCACGCCACAATCCCGCATTTTTTTTCCGTAGTAAGGATTGCTGATTTCCTTTACCTCGCTTAACCAGTCGGCGCCTTTATTGTCATCATACATAGGGCAATGTGTAAAATATAAAGTCTGGGTCGGTTTAGACACTTTTAGCAGGTCATACATTCCTGTACTGAGCATATCAAAATGTTCTCTTTGATGTCCGATTTTTACACCCTCGCTACTGATGTGTTTTGCATGTTCTTTCATATCATCCTTTACGTCGTCGTACACTTTCTTTTGATCTGCGCTAAAAGAGCCTGTGCCGGAATTATCTATTGCATCCACCATTTGCCTGGCAGCCATGGCGGCGTCCCGGCCGTTATCATTTGTCAACGCGTTTTTCAACTCCAGGTAGTGCGTTACCAACTTGGCTGTCACTGCTGCCTGCCCGGGCAACCTATTTAATGTGTCTGTTTTTACCTGGCTGCGGTCGTTAGCCTGCATTGTAGGAACGTTTGTTTCTTTTTCTTTGCTGTTGCAGGCTGTTAATGAAGCCAGGGCGATCGGAAAACCCAATAGGATTGTTTTCATCTATTATTGTTTTAATTTTTAATCTTAGTAGCATACCCGAACAAAAATCCTGCCCGGCTTCAACAACCTTGTTCAGGAGAGTTTTTCTGCTTTAAATCCCGCCTTTTCCACAACTTTTATGACTTCTTCCCCGCTTAGGGCATCACTGCTTACTGTCAGCACTTTCTTTGGATGCTGAATAAGTACCTGCCAGTTTCCAACGCCCAGGCTTTCATTTAATGCCGGGCTCACTTTTGCCAAACAGGCGCCACACATGATATTTGTTTTTAGTGCGATTGCTTTCATACCGAATTGTTTTATGGTGTAAAATTAAGGAGGGTGACTACGGATGTTGTTATACAATTCGCGAAATGGTTTATAGAATTTTGGTTACGGAACCAGCTCCATACAGGGAAACCGCTATAAATACCCGAAAGTAAGACCTGATGCACTTAAACTGGCCGGCTAAATAGGTAGGATTTATTTTACTTTCAGCAAGCTCGCATTGATGGCTACCACAACAGTGCTTACACTCATGAGTATCGCTCCTGCTGCAGGACTCAGCAGGATGCCGGATTGATAAAGCACGCCCGCTGCCAAGGGCAGAGCGACCACGTTATATCCCGTGGCCCAGATTAAATTCTGGATCATCTTTCGGTAAGTGGCTTTACCGAATGCGATCAAAGACACGATGTCTTTTGGATTGCTGTTCACCAATACGATGCCTGCTGTTTCTGCTGCGATGTCTGAACCAGAACCAACAGCGATGCCAATATTGGCCTGCGCCAGGGCAGGGGCATCATTTACCCCGTCACCTGTCATGGCCACGAATTCGCCCTGTTCCTGTAATTCTTTAATCTTCTCCAGTTTCTGGTGGGGTAATACTTCGGCGAAGAAGCTTGTCATGCCCAGTTTTTTTGCTACCGATGCTGCTACCTGCTTTTTGTCGCCAGAGTAATACAGATTTGATATGATCCTTTTGAAGTGTTTGAATGGCTTCTGCAGATTCAGGACGTATGGTATCGGACAATGCGATGTAACCAGCGGGCTGTTCGTTCACCAAAATAAATACCACGGTCTCGGTTTCATCCGCAATAAAATTTCCTGGGAACGATATGCCTTTCTCTTTAAGATAGCCCGGGCTTACCACTTTAATGTTTTTTTCTTCCACTATTGCTTCTATTCCTTTCCCTGTAATGGCATTAAAATTCTGTACAGGCGGAATGGGAATGTTTAGTTCTTTTGCTTTTTGAATAATACCCGTAGCGATAGGATGTTCAGAGTTTTGCTCCAGTGCTGCTGCAAACTTCAGCAGGTCACTTTCAGAAAGGCCAGCGGCTAACGGTACAATCGTAGACACTTCAAACTTTCCCACCGTCAGCGTTCCTGTTTTATCAAAAACCAGGGTGGTAATTTTCCCCGCGTTTTCAAAGGCGGTCCTGTTTTTTATTAATAAACCATGTTTTGCCGCCAAGGCAGTGGATTTTGCCACCACCAGTGGCACAGCCAGGCCTAATGCGTGCGGGCAGCAGATCACAATGACCGTTACCATCCTTTCCATGGAAAATGCGATGGATTGTCCGGTGAGGTACCAATACAAAAAAGTAGCAGTACCGGAGATCAAAGCAATGGCAGTTAACCATCTTGCTGCCCGGTCTGCCAAAAGCTGGGTTTTAGATTTTGATTGCTGTGCATCCTGTACAAGTTTAATGACCTGCGAGAGGTAAGAATCTTTTGCGCCGTGAGATACACTCACCCTAATGGCTCCGTTGCCGTTAATAGCACCTGCGATTACTTTTTCTCCTTTAGTTTTTTCTACAGGTTTTGATTCGCCGGTAAGCATACTCTCATTGAGGTAACTTTCGCCATCCACAATAACGCCATCCGCCGCAACTTTTTCACCAGGTTTAATAAGAATGATATCCTTTTCTTTGAGGGTTTCGGTTTTTACATCCATGATCTGGTCGCCCTGCACCAGGTGGGCGTCATCGGGCATTAACTGCACCAATAGTTCCAGTTCCCGCGTTGCCCCGGCAACTGATTTCATTTCTATCCAATGGCCCAACAGCATAATAAGGATCAATGTGGCCAGTTCCCAGAAAAAATCCATTCCTTCTAATCCAATAACAGTAGCCACGCTGTAGATGTAGGCCACAGAAATGGCAAAACCAATCAGGGTCATCATTCCTGGATTCTTCACCCTGATCTCATCAACCAACCCTTTGAGGAAGGGCCAGCCACCATAAAAGAACACGATAGAAGAAAGTGCCAGTAACAAGTATTTGGACCCGGCAAAACTGATATGAATATTCAGCCAGTGTTGTATCATCTCTGATAAAAGCATCACCGGAAGGGTGAGAACCAGTGTTACATAAAACCGCGCTTAAAATCTGCGATGCCTGAGGGATGGCCTTCATGGCTGCCGGGAGAGACGGATTTTTTTAAAGGTACCAGGGTCATACCACATAGGGGACATTTACCCGGTCCGTCCTGCACTACCTGTGGATGCATCGGGCAGGTATATTTTTGAAGGCTTTGCAAGGAGGCCTTCCTATCAGCAGTTGGAGTACTGCCAGCAACATGTTTTAAATGATGTACTGTTTCATCGCTATCAATGGGCTTTTCGGGTGAGACAGATTTTTGAGCAGGTGTTTTTAGCAGCACAAGGGTCATTCCGCATTTAGGGCAATTACCCGGTTTGTCTTTTACCACTTCGGGATGCATAGGGCAGGTAAATGATTGTTGGATCTGCATCAACAGTTATTTTTTCAGCTTGAATTGAAATTCGAGTTTTATGGTCTCCCATGCCACCGCGATTGTTCCATTATCCTCATTGTCTGAATGAAGAAAATATTGTAACCGTTCCATGTGCGGGACCTTTTTTGGTTTCACTTTTATTCTCACCATATCTTCTTTTTCATCGTATTCACTTGCCAGGTGCTGGTTCCACTGTTTGTTGATGATCAGGGTCCATTCCTTTTTCCCCGGGATACTAAAAAAAGCATATTTGCCTGCAGGTATTGCCACATTGTTAACAATAATAGCATTGGGCAACTCCAGGATCGTGGCATCATGGGCCCCTGTCACCCACACTTCATCATAGGGCACTAACCCGCCCCATATCACTCTTTTTCGCACACCGGGAGAATGGTAAGCTATTTTTATGCTATCTCCCCCCGATACGGAAAAAGCGAGGGATTTAATACTTTTTTTAGAACTGTCTTTTACCAGGTTTGGGTTATAACAAACGCCAGCTGCCGGTTGTTGAGCTTTTACTGGTATCGTAAATAAAAAGATGGTCAGCAAGAAAATGATGAATGGAAACTGTTTTTTCATATTTGAATTGATTGCCTGGTGAGAAAAACTAATTTCGCAAATATCCTGTATTCTTTTTATAGGGTTATAGTGACCCTGGTAAATAACGGGGCATAACAAAAGTATAGCTCCCAAGATACAAACCCGCATTCTTAATACATTGGGACACTACAGCAGCTCAATGACTTTTTTTAACCTGTCCCTAACTTCAATTGAAATGGCTTTCAATTGGTCATTTTCTATTGCCTGCATGGAGGCTGCCGGATCTACAGCTGAAACCTCTACCTGTCCTGGCACTTTTTCCTGGACGATCACATTACACGGCAGCATGGTGCCGATCTTATCTTCTGCCTGTAAAGCTTTGTAAGCAAATCCGGGATTACATGCACCCAGGATGGTATAATTATAAAAATCCACATCCAGCTTTTTCTTAAGGGTAGTTTTCAGATCGATTTCTGTGAGGACGCCAAATCCTTCCACTTTGAGTGCTTCTGTAACTTTTTGTATGACTTCGGTGAAAGTGCCTGTCACTGTTTTGTTAAAATAGTATTCGATGATCTTTTAGTTTTAACTTAAAAAATTTAATTATTTAGACCTGGTCGTTCTAAAATTGCATAGGTTATTTCCTGTTCCTGTTATTGGTAAATAAAACCACTAACGCTATTAAGACCACGACTATAAAAAACCACCAACCCATATGCATTCCCCCAAAATAGTAATTGTCATTTGTATGCATTGCTTTTTCTTTTAGATTTTATTAATTGTTGTAGCTGGAGATATTTTCAGAAGGTTGCTGTTTTTAATAGCATTCATAACATAATTGTTCCAAATCCCTACATCTTCATTCCTTCCATCGGGTTGGCCCCTTTCTTAAAAATATACTCACTGTTGAGCAGGTATGCGCCGCTAATAACTACAATATCACCAATATTCAAGCCTGATTTTATTTCTACCCGGTCACCAGATTCTAAACCCGTTTGCACCATCACCGGTTTAAATGTTTTGTCGGCAGTCTGAATCCAAACCGTTGCGCCTTTCCCATCCCTTAGAACGGCATCTAATGGTAAAGTCAAAGTCTTTCGCTGCGGGCTTTTCAGCAATACATAAGCCAGCATACCCGGTTTAAGCAGGTTGCCTGCATTAGGAATTGAAACACGGATAAGGTTAATTCTTGTATCAGGATTGATTTCAGGATTCACAAATTCAATCTTTCCTTTTATTTCCTTGCCGTCGAAATCCGGGAGCTGCACTGTGGCAATGCTGCTCCTGTCGATGGAGGCCAGTTGAGATGTATACACCTGGGCTTCTGCCCAAAGGCTGGATAAGTCCGCTAATTTAACGATGGTGCCACCTTCCATCACATAATCACCTTCCCGTATGTCGAACGTTGTTATATAGCCTGATGCTGTACTGTAAAAGGTAGTGGTTGGGATAGCCCGTTTGTTTCTGGCTAATTGCCGGAGTTGCCCTTCCGACATGCCCCATAACAACAGCTTGCTTTTTGCAGATTGCAGAAGCTGGTCAAAGTCAATAGCTCCTTCATTGGCAAAAACTTGTTGTTTGTCCAGTACCAGCAGGTATTCCTGTTTGGCGTTATTTAACTCCTCGCTGTACACATCATACAAGGGAGCCCCTTTCTTTACGAAGTCCCCCAAATTTTTGAAATACAATTTTTCCACTCTTCCCATCACTCTTGAACTCACAGACGAAGTTTTCGCCTGATTGAAATTTAAAGTGGCAGTAAGAACCAACTGGTCGCCTATTGTTCCATTGCGAATGGTGTCTGTTTGAATATTGCCTAGTTGAATCTGCTGCTCACTCAATCGTATTTCATCATTTTTATCCCCATTGGTTTTCCTTACCTCCGTCAGTTGCATACCACAAATCGGGCATTTGCCCGGCTTATCGGCTACCACCTGTGGATCCATTGAGCAGGTATAATATGTGCCCGTGTCTCCGGTTGGTTCTTTTTTGCTTTTGCATGTAGCAACCAATAAGAACAGGGTTGCTATGCATAGAATGCGTCTCATAAATTGTTGTTTACTTTTATAAAACTTTCACTGTCCATTAAATATTGGGCATTAACGGCAACCGAGTCCAGGGGACTGATACCGCCCAAAACCTGGATATGATTTTTATGAATAATTCCTGTGTTAATTTCTTGTGCTTTAAAACCAGCACCTGTTTTTTGGAATACAATTTTATCTAGTCCCAATGACACTACCGCAGTCCTGGGTAACCACCAGGCTTCTTTCGTATTTCCATAGATGATAGCTGTCACCTGGCTTCCTATCGGGATCTTTAAGGTGCCGTTATTAAAATAAACCCTTGCGGTAAGTGTTTTACTTTCTCTCCTGTAAAAAGGCTCAATGAAATCAATGGTTCCTCTGAAACGTTTATCGGGTGCTGTTTCGGGCGTGATCATTACCGCATTGGCTTTTTTAATCAGCGACTGCCCCTCCCCGTATATATTTAGAAGTACCCAGGCGCGGGCGGGATTAAATACCGTAAAAACGGACTGGCCTTTTTGCAAATACATTCCCTCTTTTAGAGAGAGTTCGTCTGTAAGCAATGAGATATCTTTCATGCCGCCGCCGTTGTTATTCATGTTTCCCCCGCTTAAAGATTCATGAATATGGCCGCTGTAATTGCTATATACAGCGATGGTAAAGGAAGGGGTTCCGGATCGCAAAACCTGCTCCAACTGCTGGTTAGCCATACCCAATAACAACAGTTTTTGTTTTGCTGCCTGTATGAAAGATGCATTTTCCGCATCATTTTTTAATAGAAACAATAAGTTTTGTTGCGCCGTTAACAGCTCGGGGCTGTACATATCAAGGACACGGTCCCCCTTATTTATTTTCTGATAACGGTACCGCACATATAGTTTTTCTATTCTGCCCGACACTCTTGATGAAATACTCCCCACCTCCCTGGTATCGTAAGCAATATTGCCTAATGCCGCTATCTCCATTTGTTCTTCATTCATTTTGATAGTGGTAACCAGAACAGAAGACAACACAAATTCATTGGTCGGCTTTAGCAAGGCTTCCAGCTCCAAATCATCCGTTTTACTACCCCCGGTTTCTTTCTTTACGAGGTCCATTCCGCAGATAGGGCATTGTCCGGGTTTGTCTTTAATCACCTGGGGATGCATCGGGCATGTATACACTATGGCTTCATCCGGATCTGATGCCGCCTTATCCATTTTTACCAATGCCATTCCACATTTTGGGCAAGTACCCGGTTTATTACTAAATACAGAATCCTGGGGCATCGGGCAGGTGTACCTACCAGCTGAGGACTCCCTGTTGTGTTCGGTATGAGGATCTTTTTTATTATTGCATCCCTGAGAAAGAACAAGCAACAGGCAACAGGGAATAAGCTTAAAAAATATCACACCCATCGCCCATTGGCCACTGCCTATTACCCCTTGCTTCCTACTTACTGCCCGGTACCTTTTGCCGACAGCCCATTGCACCTTAGTATTTCCTGTAATCATAACCTTATTTATTTTCTATCAAACGTTCTAATGCTACCTGTGTTTGTAATGCCTGCAACAGCAAATCTGTGTATTGCAGTTGGGTCATGTATAAAGTTTCCCACGCATCATACAACATGAACAGCTCTTCTGTATTTTGTTCATAACCGAGTTGCATGGTTTTGTAATTATTTCTCAGGGCTGGCAGAATATTATTATCGTACAGTTTTAACTGGTTCTTTTTTAATACCAGTTCATTGCTCATACTATAAGCCATGCCGCTGTATTCGTTTAGCATCATTTGCTTTTGTGATTGCAATGCTTCTCCTTTCCACTTCAGGCTTTCTATATTTGCCTTATTCATTTTAGCCGACCACCTTGCCAATGGCAATTTTATCATGCCCATTGCAGAGAACTGCATGGGTAACCCGCCAAAGCCAAACATGTGTTCGTAGCGGAGGCCAATTTGCGGTTTAAGGCTTTGCCGCTCGGTTTCCTGCTTAAGGATGGTGAGAATTACTTCTTTGTCGATGGCTTTTAAATCGCTGCGGTTGTTGTAAAAAAGACCACTATCAAAGACGACTGCTCCATAATCTTTAAGTATATAGGTGGTATCTATGTCGAAGTTGATCAAGGCATTTCTTCCCATCAGGGCATTGATGCGAATACGTTTTTCCCGGATGTCATTTTCAAACATCAGCTGCATATTCTGTACATTTCCTATAGCAGCTTTAGCTTTATAATAGGCACTAATTTTTCCCAGACCATTCTTATAACGTATCTCAGCATTTTTAATCATAAAGTCCAGCAACTTTTCATTCTGCGACAGAATCACCCGTTTCTTTTCAAGAATGATCCATTCATAATAAAACTGCCTGGCATCATTTATAAGCTCATTTAATGATGCATTCTTTTTTTCTTTTTCTACAGATGACATGGCCTGCATATAAGCGGCATCGGCATTTTGCTTCTTCTTGTTCGGGAGCATTTGCTGGCCTGCAATCATAAACTGTCCCATTCCTTCTTTTGTATTTCCCATGCCATCATCCATTTTTTTCCAAAGGGAGGGATTGTATGGTGTCATCCATAAGCCCGTGCTGAACTCGGGCGGCATCCAGCTTTTAGCTCCTTTTGCTGCCTCATCCATAGCCCGGATTTCGTTCTCATACATTTTCACAACCGGGTGTGAGGCTTTGATGCTATCAACGACAGCATCAAGCCGGAGCGTTTGCGCCTCGCCGTTAAGGGCGTTCAAGGCGATAAGGATCGTGAGTAGTTTATTCTTTGACATCAATTATTTCAATTTTACCGTTATGTTTTAATTCTCTTTCTTTTATCATTTGAAATATAACCGGGGTTAGCAGTAATACATAAATAGTGGAGGAAATGGTTCCGCCGATGAGCGGTATAATAATAGGACGCATAATGTCGCTCCCTACACCTGTTGCCCATAGAACCGGCAACAAGCCGATCAGCCCTGCAGACACCGTCATCAACTTTGGCCGTAACCTTTTAACAGAACCTTCCATTACATATTCCCTGATAATTTCCTTCGTTAATGCGGCTTTAGAATTACCATGTTTTGTTACCATTTTTTCCATGGCCTCATTAAGATAGATGGTCATTAGCATGGCTGTTTCAATAGCAATACCAAACAACGCGATAAAACCTACAGCTACGGCAACGGACATATTAACTCCATAAAAATAAACCAGGAATACCCCGCCTATGAGTGCAAAAGGAACGGTAATCATGGTCACGACAGCTTCTTTAAAAGAATGGTAGGTGAAATACAAAATCATAAAAATAATGAGTATAACCACAGGCATAATCATCTTAAGCGTCTTATTGGCTCGTAGCTGGTTTTCCCATTGACCGCTCCATTCCATGAAATATCCTTTTGGCAATTTGGTTATCATCTGGTTTAATTTTCGCTGTGCTTCCTGTACCGTGCTTCCCAGGTCTCTTTCCCTCACATTAAATAATACTGTACCCCGTAACATTGCATTTTCAGAATTAATCATTGGGGGCCCATCTGTTATATTAATATCCGCTACCGCTTCTAATGGTATGGGTCCAAACTCCATGGTCTGCACCTGCAGGCGTTTTAAGGCGCCAAGGTTATTTCTAAAATCCTGTCCATACCGGGCATTTACTGAGAATCTCTGACGCCCCTCAATAGTGGTGGTAAGTTTCATTCCCCCGAGTGCGCTTTCAACAACCAGGTTTACATCATCTATACTCAGGCCATATCTTCCTATTTCTTCCCGTTTAACGGTAATGTCAATGTATTTTCCGCCAGTTATGGGTTCTACATAGAGGTCCTTAACCCCATCTATTCCTTCGAGTTGCTTTTTGATGGTCTGAGCAAAAGCATATATACTGTCCAGGTTCTGACCGTACAGCTTTAATCCGACATCTGTACGTATGCCTGTAGAAAGCATATTGATGCGGTTAATGATGGGTTGTGTCCACCCGTTGGTAACTCCAGGTATTTGCAATTTTGCATTCAGTTCATTGATTATGTCCTCTTTATTTATGCCATCACGCCATTCTTTGGTTGGTTTCAGCAAAATGATCGTTTCAATCATGCTAATGGGCGAATTATCCGTTGCCGTATTTGCCCTTCCAGCTTTACCTAATACATGAGCGACTTCAGGAACGGTCGTGATTATTTTATCCTGGACCTGCAACAATCTTTTGGCTTCAGAATTTGACACGTCCGGAAGTGTCACCGGCATAAAAAGCAGCGAGCCTTCATCAAGGGGCGGCATAAATTCAGAGCCGAGCTTTGTCATCATTACGATACCAGCCACCAGGGCAATCAAATTGAGGCCTATGATGGTTTTGCGCCAATTCAGGCACCATTTTAAAATGGGTGCATAAATTTTCTCCAGGGTCCGGGTAATGGGATTGGCACTTTCCGGTTTTAATCTTCCTTTCATGAAAAATGAGATTAACACCGGGACCAATGTGATAGCCACCAGGGCATCTACCAGCAGGATAAATGTTTTTGTCCATGCCAGCGGGTGAAATAACTTTCCTTCCATACCGGTGAGCAGAAATATGGGCAGGAAAGAAGTGATAACAATGATAGTGGAATAAAAAACACCTGGTCCAACCTGTCGGGATGCTTTTAAAATAACCTCCATCCTTTCCTCTGAAGTAAGCGGGTCTTTAGTTTTTTTAAAAAATTTCACAATAACCAGTATTAATTATATAATGTTTTGACGTCACTTATTGGCCGCTTTCTTTTGCATCCTGCGCTTCACTGAGGTGACGGTATGCATTTTCAACCATCACAATGCCATCATCAACAGCTACATCAATTGCAAGGGCGATACCCGTTAGCGACATAATATTAGATGAGATTCCAAAAGATTGCAGCAGGATAAAACCAATGGCAACAGAAACTGGTAACTGGATAAGTATAACCAGCGCACTGCGCCAATGAAACATAAATAGAAGGACAACAATTGATACCGTAATCAGAATCTCTATCAAAGTCCCTTTTACAGATCTGATAGCCTCTTCAATAAGAATGCTCCTGTCGTAAGATGTTTTAAAGCTTACTCCCCCTGGCAGGCCTTTTTCTACTTCTTTCATTTTCTCCTTTACAGCCGCAATAACTTTGTTGGCATTCTCATTATATCGCATCACTACTATACCGCCCACTACTTCACCTTTTCCATCCATATCAAAAATACCCAGGCGAAGATCACCACCCATTTGTACGCTGCCGATATCTTTAACTCGTACCGGTATGCCACTGTTATTAACTAATGCAATGTTCTCCACGTCTTCCTTGCTTTTAATATAACCCAGTCCCCGGATTATATAGGCCATATCTGCCATCTCAAATTTCCGTCCTCCTACATCGTTGTTATTTGCTTTTACTTTATTCATCACATCCATAAGTGACACATTGTAATACTGGAGCTTAACAGGATCAATTATCAACTGGTATTGTTTTTCAAACCCCCCAAATGATGCCACTTCGGCTACACCTGGCACCGTTTGCAATGCAAACTTTACATACCAATCCTGTAAGGCCCTTTGTTCCCCCAAATCCATTTTGGGGGCGTCCAGGTGATACCAAAAAATGTGGCCCACGCCGGTTCCATCCGGCCCGAGTGTAGGCGTGATACCCTGGGGCAACAGGCGTTGCGCGTAGTTCAATCGTTCCAGCACCCTTGTCCTGGCCCAGTAAATATCTACATTGTCTTCAAAAATTACATACACGAAACTCATCCCAAACATGGAAGTGGCCCGGATGTTTTTTATTTTGGGAATCCCCTGCAGGTTACTCACCAGTGGGTATGTAACCTGGTCTTCCATTACCTGCGGACTTCGGCCCATCCATTCTGTAAAAACGATCACCTGGTTTTCACTCAAATCAGGGATGGCATCGATGGGGTTCTTTTCGATGGAATAGATCCCGTACGCAAACAGGCTACTTGCTATAAGCAGTACCACAAGCCTGTTGCCCAGGGCCAGTTCAATAAGTTTTCGAACCATGTTTTATTTTAAGTCTCATTGTACTAAAAGGGATCCTATTTGCCTTTCTTTTCCTTTATGTCCATTCCACATTTGGCACACTTACCTGGTTTGTCGCTGGTTACTTCGGGATGCATGGGACAGCTGTACATTTTCATCACCTCCATTTTCATTTTCTCTTTAGGGGAACGCATTAAATCCATTCCACAGTTAGTGCATTTACCCGCTTTATCACTTGTAACTTCTGAATGCATAGGACATGAATAGGCCTTTGCTGTTTTGGTTTTTTTTAGTTCCATTCCACAGTTTGGGCACTTGCCTGGCTTCGTACTTGAAACAGCCGGGTGCATAGGGCATGTGTAAGTTTTCATTGTCTCCATTTTCATTTTCTCTTTAGGGGAACGCTGAAGGTCCATGCCACACTGGCTGCATTTTCCAGGTTTGTTGCTGGTTACGGCGGGGTGCATTTGACAACTATAGGTTTGTTGATCTGTCTTCTGCTTTGTAGCACCTTGATTTGTTTTTGTATCAGCCTGTGCAAATAAAGTAACAGAAAGGATGGTGAAAGCTGCCATCATCAGCATTTTAATTGTTTTCATTTTTATGTTTTTTGTGAATGAGAAGTGCAGATCCCCGGAATAGGGAAATGCCAGTAAGCCGGCAGTTAGACAGCCCGGGTTATAAAGAATAGTACTATTTAAATAAGAAACACACAATTGCGGATATATACCGCAACATCAGCACCTGGAGGTGGGGCATCAGTAATAGGATTATCCACCGTTACAAGGGGAAAATAATGTCTTTGGAAGTCTGGAGATTGTGGAGGTAGCGCTGCAGCCATTAATTGCAGCATCTGAAAACCTGCTTCAGCAGCTTTCTGGTCGGTAGTGTCTTTAAAGAATTTATGTTCGTCCCTGCAACAACCCTTTTCCTGCTCCGCCTTCTCCATTCCGCATTTATTGCAGGTTTTTGGTTGGTTATGGCCAAGTTCCCAACCCGCCAACTTACCCATACAGTAGTGCATTTGCAAAGTGGCACCTGTGGAAGTACAGATGTACAAAAGGGCTAGTATGATAGTTATGAACTTTTTCACCTGGGATAAAAGGTAAACGTATTTCTTTCAAAAAAGATCTCGTTAATAGAAATATTTTACCAGGTACAAATAAACGAAAATAAATGAACAGGATTTATGATTTATATCAGGAAAAATAATGAGCCTTATTACAAGTACGGGTACGATAGAAATTGCGAAAGTAATTTTCGATGTTTTGGTTGCGCCAAATAGAACGGGTTATTTGTAACTTTCCATCCCATGAACTATCAAAAAAAATACCTCAATTTCATTAATGGGCGGTATGCTTCAGAAGGGTTGCGTATAACAGCGGGTATCCTGCTGCCTTCTTTTATCCTACTTTATTTTAATAGGCTCCCGGTAGGTATCGTATGGTCTGTGGGGGCGCTCTGCGTAAGTGTGGCTGATGCACCCGGAGCAGTGAAACACCGCGTGGCCGGGATGTTTGCATGTAGCCTGCTGGTGACGGCTATCACTGTGATGGTTTATTATGCTTCGGGAAATGCTGTTCTGCTGGGTGCCTTACTGGTGGTATGTGGGTTTGTATTATCGATGCTTACCATTTACGGCAACCGGAGTTCGGCAGTAGGTATTGCTGCAATGCTCATCATGGTACTTAGCCTGCAAGCCCCGCTGCACGGCAAACAGATCTGGATCAATGCAGGTTATACTTTGGCTGGGGGAATTTGGTACATGTTATACAGCCTCCTGCTCTATAGGTTGCGGCCATACAAATTCATTCAGCAGGTACTCGCAGATTATATCTCCGATATTGCCGCATACCTTCGTTTAAGAGGAGCCTATTATGCTTATGAACCAGATTATGATAAGGTGAATGAGCAATTGCTGCAGCAGCAGGTAAAAGTAGAAGCCCAGCAAAATATGTTGAGTGAACTGCTCTTTAACACGAGGGCAATCGTAAAGGAGTCCACACAAACCGGGCGGGTACTGGTAAAAATTTACCTGGAAGTAGCGGAACTCTATACCTCCGTAATGACGACCTACCAGCATTATGCTGATATGCACAAGGTTTTTGATAAGACAGGCATCCTTGAAACCTTCGAGGGAAGTATCGCGTTGCTGGCGCTGGAACTGGAGGAAGTAAGTTTAGGGATTCGGACCGGCCTGCCTTCTGTAGCGGACGTAGAAGTGAAAGAGCAGGTGGCCCGGGCACGTAGCCGGTTTGAGGAACTCCGGGTGATCTACATGAATGAAGGAAATGTTGAGAACTTTGTCGGTCTTGGCCGTATCATGAAAAACCTGGAAGATCTTTCTGCTAAGATCAGCATGCTGCATAATCATACCAGTTATGATCTGCAATACAAAAAGCTCGATATCGAGTCTGCAAAAGAAACGCACCTTGTACCAACAGAAGACCTGCGGCCGTCTTTGTTCCTGGACAACCTGAACTTTAGATCAAATATTTTCCGGCATGCGCTCCGAATGTCGCTGGCATTACTTTTTGGCTACCTGGTTGCTGTATTTTTTAAAGTAGATCACGGGTACTGGATTTTGCTAACCATTGTGGTGATCCTGAAACCCGCTTACTCTTTATCCAAGACCCGAAATTCCGACAGGCTGATCGGCACACTGATCGGTGTTGTGATAGGTATGGTGTTGCTGTTTTTTGTCAAACATGAAACGGTGTTACTGGCAATCATGATATTTTTTATGGCCGGGAGTTACATGTTTATCCGTACCAATTATTTTCTGAGTGTGTTGCTAATGACACCCTACCTGATGATCTTCTTCCAGCTACTGTTTCCCGGGAATATCAACGAGCTCATGAAAGACAGGATCATTGATACCGGTATAGGTTCCGCCATCGCTTTTTTTGCCAGCCTCTTCCTCGTGCCCGCCTGGGAGAAAAACAGTATCAGGGCCTACATGACTGAAATGCTGGAAGCAAATAAGAAGTATTACGAAGCTATCTGCAGGCATTTTATGGAGGCTCAGCCGGCCGATGCGGATGAGATTAAAAAAGCAAGACGCGCCGCGCTAGTTGTGCTTGCAAACCTCTCGGATGCATTTACCAGAATGCTGTCGGAGCCTAAAAGGCACAGGCAGGGAACTAAAAACGTTCACCGCTTCGTGGTGCTGAACCATACACTGGTTTCCCACCTGGCCACATTGTCCTACCTGCTGCAGGGCGCCCGTTTCAATATTCCACCGGCAGATTTCATTGGCCTAGTGCACAACACTAAGTTGTATTTTAATAATTCGATCCATATCCTGCAACAGCAAAGTGATAAAGTGCGGGATCCCGACCTGGATAACCTGAAAACACTCAATGAAAAAATTGCCGCGCTGGTAGAAAAGCGAAAAACCGAAATTGCAAACGGGCAATTGGAAACCGTAACAAAAAAAGAAATGGTGGAAACCAAATCTGTTGCGGACCAGTTCAATTATATATTCAGCGATGTGGCGGTCATATCCAAGGTATGCGCGGAGCATGACAGCGAAATGGGTATCGCTGGTTAACAATGCCATTCCTCACCTCAAAACAACCAATCCTCTCCTCACAAAATTTTCGTGCTGAAAACCACGCTGAGGTCTGTTGAAGACTTTGGACTATTTACCAGGTCGGCGGTTTGTTTATCCGGTGGTGTCCCCGGGTAATGCCTGAGAGTAATTGTGATGGTGCCTGCGGACGGTGCGCCGGTTGTCCAGTCGCTGGTAATTCCGAGTGGTACAGCGTTTTCATCCTTATCCAGGTTGGTTATAGAAAGCGTATTCCCGCCGGAGGGCGTATAATAAAACCGGTGCGCCGCTGCTTCTTCCAATACGTCGTTGGTCACGGTGTCCGGAGGGTTGGTTGTTTTGTTCAATAACTCCAGCCGTACAGCATAGGTCGTGTTTGCATCCACCAAGATCTCCGACTGGCTGGGACTATTTCCACCGGGGCCATCTGCATCATCAAAACTGTAAACCAGGGTGGTTCCACCACCCTGGGGTGTAAAATGAAGGTTCATGGTAGTGATCACTTCCTCCTCGTTGTTTTCTCCCGCTTCAAATTTTTTGCAGGAAGTGGAAAATACGAGCAGGCCAACAAAAGCCATTAATATATAGTTTGAATATTTTTTCATATAATTTGTTAAGCGCCAATATTTTTAAAGGGAACTTTTAACCTGAACTGAATGTTTCTGCCGGTTTCATCTATGAAATACCTAAGCGTATTGAGGTAATCCCGGTAAGATGTGTTCATTATGTTCCGGATCCCAATACTAAAAGTAACCGGTATCTTTTGCACAAGGAACGTGGTGCCGGCATCTGCACTTAATAAAAAATAGGCATCGGGCGGTGCTTTGTAATCCTGCCTGCCATCTTTTTCGCCTGGAACCCGGGTTTGTTTCTGCACAAAAATTCCTTCCAGGGAAATATAGCTGGCACTTAGTTTTTTGCCATCGGCGAAGTTCCAGGTGAATTCATTTTGCAACCTGTCTGCCGGCATTCGTATAAGCCAGTCATCTCTATCTTTATTTTTTGCCCGCAGCATGGAATACTTCAATTCCCAACTGAAAGGTTTTATAAAAATTATCCTGGAAGAAAAGTCTATTCCCTGCAGCAAGGCATCGTTTTGCCGGTATGCTAGCTGTGGAAAGGCGCCGGCGATGGTTAGCACCGGCTCATCCGGTTTTGGTTGCTGGTAAATGAAATCGTTGATTTTGTTCCGGTAAAGATTTACTTCAAAACCCACCGTATTCTTTTTATTGTTCCATGCGTTATTAAGCGAAAGGTTCACAGAACGCTCAGGTTTAAGACCGATGTCACCGACTTCATACGTGGCTGCACCATGGTGTATACCATTGCTGAGTAATTCGTTCACATGTGGTGCGCGGTTGGCCAATGCGATGTTTGCATTGGTTTTCCAGCCACCGTTTTTGTAGCCTGCATTAACAGACCCGCCGAAAGTATTATACTTAAAATCGTAATTGTCAAATTCCTGTCCGTTGGCATTGATCCGGTTAGTATAAATGGTTTTGTGATCAAATCGCAGTCCTGCTTGTAGCTCCCAGTGCGGCGAGGTCCATTTCGAAATATAATATCCGCCGAAATTGTTTGAACGGTAGGCAGGTATAAAATACCTGCCGGCGTATTGGTTTTCCTGTTGCATGCTGCTGATGCCTGCGTTGTGCACCAGCGCTTTGGTTTTAATTTGTTCCCAACTGAGGCCTTCGCTAAGCGTGGTGATCCTGAGGTCTAGTTGGGGCGCTGTATTACTGGTGTTTCTTACAATGTCAAATTCTTTCCGGTCATTCACCTGGGCTGCCAGCAATAAACTAAAACGGTTGTTGCCTGCCTGCAGGGAGGAACGCGATTTTAAAAGCTGATGGTTCACAGCCTGGTAAGGTCTGTCCACCTGGTAAGTATTTTCGCCGGTAAAAACCGGGTCAGGCCTTGTGCTTTCTATGGCCGTTTGCAGGTCCGTGAGGTTACCGATATGCGCTCCTTCAAAGATGCCGAGTTTGGTGTCAAAAAAACTATAAAACAATTCTGACGAAAAATGATGCCCTTTCCACCCCCCGGTGAGCGAGAAGTTTTTTTCATCACTTCCGGTATTGTTAAGGCGGTAACCGGGTGTTCGGGCATTTGCACCTTTTTTAAAGGTACCCTGTAACCGGAAGGTAAAGGCGGGTAACTGCTTCATTTGCTGCTCATAAGTGCCCGAGACAACATATTGCCGGTTGTTGGTAAAATAGGCGCTGTTCAATTCTGCACTGTAGCCCGTAGTTGTCATCAAAGCTTTGGGTTCTACGAGTACAACTCCGCCGATTGCATCTGAACCATATTTAAGTTCATCCACACCTTTGATCACGATCAGTTTGCTGGCAATAAAAGGATCTATTTCCGGTGCGTGCTCACTGCCCCATTGCTGGCCTTCCTGGCGCACGCCGTTGTTGATGGTGAGAATGCGGTTACTGTGAAGGCCATGAATTACGGGCTTGGAAACAGTGGAGCCTGTTTGTAGCATGGTGACACCATTTATCTTGCTGAGTGCCTCTGCCAGAGACTGGCCTTTGCTTTCTTCCATATCTCTTGCACTCATTTCCCGTTTGAAGCCGGTGCTCTTCAAACCACGCTGGCTGTTCAGGGTGACTTCCCCCAGCATATTTTTTTCGTGGGGCAGGTCAATATCAATATGCCTGCTCCTGTTCAGCATAATCGTTTGCTCTACTGTTGCGCAGCCTACGTGGCTCACGCGCACGGTATATTTTCCTTCGCATAATGCATTGAAAATAAAATCTCCCTGTGCATCGGTAACAAGTTCCTTATTAAGCTCAACAAGCAAAACGGTGGCACCGGATAATTTTTCCTTGCTGTCCAGGTCTTCTATGTGACCCTTCAGAATTAACTGGCAGTCCTGGCTCATTGCCATCATAGAATAAAATGACAGGACTGCGCTCAACAATACTTTTTTCAAAACAATAAAATAAAAAATGAAGAATACTGCTGCGTCAGCAGGGTTCACGCGTGCATATTATGCCATTGCAGGGGGGCCGCGCAGTTTTGAAAAACCATAGCAGGTTTTACACGGGGGGGAGGAATAGGGCAGCGGTTGCTCCGGATCATGAAAACCGGGTATGAATAAATCAACGAAAACGGGCAACTCAATAAACGGCATTTGCAGTTCAGGCTGATCGCAGGAACAATGGAAGCTTTCTGTTGCCAGGGACTCACCATGGGTGCTGATCCGCTTTTCACTCTTTCCCGAATGACACCCGAAAAGCTCATGTAAAGTTTTGCGGGGCGTAATAGAAAAGGCAAACAAGCATAACACCAGCAGCGCAAGTAATGGCCGTATGTTTTTCCGTTGACTCACTTTTATTTGTTACGTTGTTGCAAAAATAATGTTTTTGTCTTATCCGGCATATTTTTCATTCATTAGGATGCGATAGATTTTGCAAATATTCAATTCAGGCAGCATAGGTCACCATTCCTCCCGGCTATTTTCCATTTGGCTACATCTAGGCTTTGTAAAAAAAGGAGGCTGGTTAAATTTGCGGCGTAAAAGACCAAATAATGAAAAGAAATTTAATACTTATAGTTTTCTGCCTCTTCTCTGTAAGCCCAATGGCGCAAAAAATCTCCGGGGTTGTCAAAGACGATGCAGGTAAACCATTGAATGGTACCACTGTAGCCCTATTAAGAGCAAAAGACTCTGCTACCGTAAAATATTCCGCTACAAAAGGAAACGGTCAATACCAGTTTTCCGGAATCAATGAGGGCGACTATATAGTGAAGATCACATATGTCGGGTTTAAAAATGGGTTTAGTAAGGCCGTTTCCCTTAGTGCAGCGGACGTGGTTGTAGATGACCTGGTAATGCTTAAGGCGAGCAATGACCTGGGTGCAGTAGTGGTGACTGCTAAAAAGCCGATGGTGGAGATCAAGGCAGACAAAACGATCCTGAATGTAGAGGGTACTATCAACGCGGTGGGTTCGGATGCACTCGAGTTATTGCGGAAGTCGCCCGGTGTGCAGGTGGATAAAGATGATAACCTGAGCCTGAGCGGAAAAAACGGTGTGCGCGTTTATATTGATGGCAAACCATCTCCCTTATCAGGAACAGACCTTGCCGAATATTTGAAATCCATGCAGTCATCCAATGTGGAAGCAATAGAGATCATCACCAATCCTTCTGCCAAATATGAGGCAGCAGGAAATGCAGGTATTATCAATATAAGGCTGAAGAAAAACAAATCCTATGGTACAAACGGATCAGTGAACACAGGCTGGGGTATTGGGCATTTTCCCAAATACAATGCGGGCCTTTCATTGAACAACAGGAATGCTAGGACCAACATTTACGGAACTTATAATTTCAACCAGAACAAAGGGCTGAACCGGATGGAATTTTTGCGTACGGTTGTAGACAGCGTATTTGACCAGAAGAACCGCATGATCAACAAGGGAACCAACCATGGCTATAAAGCCGGGATCGATTATTACCTTAGTAAGAAAAGTACGATTGGTGTTACTGCCAGTGGTACGATCAACGATGGTAAGATGAGCAGCCTCAGTAATACCCCGATTTACTACCAGCCAACGGATAGCAAAATAAAGACACTGGTTGCAAATAACAGTAGTAACAGTGATAGGGATAACCTGAACGTGAACGCGAATTACCGTTTTGCAGATACAAGCGGCAGGGAATTGAACCTGGATGCTGACTATGCCCTGTATGATATTACCAGCAACCAGTTGCAGCCTAACATCTACCTGGATGCCAATGGAAACGAAACCAGCCGTGTTATTTATAACATGATCGCACCAACGGATATTAACCTGTATTCTTTTAAAGCAGATTACGAGCAAAACTTTAAGAAAGGAAAATTGGGTGTTGGGGGAAAGATTGGGTTTGTCAACACCGATAATAATTTTCAACGTTACAATGTTTACACAAACAGCAAAGTGCTGGATACATTGCGCAGCAACCGTTTTCGGTACGATGAAAATATCAATGCGCTGTATGTGAATTACAACCGCCCCTTCAAAGGATTTATGATCCAGGCTGGCTTGCGTGCAGAGCATACGGACATCACAGGTCAGTCAACCGGAAATAAAATGCAGGGAGGTAACTATATAGCTTACGATTCCGTATTCACCCGTAATTATGTGGATTTTTTTCCAAGCGTAGCCGTTACTTTCAATAAGAATCCAAAAAATCAATGGGGCTTAAGTTTCAGCCGCAGGATTGACCGGCCGGCCTACCAGGACCTGAATCCATTTGAGTTTAAGCTGGATGAATACTCCTTCATGAAAGGAAACACCAACCTTCGCCCGCAGTATACCAACAGTGTAGGTATTACCAACAGTTACAAATTCAAATTGAACACAAGGCTGAACTATAGCCATGTTACAGATATTTTTGCACAACTGATAGATACTGCTGAACAATCTAAATCTTTCATGAGCAAACAAAATCTGGCTACCCAGGATATTGTGAGCCTGAATATCAGCTACCCGATCACGTATAAAAAATTCTCCTCTTTTATCAATTTCAACAGCAGTTATTCTGCTTACAAAGCTGACTTCGGAGAAGGAAGAAAAGTAGATACGGACGTTTTTAGCTACAATGTGTTCGCACAAAACAGCCTGAAGTTTGGTAAAACATGGACTGCAGAGTTAAGCGGTTTTTATTCTTCTCCATCTATATGGGGCGGCACCATGCAGAGCAGTGCCATTGGCGGCATGGACATGGGAGTGCAAAAACAGGTCTTCAAGAATAAAGGAACCATTAAAGCATCGATGAGCGATGTATTAAAAACAATGCGCTGGAAAGGGGTAAGTGATTTTGCCGGCCAGGTGATGTTGGCAAGGGGCCGCTGGGAAAGCAGGCAGTTCAAATTAAATTTTAGCTACCGGTTTGGTAATGCACAGGTGAAAGCTGCCCGCCAGCGCAAGAATGCTATTGAAGAAGAAAGCAAAAGAACACAAGGCGGTGGAGGAGGAATTGGTGCAGGAGGGCAATAGGGATTGGGTGAATGGGTGAATGAAATAAAACTGTGTTGTTTATTCAATTTAGATAAACCGCGACCTTAAATAAATTATAAAGGCTGAGAAGTTTTACTTCTTTGCCTTTTTTTTGTACATGGAGAAACCAAAAAATTATTGAAAGAATTTTTTCGTGTAACCGGACTTATGACCGGCATTTGTATAACTCCTGAAAAATTCATCCGCCGAAATTGTTCCGCTGCCCTTGATAAGAAAAACCACCAATAATACAAGTGCAAGGATACTTAAAGCCAGTTCGGGATTGCTGAAATTGATTCCTTCTTCGATGTTTACAAATACAATTGCGCCAATGATCAGCGGTATTTGCAGGATAGCAATCCATCTTGTAAATAAGCCAACTATGAGGAATACCCCTCCAAGCAGGTTGAAATAGGTTATAAAAAACGCAATGGCCGTCACGTTTTTATTAAGGATGTCAAATCCGGGCGTCTGCAACATTGCAGTGAGGGAAGCACTATCCTGGAAAAAAGAAATTCCTTTCAGCAAAATAACCACTCCAAGAAATACCCTAACCAGGGTGAGCCATTTAGGTTTATAACCGTCGAAGGCAGGTTTGTGATCTGTGGTGAGTTCCATAACATGTAAATTGAGTGATGGAAGTTTGTTGCTTCAAAAACAGGAAGAAAAAGGTTATTGAGCACTACTAATTTACAATAATTTACGGGAGGATGCAAGGAGAATAACAGGGATCACCGTTCTCTTGTGTTTCTTTTGGTTACCCGTGCGAAAGGAATGAAAAACTTAATATTTGAATGCTGGCTTGCTATATTATCTTTGTGTGAATTAATAATAAACCAGTTATGAATAGTAAAAAGAGTAAAAAGAAGGAAACTGCCACCCTGGTCTACAAAAAGATCGGTGGTGCACTGGCAGATATGACGTCAGGTGTAAAGGAAAGGACGTTTGATAAAATATTGAAAAAGGTAAGTGCTTCCCTGGCAGAAGGTATCGAAAAAGCTGCGAAGAAAGAGTCAGCCAAAGCGGGTAAAAAATCAAAACCGGAAAAAAATAGTAGCAAAAAGAGCAAGCCCAAGAAGAAAGAGAGCAAAAGCAAAAAGGATGACAAATCCGGCGCGCCAAAAATGAATAACAACCCGGTGGCTATTGAAGCCCCCGCAATTGTGGAAAATGGTTTAGCATAGTTTTTCCAAACAAAGTTTCAAAACCTGCCTGCCTCAAAGTTGGCGGGTTTTTAGTGGAGGCTCACCACCCGGCTAATGAACCAACCGCCATCTTTCTGCTGCCAGATAATAATGAATTTACCAGCGCGGGAAGGAGTGCCTGGCTTTTCCTGGTTGTTATAAAATTTATGCAACCCGATCTCCACTGCCCCGAAATTTTTTATCGGGTAAACTTCAATACTGCCCGCTACCAGTTCCCGTCTCACTTTGCCACAAATATTTTTCCGGATAGACTCCATTATCTCAGCTTTGTTGGTACTGAGCCCACCGTTGTCGTGGTAAAATTCTATGTTATCATTAAACAACTCAGCCTGTTTGCTGATGTTGCATGTGTTATACGCAGCAAAAAAAATGCTGTCTTGCCGAAGGATCGTTTTATAAAGCGCCGGGTCATCCGGCTGGTAATCACCCTTTGAATTTTTTTTACCTGTAGTACACGCCGCCAATAGCAACAGCGGGCAACATAAAAACAGGATTATTTTATTACCACAGTTCATATCATTCTTTTCTAATAAAATGCCCGTCAGCAGGACGGACATTTTAGCTTTATCAATTATTTTAACCCTACCCCGGTTTACCAGATCCTGATACGCTCTTCGGGTTTCTTATATAATTTATCGCCGGGTTGCACATTAAACGCTTTGTACCAGGCATCCATATTTACTGGTGCGCCAATAGTTCTGTATTGACCGGGCGAATGTGTATCGGTAATAAGCAACTGGGCTGCTGTTTCGGGAAGGATATTGGTGCGCCATACCTGTGCCCAGGCCAGGAAAAACCGCTGGTCGGGCGTAAATCCATCGATCTTTTTGCCAGACTTTGCTTGTGCAGTCATTTTAAATGCCTCATAAGCTACATTTAATCCGCCAAGATCACCAATGTTTTCGCCCAGGGTAAGTTTCCCATTTACATGCAGCGTATCCAGCACCGTATATGCATCAAACTGCTGTGCAAGGGTTTTGGTTTTAGCGTCAAATTTTGTACGGTCTTCTTCGGTCCACCAGTTTCTTAGTGTGCCGTCTGCATCGTACTTGCTCCCATTGTCATCAAAACCATGGCTCATTTCGTGACCGATAACGGCGCCAATACCGCCGTAGTTCAGGGCATCATCTGCATTGGCATCAAAAAAAGGAAATTGTAGTATACCGGCAGGAAACACAATTTCATTCAGCGTAGCTCCATAATAAGCATTTACGGTGGGGGCTGTCATTCCAAAACGTTCCCGGTCTACAGGTTTGCCCAATTGGCTGATCATAAAATCGTAATTCCACTTGCCCACATTTTTTACATTCTCAAAGTAAGTATTGTCATTTATTACCAGGCCATCATAATTTCTCCATTTATCTGGATAACCGATTTTAGGACGAAAAGCGGCCAATTTGGCCAGGGCCTTTTGTTTGGTAGCAGTGCTCATCCAGTCCAGTGCTTTTATGCGGATTGCAAAAGCCTTGCGAAGGTTGGTCACCAGTTCTGCCATACGGGCTTTTGCTTCAGGTTTAAAATATTCCTTCACATATAACTGGCCCAGCAGATCGCCGATGGAACCATCCGTAAGAGAAGACATTCGCTGCCACCGGGGCGTTTGCACACGCTGGCCGGAGAGTGCCTGGTTATAAGTAAAATTAGCATCTACAAAAGGAGTACTTAGGTACGGAGCCGATGATTTTAAAACATTCCATTGCAAGTATGTTTTCCAGTTCTGCACGGGTACTGTTTTTAGAAGAGAAGAAATTTCTGTTAAAAAAGCCGGGTTGTTTACTAAAATACTGTCTACGCCTTTTACTTTCAGGTCAGCAAGTAGATTCCTCCAGTCCAGGCCAGGAGTTGTTTTGCTGAGGTCGTCTACAAAAAATTTATTGTATGTTTTATAAGGGTCTCTCATTTCTACCCGGCTCATTTGGGCTGTGGCCAATTGTTTTTCCAGGTCAAAAATGGTTTCCGCATTTTTGCTGGCATCTGCTTCAGTGCTGCCGGATAAGGCAAACAGCGTACTGATATATTTTTTATAAGCTGCCTGTATTTGCTGATTGCGACCATCAGTTTTCAGGTAATAATCCCTATCGGGCAGGGTGGTGCCACCCTGGCTAAACTGTGGGATCATTAATTCTACATTCTTTCTATCCTGTCCCACACCGAATCCAAATAAGGGAGATGCTGCACCGGATACCCTTAAGTTCACCATTTCTTTTTTTAACTCCCCCTCATTACTGATGGCAGCAATTTTTTGCAGCAGGGGAGCAATGGGCGTATAACCTCTTTTTTCTATAGCTACGCTGTCCATACCTGCGGCATAAAAGTCAGCGACTCTTTTGGTCACTGTTCCAGGCGCTGCATTTTTATCGGCTACCGATTTTTCCAACACATCCTTTACCGCATTGATATTAAAATCCCTTAACTGGTTAAAACTTCCCCAACGTGTTTCTTTGGCGGGTACAGGATTGTTTTTTAACCAGGCCCCACTCGCATACAAATAAAAATTGTCGCCGGGTTTCACAGCAAGGTCCATGTTGGCAGGATCAATAAATTTTTTGGGTTGTGCTTTGGCAGGGGCAAGGCTTACTACACAGAACATGGAAGCCAGCACCAGGCCACTGGTAGAGTGTTTTGTCATCATGCTTAAGTTTGAGAAGACGAAAGTAAGAAAAATCAAGGCTTGTCGGGCACCGCTCATCCGTTTTAAACGGTGGAAATTGGTCGGTGTTGCGGGCTTACTTCCGGGAGTCCATTAAAAATCCTGGTCACTCGCCAGGCTTCCGTTAATTTTGGGACCTCGTGTCCCCAGGCGAAACGTTCAATTGTTTTGGGTGTCCGGCGGCACAAACACGAAGGATGCCCCAATCGAATTTGTTTTTGTGTTTTCTGAGGAGGAAATTTCCCACATTTCTCTCCCTTCGCGTGATCAACATTTATAGGCTGTTTTGATCAGATGTTTCCTTGTGTGCTAAAACAGAAATTTACGTAACGTAAGCAGGGCCGGATTTTAAATTTGGTTGCAAAAACTCCTTTTAACTTTTATTAACGGGCATTAAAAAGCCTGTTTGATTTTTTCAGACAGGCTTTTAAGAATGACTAATAACTGATATCCCCATCTATCGTGTAGGCTCCATCGTTAGGATCAGCAGGGTTAAGGTACCCGCTGAAATGATAGGTTCCGGATGCATTTTCAAATTTTCCTCTGCCGCCAACAAATATACCATCACCGCTAAAGCTGATCCTGGTGCCGGACTCAACCACAGATGTGGATGGGCTGGTCATGGATAAAAAAACAGCGTCTCCGGCACCGTTATACACAACGGACCATACTATATTCCCAGCTACTGCTGATGGTATTTGCAACCAATTGGTGATAGTGGCGAGAGAACGAAGGCCCTCCGGTGGATAGTTACTTGCTTCCACCAGCGGAACGGCTACTGTGCCGGCCCATGGCGCCTGGCCTGTGGGGCTGTAAGCAAGCTGGTTGAACCAGGTCCCGATGTTACCCATGTTTAAAGCTGTACCTGATCCTGCGCCGGGAAGATGAGCGAATGAAATAGCGCCACTGATTTCGGGAAGAGGGGCTGGCTCAGTATGATCTACACGATACCAGGTCTTCGCACTCATCCTGAATTGTTTTGAAACCGGCGCATCTTGTTTGGATGGTTTGCCGCGGAGAGCTTGTTCATTGAACTCAGGCTCCAGGATAACGTCCTTTGAGCATCCACTGGAAAGGAGAAATACTGAAATAAGGGTACCCCATAGAGTAGTAGAATTTGACATAATTTTCGGATTAAATTTTTTTGAAATATCGTAGGATAAAAGGAAGGAAGTCTTTCTTGTAGGAGGATGGATTATTAGGTAACTTACCAGTTCAAAAACAAAAGCCTTGCCAATTTTTAAGTGGCAGGATGAAATTTTTGTTTCGGTTTATTTTATCCCGGTTATTTTCCCGCTGCTAAATAGTTGACCACATTCTAGCCGGTAGAAGATCATTCCATGCTGCATTCCATTAAACATTATGATTTTATTTCCATTGGGAATACCAACATTTTTCTACAGCCGGCTTTTGCCCGCCTGCTCGATATAACTTCTCCGTTCTTAACCTTCTACCGGAGAAATGATCTGTAAAAAGAAACTATTCTGGTGGTAATTAGGAAATGCGGTGGTAGCTAATGTTGCAATGAACGCATCGTCTGCAATCACTGATAATAGAATGAATGTTCCTGATGAGGGCTGAAAAAAATCAGGGTAGTGGCAGAGTGGAAGAAACGGGGCTAAATAACGGTAAAGCATACCTGAAAACACTTCACAGAAAGCCATTCAAGAGATTGGACGATACACAGAAGTAGGAATCTTTTCTTAAAGATTATTTTAACAGCTTTTCCCTGTAGCCCCAACCCACAAGTTGCTGTGTGTTATTCATGCCGGTTTTTTTTAGCATATTCCTGCGATGGGTTTGCACGGTTGCTTTGGCAATGGTTAGCACCTTACCGATCGCTTCGCTGTTGTTTCCACCCGCCACTAATTCCAGGATGCTGAGTTCGCGTTTGCTTAAAATTGTATTGATGGCTGTTTTCATAAAACCTTAGTTTGCTTTCTCAAAGATTGAGAAAGCAGCAAATAATCCAAATACCTACTTCTAAGTAATTATTCTGCGGGGTCATATCTCCTGTTTCAAGGACCCAGCCGGGCATTTTAAGCGTGGATGCCTTGCCTGGTGCGTGCAGGGCGTGTTTTCACCCTTTTTTAAAAATTCGTATCGTGGCAAAACAAACGATGTCTTTATTTGTTATCTTGACTACTAATGCCTTTGCCAAAACTTATCGTCGCCTTTTTAACCATCGTTCTCCTCCAAAAAAACCAAACGGCCTTCGCGCAGGTGGGAGCAAATCATCCTTTTTATTTATACGAGGATAGTTTAAAGACCGTCAGCCCGCGAGAAGCAGCCGCGTTTTTCGGGCTCAAAAAATTCACAAAACTGGGATCTGCTGAAAAAAACGTGGGTTTTACCCGGTCGGTCTTCTGGCTGGGATATGTGAACCCTGCTACTGCGCCACCCGATTCTTTGTTATTGTTTATTGGACACCAGCATATCAACCGCATCCATTTTTATCATGTTGCCGATACGGGTCTGGTACTTCAATCTACCACGGGCGATTATTACCCATTCAAACAACGGCCGGTGGATGCCACGGGTTTTTATTTTCCTATCCGGGAAAAGGGGCTCTACCTGGCAAGGATAGACAAATCGAATGAGTCCCTTCAACTATCTTTTGCCGTTAGTTCTACCCTCGGTGTTTTTAAGGCAGAGAGTTACCAGAAGACGATAATGGCTCTTTTTACGGGTATGATCTTTCTGCTGGTAATTTTTGGCATCTTTCTTTTTATCATGTCCGGCGACCGCATCTATATCTTTTACATCCTGTACATGGCCGCAGGCTGGTTGTGGGTGCTGGCTAATTCCGGCCATGGGTTTCAATACTTATGGCCCAATCAACCCTGGTTTGCAAGCAAAGCCAGGCCTATATTCGCCCTGGCACCGCTTATCTTTTCTATGCTTTTCCTGAAGCGGTATATTGGTGGTATCCGGAGCCGGCGCATGCTTTTATTGGTAAAAATTGTCAATTGGACCTTATTTACATTCATCGTCTCCATTTTTTTATTTAAAGAGGAAGGGTACAATGCCAGCTGGTGGTATTATATCCAGTATTTTATTCCGCTGGTGTCGGTGCTGTTTGTATTCATAACTCTTTTTGTGCTGGTGAGTGCGGTTACCAGGGGAAACAGGCTCGCGATGTTTTACCTGGCAGCCATCGGTGTATTATTCACGTCTGTAATGCTGCAGGTGTTGTTTTCCCTGGGTAAACTGGAAGGTTCCGACAATTTCTTCAGTCATTTCGGCTTGTCAATTGGGTTTGTAATGGAAGCTATTATTCTTACTGCTGGTTTAGTATACCGGTTTAACCAGTATCGCCTGGATAAAGAAAACCTGCTCATCAGGATCAATAGACAACAGCAGGAAAACACACGAATGATCATAGAAGTGCAGGAAGCCGAAAGAAGCCAGGTGGCTAATCAATTGCATGACGTGGCGGGTTCTCTGTTATCAGCCGCCCGTTTAAATCTCACAAGCCTGCAAGAAAGTAATGAAACACTGAGCGGGAAATCTATCTTCCATTTGCATAAGACAGAAGAAGCCATTAGCATGGTATCTGATATGGTGCGAAACCTGAGCCATGCCCTGAGCCCGGTGATGCTGGAAAAAGTTGGTTTCCAGGCATCACTTGAAAAAATAATTTCAATTGTAAACGCTTCGGGAAAAATTAGCATTGAATTGATGGTGACAGGCTTTAATGATTATGATCCGGCACTGGGTAAATATTATACAACACTCTACAGCATTATTTATGAATTACTCAATAATATTGTGAAACATTCCGGTGCAAAAAATGTACTGTTACAAGTGAGCAAATACGATGACTGTTTTTCACTCATTTCAGAGGATGACGGCATTGGGATGGAATTAAATAAAATTGGCAAAATGAATAGCCTGGGTCTTTCAGGTATCCAGGCAAAGATCGATTTTTTTGGGGGCAGCATAGCATTTGATGCGAATAAGCCAACTGGCCTGGTAGTCACAATCGAAATACCATATCTCTATGAAAATTTATAAAATCGTGCTGGCTGATGATCATCCTTTTTTACTGGAAGGGATAGCTAACCTATTGAAGGGGCAACCTCAGCTTGAAATAGTAGCCACTGTGAAAGACGGATTTGAGCTGATGAAAATTATGCCGGTTCAAAATCCTGATATCGTCTTATTGGACCTGAATATGCCGGGTTATGACGGGTTGCAGTGCCTGCAAAAGATAAAAGACGCGTATCCCGGCACCAGGGTCATCGTGCTTACAAGCTACAATCAACCAGAACTGGTGGAGCAAATAAAAAAGTTGAAAGCGGAGGGTTATGTGGTGAAAGATGCATCGGCGCAACAGCTGCTGGAAGCCATTGGGAAAGTAATAGCAGGAAAGAAGTATTTTCCCGAATCTTCCAGCCGTTCCCGGGAAGGAAGTACTTTTTTTGTTGATGGTTTTTTAAAAAAGTATTCCCTCACCAGGCGGGAACTGGATATCATCCGCCTGGTATGCAGGGAAATGAGTACAAAAGAGATGGCAGCCGAATTGTTTCTCAGCGAGCTAACGATCAACACGCACCGCCGGAATATTCTTCGTAAGCTTGATGTTAAGAATGTGGCCGGGCTGGTTAATTTTGCCAAGGAAAATCAACTCGTATAGCACGCAGTTAATCCATCACTTCATAGATCATCATGGGGGCCGCTTTGTTTTTTAATAGTACTTCACCTACGCGGCGGCAGTTAAAAGATTCTTTCAGTTTTTGATATGCACATTCATTGATCACGATCTGGCTTTCAGTCGCTGCGGATTGGAGCCGCTGTGCGATATTTACAGTGTCACCTATGACTGTATAATCTAAACGACGCAGGCTGGCTGATCCAATGTTGCCGGATATCATTTCGCCGCTATTAATGCCAATTGAAATGCGGGGAGTGAAACCGCCATTATGCGTGACTGCAGGTAATTTATTAACACTATTCCTTATGGCGATACAAGCATCCACGGCCCTGTCCAGGTGATAGTCTCCACGAAAAACGGCCATTACGCAATCCCCGATAAACTTATCAATGTAGCCTCCCTGGATAATGATCTCTTTGACCATCAGGTCAAAATAACTATTCAGCAAATCTACCACAACGTCGGGATTCTCTTTCTCACTAATGGAGGTGAAGCTGCAGATGTCTATAAAAGCAACGGTCGCTTCAATGGTCTCATTGGCAATAAGGGAGGATTCAAATTCCTTGCTATCCATAAAACTCAGGACCGCATTGTCCACGTACATTTTCAGGATATTATTTTCTTTGATGGCTTTGATAGTTTCTCTTAGTTCCAGGACCTGCAGGATTGTTTTTTCCATCGTTAACGACAGGTCTTCGAAATTGATCGGTTTGGTGATAAAGTCAAAAGCACCCCGGTTCATTGCGGTGCGGATATTATCCATATCACCGTATGCCGAAACGATCACCGATTTTATCAGGGGGCTGCTCTCTTTCAGCCTGCTTAAGAGCGTGAGTCCATCCATCTCGGGCATATTGATATCACTCAATACAATATCTACATCGGAATGCAATTCAATTTTATCCAGCGCCTCTTTGCCATTTGCTGCAAAAATAAATTCGTATTGCTGGTCCCTTATTTTCTGTCGGAATTTCTGTTTGATGAGCATTTCCAGGTCTGCTTCGTCATCCGCGACTAATATTTTTGTCATCAGCTTACTGTTTTAAGTTTTTCTTTTAATAGGCTAAAATCTACTGGCTTCGTTAGGAAGTCATCTGCACCGAGTTCCTTGGCGGAATTGAAGTTTTCGGAGTCACCATAAGCCGTGATCATCATTACTACGGGTGGTGGCTTGTGGTATTTTTGTTTGATGTGTGCCAGTAATTCAAGGCCGCTCATGCCGGGCATGTTGATATCAGACAGGATCAATACAGCTTCATGCTCATGCCGGTTGAGGTAGGAGATGGCTTCCTCCCCGGAGAAAGCAAAAACAAATTTCATTTCCTCACTTTTTATTTCCTTCCTGAACCGCTGCTCAAAAAGTGTTTGCACATCTTTTTCGTCGTCAACAACTAAAACTTTCATATGTTATATGTTTAAGGTTATTTGGGTAATGTTATGATAAATGTTGTGCCTTCTCCTTCCTTATTTTGTACGCTTAATTCTCCGCCATGCCCTTTTGTTACAATATCGTAGCTCATGCTTAGGCCGAGGCCTGTACCTTCACCAGTGGGTTTTGTGGTAAAAAAAGGTTGGAATATCTTATCCAATGCTTTTGACGGTATCCCATTTCCGTTGTCGGCTACACTTATAACTACCTTGTTATTCAGTACGCGCGTACTTAGGGCTACCGTGGGATCATACCCATTTTCACCCGATTTCTTTTTCTCATTTACAGAATAAAATGCATTGGTAATTAAATTGAGTATTACTCTTCCCATATCCTGCGGAATGATGTTGATATTGCCGATCGTTTCATCGAAATCTGTTTTTAATGTTGCATTAAAGGCTTTGTCTTTTGCACGAAGGCCATGGTAGGAGAGCCTGAAATATTCATCTGCCAGTGCATTAATATCCGTTAGCTCTTTTGCCCCATTGTTGGTGCGGCTGTGCTGCAACATTCCCTTCACGATCGCATCAGCCCGCTTGCCATGGTGATTTATTTTTTCTTCATTGGATATAATATCATGTGCCAGTATCTTTACCTCCTGGTAATTTTCTTTTTCAATTTCTTCATTCATTTCTCCCAGCAACTCTTTATTTACTTCCGAAAAATTATTGACGAAGTTGAGTGGATTTTGAATTTCATGGGCAATGCCTGCAGTCAGTTCGCCAAGGGACGCCATTTTTTCTGACTGCACAAGCTGTTGCTGGGTTACCTTAAGTTCGTTTAGCGTATTTTGAAGTGTTTCAAACGATTGCGCATTGTATAATGCAGCGGAAGTATACGAGGCAAGGGTCTTAAGGATATCGAGGTGGTGTTGTGTATATGCATTCCTGTTATACGACTGTACCGATATGAGGCCAATAATTTTATCTTTTACCTGCAAGGGCAGATAGAGGAGTGAATTGGGATTTTGTGGTGTACTCCCATCTTCAAGAATGATAGAAGCCGGGATGGTATAATCTATATCCTTCAGGTATCTTGAAAAATCCACCTGGATATCATTAATGAAAATTTCCGTGTTGTTTTCTATGCACCAAACTGCCAGCTGGCTCTTATCATGCATTGTACGGTGGTAGGGCTGGTAACGTTTACCTTCTTCAATTGACAAGCGATATTCGATGGAAGCTTCTTCGGGCCTGTAAATTCCAATACCGAAAATGGTGGCATCCATCAGCTCGTTTACATTTTCATAAACAGTATTTAAAATGGTATCCAGGTCAAGTGTGGAAGTGATGTCCCTTCCTATTTTGCTCAATACAGAAACACTATTGTAAGATTGTTCCAGTTCTCCGGTCTTTTTTTCCAGTTCTGCATTCTTTTCTTTCATCACCACATTGGTAAGGCGGTTGATCTCCGCTTCCTTCTGCAGCTTCTCCATTTCGTACTGTATGTTCAGGTACTTCTGTTTATTTTCCTGTTCATCTTTAAAAACTTCTGATTTATACTTATGGTAAAGTTTGTAGTGGTTTACAAATGAGTGAATGTCCTCTCTCTTTTCATATAATTCCGACAATGCTTCGTGTGCCTTATAGATCATCGCTTTTGCCTTGATATCTTCAGCCACCCGCAACGATTCCAGCAGGTGATCTTTAGCCGTTTCTGTATCTTCCTCCAGGAAAGCGATTTTACCCAGGTGCAATAGGCAGTCGGCCTCACCTACTTTATAATTGATCTCCCGGCTATTGGATAGGCTCTGTAGAAAATGTTCTTTGGATTCTTTCAACCTGTTTTGCCTCAAAAAAAGGTTACCAATAGTGAACAATGCATCCCCTTTCATGATCTTTTGAGAAGATTGTTCACTTAAGTGCAGGCATTGTAACGAGGCTTCATAAGCTTTTTCCATTTGGCCGTCATTCAGGTAAATTTCTGCCATACAATCCAGCACTCTCGGCTGAAGGTCCTGGGAAACTTCAACTTCTTTGCTTAGTACCAAAGCTTTTTCAAGAAATTCAAGCCCTTTTTCATGGTCCTCATGTATAACGCCATAAATATACCCTGCCCCGTTGTATGCAAAGGCCTGTGCGGACTTATTTCCAACTTCCTCACTGCATCGCAATCCTTTCAAAAAAAAGTCGAGGCTTCTTTCCATATCACCCATGTAGTAATAAATGGCACCAATGGAGACATATGCCTGGGCTTCCCCGTCTTTCTCCCGCAATTGCACAAACATTTCCAGCGCCTGGAAAGAAAGGGTCAATGCTGTTTCCAGGTTAGAAAGGTATCGATGGCTTACACCCATATTGCGGGTTGCATAAGCCAGGCCCCTGGGGTAGGACTGTTCCTCTGAAAGGGCCCTGGCTTTGGTACTTAACTCCAGCGCCTGACCCGGATCAGTGATATGCACCGCCCAGGCATGCTGGTTTAACTCGTCAATTTTCACCATTAATTCATCAGGCATTTCAGGGCTGGCACTTACGCGTAAATCCATTTAAAACTTTTTTTGTTCATCAATCATATTTCGGGTTGCCCGATGAGGCTACATCATTTTATATTTTCCCGGTCGAACCTTAATTTGTTTTTAGTCCTTTAATTACCACATTTCCTGTACCCTTCGGATCGCAAGGATATGCAAATTCTTTTTTCCATTCCTTCGGATTATTAATGGTTCCGTAAAATTGATCCAAATATTGCGTGGTGGATTTAATATACTTTGCATCTAACAGTTCACAATCGGTATACAGCTTATAAATATCTTTTTTCAGCTTGTTGAAATGTGCAATAACAGGTTCAAATAACTGTTGATTCTGTACACAAAATCCACGAAAACGCCGTTGTTTTACCGAACTCATTTTAAGCCCCTCTGCCGGTAAGGCGTAAGGGCTGTTAACGATGCCGGCGTGATCAAAATCGTAGGGCACAGGAAAAGGCAGGGCATTGGAGTCTTTTGCTATCAATTTAATATTCTGCTGGTATTGTACCGACCAATCCGTGTTACCGACAAGATATTGAAAAACAGCCATAGTTAGAAAAGCATCTAGCTGGGTTTCCTGAGGTTTCAGTTTTTTATCAAAAGAAATGCATTGGTTCCTCCTTGCCGCTTGCCTCTCTTCTTCCAGTAAAATGCCATAAAAAGGGTCGGGGAGCTTTTTATTTCTATCACCATCCAGCTGCACTTTCACCAGCCTTGCCCTGAAACTTTTCGGCGTCACCAGGTTATAAAGCTTGTACACCAGCCATTCCCTGACCACGTACTGGTCACCCATGCAAGGCATCACCAGCTTCAACCTGGCTTGCTCGCGGAAAATGGTAGATCCGTGATCGCCTTTTTTTGGGAATTGGATCATTAAAGGGGGATAGCTGCAGTTTTCATTTATCCTCCTGAAATTCCCCCGGGTTCTTACTTCCACGGGGATTTCAATCTGGCCACCCCCTGCTTTGTTGTAAACAAGCACGAAGGGATAATTTTTGGGGTCTGCAAACCGTTCGTTCAATAACTCCCTGATCTTACCTTTAAGGATAATGTGCAGCACATTGCCGGTATCAAATAAATTTCTTTCTGATGGAGGATTTGGCAATAGAGTTCCGGCATCGTTACAGGGGGCTGGAGAAATTTTGCTGACAGGCGGAAAAAAGCAACAAAAAACAATCCACGAAAGGCAAAATAAATGTACTTTCATTTTAATAGTTTTTACACTCGTTTATTTTCTTCCTGTGTTTACAGTGGTGCAGGTATTCTTCGGCTATGATCTTTCGGGTTATGTATTTAATTCGTGTATTTTATTATACAACTGGCAATCGTATAATAAACTCAGTTCCTTCACCCCGTCCAACCCTCCCATCCGGGCGGTCATCTTTTCCTGCCTGCGCTGTTTCTTCCGCAAACAGTGTCTTCACTATTAATTCCCCGCCATGCGCCTTCACAATGTCGTAGCTCAACGATAAACCCAATCCTGTACCTTGGCCTGCCGGCTTTGTAGTAAAGAAAGGTTGAAATATTTTGGCTAATATTTTTTGAGGAATGCCATTTCCGTTATCAGCAACTTTTATTTCTACCTTATTGTTTATTTTTTTTGTACTTATTGAAACGGTTGGCTCATATTTAACCGCAGTCGGTGCCAAATCCGCCGACCTGGTTTTCTCATTTACCGCATAAAATGCGTTGGTAATCAGGTTTAGAATTACCCTTCCGATATCCTGCGGAATAATGTTGATGTTGACAATGGTTTGATCATAGTCAGTTTTTAATGTTGCATTGAAGGATTTATCTTTCGCACGCAGGCCATGGTAGGCCAGTCTTAAGTATTCATCGGCCAGTTTATTCACATCCGTGAGCTCTTTTGAGGCACTGCTACTGCGGCTATGTTGCAACATACCTTTTACAATAGCATCCGCTCTTTTTCCGTGGTGATTTATTTTTTCCAAATTTTGTTTGATCTCAACAGCAATACCCTTGGCTTCATCCAAATCTCCTTTGTCTAACTGATCATTCATTTCATCAATCAGCTCATTACTCAGTTCACTAAAGTTATTCACAAAGTTCAATGGGTTTTGAATCTCGTGGGCGATGCCGGCTGTGAGTTCGCCGAGGCTCGCCATTTTTTCAGATTGGATAAGCTGGGACTGCGTGGCTTTCAGTTGAGCCAGGGTTTCTTCTGTTTTTCTTTTTTGTTCTTCTATTACTTCATTTTTGTGCTGAAGATCTTTATAAGTTTTTCCCAGGCGTTTCCTGTTGCGAATGATAAGCCAGAGGATTAAGAGCAGCAATAACAATGCTGCGCACGCAGAAAAAATGAACCAGCGCTGTTGCATAGCCTTGCGCTCAAACTCAAGTTCTTTTTTTGAGAATTCATATCCGGCTTTATAATTGGCTGCGGCTCTTTCATTTTCTATACTCACCAGGCTATCTGCATATAATTTGTAATTCCTATAATACTTAATCGCATTATTGCCGTCGCCGATTTTTTCATAAATACCTGCAACAATTTCGTAGGCGTCTCTCAGGAGCTGAGCCTGTCCCATTCCTTCTGCCCTGCGCAGCGCATCCAATGCGTTTGCCAGCCCGTCTTTGTGCAGCCCCATTTTGGTTTGCACCCTGGCCAATCCTATCAGCGCTTTACACGTTGCCCTTGCATTGCTTTGTTGCTTTGAAAGTACCAGGGCAGATTCAAAATAGTTGGTAGCTTGCTTTGTGCTATCCAATCTAAAATAGGTATCGCCAAGCGTATTGGTAACGGCAACCAGCATATCAGGTACATTTTTAAGCAGGGCCAGGTTGTAAGCCATTGACAGATGGCGGAGTGCTTTTGCAGGATTGTTTTGCTCCAGGCTTGTTTCGCCGAGGTTATTGTAAGCGAGGATTACACCGGTAGTATCGGATAGTTCCTGTGAAAGATCAAGCGTTCTTTGATAAGCTTGTTCAGCTTCACCCATCTTGCCCTGGTAAAAATGAATGGTGCCAATATTATTTAGACTGCTACGAATAACCAGTTTGTCTCCTGTTGCTTCAGCAGCTTTCAGGGAAGCATAAAACTTTTGCAGCGACACGGGGTAGTTTCCTTTGTTAAGATGTACCAGGGCAATGTTACCCAGCAAGGCCGGCAATATATTTTTGTAGTTTTTGTCATCTGCCAGCAGGTAAGCACGCTCATAATATTCCAGCGCCTTGTCAAAATCTCCTTTTGTCTGCAGGGCATTCCCTAATATTTTGTAACTATCCGTTTCACCGTGGTAGTAGCCAAGCGACTTGCTTTGCCTGGGTAAGTCTTTTAAAATCGCAAAGGCCGAGTCAGGGTAACGATCGGCATATAAAAATGCAACCTGGTTAACCGTATTGATGTAGGCAGTGTCAACGGTATGTTCATCTCTCTGCTCCAATAACCGAAGCTTCTGTTTCAGCTCGGGCAGACTTGCAGCCTGTGCCTTTATTTTCGATAAAAAGGCAAAGTTAATGAGCAGTAGCAAAAGCGCAGGGGGCAAAAAGCATTTCATGCCGTTGATTTAAGTTTTTAACGCAGTTTGTGGCGCAATGAATATAATTCATTTAAATGGAGAATAAAACATAACAGGCCGGATTGAGAAATAGTCGCTGTGATTGCAGTTGTATTCTATCTAAAATAGAGCTGCTTATGGCAATATTCATATTCCGCAAATTGTAGAGAGAATCTGCTTTTGGCATTGCACGTTTCCATTTGGCGGTATCCTTCCTGTCCGTGTGTGTATAGATGGAATCTCTTGCACGGCTTATGAGAGAGTCTACTACCTGGAGAGAATCATATTCCCTTTGCAGCCCTTGTAAGTAGTTTATGTAATCACTTACAATTTTAAAAGGCACATCGTTAGATGCACCTGAAGTATAATTTTCAAATCGAAGCACAGTGTCCAGTTCGGCTGTTTGAGCAATAGAGAAAAAATTATCTATCGGCTGACGGCCTAGTGTTTTCAAAGATTGCAAACCCGCGGGGGCTGTTTTTGCAAGGCCATTTATTTTAGCTGCGGCGTGTACAGCGTGGAGGGTCGTGGTATCTACTATCGCCATGGGAAAAAGAGGGCTGCCGTCAATAACAGGGTTCTGTTGGTGTTTTTCTATAGCCAGGCGATTATCTTTTCTAAAGGATGTATCCAAAAAAGTTTCCAGGCTTCGTAATTGTATTATGCCCTGGCTGTTGGCTGCAGCTAGTCCTTGCAAGCCCAATAGGAGATAGTAGGAAACACACCACGACCTGCACCCCAACCGGGCCGTTCAGCAGCTTGTTGGTTGGCTTCGCATGAAGCAAGTCGTACCTGGTTGTTCAAAACCAATTGTAAGTTGGCCGCCGTCAGTTGGCGGCCTTTATAGAAATCGCCTGCCATTTTACCGGAATGGCAGGCATCTGTTATCATGATAACCTTTGCCTTGTTGCGTGTAGTAAAATTGTAAGCGTTCTCATTAATATCTGCAACGCTTATGGCATTGTTGCGGTAATTGGTTGCCGGCGAGTTCCATGCCAGCAAATAGCCCTGGCTGCTGGTATCCCGGGTTTCAATATCTCCATGGCCGGAAAAATAAATATAAACGATATCTTCTTCCCTGGCCTGTGTTTTCAGTCAGTCGAAGGCTGCATATACATTGGCGATAGTAGCGTTTTCGTTGGTGAAAAGCTTAACCTGGTAACCGGGTACACTGCCACCAGCCTTGCTTTGCAACCAACCTGCAAACAATGTAGCGTCCTTATCGGCATACATCAATCGTGGAATCGAAGTACTTTGGTATTGCGAAATTCCAACATTAACTGCGAGAGTTTTAGGCCTTGTACTTTCGCTTATTTGTGCGCAAACAGCCCCCATAAGAAGTGTGTTGACGATGACCAATATAAAAATTTGCAATGCTCTTCTCATTAATCGAATAGTTATTTATACAGAGTTACTATGCGGGCATATTTATGGTAAATGTTTATGTATTTTAATTCCGTTTTCATCGTTTAATTCAGTGCAATCTTTTAAAGTATATACATTCGTGATTCAGCCAACCGGCAATTGAATAATAAAAACACTACCTTCTCCCGCCTTTGTTTGCACTTTTATATCTCCGCCATGGGCTTTTACAATATCATAACTCAAACTCAATCCCAATCCCGTTCCTTGCCCGGTGGGTTTGGTTGTAAAGAATGGTGGAAGACCACTAAAGAAAGAATATGCACTTATTTTTTCATAATAACAATCTCATACCGGTAATTGAATAATAAATACTGAACCTTCTCCCACTTTCGTTTCCACTATCAACTCTCCACCATAGCCTTTGGTAACAATATCATAGCTCAATGATAAACCCAATCCTGTACCTTGCCCGGTGGGTTTGGTTGTAAAGAAGGGTTGAAATATTTTTTCTAACACTTTTTGAGGAATGCCGTTGCCGTTATCAGCAATTGTTATTTCTACTTTGTTGTTTAATTTCTTTGTACTAAGTGAAACAGTTGGTTCGTATTTAACCGCTGTCGGGGTTGAAACCGCCGACAGGTTTTTTTCATTCACCGCATAAAAAGCATTGTTGATTAAATTTAAAACAACTCTTCCAATATCCTGAGGAATGATATTGATGTTTCCGATTGAGTCATCAAAATCAGTTTTCGTGGTTGCATTAAATGTTTTATCCTTTGCCCGTAAACCGTGATAACTCAGCCGTAGATATTCATCACACAGCGCATTGATATCCGTTGGTTCTTTAATTCCTTTACTACTCTGACTGTGGTGTAGCATTCCTTTTACAATAGCATCAGCTCTTTTACCGTGGTGGTTTATTTTTTCAAGATTTTGTTTTATATCTGCTGCAATAGTTTTGGCTTCCTCAATTTCTCCTCTATTTAACTCCGTATTCATTTCATCTATCAACTCATTACTTACTTCACTAAAATTATTGACGAAGTTTAACGGGTTTTGAATTTCATGTGCAATACCTGCGGTGAGTTCACCAAGTGATGCCATTTTTTCAGATTGAATTAGTTGAGCCTGGGTTGCTTTTAAATTGTCATAAGCCTGTTCAATCTTGATTTTTGCTTTTTGTTTCTGCCGGTTATTTCTATAAAAAACTATTGCGAGTAATAACAGAACGCCTATGCCTGCCAGTAAAAAATAAGTTCTTACTTTGTTCTGGTAAACTACTTTATCTTTTTCCAGGTTTTGTAAACGAAGCTTTTCAGAGTAGGTAAGTTTTTGAAAATCTACCAGATTGCTAATCCTGATTTTAGTCAAACTGTCTTTGGTATGGAGTGCAAGTTCCATGTACTTGAAAGCACTGTCAAATTGGTTATTCAGTTTGTAACTCAGGTAAATATTTTCAAAACCAACGCCGAGACTTGTTTCTTTACCTGTTACCTGCCCCAATGTTTTTAATATTCCGATATTCTTCAATGAATAATATAATGCGGAGTCTTTATTTCTTTTGTCAAGATGATAATGACTGAGCCGTAAACAAACCCTGCTCAAAGCGGCATTATTATTGTTTATTGTAGATGTTTGTAAACTTTTATAATAATACCTTAATGATAAAGAATCATTTTTGAGAGCAACATAAATGTCGCCCAAATGCATTTCTACAGTGCCAAGGTAAGTTTTAGAAATCCTTCTATCGCTGTCATCAGTCTGCAAGGCTAATTGTTCTGCTTCCTTTTCATAATAAAGTGCAGAATCCAGTTTGTTTGCATCAAGGTAGCTAACGCCAAGATTTAGATTTGCCAGCATGATGCGGGGAGCATAATTAACTTCTTTGCCAATTTTGTATGCTATTTTGAAATGGACAATTTGTTGTTCGAGGTTTTCAGTATTAACCATCAATATGGCATACATGTGATGAGTGTATGCAAGCAGTAAAAGCCTGTTGTTCCCATTAAAAGGAGTAAACCAATAATTCCATTGCTCTTCTTTTTCATTACGCACATTTTCAGCAATAACAAACGCCTGTTGCAAACTCCTTAGCGCCTCTGCATACTTTCCAAGTCCCATTAATTGATAACTCTGTTGGGCCAGGGCTAAGCCTTCACCAATTTTATTATTCTTATGCCTTGCAATTAATAATTGTTGCTCTGTATAGAAAAGGGCCGAGTCCCTGTTTAACTCCTGGTAGTAGAAATAAATATTGCTGGCTGCCTTGAACCTTATGGATCCTTCAGGGGCATTGGTAAAAGCAATTCGTAAACTATCAATATTTTTTGATTGTGATTCAGCCAAAATCGGTAACAAAAAAGATAAAATTATTTTTAATGTAGCTTTCATTCCTTTTTTTTAATTTGTTGGCAATAGAATAGTAAACTGTGCACCTTCACCTTCGGTCGTGTCTATTTTTATTTCACCTCCATGTGTTTTTACAATATCATAACTCAAACTCAAACCTAAGCCTGTTCCCTGCCCGGTGGGTTTTGTTGTAAAGAATGGTTGGAATATTTTGTCTATAACCTTTTGAGGAATGCCGTTGCCGTTATCAGCAATTTTTATTTCTACTTTGTTGTTTAATTTCTTTGTACTAAGTGAAACAGTTGGTTCGTATTTAACCGTTGTCGGGGTTGAAACCGCCGACAGGGTTTTTTGGTTAACCGCATAAAAAGCATTTGTTAATAAATTCAAAATAACCCTTCCTATATCCTGTGGAATAATATTGATGTTACCGATTGATTCATCAAAATCAGT
>JAYSYY010000069.1:0-1596 GCA_043727215.1 Chitinophagaceae bacterium | reverse complement strand
CTTGATCAAGCGAAATATTGCCATACTTGTTAATCCCAAATCCGGTAAGGGCGACTCCATGCAATCGGGTGAATGGCTAGCGGCACAACTATCTGCATTAAATATATCTTTTAAATTGCTATCCACACCTTGGCCGGTAAGCCTTGCCTCTTTTACGGAGATTTGGATCATTGGTGGTGATGGCACATTTAATTACTTTATAAATCATTATCCGAAAAATGAATTACCCCTTGGATTATTTAAAGGGGGCACGGGGAATGATTTCGCCTGGAGTTTATATGGAGATTGCACACTGGCAGAAAACTTTAAGAAAGTATTGAGTGGCTCACCCCAACGCGTAGACGCAGGTATGTGCAACGATACCTTTTTTGTAAACAGTTCGGGTATTGGATTCGATGGCGAGGTATTAAAATCCATTAAACAGATCCGCTGGTTAGGAGGCCACCTCGGCTATCTGGCTGTGGTGGTAAAAAAAATATTTTCTTACAAGGAAAGCCACGTGGTTCTGGACATAGATGGCGAACAGAAGAGCGGAAAGTTTTTGCTTTTGATTGTCAACAATTCTTCCCGAACGGGTGGTGGATTTTTAGTAACACCCAAAGCGAGTTTAACAGATGGCAAGCTCGACCTTATGTTATGTGATCCCTTGCCCTTATTTAAGAGGCTTAGATATTTGCCTGTAATTGAGAAGGGCAAGCATCTTTCGCTATCATTCATTAGTTACAGCCAGGTTCAAAAAGTTGAAATAGTGTGTGACTGCAACTTGTTTGCGCAGCTCGATGGTGAACTGATCACAGCTTCAACGTTTTCTTATAAAATAGTGCCGGGAAAACTTCTGGTAATTTATTGAAGCATATCATCAAACCCATCATCTTCGGGTAGCACAGGCCCATATTGCAGCTTTCTTCCCCGGTTATACTGGGTGGGATAAAGAATATCGTGTGCAGTTTCGTAGCCTTCGTTTGATATGTGCAGTAGCCTCTTCCTTGTATTGTATGACCGGGTTACATAGATAAGTGTGCCTGTTAAGGCTAAAGCTGCCATTCCCAAAGTGATTTTCGTACTGGTTTTCATTCCCGGTTTTTTGCAAAGTTAAGAAGCAAAAAACAGACCATCTCACTTTTAGCAACGGAATGTCTATACTTTTTTATGCTTCCATTTACCCTGTTTGAACATCAGATAGGCAGCAATAGTAATCGCGGTTTCGGCAACGGGTATGGCAATAAAGACGCCTAGCGGCCCGAGTTTCATTGATGTTGATAATATATAGGCGAGCGGAATCTGAAAGAACCAGAAGCCAACGAGGTTTATCACGGTTGGCGTTTTTGTATCTCCTGCACCGTTGAATGCATTGCCCATCACCATCCCGATTCCATAAAATACAAAGCCCAGGCTTATTATGCGCACGGCCTGTATACCATAATTCATCACAAGTGGTTCTGTAGAAAAAAATGAAATAATAAGTGGTGCGCCTCCCAGAAAGCTCACAGATACGATTCCCATGAACAGCGCATTGTATTTTGCAGTTTTCATGACGGATAATGCAGCTCGTTCGGGCAGGCCTGCTCCGAGGTTTTGCCCTGTTAGTGTTGCTGC
>JAYSYY010000068.1:0-31858 GCA_043727215.1 Chitinophagaceae bacterium | reverse complement strand
AGGTATTGCAAAATTTTTCGCATCGCGGGCTACACGACTTTTGGTGTGAAGTATTTCCCCAGCACCGGTAGCTTAACCATTTCTTTGGCTTCAATTTTTGTAACGAACCAGGCAAAAAAACCAAGCAGCAGGATGCCCAGGCTGATGGAAAACCATAATGCCGGCTGTACCCAATGCACCAATGCCACATGCACACCATAAATGATGACCACCAGGACGATATAGGAAATTAATTTTTTTACGGCGTAAGGGATGGGGTAATGTTTTTGCCCGAGTTTATAACTGGCGATCATCATAAACAGGTAACAGGCAAAGGTGGCCAGTGCCGCACCCGCATAATGCAATACCGGGATAAGCAGTATATTCATCCCTATAGTGATCACAGCACCGGCAATGGTGATAATGGCCCCGTATTTATTTTTATTCGTAAGCTTGTACCACACGCTCAGGTTATAGTAAACACCCAGGAAGATATTTCCCAACGCAAGAAGTGGCACCACTTCCAGGCCCTCTGCCCAGGTAGGGTTGGCAAGATTGGTAAAGATCCACCTGAATACATCCAGGAACAAGCCGATGAACAAAAACATAAAACAACAGGCTATCACAAAGAACTTCATCACGCGGGCATAGGTTCGCTGGGCATTTTCATTTTTGCTCTGGTTGAAGAAGAAGGGTTCAGCGGCCATCCGGAATGCCTGGATCATTATTGTGACCAGCAATGCTAAGCGGAAGATATTAGCAAAGATGCCTAATTCATGGTCTGCTTGCTGCTGCGGCAGATCCACTACGTGGCGGTAAATAAGGCGGCTGAGTACATCATTGATCATTCCGCCGAGGCCTACGATGATCAGCGGCATACTGTAACGCATCACTTCTTTCCATAGCCCACTATCAAATAGGAAACGCACCTGTTGGATCTCTTTACTCAGTAACAACAGGGTAAACAGGCTGCCACATACATTGCCCAGCAGGTAATAACCCAAACCAAAGTCTTTGCTGTAAAACAGGCTGAGCATCCCATCCGGATTTTTTTGTACCATACCGGGGGCGATGCCCAGAAAAAAAATAACGATACTGAGATTAATGACTATCCCGCCTACCCTGGCGGCTGCATATCTTTTCGGGCGGTTCTCCTGCCGCAGTTTTGCAAAAGGTAATGTGTTCAGGTTATCGATGGCAATGATCCCGATCATCCATAAAATATAATCCGGGTGTTTATCCAGGTCTGCTGCCGACACCAGCCAGTTTTGCGAGAGCAATAATAATATGGTAAAAAAAATGGTGCTCCCGAGTAAGGAAAGAGATAGCGTGCTGTATAATTTTTCGCGGTCGTGTGTCTGTGAAAACCGGAAATAAGCCGTTTCCATCCCATAAGAAAAAAGCACATTCAAAAATGGAATCAATGTGTAAACCTGCACCAGGTCCGCAGTTTTTTCAGGCATGGCCACAAAAAAAGGAAGGGCCATATTCATCAGGTAACCCAGGAACCTGCTGGCGATCGTAGGCACACCGTACCACAAAGTTTGTCCTGCCAATTTTTTAATACTACTCAAAAGGGGCGCTAATTTTTTTTCAAATTTAGGAGAATTGCCGGCTAATTAAATTTAAACAATTGATCTCTGTCACCAGGCACAGCAGAACGGTACTCAATGTTTGAAATATACAGGTCCGTCAGGTGAGAATCTTTTACTCTTTGTAAAGCTGGTATCTGTGAGTGTATATAAAAAATAGATCAATTCATTTTTCTCCCGGCTGTTCAGCACAATGGGCTTTTGAAGACTGGCATCCATTCCAGCATTGGGACTCGCTGTTTTTGCAATATAATGGTCGATGACCTGCGGCACTGAAAAAATACTGCCATCATGCATGTAAGGATAGGTTAACTGGATATTCCGGAGGGTGGGTACTTTAAATTTCAGGGAATCAGGTTGCAGACCTGTAACCTTCCGTCGCCCTTCATCTTTAAAACGATTAAGGCCCATGCCATTGTTCCGGAAACTATTGTCAGTAAACAAAGGTTCCTGGTGGCAGGAAACGCAGTGCGCTTTAAAATGCACATAGCCTCTTTTTTCAAAACTGGTAAAGGTATCTGTGCCGTTTTTTACGCGGTCATATTTACTGTTGGCACTTACCAGGTTGCCGGTAAACTGGGCCAGTGCTTTCAGCATCCGCTGGCTGCTGATATTCGCGTCGCCAAAAGCGGCTTTAAACATCCTGCGGTAGGAGCTGTCCGCTTTTAGAAAATAGAGGACCGAATCCAGCGTTTGCCCCATCTCGTTAGGTGCAGTAAGCGGCGATAGCGGCTGCACTTCTATATGGTTGATACCGCCATCCCAATGATAGGCAGTCATCCATGCAAGGTTGGCCAGGCTGGGCGCATTCCTTGTAGTAAAACTGTTGTTGATACCATGGCTCAGGTCATGGTCAAATGTAGCAAATGCCGCAAAGGGCTGGTGGCAGCCGGCGCAACTCACTTCATTATCGCTGCTGAGGCGCGGGTCGTAGAATAATTTTTTTCCAAGCTGGAATCCCTCTTCCGTTAATTTATTATTTACAAAAATATTGGAAGCGGGGGTTGGCCAGCCCTTTGGGATTTTAAAAGCTAAGCTCGTGGGATTGTAAGGACCATAACCATCGTCCTTCGTTGCGCCGATGATCAGCAGGAAAACTGCGCAGAATAAAAACAATGATATGATTATTTTTCCTTTCACTATTTTATTGAATAGGTACGATCGTAAATAGGCCGCCGAAATTATCGGCTGCCCTGCCCGCCTGTGCTCCCGGGCTCATGATGAGGGGCTGCCCCGCAATTTTCAACTCTTGCACATGCTGCCAGTATTTGTCAAGGTTCACCTGCAGCTGTAAATGCCCGGCTCCTCCCGGCTTTATAACCAAGGGCGAATCCAATGGCAAAATGATTGTGCGCTGGGCTTTATGCTGTCCGCGGTAACCCCCGATATGTTGTTCTATCCGGTTCAGATCCGCAGTAGATGATGATGAAAAACCTTCCAGCTTAAAAAAAATATAGCCGGTATTCCATGTCCAGAACATTCCGTTCAGCGGGTCGAGGGCGCCATCCTGTGCACCGCTGCAATTGAGCAGACTGTCTACCCCCAGCGTAAAATGAAGTTGATCATATTTTCCGGCCGGCATTTCCAGGGAAAGGGTATCGGCAGCCGCGGCATCCACCAGGAAAATATGCTGACCGGGCGTACCAGCTGCTTTTCCAATCAACTTTATATTACTAATGTAATATTTCAGCCGGGTCACCTGGTATGGTTCATTAAAGGGTGTAGTATAAGAGCTGTCGCGGAGGATCAGGGGCTTTCCATTTGCGCTGTGTTGAAAGCTTATCCGAAGTGCTCCCTGTGCGCCCTGGGCAAAGACGAATTTTGCCGGTATCATGCAGCAAAGAAAAAACAGCAGCTTTATCAACCCGGGATTATTCATCGTTTTTTAGTTTTCTGCGGGATTTTTTGATCGCAGCATTCAGTTTTTTGCCTTCCAGTCGTTTTAGTTTGCTGGCCTTACTGGGTTTGGTGGCTTTCCTTTTTTTGGCGACATGTAATGCTTTCTGCAGCAGCGAATTCATTTTCGCGATCACGATGGCTTTGTTGGCAAGCTGTGTCCGGTCCTCCTGGCTTTTTACCAGCAGCAGCCCGTCTGCATTTATTTTCTTCGCCAAGTTTAGTTTGATCCTTTCTTTTTCTTCATCAGTGAACAGCGTCGAGGTTTCCACATTCCAATAACCCTCCACCATGGTTTCCACTTTGTTCACGTTCTGGCCACCTTTGCCACCGCTGCGGGCCGTCTTAAATTTTATTTCGTAAGTAACGTCGGGCATCCACTCAAAATTACCAATTATACCACCGGGAATCGCAAAATAAGCCGGCGAGTGTCTGTAAATAACGTCTTTCACGGCACCTGCAAATGGATGGCAATGCTTTACCGTGGCTGATTTCCGTATAAATTAAAGGCAATTTGCAGTAAATGAGTCTTTTAATAAGGTTAATATTTCGGTAAGAACAAAAAATTACACATTTTTGCATGAATCAAATTGGCGGAGTTTTGAAACGTATCTATCATTCATTGGCGGAAAAAAAGCAGCAGGGGAAAAAGTCTTTTGCCGTACTCATTGATCCCGACAAGGTGAATGATGCCAATATGGAACAGTTGATAGAGCTAGCTACCGAGGCCAGGGTGGATTATTTCCTCGTCGGCGGCAGCCTGGTCATCTCCAATTACCTGGATGAAGCGGTTCAACTGATCAAACTACGCTGCAAAATCCCGGTTATCCTTTTCCCCGGCAGTCCAAGCCAGGTGAGCAAATATGCAGATGCTTTATTATATCTCTCACTCATCAGTGGCCGCAACCCGGAATTGCTGATTGGCCAGCACGTGGTAAGTGCCCCTGTGGTAAAACAAAGCGGGCTGGAAATAATGCCAACGGGTTATATGGTTATAGACGGCGGCGCTCCCACCACGGTTTCCTATATCAGTAATGCCGCTCCTCTTCCTTCCGATAAAAATGAGATCGCCATGTGTACTGCCATGGCCGGTGAAATGCTGGGTATGAAACTGATCTACATGGATGCAGGCAGTGGTGCCCGGAGAGCCATTTCAGAATCGATGATCCAAAAGGTTGCCGGCTGCATTGATGTGCCCCTGATCGTTGGCGGCGGCATCACCACACCCGAAAAAGCCTACCTGAACTGTAAAGCAGGCGCTGACCTTATCGTGGTTGGCAATGCTATTGAAAAAGATTCTTCGCTTATAAAAGAAATGGCAGCGGCTGTGCACAGTGTGCCGGTTATTATCTGACAAGTGCCTAACCTTATTTGTTATCGCTTAAATTTTACCGCCGGATCTCTTTTTGTATGGAATATAATACAAAAAAAATGACTTTTTCTTTCCTCCGAACTTCATAAATGACCATGGAAAGCCTCTATCATTACTTCGCGGTAATGCATCTTCTTTTTTGCATATCGCTCAGGAAAGGATGCAATTTCAGTTAAACGCTTATTTACTGATTCCATAAACCTTTTACTTAATCCTTCTAAATGATCCTCGTACCATTGGTATGATTCCTCTAATTCTGCAATCGCACCAGGATGCAATACTATAGAATTGATCATTTAGTTTCTCTTTTTACCGATCCCGTTATTTGTGCCTTTGCCGCATCCCATGTAAACCCCTTCACCTTTGCAGTTTTAAGATCAGCAGAACGTTTGTCCAGATCTTCCACAAATGCATCGTTATTCCAATGATCAAAATCCACCTCAATTTTCCCAGCCAACATAGTGTAAATAGCTTTTATTTTTTTATCCTCTGCAACCCGGATATAATCGTAAAGTTTATGCCTGATTGCTTTTGCAGTCATAGAGATTATCTTCTCACTAAATTTACTTTTATTTTTCTACAGATCGTTTTTTTAACAACCTCCCTTTTTAATGGGTCGGCTCATAATTTTACGAATATTTGAGCCGAATAATTCGTCTAATCGGCTCATGATGCGTTATAACTAGTGGACTAAGCAGCAGTACCACGTAAATCTTTAATGGTCAGACCCCGGTTGGTCGGTCCTTATCAGCGATTCATTTTTTCCACCCTCGCCGGTGTTTCTTTGCCACTCACAATTCCTTTACTACTGATGGCAATGGCTTTGATGATCCCGGCCATATTTGCCATATCCAGCGTTTCCAGTTCATCTTCCTGCGTATGGTAAAATTTTTCTGAATCCATTTTAGAAGTACTGATGGTATGTGCAGGTACACCCAGGGCTGCAAGGGTTGCATTATCTGAACGGTAAAAAAGATTCTGTTTTGGGTAAGGATCGGGCTCAAATTTAAAATTGGTGCCGGCAAGATTCGCCTGCAGAATTTTTCCAAAATCCGACTTCTCATAACCCGTGATATAGGCGCTGTTCTTTCCCCACTGGCTTTCGGTACCAATCATTTCGATGTTGAACATCGCCACTGCTTTATCCGCGTCTATTTGTTTAGAGAAATATTGCGAACCAAAACCGCCAATCTCTTCTGCAGTGAATGCAACAAACAGGAGCGTGCGCTCATTGTTATTCAATTTCTTAAAGTAATTGGCCAGGATGATCACAGCCGTTGTTCCTGCCGCGTCATCATTGGCTCCATTGTACAAAGAATCGCCGGCCGCATTAGGTTTGCCAATGCCCAGGTGATCATAGTGTGCAGAAAAAATGACGAGTTCATCTTTTTTTATTTTTCCCGGTAACACGCCCACTACATTTGACAATGCAGAAGTTGTTACTTCGTGGTTCACATCAAAACTGAAACTGGTCGGATTGCTATCGGTGAGTACAAATATTACCGGCTCCTTCTCCCCCATGCTTTCTCTTTTTAAAGATTTAAGCCTGGAAAAATTTCTCGCATGCGCTGTGTTCACAAATACAATTGATTTTTTGCTGGCCATCACGATTTTAAAACCTTCGCGCACCAGGTTTGCCCCGCTATCAATCACGAATTTTTCGTAACCCGACTTTTCATCCATTTTGATGTTTGCCGACGTTGTAACAGCTAGGATGTTGTCAGCAGGAACACTGGCAGCATCTATTATGCCGGTGGCTGAAATGAATTTTGCTTTGAGCATCGAAAAAGGCTGCTTATAACTATTCGCGTCTTTGAAAAATTTCAAATCCGTTTTTGTAAATTCTGCAGCGATAAAATCAGCAGCTTTGTCGATACCCGCCGAATAGGTTTTCCTTCCCTGCATATCATCCGCAGCCAGTACGCCTTCAATCCTGGTAACTTCTGACACGCTGATCAATTTATTTATATCCTGAGCGCCCGCTGTGAAAACGGTGAAAACCAAAACCAGTTGCGCAAATATTTTTTTATTCATGTTTTTCATTTAGTCTTTGCCCTTAATAAAAAAGAACGGAAAACCCGTTCTTTACAAACTTTATAAATTTTTCTATACTTGCCCATACTCAATACCCGCAACCTTTTACCTTCTACCCTTTACCTTATACCCTCTACCCTCTACCCTCCACCCTCCACCCTCCACCGTCTCACAGACTCATCATCTCCTTAAACTTCACCGCCTGCCGCCTACTCACTTCTATTTTTTCACCCGCTTTCAGGTCAAGTAACAAACCACCGTTAAAATAAGGTTCTACTTTTTCTATCATCCGCATATTTACAATATGTTTCCTGTTTGCGCGGAAGAAAATCCTTTCATCCAGGCGGTCTTCCAGGGCGTTCAGGGATTTTAGTATCAATGGCTTGTTTGGCCCAAAATATACCTTTGCATAATTGCCTACGCTTTCAAACAAACGAACTTCCGCCAGTTTCACAAACCAGCATCTTTCCCCGTCTTTCACAAACACCTGGTCGTTTTCGCTAAGCATACCCCGGTTGGCCCCAGCCATTGCTGCTGCCAGTTCTTTTTCTTCCGCGAGTTGCAATTTGTGTAAGGCATCGGCAAGGCGCTTGGGTTCTACCGGTTTCATCAGGTAGTCCAGGGCATTTACTTCAAATGCTTTCAGGGCAAATTCATCGTAGGCTGTTGTGAAAATTACGTGTGGGGCTTTTTCCAGTTCCATCAGCATATCAAATCCTGTTTTGCCGGGCATTTGTATATCAAGGAAAATAAGGTCGGGCATCAGGCTTTCTATCTTTTCAATTCCCTCGGTGGCATTGGCAGCTTCTCCAATTACTTCTACTTCGGGAAATTCTGACAATAGTTTTTTTAACTCGTTACGTGCCAGCCGTTCGTCATCTATAATAATCGCTTTGTACATTGTGGGTAGAATGATCTTTAATTATTCCTCAAATCTATAAAAAAGATGCTAATGGCATGATGATTTTTGATTCTACCATTCCGCCTTCAATATCCCTGATCTCGAAATTAGCCTTTCCCTGGTAAAGCAGGTTTAACCTGTCCTGGGTACTTTTGATGCCAAATCCCTCCTTAGGATCAGTAACATAGCCATTCAAACTGCCGGAGTTCTGCACCACCAATTCATGGTGATTATTCTTAAACCCGGAGATGATCTTTATAAATCCGCCGTTGATCTTTTTGCTGATGCCATGTTTAATGGCATTTTCTACCAACGTCTGCAGCATCATAGGAGGGATTGGTTGGGTGAGGGTATTTTCGTGGATATCAAATTCTATTTGAAGCCTTTCTTCAAAGCGCATGTGTTCCAGGGCAAGGTAATCCTTAACGATATCCAGTTCCTGCTGAAGCGGCACCGTTTCCATTTTTTCTGCCTGCATACTGCTACGGAGAATATTGCTCAACTCCGTTATCGCTGTCCTGGCTCTTTCCGGGTTTTCATCTACCAGTGCCCGGATACTGTTCAATGCATTGAAGATAAAATGAGGATTGATATGTGCCTTTATAGTCTTTAGTTCCAAAGACTTAACCATGGCTTCCAGGCGAAAAGTATCCATTTCGTGCCGGCGGTTGGTTTCTACATAATGGTAAATATAATAGATCATATTCCACACCAGCAAAAGCCACATGGCATTGAAACTGCTGAAAAACAGGCGTTGTAACTTGCTGTATTTCTGTAATTTTTCCGGGTTGTAGCCTATCAGGTAATCCACCGCCTCCATAAGCACTCCAAAAAGGATGGCAAAAACAAAGGTGAGCACCACCAGGTAGATGATCTGGATGCGCAATGTTTTATTCAACACCTTGAGGCTATGTATGTTGAGGCGCATGATATGGGTGATCATCACGCCGATTGCAGAAGTGAGTAAAAGCCCTATGAAAAAGTTACGCGTGGGTTCTCCAAATGTGGTCACAAAGAAGATACTCATTGCTATGTTCAGGGACCACCCAATTATCTGGCACCACCAATATCTCGAAATATTATTCAGCATATAATTCACAAAGCTAGGTTGGGTAATTATCAAAAAGTTTACGCATATGATTAATGGCCAAATGCTGTGGTAAAAGGTCTTTGGTTGTCTTTTTACTGTTTGCCAGTTGGCTGTAAACTTTATCCAAAGTAATGAATTTTCCCGTAAGGAGGGAATCCTGTTTTGGGCGTAGATGAACGGCCGGCATTCCTGCAGTCGCAAACTGCGAGGGCGAAAGTTTTGTGCCGGAATTCCCGGCGAAATTTTTTAGCAATTAAAGCTTTAGTTTTACAGCAATAACAAGGCAAAATGGACAACCCGAATTTAAACAGTGCAAAAGAACGGTTAAGCGCTGCGGATAAAGAATTTGAGAATAATATAAGACCGCGCGAGATCGATGATTTTAGCGGGCAGCCGCAGACGATTGAGAACCTGCGCATTTTCATTAAGGCTGCTAAAATGCGCGGGGAGGCCCTGGATCATATCCTGTTCCATGGCCCGCCGGGTTTGGGTAAAACCACCTTAAGCCGTATTGTTGCCAACGAACTGGGCGTAAGTATCAAAGAAACGAGCGGCCCTGTTATTGAAAAACCCGCAGACCTTGCCGGGCTCCTCACCAACCTGGAACCCAGTGATGTATTGTTCATTGACGAGATACACCGGCTGAGTACGGTGGTGGAAGAATATCTCTATGCCGCCATGGAAGATTTCCGGATAGACATTATGATAGACAGTGGTCCCAGTGCCAGAAGTGTGCAGATCAATCTCAATCCTTTTACCCTGATTGGCGCTACCACCCGCAGCGGACTGCTTACAGCTCCCTTATTATCAAGGTTCGGGATAAAGTCGCGGCTTGAGTATTACGACACCCCCACCCTAAAAAATATCCTGACCCGAAGCGCCGGTATTTTAAATACCAAACTTACCAGCGATGCGGCCACGGAAATAGCAGGGCGCAGCCGCGGAACACCCCGGATCGCCAACGGCTTACTGCGGCGCGTAAGGGACTTTGCACAGGTGATCGGCAACGGCGTGATAGACATGAACATCACGGAACATGCATTGAAAGCGCTGAATGTTGACACGTATGGTTTAGACGAGATGGATAATCGGATCTTAACCACGATCATTGATAAGTTCAAAGGCGGACCTGTAGGTATCACCACCATCGCGACGGCGGTAGGCGAAGAAACAGGCACGCTGGAAGAAGTGTATGAGCCTTTTTTAATTCAGCAAGGGTTTTTGCAACGCACAGCAAGAGGAAGAGAAGTTACAGCCAAGGCCTATGAACATTTGGGAAAAACCCCGCATGCAGGAAGCGGCCACCCTAACTTGTTTGGTGGAATATAAAGAGACTTTCATTTAAGCGGGCGCACCATTACACTATAAAAGAAGGGCGGAACAAATGTTCCGCCCTTCTTCATTAATAATTTCATTACTCGCTCTCCACCAGCCTAAAACCATTTCCGTGAATATTCACAATCTCCAGTTTGGGATCTTCTTTTAAATATTTACGCAGCTTGGCAATGTACACATCCATACTTCGGCCGTTAAAATAAGTGTCGCTTCCCCAGATCTTTTTCAGAGCGGCTTCCCTTGGTAACAGGTCATTTTTATACTCGCTCAGCATTTTCAGCAATTCATTCTCTTTGGGTGAAAGCGTTTGTACTTTACCGTTAACCGTCAACTCCCGGAGCCTTGGATTGAAATGATAACCACCCAGGTCAAATTCTGCATTTACTTCTTCCCTGTGCATTTCTTCATTGCGTTTCAATATCGCTTTTATCTTGTGCAGGAGCACTTCACTATCAAACGGTTTAGTGATGTAATCATCCGCTCCCAATTTATACCCCTGGATAATGTCATCCTTCATCGTTTTGGCGCTCAGGAAAAATAAAGGCACATCAGGATTGATATCACGGATCTCTTCCGCCACGGTAAATCCATCCATATTAGGCATCATCACATCCAGTAAACAAATATCGAATTTCTCCCTTTGGAACGCAGCCAGTCCGAGGCGACCATCTCTTTCGAGGGTTACATCATAATCATTCAGCTCAAGGTAATTTTTCAACACCATGCCGAGGTTCGTATCATCTTCGCACAACAAAATTTTAGGTTTAACTGCTTCCATGTTTTATTAGTTTATTTACAAATAAAATTAATTCGCATTTTATACTGCTAATATAATGCCTAATTTTTTGTTAACCTTACCTTTTGCTATATGCCTTATCAGTAAGGGTTTTAAGGAAAGCAACCAGGTCTTTTTTCTCCTGCTGGGTAAGCTGCAATGGCTGTTTTAAAGTGCTGTCCATATTAATGGGATCATCAACAAACATGAAAGCTGTATTGTAATAAGACACCACTTGTTCCAGTGTTTTAAACCGGCCATCATGCATATAGGGACCAGTGACAGCTACATTCCTTAATCCCGGCGTTTTAAACTTACCCAGGTCTGTTTTATTTTTCGTGATACTGAACCGGCCAGCGTCCCTGCCATCCTTGTCATTAAACAGACCGATATTTTTAAACCCGTCGTCCGTAAAATCTTCCATAGAATGGCAATCGAAACATTTTGCCTTACTACCTACAAATAACTGCCGCCCCCTTTCTTCTTCTTCAGACAATTCAGACAAATTATTACTCCAGTCATCAAAGGGGCTATCCACCGTTTCCAGTGTTTTCTCAAAAGCTGCAAAGGCCTGCCCCAGGTTATTCGGAGTAACGGCCTGCCTGAATATTTTCTTAAACAGCCTGCGGTATTCTTCCTGGTTGTTCAGCCTTTCCACTGCTTCCCGGATGGGTAATCCCATTTCATCCGGATTTTCTATCGGCATCAGCGCCTGCGCTTCAAGTGTACCTGCACGACCATCCCAGAAATAATAAGGCCTGTTCTTCATGTTCAACACCGATGGCGTATTCCTGCTGCTCAGTTTGCCAAATATGCCCGTGCTGAAAGCCACCGTGTCTGCAAATGCAAATGCCGGTTTATGGCAACTGGCACAACTAATGCTTGAATCTTTGGAGAGTAATTTTTCATTGAACAATTTCCGACCCAGCTCGGCTTTGGTCTTAATATTTTCGCCCCGTTCCATGAATGAAAAGTTTGCTGTCATTACCAGCGCAAATCCAATAAGGGCGACAGGAAATATTTTTTTCATACGTTGTAAAAATAGCAAAAAGTAAACGGCAACGGTAAACGGCAGTTGGCTTGCATTCTACTTTCCACCTTCTACCTTCTCCCTTCCACCGTTCGTAGTTTTTCAACACGACGAAGGAGTGTTAGAAAAACAATCCCGAAAGCATTCGGGACGATGAGGTGACGAAAGCGGGGCCACCCTCTCCTCCCTATCTCCTCCCTATCTCCTCCCACTTAAAGGCACCTTTTATGAATAACCTTTCTAAACCGTTTGTAGTTTTTAAAAAGACAAAGGAATGTCAGAAAATAGTCCCGGGATCCTGCAGGATTCCTATGCAAACCTGTTTTTTTTTTGCCTTAAAAACATTTCAGGCATAAGGTTGTAACTTTCAATAAAAAGCAATGCCAGATAAAAATACTTTCACAGACACTATCAACAAAGGCTATACGTTTAAGGGAGATGCGGTGCAGATCGGTGCAGCTATGCTGGATGGAGAAGTTATTCCGGAAGCCAGGATCTTTCTGCCCCTCAAAACCATGAACAGGCATGGCCTGATTGCAGGTGCCACTGGTACCGGTAAAACAAAAACACTTCAAACCATCAGTGAAATGCTGAGCGATGCAAGTGTCCCTGTGTTGTTGATGGACATTAAAGGAGACCTCAGCGGTATTGCCGCAATGGGCGAAGTGAATGAAAAACTTACCGAACGCTACCAGAAACTTAACCTGCCATATAACCCCGCAGCGTTCCCCGCAGAACTGCTCTCGCTTACCGGCAAAGATGGCGTGAAGCTAAGAGCGACCGTAAGTGAATTTGGCCCTGTTTTGCTAAGCAAGATCCTGGGATTGAATGATACCCAGGGTGGGATTGTTGCACTGATATTTAAATATTGTGATGACAACAAATTACCCCTGCTGAACCTGAAGGATTTTATAAAAGTGCTCCAGTTTGTGGGCGATGACGGAAAGGCTGAAATAGAAAAATTGTATGGCAAGATCTCGACCACCTCTACAGGAACTATTTTGAGAAAAATAATTGAGTTACAGCAGCAGGGCGCCGATATCTTTTTTGGCGAAAGAAGCTTTGAGGTGGATGACCTGATGCGCATTAATAATGAGGGCCGCGGAATGATCAGTATCCTCCGGGTGACAGACCTGCAGGATAAGCCAAAACTTTTTTCCACGTTCATGTTACAGATGCTGGCAGAGTTATATGCAAGTTCTCCGGAAGAAGGGGACCTGGATAAACCTAAACTGGTGATGTTCATTGACGAGGCCCACCTGATCTTCCAGGAAGCCAGTAACGAACTGACCCAACAGATTGAAACTATTATCAAGTTGATCCGGTCCAAGGGCATCGGCATATTTTTCTGTACCCAAAACCCCATGGATGTTCCAGCTTCCGTTTTGGGCCAGCTGGGTATGAAGATCCAGCACGCACTCCGGGCATTTACTGCTGCAGACCGGAAAGTGATAAAACAAACTGCTGACAACTATCCCGAAACCGGCTTTTACAAAACCGAGGACCTCATCACCCAACTCGGGATCGGGGAAGCGCTGGTTACTATGTTGAATGAGAAAGGTATTCCCACGCCCTTGGCCCATACTATGTTATGCTCGCCAAGAAGCAGGATGGACGTGCTCACACCCGCTGAGATTGATACGATCAATGCCGGCAGCAAACTGGTAGCTAAATACAACCAGGAAGTTGACAGCAATAGCGCCTACGAGATATTGTCGGCGAAACTGGAAGAAGCGGCTGAAAAATCTGCCGCCAAACAACCAGCTAAAAAAGCACCCAAAGAGGAACCAACTACTTTTGAAAAGATTGCCAATAACACGGTGGTGAAAAGTATTGCCCGTACTGCCGGGAATACTATTGTAAGGTCTTTACTCGGGGCTTTGGGACTGGGAGGTAGAACCACCCGGAAAAAGACCAGTTGGTTTTGACGGGCTTACAAGACGGGAAAGAACCTGGATATCATAGGGATCTGTAACTGCCTGCTATTCAAATAGCAGGGATTTCTATGATCTAAATCGCATTTTTGTAGTAAAAAAACTACAAAAAAACCGTTTAAACTTTGGGAAATAGTAAATACCACACTATCTTTGTTTCGGTTTTTCATAGGATATTGGATTTTAAAGCGGGACTAGATTTCTATCTTGGTCCCTTTTTTATTTTTCAGAAGGCCTGTAAAGCACTATTTACGGTTAGATCCGATATGCCCCTCTCCGGTTTGAACGAGTTTTTCCTCCGCAATCAGGTAATTAATTACCTCCCAGATCTCCGTCGGCCGAAAACCCTTGATCCTGTTCACCAACGAGTTGATATCCATTGGGCCTGATTGAAGTTGAAGACTTATCTCCTTTTCAATCCCATTAAAATCTTCCGGGGAAACCCGTACAGGCTGCTGATTGATGCAATTGTCACAAATACCGCATTTATTCCCAAGGGGTGGCCCGAAATAAGCGGCCAGTATGCCTGCCCGGCAGTCCTTTTCATTTTCAAGGTACCCGACGATTGCTTCAACCCTGTCTTCATAATGTTTTCGCCTCAGAAGGATTTGCTTATCATCTATTTTGAAATCATCGGTATACATCCTGTTTTTTAACAGGAAAAGCTGGGGCTTTTCGGAAACCGGTTCATAAATGATTACGCGGTACCGGTGCAAAAGTTTTAAAGAATTCACCAGGTTTTGTTGGTTGGTTTTGAGAAAGCCGGCTAACAAGCCTTCGTAAATAGTGACCGGGAAGTCAAAGATCCCTTCATAACTGCGCAACAGCGCTTTTATCACAGGCTCCAGTTGCGGGTGCATTGATTCAAATTCCTGCAGGTCATTTTTGTTCAGGTTGAAAACAACCGTAGAGGGTTTAAAGAAGATCTCGTTGTAACTAAGGATATCTTCTTTTGCCAATGCCTGCACACCATAAGTGGCCTGTAGAATATTAAGCTTGAAATGTTTTGCAAACACGGCGAGGTCAAAATCATGACTGCTGCCTTCTCCGCCACCAGCAGCTACCTGCAGGTGGTTCATAAGGGCTGTGTAGATTTTTTTTATTTCTTCTGGCAGGGGAAAGCGGAGAGCAGCCTGCTTCAACAAGTCTTCCGGCTCTTTTTGATTGTGCAGTAAAACGGCATAAGCTCTTTTGCCATCGCGGCCGGCCCGCCCGGCTTCCTGGTAATAATTTTCCAGGCAGTCCGGCACATTGTAATGGATCACTGTGCGCACGTCCGGTTTATCGATACCCATCCCAAAGGCATTGGTGCAGACGATCACCCTGATTTTGTTTTTGAGCCAGTCTTCCTGCCTGGCAGTGCGGACATCATTGGAAAGCCCGGCATGGTAAAAATCTGCACTCACATTATTCATCGAAAGTAACCCGGCCACCTGCTGCGTATGTTTCCGGCTTTTGCAATACACAATGGAAGATCCTTTCACATTGTTCAGAATTTCCAGCAGTTTCGTTTCTTTTGATGGCGGCGAAAAAATACTGTAGGAAAGATTGGGCCTTTCAAATGATTGTAAAAATCGCTTGGCCGTTTTTTTGAATTCAAGTTTTTCGCAAATGTCATCCTGCACCAGTTTTGTGGCGGACGCCGTTAATGCGATAACGGGCACACCCGGTAATTCCTGGCGCAGGTTGGCGATTCGTAAATACGGCGGCCTGAAATCGTAGCCCCATTGGGAAATACAATGGGCTTCATCTACCACAATAAGGGAAGGTTTTATGGCGGGAAGCCACTCCAGGAAAAGGGCTGTTTCCAGTCTTTCCGGGGAAACATATAAAAATTTGTAGTTACCATAAGCCGCATTCTGCAAGGTTTTTCTCACTTCCAGAAAATGCATGCCCGAGTAAATGGACAACACAGGAATACCTTTTTCAGCAAGGCTGGCTACCTGGTCCTTGATCAGCGCAATTAAGGGACTGATGACAATGCAGATACCGTCCAATGCCATAGCGGGCACCTGGAAGCAGATCGACTTTCCACCCCCTGTAGGCAATAAGGCGAGTGTATCGTTTTTTGCAAGCACCGACCGGATGATCTCTTCCTGCAAGGGACGAAAACTGCTAAACCCCCAGTAATTTTTTAATATCTCGTGAATGTCCGGCAAGAGCAGCGTTTGATGACGGCTGAAGTTAAAAAACCTTTTTTACAAAAAGGCGCACAGAGTTAATACCCAGTACAACATCACTTAATCCCATTGCAAGCGCTGCCACAGTTGGTGTAAGAAAACCCAGGGCAGCGACTGGTATGGCTACAATGTTATAAATAAACGCCCAAAACAGGTTTTGTTTAATGGTAAGATAAGTATGCTTACCAAGGCCCAGGGCCTGTGGCAGGTTCTTAATACCATGATTCATTAAAATAACATCCGCACTCTGCATGGCTATCTGGGATGCATCGCTCAAAGAGATCCCGAGGCTGGCTTTTGCCAGGGCGGGTGCGTCATTGATACCATCACCCACCATGGCAGTCGGCATTTGCATATTGAGGGTGGCTATCTTTTGGAGTTTTTGTGCGGGAGTCTGCTCTGCAAAAACTTCGTTTATACCTAAGTGTTGCGCAAGGAGTACACATTTTTCCTGTCGGTCGCCACTTAATAAGATCGTTTTAATATTTTTCGTTTTCAGCCAGTCAATAACCATTTTGGCTTCGGGCCGCACAGCATCTGCCACATCGATCCATCCCAGCAACTGCGCATTTTTAGTAATAAAAATATTGTGGTTAGAATCGTTGTAATTAGCCGGCATTATTTTAAAGGACCCGGCCTCGTACAAATTACCCTGTTCATCCGTGGCCTTTATACCCATCCCTTTCACTTCCTCTATTGTTTTCCATTTCAGGCCTTCTTTTGTTTTCCATTCGGCGGCTACGGACCTGCCCAACGGATGATTAGAAATTTTCTCCAGGGAGTATGCGAGTTGTTTAAAAAAAGCATCGTCAATCAAAGAATGGTAAGCTGACACTACGAAATTGCCCGTGGTAAGGGTTCCCGTTTTATCAAAAACTACCTGGCGGATATCTTTGAACGTTTCCAGGCTGGCAGCATTCCGAAAGAGGATACCATTTTTTGCTGCACGCCCCAGGCCAACAGCGATGGCTGCGGGGGTAGCAAGGCCCATCGCACAGGGGCAGGAGATCACCAATACGGCAATGGCCCTCATTAAGGAGGTGCCCAGGCTTTTATCCGCCACAGTATAGGTAAGAATGAATGTGAGCAACGCGATACCAATCACCACCGGCACAAAAACAGCGCTGATCTGATCGGCCATTTTTTGCATCGGCGGTTTTTCCCCCTGTGCATCCTGCACCATTTTTAATATACCCGAGAGGACGGTATCCTTCCCGGTTGCAGTTACCTGCGCTTTGATGAGCCCACTTTCTAAAACGCTTCCGCCTACCAGGAAATCCTTTTTTTGTTTACTCACCGGAATACTTTCCCCGGTAATGATCGCTTCGTTCACCATTGCATCCCCCCACAATACTTTGCAGTCGATAGGCACCTGTTCGCCATTTTTTATCAGGACAAGGTCACCGGTTTTAAGCACCGTATTTTCTACCGGGAAAACCTGCTCCTGGTGTTTGTCATCAAAGGCAATCATATTAGCCATTACTTTCTGGCTACGTGCAAGGGAATTCACGGCCCTTTGTGTGGATTGGATGGAAGCCTCCTCCATATAATTACCGAATAAGACAAGGGTAATTATAGAAGCACTGGTTTCAAAAAAGAGGTAGTCATGCCCGAGTTCCAATATTGCACCGGTAAGACTGTAAACAAAAGCTGCCAATGCTCCTAATGCGATCAACACATTCATATTTGGCATCCCGCCCGCCAGGCTTTTGAGTGCACTTTTCCCAAAGTAGCGCATCCCCACGATAAATACCGGCAGGCAGAGCGCCATCTGGATCCAGGGATTCATCAGCCAGTGCAAGGGCAGCCATTTCTCCAGCATGTGGAGCATCAAAACAAGCGTAAAAGGCAAACAGAATAAAAGACGTTTTTTGTTGGTAGACAAAAAACCGCTGCCCTCGTGCCCATGGGCGTGCCCAGGATGGTCGTGGCCGTTTTCTTCCCGTACGGTGTATCCTAAAGAGCCTATCCCCTTTTTTACCACAGGTAAAGACATCTCCCCCGGTGCAGTAAAACTCACCGCCCCTGTTATGGGATTCACGGTCACTTCTTTTGCGCCTTCCTTGTCCAGGTATTTAGATACACTTAATGCACAATTGCTACAGGTCATTCCCTCCACTTTCCAGTCGATCTTTTCCATACTGCAAAATTATCTCAACAACTCCCTAAGTATTTACTAATTATGAAAATATCTTTGCATCATGGATTCATATTACACGCTGGAGAACATTGATGCCACTGCAGCAGAATTTTTGAAATTTGCAGACAATAACCGGGTGCTGGCGTTTCATGGTGAAATGGGCGCGGGCAAAACAACGTTCATTAAAGCCATTTGTAAACAACTGGGAGTGTCCGATGGGGTTAGCAGCCCAACCTATTCTATCATCAATCAATACCAGGCGGCAGATGGCAACCTGGTCTATCACCTGGACCTGTACCGCCTGAAAGATGAGGAAGAAGCTTTGCAGGCCGGCGTGGAAGAATGTTTTTATTCCGGCAAATATTGCCTGGTAGAATGGCCTGAAAAAACGTCCCGGTTATTGCCTGAAAATACCCTCCATTGTTATTTAAGCAACAGCGGCAATAATGAGCGAAAGCTGAAAATAAAAATGTAATTTGTAAACTTAGTACGACAGGCATTATTCAATTTTATCAATTTTATGGCAACAGCTAAACCATTTGTCTCTCCTTCTCTTACATACGAAACGCTGGAAGAAACCTTAGATGTAAAACCAAAAACTGAATCCCTCACCATTGGCATACCCAAAGAAGATTCTTTTAATGAAAAAAGGATTGCGCTTACGCCTGATGCGGTAAGTGTAATAATAGCCAATGGCCACGAAGTGAACGTAGAGACCCGGGCCGGCGAGGGTGCAAACTACAGTGATAAGGACTACAGTGATGCCGGTGCGAAAATTCTATATGATAAAAAACAGGTATTTGAAAGTGAGATCATCGTAAAAAGCGCGCCGGTGAGCGAGGCTGACTGCGAGTTCCTTCGGCCCAACCAATATATCATTTCTCCTATTCATCTTGCGGTAATGAAACGCGATATCCTGGAGAAAATGATGAGTAAAAAAATAACTGCACTCAGTTTTGAGAACCTAAAAGATGCCAGTGGCCACAACCCGATCGTGCGGAGTATGAGCGAGATCGCGGGAAGTGCTGTGATGCTGATTGCCGGCCAATACCTTAGCAATGCCAATGAAGGAAAGGGTGTACTCGTGGGAGGCATCAGTGGCATACCGCCTACCAAGGTTGTAATCATCGGCGCCGGCATCGTTGGCGAATATGCAGCCCGGACTGCGCTGGCAATGGGGGCCAGTGTAAAAGTGTTTGACAACAGTATTTATCGGCTGAAGAGGTTACAAAATAATATCGGGGTGCGAATGTGGACCTCCGTGATTGAGCCCAAAATATTAAGCAAACAATTAAAAACATGTGATGTGGCTGTCGGTGCTTTAAGCGGCGCGGGAGGAAGAACACCTATCGTGGTGAGCGAGGAGATGGTCAGCGCTATGCGGCCAGGAACTGTGATAGTAGACGTAAGTATAGATCATGGCGGCTGTTTTGAGACCAGCATGGTAACCACACATAAAAAACCGGTATTTAAAAAATATGATGTCATTCATTACTGCGTACCGAATATCCCGAGCGGTTTTGCACGTACGGCCTCCCAGGCGATCAGTAATGTATTAATGCCTTTGTTGCTGGAAACGGCTGAAGATGGAGGCATCGACAATGTGATCTGGTACAAAATAAATATCCGCACAGGTATCTATTTATTTAAGGGCAGCCTTACCAATTTTTATTTGAGCGAGCGATTTGATTTAAAATATACCGACCTGAATTTATTGATCGCCAGCCGCCGGTAATGGCAGGATCAACGCCGATTGTTCCGGTATGTTTTTTCCTCACTTATAATCTTCGATACTGATCACTTTTTCGCAGAAGGCATACTCCTCTTCCACGTTGCTGCTTACGATGATCAGTCGTTTTCCTACCTGGTTTTTTATCAATTGTTTATATAACTCAGTACCTTCCCTGTCCAGGTTGGATGTAGGCTCATCCAGTAAAAGAACAGGGGTGGCAGAAAAAAAGGCCTGGGCCAGTTTTAACCGTTGCTTCATCCCGCTGCTATAGTAGCGGATCTGCTTAGACGCCGCGTTTTCGAGATTGACTGCTGCCAATATTTGCGGGATAGTGTGAGTGAGCGGCTTAAATCCTTCATGGAAACTTAAAAATTCAATAGCAGTGAGCTCCTCGATCAACTCCAGGTAAGGCGCGGCAATAGCAATGGACTGGTAAGGTTCCCGGATGTCCATGGATTGATCATGACTGTATTTTATGGTTCCTTCGCTATGCAACATGGCGCCCCCAATCACTTGCAGCAAAGTAGATTTACCAGAGCCATTCGGCCCGGTGATCGCATAGGTGCCTAATGTTGAAAACGCTAAACTAACATGGCGGAAGATCCAATCCCGGTTAAATCGTTTGCCGGTATCAGCCAAACTAATATTCATCAATATCGGCTTTGCTAAAAAGTTTTATGATACCTCTTTTACTACTTTTTATGAAGGAAACAATTAGATTTTTTTCATCACAGAGAGGCAGATGTTGTTCTATGTATTCAAGGGCCTGTGAAGTATTAAGGCCTTTATTGTAAATAATACGGTAAATTTCAAGGATTGTATTAATCGTGTCATTACTAAAACCCCTACGGTGTATTCCCACAGAATTCACTCCTGCAAAACTGATCGGACTTCTGCCGGCCTTTATAAACGGAGGCACGTCTTTATTGATTACTGAATGGCCAGCCACGTATGTATGCGCACCAATCCTGGTAAATTGAGCTACGCCGGAAAGGCCTCCTATAATGGCATAATCACCCACTTCTACATGTCCGGCCAGTTGTACAGAATTAGCTAATATTACGTGATCTCCCATGATGCAATCGTGGGCTACATGAGCATATGCCATGAGAAGGCAATGACTTCCGACTACCGTTTTCCATTTGTCCTGGGTACCCCGATTGATGGTTACACATTCTCTTATAGTGGTATGATCTCCTATTTCAACTGTTGTTTTCTCGCCGACAAATTTCAGATCCTGCGGTACTGCGCCCAAGACCGCACCTGGAAAAATAAGACAGGATTTTCCGATAACTGTTCCACCCATGATGACAGCATGAGACATTACATGTGTGTCATCACCAATCTTCACGTCATCGTGTATGACCGCGAATGGATCTATTGTTACGTTATTACCCAACACGGCATCAGGACTAATATGTGCAAGGGGACTTATCATATTTTCGCTTTGGGTCTTTTTACAATTTGAGCAACTAATATAGCTTCTGTTACTACCTTATCTCCTATAAATATAGTCCCTTTCATTTCGCAAATCCCCCTTCTGATCGGGCTAACCAGTTCCATCTTCAATATAAGGGTATCACCTGGAATCACTTTTTGTTTGAATTTGCAGTTTTCAATCTTCAGAAAATAAGTATCATACTCGTCTTCGGAATCCCTCGGGATAGCCAGTATACCACCTGCCTGGGCAAGGGCTTCTACCTGCAACACACCCGGCATCACGCAGTTTCCGGGAAAATGCCCCTGGAAAAAAGGCTCGTTATAAGTTACATTTTTAATGGCCAGTACGTGTTTGTCCGTAAGCTCCATAATTTTATCTACCAGCAGAAAGGGATAGCGGTGTGGCAGCGTTCTTTCTATCGCATGGATATCCAGTAAAGGCGGCTGGTTGGGATCATACTGGGGAACTTCCTGGCGGTGTTTATATTTTTTTATATGGTCCTTTATTTTTTTTGCAAACTTGACGTTGCTGGCGTGCCCGGGACGATTTGCAATAATATGCGCCTTGAATGCATAACCCACGAGCGCAAGGTCACCCACCACATCCAGTAGTTTATGCCGGGCCGGTTCATTAGGATAACGAAGCTGGAGATTATTTAAAATACCCTCTTCACTCACCTTTACATCCTGCTTCTTAAAAATTTTTGAGATACGTTCTACCTGGTCATCCGTGACCGGCCGGTCCACCACGACAATGGCATTATTAATATCGCCGCCTTTAATAAGGTTGTTATTTAATAAGGCCTCCAGTTCATGAAAAAAACAGAAGGTCCTGCTGGAAGCGATCTGGTCGTTAAAAAGTGAAATGTTTTTCAGATCGGCATGTTGTGTGCCAAGTACCGGGGAATTAAAATCAATGAGTGTGTTGATCCGGTATTCATGAAATGGCAGGGCTACCATTTCTACCTTTTTCTCTTCGTCTGTGAATGTAATATTGTGATGGATCTCGTAGTATATTTTTGGCGCCTTTTGTTGGGTGATCCCCGTTTTTTGAAGGGCTTCCACGAAAGGCTCACTGCTGCCATCCAGGATGGGAACTTCCTCTCCGTCCAATTCTATCCGCACATTGTCTATCTGCATGCCTACCAGCGCGGCCATCAGGTGTTCAATGGTACTAACCCGGGCGCCACCACATTCTAATGTGGTACTGCGGTTGGTTTCGATCACGTTATCCACATCCGCTTTGATGATAGGTTTCTCCGCCAGGTCAACTCGTTGAAAATTGATACCCGTATTTGGTTCTGCAGGTTTTAACCGCATAGAGACAGCTTGTCCTGTATGAATACCAACGCCCGCTATTGTAAGTTCTTCCTTTATAGTATGTTGAAATGACTGATCCGTTCCGTTCTTAAAGTCCATAGTTACAAAAGTATGAAAAGAATCGGATTTTGCTCATGGGCAAAAACACTTCTCCTGCAAAGGAATTCGTCCTATGCGCCAGGCAGATAAAAGTAAATTCAGAGGTTTTCCTGATCGGCTTTCAGCAGCTTTATAAGGCGCTCCAGGTCCGACAATCTTTTTTCAAGCTCAGGCAATTTACGGTTCAGGGCCTGGCTCCGCAATGCAGCTGAGTAATCGTGTGCAGGAGAACCTGTAACGACTGTATTCGGAAATTTTATGGTTTTGCTTACCCCGCTTTGTGCATTTATCTTGGTGCCGTCTGCAATTTGTATATGGCCCACAATTCCTGCCTGCCCTCCTATCATCACATTGTTACCGATCTTAGTGCTGCCACTCACACCCGCCTGTGCCGCTATCACGGAATTGTTACCTACTTCCACATTATGCGCTACCTGTATAAGGTTATCCAGCTTGGCTCCTTCACGGATGATAGTAGATCCGATCGTCGCCCGGTCGATAGTTGCATTGGCGCCGATCTCCACGTTATCCTCTATCACCACATTTCCGATCTGCGGAACTTTTTTAAACGTACCGTCATGCTGCGGCGCAAAACCAAAACCGTCGCTCCCAATCACCGTGCCTGCATGGATGGTCACATTCTTCCCTATTACACATTCGCGATAGATCTTCACACCGGCATGTATAAAACTGCCGTCTCCAATGGTCACATTATTGCCAATATAGGCGTTTGGAAATATTTTCACATCGTTTCCGATCTTTACATTTTCTCCGAGGTATGCAAAGGCACCGATGAAAACATTCTGGCCGGTTTCAGCCGTCTTATCAATATAAACGGGCTGTTGTATGCCGGACAATTGTTGCGTTTTCAATTGCTGATAGGTGTCCAGCAAGGTGGCAAAAGCACTGTAGGCATCCGGTACCCTCACCAGGGTGGCAGGTATGGCCTGCTTGAGTTGCAAAGCATCATTCACAATAACGATTGAAGCCTGGGTGGTATATAAAAAATCTTCGTATTTGGGATTGGCCAGGAAGGCAAGTTGCCCTTGCCTGGCTTCTTCGATCTTACCAAAAGAACCCACGGTCACAGAAGTATCACCTTCCGTAGTTCCATTAATGATGGCCGCTATTTGTGCTGCACTAAATTGCATATTTTAGCTTTTTAGCCTGGGTTGTTTTTAATTTACCTGCATATTCCCCTCATTAGCTTACTGTGAAAACCCGGAAGCCCCGGACAAATCCTATAAAACAAATAGCTATCAGCCAGAACCAATAGCTACCTCAGGTAACAAATGTAATATTTTTTAACCTTGCCCCGCAGGTTTTCATTTATCAGGGCATCATCCACCTCGGTAATATCTTTGATGTCTCCGTCTTTAAACAAAATAAATATGTGTTCGTCTTCAAAATTATAGGTACTGCTCGTGGCTTCGCCGGTGAAAACAAGCCATTTAGCGTCCTCCCTGGTCAACCCTTCTCTTTCAGCAACTTCCCCTATTTTATCTTCTACCAAATTCAAAGCAAAGGGTTCCGGGGCATATTTTACTTTAAGTAATTTGCGGTCGATGATCCCCTGGCACAAAATTGACAATACCTTGTCCGGATAATTGCGCCATCCTTTTATTGCCATTAAAACATCATAATCATCAAGCGCGAGAAAGTGCTCCAGGTTCACATTAACCAGGGGCTTATTGATAAAACTGTTGAGGGGCTCCTGGCATCGCGCTTTAAGTTCCCGCGCCCTGCTGATGATCCTTCGCAGCATCTGTTCGGCACTAAGCACTGTTTTATGCAGGTATACCTGCCAGTACATAAGCCGGCGGGCTACCAAAAACTTTTCAATAGAATAGATACCTTTTTCTTCTATCATCAATTCGCCGTTGTGGATGGTCATCATCTTCAGTATTCGGTCATAGCCGATTGCGCCTTCTATTACACCGGTAAAAAAACTGTCCCGGGTGAGGTAATCCATCCGGTCCACATCCAGCTGCCCGCTTACCAGCTGGTATAAATATTTTTTGTGATAGCCGTTAGTGAAAATGTCCAACGCCATTTGCAATTTGCCGCCAAATTGCTTGTTGAGTTCCCTGATAATTAAAAGGGAAATTTCTTCGTGGTGCATTCCTTCGGCAAGTACATGTTCCAACGCATGGGAAAACGGGCCATGCCCGATATCGTGCAGGAGTATCGCGATCTTTGCACCCTGTTGTTCTTCCGGCGTGATGGAGAAACCTTTCGCGGTAAGTTCATGCAAGGCACAACTCATTAGGTGATAGGCGCCCAGGGAATGATGCAACCGGGTGTGCACTGCACCCGGGTAAACCAGATGAGCCATAGCCATCTGGTGTATGCGGCGCAACCGCTGGTAAAATGGGTGGGCAATCAAATCCAGCACCAACTGATCATCAATGGTAATAAAGCCATATACAGGATCGTTGATTATCTTATGAAAATGCATGAATGGTGGGCTGGGTTTGATATGTTAAAACTATTAAAAAGTGAAACAAAGCTACAACGCAACTTTTTATTAAATTAGATTTGTAGGGAATGGAACTTATTTAATTGTAAAACTCCTACTTTATCCCCGGGTACTAAAGATTAATTATGAGCATACCGAAAATTTTATGGGTCGATGATGAAATTGACAGTTTAACTTCTCAAATACTTTTCCTGGAAAACAAAGGATATAGCGTAGATACCAAGACCAATGGTTTTGATGCTGTAGAGTATGTGAAAACAAACATCGTGGATGTGGTATTAATGGACGAAACGATGCCGGGCATAACGGGCCTGCAGGTGTTACAACAGATCAAGGAAATAAACAGTAACCTGCCTGTGGTACTCATTACGAAAAACGAAGCTGAAAACCTGATGGATGAGGCCATTGGCAGCCAGATAAGTGACTACCTCATCAAGCCTGTGAATCCAAACCAGGTTTGGCTAAGCCTGAAAAAAATTATCGATAATAAAAGACTGGTCGCAGAAAAAACCACGAGTGCTTACCAGCAGGAATTCCGGAGTTTATTCATGGCGCTCAGCAGCAACCCCAACTATACTGAATGGATGGACCTGTATAAAAAATTAGTGTACTGGGAACTGGAAATGAAAAAAAGCGACAGCCCCGAAATGCAGGAAGTTTTTGCTACCCAAAAACAAGAAGCCAATACAGAGTTTTTTAAATTCATTTCAAAAAATTATGCTTCATGGGTATCACCAAAAAGTACGGATGCGCCGATCATGAGCCATAACCTGTTAAAGTATAAAGTACTTCCCCACCTTGAAAAAGGCACCCCGCTGTTTTTTGTGTTGATCGACAACCTGAGGTACGATCAATGGAAAACAATTCAACCCATTTTTGCGGAATCTTTTCGCATACTCGAAGAAGAAACTTTTTATTCAATTTTACCAACAGCTACCCAATATGCCCGTAATGCCATTTTCGCGGGGGCTTTACCGGTAGATATTGAGAAACAATTTCCCACCCAGTGGAAAAATGATGATGAGGATGGCGGCAAAAACCTGTACGAAGAAGAGTTTTTAAAAGCACAATTAAAGAAACTGGGAAAGAGCGATCTTAAATACTCTTACACTAAAATCACCAATAACAGTGACGGGCAGAAAATGGTGGATAATATCCACAATATGCTCGACAATGATTTGAACGTGATTGTATACAACTTCGTGGACATGCTAAGCCATGCGCGAACGGAAATGGAAGTGCTGAAAGAACTGGCAGGTGATGAAACCAGCTACCGGAGTATTACATTAAGCTGGTTTGAGCACAGCCCGTTGCATCATGCGTTAAAAAGGATCGCAGATAAAAAACTAAACCTGATCGTCGCAACCGATCATGGTACCACCAGGGTGAAAACACCGGCAAAAGTGATCGGGGACAAACAGACAACATCAAACCTGCGGTATAAACATGGCAGGAACCTGAACTATGAGCCAAGGGATGTACTGGCTTTCCGGGACCCTAAAGAAGCGGGGCTACCCGTTCCAAATGTAAACTCGAGTTTTATTTTTGCCAAAGGCGACCTGTTCTTGTGTTATCCAAATAATTACAATCACTTTGTTAACTATTATCGTAATACGTTTCAACATGGGGGTATCAGCCTGGAGGAAATGATAGTACCGGTAGTAAGGATGACGAATAAATAAAGTCCCCTCCTCCCAAAAGGGAAACGGGCATTGCATGATGAAAACTGCAGTTATTCCACAAGTTGTGGAGAATGTTTTTTTTTAAATCATTTCTATTTATGCAAGTTGCACCATCATTAATGGACTAAAAGCCCACCAGGGCCGGGATAATATGAAATTCACGCAACACACATTAGACAAAATAGAAAAGATAGCGGAAGACAGCGGGTATATTATCCGTTATGAGCGAGGTACTTTCCAGAGCGGCTATTGTATATTACAGGAAAAAAAAGTAGTGGTTCTTAATAAATTCATGCAAACAGAGGGACGCATCAATACGCTGATTGACCTTTTGCCCCAGTTGAATATCAACTTTGATGCACTTACACTAGAAAGTCAGAAACTTTTTACTGAACTCATGCATATGGGTCAACCAAAATAAGATCTTTAGTTCTCTTATACCTCATACAAAAAGGGACTCCCCGCGGGTCCCTTTTTAAATACCTTCTATTCAATGCTGGCAACTTCTTAAGATCCTAAGATATTCCAGGACGTTTCAATCGCGGGATCTTCGTTATTTTTTACGATTTTTTCATCCGGTACCTGGTCTTCCTCTTCAGAAGTTTCCTTTTGGTCGACCGGCAGCTTTTCGGGATCGGGCATGCCCGTTTTGTCTACGATGCCGGTGGGTGCATTTGCAATGTCTTGCTCTGTAATGATGTCGTTTTCGTTGGTAAGATGTTCCTGGATCCTTTCTTCTGTGCGTTCATCAATATAAGAATTCCGCAAATCCTGTGTCTGAGATTCTTCCGAGGCATTTTTTTTCATAATTTCAATTTTTGGTATATCAGGTAGTAAGAAAACTGTACCAATTATTCACCCTCGTTGAGTAGCTTTCCATTTTATGAAATTATTTCATAACGATTCCTCCCGGGCCTACGCTCAAATCCCGGTGATGTAGTGTTCCATGTTCTCAATAATGAATTTTTGTTCGTCAATGATGAATTTTACCAAATCCCCAATGGACACGATACCCACCAGTTTTCCTTCTGACAGCACCGGTAAATGCCTGATAAAATTACTGGTCATTAAGTGCATACATTCCTCGATGGTACTTTCCGGGCTTACTGTTATCACATCTTCTGTCATTATTTCCCCAATTTGTGTATCCCGGGAAGATTTTCCTTTTAATATCACCTTCCGGGCATAATCCCGTTCCGAGAAGATCCCCACCAGCTTTTCGTCCTCTAATACCACCAACGCGCTAACATTGTTTTCTACCATCGTTTCCAGGGCCTTGTAAACGGTTGTAGCTGGTGTGATAAAGAAGGTAACATGACCTTTAGTCCCTAAAATTCTATTTACTGTTGCCATATTAGCAATATTGAAAAGTGACAAAATAATTGATATTCCGAAATTTAATACCAGCACGCCAAATAAGCCTTCCCCATTCCAGAAATGAGGTGAATCTAAGGTGCTTAATTTCACCTGCTATTAAAAATAATTATTTATCCTCAGATTTAAAAGGCCTTGAGGAAGCTATAAAATTGATTATATTGAAGAATAAATATCTGAACTTGACAACCCAGGGTACGGGTCTTTCAAAAAAATTTACTTATTCACTATCCTTATTGAAAAGTGCAGTAGAAATTATTTGCTACAAGGTATAAATTATTACATAGGATTTGCCGGTTTTGATGAAATAAATTTTGCCCGATGTCAAAAAATATAAAGATTAAAAAAGGACTGGATATCAAACTCCTTGGCGAAGCCAGTAAAAAATTGGCTGAGCTGCCCTTACCAGAAACCTTTGCCATCAAGCCCCCTGACTTCATTGATGTAAACCCTAAATTATTGGTTAATGTATCTGATGTTGTACTTGCCGGCACACCGCTGTTTTATGATAAGCACAATGAAGGGGTGATGTTTTGTGCTACTGTAAGCGGGGAAGTTATTGATATCGTGAGAGGGGAAAAACGTAAAATTCTGGAAATAAAAATATTGGCCGACAGGGAAATCAATTATGTCTCTCTTGACAAGTCAAATCCAAATGACCTGAGCCGGCAAGAAATTATCAGCTTACTAACAGCTAATGGTTGCTGGCCATTTATTCGCCAAAGGCCATTTGATGTGATTGCGAACCCGGCGGTAAAACCCAAAAGTATTTTTATCTCCACCTTCGATAGTAGCCCGCTGGGGCCGGATTACGATTTTATCCTGCAGGGTAATGAACAGCTCTTTCAGACTGGTGTACACGCCATCCGGAAATTGACCGATGGGAAAGTGCATGTAAATGTAAAAGCGGGAACACCGGCTACTGTTTTCACAAAGACAAACGGAATAGAAATAAACGAAATATCCGGGCCACACCCCGCCGGGAATATTGGTGTGCAGATACATCATATCGATCCGCTTAATAAAGATGAAGTGGTATGGTACATTAATCCGCAGGACCTGTTGATCATTGGCAGGTTATTTACCGAAGGTAAGTTTGATGCGTCAAGAGTAGTGGCGCTAACAGGTTCCCAGGTAACAAATCCCCAGTATTATAAAACCCTCGTTGGTACTTCCGTAACAAAAATCCTTTCAAACGGGGGGATACAGGAAGGTGAGTGCAGGGTGATAAGCGGGAATGTTTTGAACGGGAGGCAGATTTCTGCCGATGGTTATTTAAGTTTTTATGACTCCCAGATAACGGTGATCCCGGAGGGGCATGAATCTGAGTTCATGGGATGGTTGGCGCCGGGCATGAATAAATTCAGCATGTCGCGGGCTTTTTTCTCCTGGCTAAACCCGCGCAAAAAATATGAGCTTGACACCAACCTGCATGGCGAAGAACGTCCCTTTGTCGTGACCGGGGAATACGAAAAAGTGTTTCCAATGGATATATACCCCGTTCTCTTACTCAAATCCATATTAATAGAAGATATAGACTTAATGGAAAAGTTGGGGATATACGAAGTGGGAGAAGAAGACTTTGCATTATGTGAAGTGGTCTGCACCTCCAAAATAAAATCGCAGGAAATTATCCGCAGGGGCCTTGACCTCGTCAGGAAAGAATTCAGTTGAAGCCCGCTTCGGGTCATTAAAAACCTTGCATATAATTCATAATATTTATTACTTTACAGGAAACAGTTAATCGATTATGGTTTAAATTAACATACGGCAAAGGATTCTAGAGAAAGGCAGGCATCTGAATTTTAAAGATCAAAAATTCGCAGTTTGAAGCCACTTAGGAAATTATTGGATAAAGTTAAACCCAGCTTTGAAAAAGGTGGGAAACTGGAAAAGTTTTATCCGGCCTTCAATGCATTTGAAACCTTCCTGTTTGTTCCTGATCTTACGGCTCCTGCTCGTGGCGCCCATATACGGGATGCCATAGATCTGAAAAGAACCATGATACTCGTGGTACTGTCGTTAGTTCCCTGTTTATTATTCGGTATATGGAATGTTGGCTACCAGCATTATAAAGCACTGGGAATGGCTGATATTTACATAGCAGATTCATTTCTTTTTGGTTTCAAAAAAGTATTGCCCCTGGTAATCGTGTCCTACGCCACAGGTTTAACAGTTGAATTTATTTTCGCCATTATCCGTAAGCATACGATCAATGAAGGGTTTCTGGTGTCCGGTATGCTCATTCCGCTGGTGATGCCCGTAGATGTACCCTTGTGGATGGTGGCTGTTTCTACTATTTTTGCCATTATTATTGGCAAAGAGGTTTTTGGTGGTACCGGCATGAATATTTTAAACCCTGCACTTACTGCCCGTGCTTTCCTGTTTTTTGCGTACCCCACTAAAATTTCCGGGGATGAAGTTTGGATAAACACCAGTGTACGCGAGGGCCAGGCCCTTGTGGATGGTTTTAGTGGGGCTACTCCACTTGGTGATGCTGCCGCGGGGCATGCAGATAAAATTCCGGGAATCTGGGAATCGTTTATAGGTATCATTCCTGGCTCCATCGGTGAGACTTCTACGTTAGCCTGCTTAGTGGGGGCAGCTATTTTATTATATACCGGGATCGGTAGCTGGCGGATTATGTTGTCTGTCTTCATTGGCGGTTATTTAATGGCGCTAATATTTAATTTGTTCGGGCTAACTACCCTGATGCAGATCACGCCGCTCCATCACCTTGTGCTCGGTGGATTTGCATTTGGGGCAATATTTATGGCCACCGACCCGGTAAGTGCAGCGCATACCAACACCGGGAAATACATTTATGGTTTCCTGATAGGGATGTTCGCCATATTGTTCAGGGTTTTTAACCCGGCCTACCCCGAAGGGATGATGCTGGCAATTTTATTCATGAATGTGATGGCCCCTTTGATAGACCATTATGTGGTTGCTGCCAATATCCAGCGCCGAATAAAAAGAGGAAACCCTCAACAAAAACAAAATGCATAAAGACAGCAATAAAGCCACTTTCTTATTCTCCTCCGGTATGGTGGTGGTAATTGCTATTATGTTATCTGTGGCTTCAATCAGCCTTGCACCTTACCAGGCAAAAAATGTGCGGATAGAAAAAATGAAAAATATCCTGACTAGTGTCGGCGTGCATGCTGAAACCAGCGAGGCTGAGCAGCTATTTAAAAAATACATAACTCAACAGGTTGTTTTGAATAATGAAGGGGAAGAGGTAACCGGTGATGTAGCAGCATTTGATATTGACTTAAAAAAAGAACAGGACAAAATAAAAACCGGCGATGGAGGAAATCAATTATTTCCCTTGTTTGTGTGTAACAGGGAAGGGACTGCCTACTACATCATACCGGTACGGGGCAAAGGACTGTGGGGACCTATCTGGGGGTACGTTTCTTTGGAAAGCGACATGAATACTGTTCATGGTGCAAGCTTTGGGCATAAAAGTGA
>JAYSYY010000067.1:0-88142 GCA_043727215.1 Chitinophagaceae bacterium | reverse complement strand
TTGATTATTCTCTCTTCAGCATTCACCTTTAACCCTCAACCATTCACCTTCAACCTTCTCAATGAATAGAATCTGCTTGTTCCCCGGAACCTTTGACCCGGTCACCCTCGGCCACACCGATATCATTAACAGGGCACTTCCTTTGTTTGATAAGCTCGTTGTTGGCATCGGCCGGAATATTAATAAAGTGCCGATGTTTAGCGAACAGCAACGCTTGCAATGGCTACGGGATATTTACCGGGACAACCCCAAAGTAGATGCCGTGGTGTACGAGGGGTTAACCGTGGATTGTTGCCGCCAGGTGGGCGCTAACTTTATCTTGCGGGGTATCCGTTACGTGAATGATTTCGAATATGAAAAGGCCATCGCAGATATGAACCGGAGCCTGGAAGACGATATCGAGACCATCTTTTTAACATGTCTGCCGCAATACACATCTGTTGCGAGTACGCTTGTACGTGATGTACTGAAAAACGGAGGCGACGTTAGCCGTTTTCTTCCTGCCGAAGTAAACGAAACGATAAAGATCAATGGCATGGGAAAATAAACATACCTGGTTTAACCAGCACCTTTCAGTCGCAGATCTCGCGGGCTATATCCCGTTTACAATGGCTGAGCACCTGGGCATGGAATGGGTGGAGATCGGGCAGGACTACCTGAAGCTTCGTATGCCGGTTGACCACCGCACGCATCAACCTCATGGCATACTGCACGGTGGCGCCAGTTGTGCATTGGCGGAAACAGTTGGGAGTGTAGCCTCGCACCTGGTGATAGACAACGATAAATTCATGTGTGTGGGCCTCGAGATCAATGCCAATCACGTGCGCAGTGCCAGGCAAGGATTTATCACAGCAACAGCCAGCCCGCTGCACGTTGGTAAAAGCACCCATGTGTGGGATATTAAAATACATGACGATGGGGGGAAACTGGTTTGTATCAGCAGGCTCACCGTGGCCGTGCTGGAAAAAAAGGCAGTTGGAAAAACTTCCGCCGATTTTGCGGAGAAATAGTCCAGGGTTCAGGGCACATCAAAAAAACAACGAAGGATGGCTTTAATGTTTTCGTAGCTATTACTCATAGGTTCCTTAATATCCTTTGTTTTTACCCACTTTGTTTCTGTTATATCTTCTTCCGTCTGGGGTTTTAAATCCTGCTCTTTCGCGCAGGTATAATAGAACCAATGACTGATCTTAAGAATATGTTTCCCGTACTCATCATAGGTATGGTAGGTTTCGCCCACTTTCTTTTTTAAGACAAGCCCGCTTACCCCCGTTTCTTCTTCTACTTCCCGCTGTGCACATTCCTCCGCGGACTCCCTTTTTTCCATCTTGCCTTTCGGAAGGTCCCATTTCCCTCTCCTGAAAATGAAGAGCATCTCCTTTTTTTCATTCTGCACAATGCCCCCGGCAGCCTCTATAATTACAAAGTGTTTAAAGAACGCTTTTTTTAGTTTCTCCAGGTCCGGGTTCCAGATAATGCCGGCATGAAAGTCCTCTTTTTTGATCTCATGCAGCAAAGAGTTGATGGCGGGGGTGGAGAGTTCATCTATGAACACGGCGTCAGGGTGATGCATCAGTTCATTTAGTTCGTCGCTGATTTCATCGCACAGAAAAACGGGCTTTTCGTCAAAGTAGATAGTTATCTGCATATGATCCCTGGTTTAAGGCCCCTAAAAATAAGGCTTTAGATCTGGAATCATTTCATCAAACCCTATCTTTGCGGCCATAAAACTTACTTCTTCACGCTCAACTCTCTTCCATGACTTCCAACGAAACAGCCGTCGCAGAAAAATTGCTCCAGGTAAATGCAGTTAAGCTCAATGCGATCACTCCTTTTACCTGGGCCAGTGGCTGGAAAAGCCCCATTTACTGCGACAACCGGAAGGTGTTGGGGTTCCCCTATGTACGGGACTTTATTAAAAGTGAATTAAGCAGCGTGATCTTTGAGCGGTTTCCGCAGGCTGAAGCGCTTGCCGGGGTAGCCACAGCTGGCATAGCCTGGGGTGCCATGGCTGCCGACCAGCTTAAGTTACCCTACATGTATGTGCGTCCCAAACCAAAAGAGCATGGGCTCGGAAACCAGATTGAGGGCTCATTTACCGAAGGGCAGAAGATACTGGTTGTGGAAGACCTGATCTCAACAGGTAAGAGCAGCCTGCAAGTCTGCGAGGTACTGAAAAATGCTGGTGTGGAAGTGATCGGTTTGGTCTCAATTTTCAACTACGGTTTCCCACTAGCCGTGGAGGCTTTTGCAAAAGCGGAAGTACCCTTCGTCTCCCTTACCAACTACGAAGTACTCATCAACCTCGCAGTGGAGAAGGACCTCGTGACCCCGGATCAGTTAAATGGCTTGTTAAATTGGCGAAATAATCCCGCCGAATGGAGGGGATAAAATATCTTTATAAAAAATCAGCAGTTTATGAAGTACATGCAACTTACCCTATTAGCCCTGGTTAGTTTTGCTTTTTCCGCCAGTGCCCAGCCGAAGGCCACCGGAAAAGCAGTGATAAAAACGCCAGGCATCCAGTGCGATATGTGTAAAACCCGGATTGAACGCTACCTGATGCGAGAAAACGGTGTGACAGCAGTAAAAGTAGACGTCAAAAGGAAGATAACCGCCGTGAATTGGATCACAGACCGCACAAACATTGAAAATATAAAAGCTGCAATTGCGACTGTGGGTTACGATGCCGATGATGTGACGGCGGAAGAAGATGCCTATAAGAAGCTTCCCCCTTGCTGCAAGAAGCCAGATGAAGGGGCCGTAAAGGAACCTGCAAAGCAATAAAATATGAACCTCTTAATAAGAAAAGCAACCAAATCGGTTGCTTTTTTTATGCTTATCCACTGATGTTAGAATAAAGAAAATTCCTGTGTGGTGGAGTAATCCACCTTAAAATTCTTGTATACCCCCGCTTTGCCCGCTTTTATAGTTCCCACAGCCCGAACCACTACCTGCTTATTCATCAGCGTCATTAATCCATTTTTGAACAAGTTTTTCATATCCAGGTCGATCTTAAGCGGGATTGTAAAAATGTCTCTCGGGGGCACTGCTACCTGTAATTCCTGGCTGGAATGTCCCAGGAAAGTACTGTCCACATAGATGTCTAATTCCGTTCGTTTTAGGTCCAGGCCAAAATTATTAGGGTTGTAGTACACAAGGTCAACCTTGAGGGCGGAGGCTGCAAACCCCATTTTATCCACCGACACATTTTTGAATTCCCGAAACTCGAGGTCTTTCGGCTCCTGACAGGATGTCAACATCAGGATACCGGCTACCAATAAAACAGACGCGAAGGCTTTATTCATTAAAGTGAGTGTTTTTAGAAGATGCAAGATACTAAACTGTGTGCGTTCACCAAAATAGGGGATCCTCCCTACCCGAATTTAAGTACTAAAATAGTTAGTATTATGCTGGGAAGTCTTGTGAGCCAATTGCGATTTTTCTACCACTTTAATTAGTATTTGAAATAACAACTAATTAATTGAAAAAGAAATAGTATTATAATTTTATCAGGTAATAATAATTAATTAAAAACTGTTGAATATAGCCATTTATGCACCAGTTTTCCTATTCAGATCTAATCTGGTTTAATAAATTACTATTAATTGATAAAACATTGATTAAGAAATTGTTATTAGTTTAATCAGCATTTAAATTTTATATAAAAATACAAATGATATTAAGCTTTAATGTTCCTTCTATCGAAATGTCAAAATTTGGCGAATATTTGGGGATCTGCATAGGCTGGGTTACCAGGATCGTGTCATCCTTTAAACATCTTTACAATAACTCTGGGAGAATTTTCCACTGGAAGGCAATTTTGACAGACTGTCACAGCATTTAGTTGAAGCAGTATAATTTTGCCTTTTTTTAAAAGATTTCTAAATTATGTCCCTGCTCTAAATAAGATTTTAGTCACTTTGCTCATTTTATTAAAAAAAATCTAATATAACGTCTAAAATGGGCATTTATACCTAAAAGTTGCGGAAATTACGGTTGGCAGGTTTTGGATTATTAAAAACTGTTATTATGTTTGCATCAGAAACGGACAATGACAATTACCTCTGGCATTCCCGGATTCGAAATTCCTTCCAATTTCTTCTGAACAGGTGTTAAACACTTGCCGACCATATTACAAACCTCAAAACCACAACGAATGAAAAAATTGTACATCTTTCTTTTTTCTGCGTTACAAAATACCAGGGAAGCATTTAGCCTTCTCCTCTTTCCAAACCAACTTAAGGGTTCAGCTCAATTAAGGTTATTGTATGTTAAGTCAACATACAATCAGAATGGTATATAAGTTCCCCCGGGGATTTAGTTTCTACCATCCTCTTATCTTTTGAAAGCCACCTTAAATCCATTATTCATTGCAATGCTCAGCAGTTCCAAACTGTTTTGATTTTTAACGTATTAAAAGCAATGGTTATAATGAAACATTTTTTAGTATTAGTCAGTATAGTATGTTTTACCCTAGTGGGTAAAGCTCAGCAGGAAGCATTTCCTGGCCATAAGGGAGTTGCCCAGGATCTTAAGGCGAAAGTGGTTGGGAACAACCTTCAATTATCATGGGGTTCAACTGCCGGAGACCTTATTAATTATTGGGAAGTGCAAGGAAGTAAGGACGGGAAAAATTTCTCTACTCTGGGCCTGGTGCTGGGAGCCGATCCGGTATCAACCACAACAAAATTTAAGTTCAAGCAGGAAAGTAAAAAAATAATGCCGGGCATGAAATACTACAGGGTATTGCGTGTGGAGAATGAAACGACGGCGATTGCCAGTAATATGATCCTGCTCTCAAAATAATTCTGCTTTGCAGATCAACTCGTTTTCTTTGGGGGTTACAGAACCTTAAGGTTCTTAACAAAAGCCGCATTTCTATGCGGCTTTTAATTTTTTATAGAGGCGGGAATTGCAACGTTTGCGTCAACAGATGTTATTTTGTTTCAGCGTCTTCGATCCACCGATTTTTCCATTTTCTTTCGTAAATTGTAGCCTGCTTCTGATATCCCATACTAAGCTACCCGACTAGATGTCCATAATTTTTTATTTACTATACTAATGAGAAAAAGACTGCTTCTCCTGCTTTTAACTTTTTTTTCAATTTCCGTTTATTCACAGGACTTTTCCAATAAGGGCAAAGATTTTTGGGTAGGCTACGGGTACCACACGGTGATGACGCAAAACAACCAGCAGAATATGGTCTTGTATTTCGCTACCGACCAGGTGACAACGGTAACAGTGAGTATTCCCGGTATCGGTTATTCCCAGACTTACGCAAACATACCTGCTAATACCGTATTTACTTCCAACGCGCTACCTAAAACCACCGGTGGACAGGATGCCCGGTTGATGTCTGAACTCGCCACACCGCAGGATAAAGGAATCCATATTGTGAGTGATAAAGCGATCGTAGCTTATGCTCACATATATAATGCGAGTGTGTCTGGTGCAACTATTTTGTTCCCCACGAATACGCTGGGAAAAGAATACTATTCTATCAACTATAAAAATGTTTCAAATTCTGCAAATGCCAATTGCTGGTTTTATGTAATAGCCTGTGATACCGGCACCACCAGCGTAGAGATCATCCCGATCGCCAATACTTTAACCCATGTGGCCGGGGTGCCATTCACTGTCACGCTCACCCAGGGCCAGATCTACAATTTTATGGGGCAGCTCACCAACAATAGCAACCCTTACACCGGCGTAGACCTTACGGGTTCCAGGATAAGAAGCATTGCGACGGCAGGTAATACCTGCAAAAGGATCGCCGTGTTTTCCGGGAGCGGCAGGATCAGTATCACTTGCAACAACAGCTCCAGTTCAAGCGATAATTATATGGCGCAGGCATTTCCCAAATCTGCCTGGGGTAAAAAGTTTCTCACCGTTAGCACGGGCTCGCAACCCAATAACATTTACCGGATTTGTGTTTCCGATCCTGCGGCTGCTGTTACTGTAAATGGTGCGCCTGTGGGTGTTCCACTTGTAAATAATTTTTACTATGAATTGCCGGCTACACCGCTACCACAAAAGATAGAATCAACTCTTCCTATAACCATTGCACAATATATTACATCTGTCGGTGCCTGCGGCAATCCTAGCGGTGGCACACCACCCATCCCAGGCGATCCTGAGGTAATCTACCTGAGCCCGGTAGAACAGAATATCTCGAAGGTTATCTGGAACGCCACTCCAAACTTCGCTATTACCACCCATTTCTATAGCGTGGTGATCCCCAATACCGGAACTGCCATTAGTTCTTTCAAGTTAGATGGTGTTGCGGTTAACCCGGCTTTATTTACGGTGCATCCACAGGACCCTGGCTATTCTTACCTGACACAAAACGTGGGACCATTGCAGAGAATAATAGAATCTGACTCAGGTTTCAATGCCATTGCTTATGGTTTTGGCACTGTAGAATCCTATGGTTACAATGCAGGCACGAACGTGCGGGACCTGTACCAAAGGGTAGGTGTCACTTCGCAGTACAGCATCGAACCCGCTCCTTCGGTATGCACGGGTTCACCGTTTAGATTTAAAATTTCCTTACCTTATTTGCCTGATTCCATCAAATGGAATTTAAGTGCCCTGCCCGGCGCGCCGGCAAACGTGGTCAGATCTTATTCCATTCCTGCGGTTCCATCCGATGCTGACTCCAGCACAGTAGTGAATGGTAAAACGATCTACTGGTATTCGCTCCCCACTTTTTACAATTTTAATGCGATAGGAATATTCCCTGTGAGCATCATCGTGTATGCGGCAAATGCGGAAGGTTGTGGCAATGAGCAGATCATAGATTTTGACCTGGAGATCACCAATCCACCTGCGTCGGAAATCAACTGGGTACACAATGGATGTATCAACCAGGCCGTGCAGTTCAACGACCAAAGCACCACCGTGAAACCCACTTATAAATGGTGGTGGGATTTTGGAGACCCGGCAAGTGGTATTGCAAATAACTCGACCACTAAAAATCCTACACATAGTTTTTCCGCGCCGGGCACCTACAATGTAAAATTCGCAACTATCACTACACCTGGCTGCCTCAGTGATACCATTACCCGGCAGATCGTGATCCATCCCTTGGCAACAGGAAATATCAGCGGCCCGGCCTCGGTATGCCAGAATGGAACGGCAGCACCGATCACTTTTACCGGTATCACCGGTACGGCGCCCTTTACATTTATATATAACATAAACAACGGAGCTGCACAAACGATTGTTACTACTACGGGAAATACAGTCACTTTGCCCATCTCAACTACAACGCAGGGAACTTTCTCTTATCACCTGGTAAGTGTGAAAGATGCGGGAGGAACAGCGGGTTGTATTCAGAACCAACCAGACACGGTGCAGGTACAAGTGCTGCCGGTGCCAGCTGCCACAATCAGCGGTGCTACCACGGTTTGCAATAACGCAACTTCTCCACTGGTAACATTTACCGGCCAGAATACAGTTGCACCTTATACATTCACATACACTATTAATGGTGGCCCGCCACAAACGATCACTTCTAGCGGAAACACGGTTACATTGGCTGTGCCAACAGCCACACCCGGGAACTTCCAGTACAGTCTTGTAAGTATCAGCGACGGAAATGCCGCACCCTGCGTTCAGCCGCAGGCAGGCAGTGTAATTATAACCGTAAATCCGTTACCCACTGCTACAATCTCAGGCACTACGGCAGTTTGCCTGAATGCCACTTCGCTTTCAGTGACTTTTACGGGGGCTGGGGGCAATGCACCTTATATTTTTACTTATTCTCTAAATGGCGGCACCGACCAGACCATCACAAGTTCCGGCAATACTGCAACCATCCCCGTGTCCACAAACACGGCAGGCACATTTACCTATACTTTAAAGAGTGTACGGGATGCGGCAAGCGTTTTATGCACCCAATTGCAGTCGGGCACTGCCGTTGTTGTCGTGAACCCTCCACCCGCGGCCAATTTCAATCCTGCACTTCCAACATGTGTAAACAGGGCAGTGAGTTTTAACGATCTATCAACTGCGGTTGCCGGGGTGCTGAATAGCTGGACCTGGAATTTTGGCGATCCGGGAAGTGGCGCAGCCAATGCCTCTGCAATGCAAAATCCTACACACGTTTATGGGAATCCGGGGACTTACACGGTCACACTTTCCGTTACAAACGATAAGGGCTGCACCTCTGCACAGTTCTCTAAAACAGTAACAGTTGGTACACTTCCCGGGGCAGGTTTTACACTGCCCGAGGTTTGCCTGCTGGATCCTTTCGCACAGTTTACGGATACGAGCAAGGCGGTGGCGCCTGCTACCATCACCGGCTGGCAGTGGAATTTCGGGGACCCGGGAAGTGGTGCGGGGAATACCTCCACTGTTCAAAACCCCCAGCATACCTATTCGGCGGTGGGAAATTACAGTGTTCAGCTGATTGCAATCACCAGCAGCGGGTGTACGGACACCCTTACGCAATTACTCACCGTAAACGGGGGTAATCCACAGGCTGCATTTATCCAGCTGAACCCAACAAGTTCCTGTTCAAGTGACAGCGTGGCTATTCAAAATAAATCTACGATAGCTTCCGGTAACATCACGAAACTGGAAATTTATTGGGACAACGGTGGCCGGCCTGCTGGTTTTGTAACCGATGATGTGCCTGTTTTTGATAAAATCTATAAACATAAGTATCCCACTTCCAATACAACACAAAACTACACGATCAGGTACCGGGCTTATTCCGGCGGGGTTTGTGTAAATGACCGTCTTCAAACAGTGACAGTGCTGGCTACGCCGGATGTAATCATCAGTGCTATTCCTGATCAATGTTACAGCACACAACCGGTGGTTTTAAATTTTGGAGGACAGAACGGTTCGGTTGCCGGAACGGAAACGTATTCCGGACCGGGAGTTGTATTTGCAGGTGGCTGGCAGTTTATTCCTTCAGTTGCCGGCATCGGCACTCATAGCATCCGGTATAGGTTCACAGCAACTGCGGGCGGCTGTACCGATTCTATTTCTACAACGATAAGGGTGCTGGATACTACTTCTGCACGATTTACAGTTTCCCTGCCGGCATGTGAGAGAAGTACGGTAACATTTACCGAAAGATCGACTACCCCGGCCGGGGTAGTATTAGCTGGAACCTCCTGGGATTTCGGCGACGGCACGCCGCTCCGGAACTTTGGGGTGGGGGGAACGGTTACCCACGTGTATTTCACCACAGGCACTTATACAGTTACTATGTACAACACTTCCTTAGCCGGTTGCAAAAGTTCCTCGTACAGCAGCCAGGTGATTGTGGGTCCAATCCCCAAAGCAGGTTTTAGTTTCCCTGCAAGTGTTTGCCTTCCTGCTACATCGGTGACTTTCACAGATCTTTCAACTATTGCTGATGGCACCGAAAGCAGTTTTACCTATCTATGGAATTTTGGTGATCCTGGCTCGGGCGCAAACAATACTTCCACAGCGAAAAACCCTGTCCACACTTACACGAGTGCAGGGCCTTTCAATGCAAGGTTGCAGGTTACCAGCGGGGCAGGCTGTTTTCACGATACCACTATTATTTTAAATTCGATTCATCCCCAGCCAAAGGCGGATTTTGGATTTACCGCTCCGGCCATTTGTCTCGCAGACAATGTTGGCTTTATAGATCGCAGCACAGGAGCAGATGGAACGATCAGCACCTGGCAGTGGACATTTGGCGATGGCAATGGCTCTTTGCTACAGAACCCAAACCATCTTTATGGAAGAGCTTCCACCTTTAATGTAAAATTATATATCACCAACAGTTTTGGCTGCAACAGCGACACTGTCACAAAACCATTTACTGTATACCCATACCCCCAGATAGACGGCGGACCGGTAAAATATGTGCTGGAGGGGGGAAGTGTACCATTGACCACCAGCGTTACAGGGAATAATTTATCCTGGTTGTGGGAGCCGGCCACCTATTTAAACAGCAGCACGGCTGCGGTACCCGTGTCTACGCCCTTGCAGGATATCAGTTACACAGTTACAATCAGCAACCCGGGCGGCTGTTCGGCAACGGACATGGTGTCTGTGAAGATCCTTAAAGGACCGAACATTCCCAATACTTTTTCACCCAATGGAGATGGGATCAATGAAAGATGGATCATCGAATACCTCGACACCTATCCGAACTGCAGGGTAAAAATATTTACCCGGCAGGGGCAGTTGGTCTTTGAATCACGCGGGTACAAAATCCCATGGAACGGCACTATAAAAGGCAAAACTTTGCCCATTGACACCTACTATTATATCATTGAACCGGAAAATGGCCGCAAACCAGTCACCGGATATGTGACTATCGTAAAATAATTTAATTACCACCGGATCGCCCGGACAGTTTAACCAGGTTATCCCCGGCAGTGAGCCCCAGGGTTCGGAGAAAAGAAGCAGTATGAAAACATTTATTTTTTTTGCAGCCGCCCATCTGATAGGCTTTGCGGGTATGTCGCAGGCGAAGCCATCCTACACTCAATACGTCTTGAATAACTATGTGCTGAATCCCGGCGTGACGGGTATAGAGAATTATACGGATGTAAAGATCAGTTCCCGTAATCAATGGACAGGAATTGATGGGGCTCCTGTAACCAACTATTTCAGCATACATGCGCCGTTAGGCAAAAAGGACCTTCGCACCAGCTCCACTTCATTTGAAGTGCCGGGGGAAAACCCCCGGGGTGAGCGATATTGGGAAACCTACACAGCACCGGCAGCTCACCATGGGATAGGGATGATCGCGATGAATGATAAGGCCGGGTATATTAACCGTTGGTCCCTGTTTGCTTCTTATGCTTACCACAAACCCCTTGGTATCCGTACCACGCTCAGCGCAGGTTTTAATGCCGGTATCACCAGCGTAAACCTGGACCGTAGCAAGATACAGTGGGCGAGCCTTGATCCTACAGATCCCGCGATCGGCTACACGAATGGGGAATTGAAAAAAATGAAACCGGAAGTAGGAGCGGGACTATGGTTGTATTCGCACGAATATTTTATTGGACTTGCGGTGCAAAACATTGTGCCGGGTAAAATAAATTTTGCAAAGAACAATGATTACGCAACCTATTATACCCCCAATGCTTTTTTTACTGCAGGTTACCGCTTTTTGGTGAGCGATGAGCTGAACCTGACTCCGTCGGTTATGGTGCAATACTGGGAGCCCCAATTGATGGGGGTGCATGGCAATGCAAAACTTCAATACCGGGATCAATTCTGGGTAGGTGGCAGCTACCGCTATGGTGATCTGATCGCCGGGTATTCAGGAATGGCAGGTATGAATATTTCCAACTCTTTCAACATCAGCTATGCTTATGAAACCGCCACCACCAGCAAGTTACGGGCTTACACGGGAAATACGCACGAGATCCTCATCGGCTTCATGCTTGGCAATAAATACGGAGATACCTGCCCAAGGAATGTTTGGTAGAAAAACAATTTCTTACTGGAACGTGGGAACGAGTTTCAGCACTTCAGTACTGTCTGCTTTCATCTTTAGCTTAAGAGAATCCGAAAAGGGGGGTTTCAACTCTGCGGTCATCCAAATAGGTTCCAGCACGATTTCCCCATTCACGTTTTTCACCTGGTAAAAACGGGTGACGATCTTTCCGTAAGAAACCTCTTCCTTAATGATGATTCCACTTTTTTCATCCAAAGCTTCCCGCGTGAAGGACACTGGCGACAACATTGTGGGATCCGGAGCAGGCGTTATTACCTTATCTTCTTCGGGAACTTCCTGATTGATCTGGGGGGTGACCTGTTTACGCACACTGCGGGTGCGGGCGTTCAATTTTTTCTCATTGGGTTGCGGCCGGAAAACGGAAGCAGTTTGGTTATCGGTTAACGGCCCGTTACTAAAACTTTTATTCCACTCATTCACCGGCAGTGCGGCAAAGGCATTGTTTTCTACCACGCCGTTTGCAGGCAAATGATTGTTGCGGAGGAAGTAACCTGCCACAAAAAGATTGATCAGGATAAAAAATGCAATACCAATCACAGCCACCGGGAATTTACCGCGGCGCGCATTATTTGGATTGGTAGCGGTTGTAAAAAACCGGATGCGTTGCAATAATTCCTGTTTTGATTCTACGGCACAAACCGGAATGGCGTATGCAATTTGTTGTTGCCTGGCCGTTTGCAATAGCGTTTCTGCGTAACCGATAGGAGGATAATCAAATTGTAATACCTGCAGGTCGCAATTTTTTTCACGCTCCAGTTTTATCTTTTGAGCAACTATTTTCACAAAAGGATTAAAGAAGTAAATAGCTTCTGTGGTTACCAGCAACCAGTTCAGGAGATAATCATTGTTCCTGATATGGGTAAGTTCATGTATGACTAAAGTTTCCGTTTGCTCAAGACTCAACTGGTTCACTAAAGCCAATGGCAACAATATCACCGGTTTCCAGAAGCCAAATGTCATGGGACCAGGAATATTGGTGCAGTACCACACGCTCACTTTCCTGTGGATACCAAAATGATATGCTTTGCTTTGGGTAAACAGGCGGATGTCGATGGAAGGTTTTAAGAGCCCGGTTTTGTAACGCCGGGTGAAACTCATCCAATGTAAAAGGGAATTGCTAAGCCGGTAAACGACTATAACGGTATACAACCAGAAAATGGTTTCTCCATAAGAACGTAACAGGGATCCCGGTGCCACAAGGCTTCCCATGAAGAGCTGCGCACTTTCACGGAAATCGTTGAAAGGCGCACTGGTTACAATATAAAAACTAAGCAGGGAAGAAAACACCTGCGCACCGAGAATCAAAAATAGCAGGTTGCGTTTAGCAACGGGAGGCCAGCTGGTTCCCAACCTGGTTACAATTCCATAAAGCAGCAGGAGCAATGCCATTTGCCACACACTGTGCATCAATGTTATTGCAAAATTGTAGGCGAACTGTTCCATAAACAGTACAAATTATTTTTTAGCTTTCAATTCGTTCAGTAGTTGTTGAATTTTCTCCAGTTCTGCATTACTGGTATTGTGGCCGCCCAGTGCGTGCATCACGAGTTTTGTGCTGGACCCGGCAAACAAACTGTTGATCATTTTGTTTACAAACTGCTCCTGGGTTTTTTCCCGGCTCACGGCGGCGGTATATATGTGCGTTTTACTGCTGCTATCCCTGTCTACCAGGCCTTTTTCAAACATGATCTGCATCAGTTTCAGGGTAGTTGTATACCCGGCGTCTTTAGACTTACAAATTTCTTCGTGTACGGTCCGAACGGTGGAAGCGCCTTTGTCCCAAAGTACACCTAAAATCTCCAGTTCACCTTCAGTAGGCTTTGATATTTTGATTTTGTGCATAGTACGACTTGTTTCGTATGCTAAAGTAAGAATATATTCGTAAATGGAGTAGCCGTTGATAATTTTTTTTTGCCGACTAGAGAATATATGAGAAAACGGACCTATAATAGGTTGAAAAAATTGGGGGAAGTCAATAGAAACTGAGTAACAGCGCCTGGTAGCAAACCAGGCCATTCAGAACTGTTCAAAAGGCCCCCTGGTCTTTTCACTTTTTCATTTATTTTTTTAGCACCGGGGACACGATCGCTTCCTAAAACCAGTAGCAGCAGTGCAGGTCGATAGATTATTTATTTTGCTGCAAAATTTTGCGTGAAATAAACCCATGCAGGGGACGATGAAAATCCTTTTTCCAGCAGGAAGCTTTTTTTAACGGCTTATTAATTTAAATGCAGGCCAGGATATCACAATGATGCTGAGCAGGATGATAAGGCTTTTATAATCTGCTATTGCAAACCCACCGAGTAGGGCTGCTACAATTATCAGAAGTAAAACAGAGGTAAACGGGTATCCCCATTGCCGGTAGGGGCGGGGCAGGGCTGGTTCCTTTTTTCTCAGTGCCGGAACGGATGCATACACAAAAGCGTTCACGAACAGCATTGCGAAAGCTCCTAAACCAAACAGTTGTGCAAAGGACCCGGAAAGTATATACCCGATTTCAAGCACGCCTATTACGATAAGTGCTGCAAAGGGTGACCCTGTTTTATTGACCTGTGCTATTTTTTGAAAAAAATGCCCGCTCCGGCTCAGGCCAAATAAAATGCGGGAAGGTACCATGATCATTGCATTAAGAATGCTTGTGAGTGATACGATGGCTAGTATTGTGAAAATAGCTTCCCCCGTTTTGCCGAATATTATCCGCGCTGCATCTGCAGCAACGAGCGAGGAACCAGCCATATCGGCCAGGGGTACCACAGCCATTAAGGCCAGGTTGAAAAGCATGTATACTATGATTACAATGATGGCGCTAAGCATTAATGATTTTGGCAATTGCTTTCCAGGGTTTTTATACTCCTCGGCAAAATAGCAGGCAGCATTCCAGCCGCCGTAAGTACCAATGATGAGTTGAAGGGATTTAAATATAAGAATGCCGATGCCGCTTTGATAATCAACAGAATTATTATCCGGACAGTTAAACAACTGGCTATTTCCAAAAGAATAAAAGAAACACGCCATGATAAGAAAGCCAAATAACAAGAGTTTTACCATGCTGCTTATTTTTTGAAACAGGTCGCCATTTTTTACGCCAGCCATATGGTAAGAGGTAAAAACTATGATGATCATCACAGCTATCAGCAGCTCATATCCGTTGCAGGACGGCACTAATTTCACGATATATTGAGCAATGGCAATGCTGATATAGGCAGGGGCGAGGCTGTTTACCAAAAAATCTAACCAACCGGTAATAAAACCTGCATACCGGCCAAATGCCCGCTCTGCATAGTTATAAGGTCCGCCAGCTTTGGGAATCATGGCCCCCAACTCTGCATCGGCCCTGGTTGCAATGATCATATATATCCCACCCATCAACCAGCAGCCTAGGATAAGCCAATGATTTTGAAGGAGCCCGGCAATCTCCCCGGGGTTATACAAGATACCCGAACCAATTACTCCGCCAATGGTTACAGCGACGCCAAAGCTGGTCCCCAGAATTTTTTGTAATTTATTTTTTGTCTGCATATTTTTTTTGCTGCTGTTGGGTTGGGCTGTTTATGGGTCAGGTTTATTTTGTTTTTCATTTGTTATTAAACTTTTTTTCAGATAAGTAGGGGAAACGCTTTCAAACCGGAATTAAAAGCGCTGTGTAGGTTTTATTGATTGCGGAAGTTGTTCACCCGCTCAACCAGCAATTTATTTTTAGTCCACTTTATCAAAACGGTGAAACATCATACGAACATGTTGCATGTTTATTCCATCTACTTCGTTCAGTTTATTTTTAGAGAACGTGGCCACTACATACCAGCTATCACTACCTGCTTCCATTTCGAATAAAAAACGGTTATCGCCATCAGGTATTAATATTTTATCGGAAATGGTAGGCCGTCTTATGACCAGTTGATTCTTTTCATTTAAAACTATTCTGCAATAAAAATCAAGATGCCTGCTATGGTATTGACCAGTGAATTGCTGCAGGTGGGCTTTGGAGAGGCTGGAGCCGGTTTTTACTTTTACGAAATTCATGAGACTGCCGTCGGGAGGCCATGCCCGCATTATCATAGCCGAATCTCTATGCGGTTGTGAAATTTGTATTATCGTGCCAAAATCAGGATCCTTAAATAAGTTATCGCCAAAGGGAACCATTGTGAAATATTCGTTGGGACTGTAATAAAAATGAAGGCTATCACGTGCGAGTTTAATATCGTAAAACCTGATATTAGGCAGGTGGCTGCTATGTCCAGCCGGTTTTTGCTCAAAATAACGGCCGGTATATTTTGCCAATTCGGTTTTATTGGTTGTTACCGGTCTGATTGATGGGGTTGGAGCTATTTTTTTAGGGTCCGGTTTTTTATTTAACAATATATCTGCAAGGCTCATCGCCCTGGTCATCTTGTCGAATGCATTGCCTAAACCAATAATGGTAATTTTCTGGGATGGAATGTGGGTCATATAAAAATCCTCGTTCACACCGCCATGCCTGATGATATCAATGTTTTCAACTTTCTGCCATTCATGTCCAAACACATAATGAAACTCCGGAGAAAGTACTGGAATGGGCCGGGCATTTTTATACAAACGTTGGATTGCTTTTGCTGCAATAGAACCAGGATCTTCTAATGCGACTGCCCATTTTTCCAGGTCGGATGCGGTAGTAATGATCCTGTAGTTTCCCCCGGGCGAAGTTTTCACACCAACCTGTTTAAAATACTTTTCACTTCCATAATATTGGTCTGCTATGCCGGGTATGAGGTGGTCAAGATAGTCATTCATCAATGTGGAGGACATACCCAGTGGTTCAAAAAATTTTTGCTGTAAATAGTCGGGCAGTGTTTTTTTAGAAGCCATTTCCATAATAAACCGCAACAAGGCAAAATCAGAATTGGAATACATATAGCCTTTTCCAGGTTCCACTTGTGGAACGGGTTGGTTATACAACATAGTTAACAGTTGTTCCTTATCCACGCGGTTGTCCATATCTGCCTGCATCAGTAGCATGGTAGCCCACTCATCATCGAAGCCGCTGCTATGATTCAGCAAATCCTGGATGGTTATTTTATCACTCCATGCCGGTAGTTTCGGAAAATACATTTTCACTCTATTAGCAAAACTCAACAGGCCTTCTGCTTCCATCAGCGCTAATCCGGCACACATAAACTCTCTTGCACCGGAGTATCCAAGCCGCACCGGTGTACTATGGGTAAAAGCCACCTTATGCTCAAGGTTAGCCATGCCATAAGCTTTCTGTGTAATTACTTTCCCGTTTTGAAAGATGGTAATAGCAACACCCGGGGAGAGGGTGTTACTGTTTGAAAAAATGCTGTCAATAATTTTTTCCAGTTTGTTGCCTGTTTGTGCAGAAGCAACTGTCAAAGTAAAAATCATACCGAATAACAAACTCAAATTTTTCATAACTTCTAAATTAGGTTAATTGAATTTTTTTCTTTAACGGCAACCGTTTCCAATAGGTCAATTGCCGCCATATTCACTCCAGGAGGCCATAGTTATAGTGCATCCATAGAATGTGAATTCGTTCCTTTGGAAGAACGGGGATAAATGTCTTTGCCGTTCTCAACATTTACTATTTAAAAAATGCCTGTGCGTTAATATAAAATATTTTTTCTTTTTGTGCTGCTGAAAGAAAATCTAGTTGTTCAACAGCGTTGATACAGGCTTTAATATCTGCATTGTCTGATCCAAACAGTAACCTGTCTTCCAGGCCCGCGGCTATGAATGCTTTCATAATATCAGCAAAATCTTTTTGGGGAATAATCGATGGATTGTTGAGCACTGACACATCCGCATACAGCCGGGGGTATGACTTCATCATCTCTATACATTCCTTAACGAAAGGTGCACCTCCATGCATTAGCCACACACGTAGTTTAGGAAACTTAGTAAGTGTTTCTTTTAATAGCAGAGGATTACCCATCTCTTCTTTAAAATCAGGACAACCATGATCGGGCCCGGCAGAACCGGTATGAATACCTACAGGCAGTTCGTATTTTTCAGCCAGGGCATAATAAGGAAACATGAAAGAATCAGAGGACGATATTCCCTGGTACTGTGTAAGAACTTCACCTATAAAATCAATTTTATTCTGCTTGATCTGCTCCTCTACCCAGGTGATATCCGGCCATTCCTTCCCATCATCAAAGCAGGATTGTAAACTGTAGGGTACTTTGCCATTGGGGCATGGAACCATTAAGCCATGCAGTATTTTTAGTTGTTCACTACTCTGATATTGTTGTTGATTATCCCAGGAGGTACTTACAGCAGTTTTGTAAACTTCATTGAGTTCAAGATTTCTTAATTGTTTTTCCGGGGCCTGATCTCCGTGAAGGTGAACATCAAAAACTTTAATCCTTTCTTTTTTCTCCTTACATGATATAAACAGAACCACACTAGCTGTGAAAAATACCCATTTTCTATAATCCATGATTGTTATTTTAAATTGTCTTTTCAATTTTTTTCTCCGGAAGACAAAAATCGACCTGATCAGCCTCCTTAATTGATTATCCAAAGGGATCAATCGTAATTTTCCAAAAATACACCCGCGGGAACATGAAGAATACCGACTGGCCGGCTAAATAGATTATCAAAGCCGTAAAAGTTGCCTTTCCAGAAACACCCTGCTGCCGTTGGTAAAGAAGCAAGGCAACCAGCAGCAGATCTATCAGAATAAATGTGGCAATAAAAAAATTAACGGGCAGGTTATAATTTATGTACAAAGGAATAAGAATCCGGTCAACTGTAGGTCCGAGCAGGGTGAGGATAGCGGCAAACATGTAACTGGCATGAGCCACCATGGTCTTTCGATGGATTATGGCCAGTGAATAGAAAATCCCTAGCCAAAGCCAATACAGTACGCCAATATTCATGTACTCACCTGCATTGAGGATCATTTCGGCAGCAGAAATTGTTTTTCCGTCTTTTGCCAGTTTTGCCGTTTCATCCGTAATAAATTTAAAATAGCTATGCCTGATCATGAGCCAGGCAGTGAATAATACTACGGGCATCAAAATATAACTAAGTTTCCCCAGGCTTTTATGCAGCTTTGTTTTCTTTCGTAGAATGAGCCAGGGTTGTACCAGGATCAGGGCAATCCATAGCAACATAAAAAAAGCGTGGACATGGAAGATAGACGGAAGCTTTGTAAAAAGTTTTGAAAAGTATGTGGCGTTGAAACCTAAAAAAGTAAGTGGTAGCAGTAGCCATAGCCACCAGGTAATTTTTGGGAACAATATTTTATCAAGGACTTTCAAAATGGCTTATTTTTCCGTTTGTGTTTGGTACCGAGAAGGGCTGAGTAGTCTTTTTGTGAGACTTATTTTAGATACCTTTTAAAAAAAGGAAACACCTCTGTAAACACCCTTCCCTCAAATCCATCAATCATGTTAACATGGTCACCTATGTATTCTTCGGCATAATGCTTAATGCCAAAAGCTTCCAATTTTTTGCTCAATTCCATATTGGTCCTGGGAATATGGGTGAACTCTTCGTTCCTGCCCCAGTCAATTTTTAAAGCCGTTAAACTTTTTAAGGCCGGTATATGATCTTCTATCATGTTAATTGGAAAGTTCGCCTGCCATTTTTTTAGTACAGCAGTATTCACTACCATCTTGCCATTTACATATTGAATGGGTTGGTCTGCCTGTAGCAATGTTTCATTCGTATCAGGCGAATACATCCTGGCGAGGCTGGCATAGATCATCTCAAAAAAGGGGAATTTTTCAAAATCGTAATAGGGGGCAGCATTTCGTAAAGAGTCCATATTTTTCTGTTCCGACACTCTTCTAAAGGCAGGATGAGAAAGCCTGAAATCATCGGAGAAATGCAAGGCACCGGGGCTCATTGCATATACTGCACTGAATTGATCAGCAAATAACATTGCCATCTTTACTGCGCCATTACCGCCCATGGAGTGTCCAAATAACCCCCGGCTATCGCGATGGCCAATGGTACGGTAATTTTTGTCGATGTATTCCACTACATCTTTCCCGATAAAATCCGCCCAGTTGCCTGCCACGGAGGAATTGGTATAGAAACTCCCGAAGTATTTTGTCATGCTATTGGGTAACACCAATATCGAGGGTCGGAGTTGCCCGGCTTTAATGGCAGAATCCATCAGTTCTCTAAACCCGATATACTTCATCATATCTTCGTCATCGCTGGCAAATCCGTGTAAAAAATAGATGACCGGGTAGCTTTTTGTTGATTTGTCATACCCTGCCGGCAGGTAAATGGTAAGCCTGCGGTTAGGGTCTTCGCCGCCTTTGTTATTTTTCAGGGAGGGTGCAATGAATTTTTTCGTTAGTAGTTTGCTTGTGTCCTGGGTAAAAGCATGGATAGACAGGGACAAGATAACAAGAAGGGCGAGTTGTTTTTTCATTGCGAGTTATTTTTCTTTTATTTTTATTTTTTATTGTTAATATTTGCCCGACTTATCCCTACTCATTTAACACAGATAGTCCCTTTTAAAAGGCAAAAATTGCAATCGCCCAAATACAATAAAGCCAGAGAAGGCCAATCCAGCTTATAGGATGTATTCTTTTAAGTGTCTTCCAGTCATAGAGGAAGAGAGACAGAAACAGCAGGTTGGGAACAAGCACATTAAATAGTTCTACATTATCGAAATGAATCCGCCCGGAAAGCCTGTCCAGGATGGGAGGGCCCATTATGTAAAATGTACCAACCTGGATAAACCTTTTGTGCAGAATAGCTTTCTTCCTGTTACGATAGGCAAGCCATATACAGAGGGCAAAACTGAACATTAGTATCCTGTTGGCTTTTACAAAGAATGGCATTGAATCCCACCCCTTAAAAATGACCACAAAAATGTAAACGGAGGTGATGAATACACCAAGCGCCGCCAACATGCCGGCAACGCCCCAGCGAATATGTGCTTTATAATTTTTGCCGCGGATGAAGCCGCTTTGCACTACGAGCATAATAAACCAAGCAAAACAAAACAAACCGTGAATAATGAATTTGGGGTCGCGGTTACTTTTTTGACCTATATCAGTAATGAGGTTATCTGAAAAAGCCACTACCGACATCAGCAGCATCAACAAACTGGTTATGAAATAGTAATTTTTCTTCATTTTATATTTGTTCTATGAGATCCCGGATCGATCTGTCGGGGATATTCCATTCCCTATTCGCCGTACCAATACCGGCATAGTGCATTAATTATGCATCCCATTTATCGGGCTTGGATTGTGCTCTTGCCCATGCACAAATGGCTCCTAAGAATAAATAATTGATTGTCGATGTCATTTTGAATTTATTTTTTAATCCGGAATTTTTTTCAGTGGAAATGCCGGTGTAAGATCCGTTAAGACCAGGCGTGCTTTCTTTTTCGAATCCCGGTAAAGCCAATACCCCCAAACGATCAGCAAAGGCAGCAACCACACAAAAAAATCGGAGACTGCCATTGCGCCCGCTTCATCAGGCGTGATAGCCCGGAAAAAAGGCATGGCGATCCCATCAACCATCCGGATCAGTACAAAATAAGCGGCACAGATAAAACTGCTGATCATGCATCGCCTGTGCATAGTAATATTCCCCCTGCGGACAAAAACATAGGCAAGGATTACAAACAGCAGCCATAGCGTGCCATTGGCGTATTGGGAAACTTTCATCCCCAAAAACTGAGCAGGAAAAATAGGAAGCAGGATGTACAAACCAAAAACACAAATAACAGAAGCAACTATATATAACTTGCCCGTTTTCCGGTGAAAGGAAATATACCGGTTACGAATAGCTGCTGTGAACTGGACTATACCGGTTGCATATACAACGATGCCGGCGAGTATATGAACAACGAAAGCAGCCCGCTGAAAATTATTTTCAAACCCGATATAGGGCGGAAATCCATCTGAAAAAAATGCGGCTTTGGGAATAATGAAATAGAGAAAAAACACAAAGAATAATAGCCAGCCCGCTATGGGTAAGATCTTTGCCATCCTCAGGAAGGTGGTTTGTGCAGCATCATTCATGGCTTTATTTATTTTTTTTAGTTGAGCTTTGATAATTCATGGTCATTTTGTTTTTTGCTTAGCTTTTGGGGACCTAAAAGGTTTTAAAAAATCTTATAGGTTTGAGTAGCACAAAGCATTGCCGGCTTATTTTGTTGAAGTTTCCTTTGTTAAAACGGAAGCATGTAAGTGCACAATCTTCCATGTCCCTTTATGTTTCCTCCACAAAATGGTTCTTCTTGCCAGCCTGCTGAGGCCATCACCGAGATGGAAAGTCATCACCGCTGTTGAACCGTATAACTGCAGCAGGACATTCCTTGGCGAAATATCCAGCTTATAGTTATCCGGATTTTTATTGAACTCAGGGAATAAGTGAAGCCAGGCTTTTTCTATATTCGCTTTACCGGATATACGCTCCGCAGCATCCCGCTCCGGAAAAAAGATGCTGGCATCCTCCGCAAATGACGTGCTGAAGGGTTCCCATTTGAAATGATTAAAGGCCAGGATAAACCTTTCTGCCGCTTTCATCACGGAAACGGAATCTTTGTTTTGTGCGAATACAGCAGGAGGGTTTAATAACAGACCAGTCAAAAAAAATACGCCCGTAATGGCTCTTTGTATCATTTATTTTTTCTTTAATTTGTTTTTCTTTATTCCTCAGCTCGTATAAAACCCTCGAAAATCTCAACTCCTTATTTTTTTAAGCGCTTATTCTGCGAGGCCTCCCCGGGCCAGCGTCTGAGAGTTACAAAAACATATGCTGACACCCGTTTTCATGAGTGAGCGATTGTAGTGGCAGGTTTAATCATCGGAAGTATTTTTCCGTAGGTCAACATTCTCCAAATCCATTCCAGCGGGCCGTAGTTAAAATATTGCATCCAAAGTTTACTGTAGATCACCTGGAAGCAGAAAACAGCAATGGCTATGGGCATAAATAGGGTGGGGCCCGTTTTGGCACCCAGCCCTAATCCCATTCCATAATAGATAAAAACGCCGAAAAAACTTTGCATAATGTAATTAGTCAGTGCCATACGCCCAACATGCCGCAAGGGTTGTAGAACAGGTTTAAATCGCCCGTTCAGGTACCATAAGGCGATCGTAGCAGCGTAGCCGAGTGCAAGGGGCGCAACATTTAATGCATAGGAAAGAGTGTCCCAAATGCCAGGCCAGGCAGGCAGGAGTTTGCCGTCCGATTCAAAATAAGCATGCATAAAACCTGCAGGGATGCCCAGGCCTAATCCAAAGGCCTGGATTTTTTTGAGCAGTAGTTTGTATTGTGCCAACTGACTATAGATAAAATTCCTGCCAACGTATAAACCCAATAAAAACATCGCCAGTACTTTTACAGGCCTGTTGGAATTTAAGCGGAGGTACCAGCTCCACCAAAATCCACTGCTGCTCCAATCCAACAAATCTTTATAATCTTGGTGGATCATTAGCCAGGTACCTACCTCGTCTTCTGTTATTCCCACCACTTTGTCCCTGGCCAACCCTTTTTCTAAAAAGGGCTGGGCCATATTTAATTTACCGTCTGATAATACTTTTGCCATATCAAACAGCAAAGGGGAAAGGATTAGACAGGTGGCCAAAATGACCAATGTTTTACCCGGGACGTTTCTAAAAAGTGGTAAAAACATGCCTACTACGGCATAAAACAGGAGAATGTCGCCGTCCCACAAAAGCAGGCCATGTGCCAGCCCGAATAGTGACAAAACAAAAAGACGGCGATAGAATATAATTAAGCCATTACGGCCTGCATTTTTATTTCGCAGAAAAATTATGGAGAATCCAATTCCGAAAAGTAAGGAGAAAAGGGAATAGAATTTTCCATCGATCAATGCAAAATGAACCCATGTCAACCATTTATCTATAGAGGCTGTAGAGAAGTTCTCAACCACACCAGGTTTTTGCATTACATATAAGGACAAAGCGGCCGAATTAGCCAGGCAAATACCCAGCAAAGCGAAGCCCCGGAGGATATCAAGAATACCAGCTCTTTCGTTGTTGATTACCGGGGTAAAGGAGGTAGGACTCATGCGTGTGTTGATTAGAGAAAGCTTGGGTGTATAGTTAATTTATTGTGCCTGGTCGGAACTGATATCGACTACCGCTTTCCATTCGCCTGCTGCATTTTTCTTCCATACGGTTACCACATTCCCTTTCATCACAAAGGGCTTTCCAGTGCTGTCCGGCATGGTCATTTCATTTTTTTCTATGAGATAAGCCATATCGCCGCTTTCACTTACTTCTGCTTTCAGGGGTTCCCAGCTTATTTTAAAACCAGGGATATCCATACTTTCCTTCACCATTTGCCTTAGTTCAGTCTTTCCATTTATAGCCGGACGCCCGTTTGTAAAAAGCACAGCATCGTCAGACCAATAGTTCACAATTTTGTCAACATCCCTGCCCGCAGCCTCTTTAGACCATTCCCTGCTTAATGCCATTAATTTTTCCGCCTCGGCTTTGGTATCCACTTTTTTTTGAGTGCAACAGACCAAGGTGACTGTTACCAGCATAAAAGTTAATTTGTACATCATAGTTTTAGTTTTTAAAAAAATTTACTCCGGTTAATTCAGGTGCGTGTATTTTTGAAAGTGTAGGATACAGACGGCCACCAAACCATTAGAATCTCTGCGACTATCAGGGGAACAAACGAGAAAAAATATTCGTTCACAATCCGGCGAACCCCTGCTTCCGGTATATGCCCGAATAAAAAATCAAGGGGCAGGATACTATCCAGTCTTACGGCAACAAAGGCGAGCACGCAAACGTAACTCCTCACCATCATTTGCCGGTGCACCTTAATGTTCCTCGATTTAATCGCCCTCCAGGCAAAAAAGGTAGATAGCACCGTAAAAACAGTAAGGAGGAACAAAGAAATGCGACAAGGCACGCAAGGGCTGGTAAAGGATAGCCTTGCCGCTGAAATCCCGATTAATAGTACACCAAACATGTACAGCTTTCCGGCCGTACGGTGAAACTGAAGAAACTTTTTCCTGATCCATGGCCAGAATTGTGGTGGTCCCAGCACCAGGGCTAATGTTCCTCCCACCAGGTGCATAATGACCCACAACTGGTTGTTAAACAACGTTTGCCCGAAATTTTTACTTCGGTAGCCATAAAAAAAAGCCACAACATTGTCCATAAAAAAATAGAGAGACAAAGTAATAATGAGAACCCAGCAGATCCCATAAGAAAATTGTTTTAACGTCTGCATAACTTCTGTTTCACCCTTTTTTTAGCTTATCTTTTTATTCTTTTTTAAGATAGCACTCAATTGCCTCGTATACAAGTATTTTAAAAAAAGAACCAGCATTTTAAAGCTAGCCCTAATATCAGCCCACCTGCGGGCCATTTATTCAGTGACAATAAATAATTATTTTATGGTCACTCAGTGAAAAGGCTGTTTAAAAAAAGCCGCCCTAAAAGGCGGCTCAGTATTATCAAATGAATATTATTAGGGCATATCCCACCAAAGCTTTTGTGTAACATCTGCTACCGTGGGTACATTAGCTCCATTACGGCTCAATTCAACAGTTGGATAAACCAACCTTCTTACGAATGTGGCGGTTTTTACATTCAAAGGCAACTGAAACAATGCGTATTGATAATCAAATCTCCGGGCATCATCCCATGTAACAGGCATGAGAAATAACGCCCTGTACTTCTCCCGGAATATATCCCGCAGTGTTAATGCGGCAGCGCCAACAGAAACTGTAGTATGATTAACATATAAATCACGGCTGGCAGCAGACACGCCAACCTTGTTCATATTCGCTCTTATCCCTTCGAGGTACGCAGCATACGCTCTTGTTTTATCATTTGTGCGAAATGCAACCTCAGCTTCAATAAATTTCATTTCTTCATAAGTAATGATGTAAAGCGGGGAGGTGGTGCTGGAATAAAAACCGGTTGTACTCAAATAAGATTCGTCTTTTGTAGTACCGGTACCTACGCGTCCCTTACCGTTGCGGGTACCCAGGTACGGGTAGGCAGTATACCTTGTCTGGCTGGCAATAAGTGGTAGCCTGGGATCAGCATTTGTAAAAGTAGGGGTATCCCGCATTTGATTTACATAGTGTTGAGAAAGCCAGGCATCCAGTGATTGGGCAGCATTATTTACAGCAGCCTGCGCCCACGGATTGCGAACGTTAAAAGTAGCGATAAATGCATCCTGACCCGGTGCGGTGTAGGCGGCACTTAATTCAGCAAAAATGGAAGTGGGGTTATACTGCGAAGTTTTGCTTAATTGATTTAGCAGCCTTGCTTTTAAGGCATGTGCAGTTCGGATCCAGGCAGCTGTAACTCCCTTGTGAATCAGGTCTGGGTTAATTGCGGCCGTGGGGATGGTTAATTTACTTCCCGGTTGTTGGAGCAGGGCAATTCCTTCATCAAGCAGAGTAAGGCATGTCTGGAAAATAGTGGTGGCCTCATCAAATTTCGGTGTAGTCGTTTCTCCGGTAAATGCTTCCGAATAGGGTGCTGCCCCCCATAAATTATGCACCAGATGCAGATCCATTGCCATTAATACTTTGGCGACGCCCTGGTATTGTGTTGCGCCTAAATCTTTCGCTAACTTATCAAGGTCATAGATATCAGTCATATTATCATACAATAGAGTCCATGTCGTGCTGGCATCTATTCTATCGTAGGTATCAGTAGGTGCGTCGGGGTTAGGAGAAGCTAAATACTGAACATAATAAGAAGTAGTATTTCCAACTCTATAAACATTTAAGGCTGCATTTTGTGTAGCTCTCGTAAGCAGGCCATTGATCGGTGCCGCAGTAGGGTTATTAGGATTTACATTTACATCCAGAAATTTTTTACAGGATGTAATTGACAAAATAGTTACAAGGATAAATATATATCGCATTGTTAGTTTCATGATGGATGATTTAAAAGTTAACATTAATGCTGAACAAATAACTGCGAACGGCAGGATAAGAGAAACCTGTAAAACCATCCGCATTGCTTCCGGCGCTAAAACTACTTGTCTCAGGATCAAAGCCACTGTAATCTGTCCATAAGATCAGATTATTGCCGGTAAATGTTAACGTGGTGCCCTTGATGACATTACCCGGAAGAATTTTCGCCGGAAGTTTATAACTAAGGCTTAAGTTTCTCAATCTTGTCCAGGAGGCATCTTCTACAAATGGTTCAGAAACGGTGCGGTAGATGTTACGGTAATAACCATTTCCATAATCCCTTGTATCGGGTGCCGGCGCCTTACCCATTCCCAGATAGACCATTTGGGTATTAGGGCTGCCGTTTGCCAGTACGCCGGGAAAAACTTTTGACGTAGTTCTATCCTCCGTATACTTTGCAATGCCAAATGCAGCCATAAAATTTCCTAACTGGTTATACCTATATTGTCCCTGCTGGGTTTCTAGTAAAAATGAAAGACTCACACTTTTATAAGTAAATGTATTGCTGAACCCTCCAATCCATTTCGGTTGTGAATTACCTAAAACTCTTTGGTTAAGGTCCGGTACAGGGAACCCTGCATTACTTCCTGTGGACGCTATAACGAATGGAAGATCGGGCCGGAAAGTAACTTTATCATCCGTATTGGTTCCATAGTAGCGCTGGAATGTGGTGCCGTAAAGATTGCCTACAGGTGATCCTACAACATATTTTAAGGTTACCCCTGAATTGATATAACCAAAGTGAGAACCGACTGTTATTTCAGGAAGCCCCTCTTTTATCGCTACTATTTTGTTTCGGTTCCGGCTATAATTTACGGTAGCATTCCATGAAAAATCCTGGGTTTTTATGGGAGTGCCGTTTAATACGATTTCAATTCCTTTGTTTTCTATTTCGCCTGCGTTACTGTTTATCTGGGTATACCCGGCTGTTGGTGAAATAAATATTGGGATGATCTGGTCACGGCTGTTTAATTTGTACCACGTGAAATCGACACCCAACCTGCTCTGTAAAAAGCGGAGTTCTGTACCAAATTCTATAGTAGAGGTCCTTTCAGGTTTTAATAAACGGTCGCCCCTTGTATCGCCCCTTGTCCACGCAATCTGGCTGGATGAAGTGATCACACTCGAGGAGTAATAAGAATTATTTTCATAAGGAGAGGCATCTTTACCTATTTCTGCATACGAAGCTCTTAATTTACCGTAACTAAAGAACGCTGGCATTTTTAAATGATCTGTAAAGACATATGACAAACTCGCAGATGGATAGAAAAATGAATTGAATTCGGGATCCAGAGTTGAGGTCCAGTCATTTCTGCCGGTCACATTTAAAAACAGGTAATTGTCGTAGCCAAGCGTGAGGTCACCAAATGCACTTACAATCCTGTAGTCTTCCAGGTATTGACTGGTGGTTCGGTTTTTTGCATTGTTTAGTGATAATAATGTTGGTATATCTAATTCTGAACCGGTTGCAGTAAGCCTGTTATACTTTGCGGCACGAACATCATTGCCCACGCGTAGCACTGTATTGAACTTCGTTCCCCAGTCTTTCTTAAAGGTACCTATAATATTAGAGGTAAGGATCCGGTTACTAATGCGAAACTCATCAACAAATCCCAATCCATTGTCGGCAAAATGAAGCTCCCCTGGTAATCCCAGTGCCCCGCGGCCTGCGTGGCGCCGGAAATCAGCGGAATAATCCATCCCGATTTTATAATCCAAATCAAACCATTTTACCGGGGAGAAAGTGAAGCCGACACTGCCAATCAAGCGATTTACATCATCCCTGAACCGGTTAACGTAGGTGCCGTAAATTGGGTTGTCCCGGTAGCCTTTCATGGTTCCGTCTGGTTTAATATAATCCCGTACATCCAACCGGGGAGACCAATAAGACAGTTGTTCGTTATACCTGTCTGCATTTACCCTTAGTCCACCTGAATTGATAAAGTATATTGATGGATTTACCTTTAGTTTAGATCCAAATTTAAATTGTCCGCCCAGGCGTGCCGAGATATTTTGATAATCTGAATTGGGTATAGCTCCGTTTTGTTTGAAGTAGGAAAATGACGAAGTAAGCAAGGCACTTTCTGTACCTCCGGAAAGATTGAGACTCGCACGATATTGGTTTCCCTTTTCGTATCCCCGTCCATAGTGATTGAACAATGTGGGATTGTTCGTAGGATCTATTAATCTGACCTCTTCCACTGTAGGACCCCAGCCACTAAATATGGTTGTTGGACTGTACTCCGGAATTCTTGAAGTAGCACCAACAAATCCCTGCGAAAACCTGGATTGTACATCCGGTAGCTTATTTACTTCATCTATACCATAACTGGTAGAAAAATCTATCTTCATCTTACCCGCACGTGCGGTTTTGGTGGTGATTACTACTACGCCATTTGAACCTGCCTGCCCGTAGAGTGCCGTAGCAGCTCCACCACGTAATACCGATATGGATTCCACGTCATCAGGGTTTATATCAGAAGCACGGTTGGACAAACCACGAAGCGCACCACTCGTGGAAACGGTAGTAGTAGAATTATCCATTACAATTCCGTCGATAACAAATAATGGTTGATTATCTTTTCCAGGGTCCAAAGATTTGATACCACGGATGATAATTCTTGTGCCCTGGCCCGGAGCACCACCACCAGAATTAATTTGCACCCCGGCAACTTGTCCACGCAATGCATTCACAATATTGGTTTGTTTGGATTGTAATAAAGCATCACCGGAAATTTCCTGGGCAGAGTAGCCTAAGGATTTTTTTGATCTCTTCACACCAAATGCTGTAGTCACTACAACTTCAGAAAGCACATCGCCCCCTTCTAATTCAATAGTTAAATTGGTGTTGCTGCCAACTTTTACTTCCTGCGTTTTAAAATTTACTGAAGAAATAACCAGAACGGGGTTAGCGCCTGTAACTGTTATAGAAAAATTTCCATTGGCATCCGCAGTTGTACCTGACGAGGTTCTTTTTTGAACGATAGATGCAATGGGAACAGCATTTCCATTGGCGTCAAGTACACGCCCGGTTATTTGCCGGCTCTGGCTAAAAACCAGCATGGGCAAGGATAGCATTGTAAGTATCCAGATCAGGAGCAGTTTTAATTTCATGGGAAAGTTTTTTAGTTTACAGTTTTGATACTGTTAATGTACTTAAAAAATTAATACCTTTCCAAACTGAGTAAGGAAACTTATAGAAAAAAATGTAAAGTACCTGGAAACTGTGCGGGACTGCTGAGGAGCTTTTTATAATTTAATCGTACTGGTTCGGGAAACAAGTTGCAAACAACGGTAACGTTCAGGTGCAGTGTGCGCTCCGGAAAAGGGCTGCCTTTCCCTCCTGTTAAAAGGGACAAAATTGAAGTCAAAAAAAATCCCCGCTATTTAGAATAACAGGGATGGTATAAGTAACGAGTCTTTTTTATTCCACACTATGCACACCAGTTACGGGCGGCATGTTCTGTAAAGTTTCAATTTTTGCCTTTCTTCTTGTTTCAATCTTATCAGCATGAATACTGGCAAGGGTAGGGGCAATTACCAGGGACACAATGCTCATCAGTTTGATAAGGATGTTCATAGAAGGACCCGAAGTATCTTTAAAAGGATCTCCCACAGTATCACCGGTTACAGACGCTTTATGGGGTTCTGATTTTTTGTAAAACATCTCGCCGTTTATTTCCACACCTTTTTCAAAAGACTTTTTAGCGTTGTCCCATGCACCGCCTGCATTGTTCTGGAACATTCCCATTAGCACCCCACAAACAGTAGCGCCTGCAAGAAATCCGCCCAACACCTCAGGGCCAAACACAAACCCGATGATGACCGGTGAAAGCAATGCAATAGCACCTGGCAACATCATTTTCTTTAAAGAGGCTTCTGTTGAGATAGCCACGCATTTATCATACTCTGGTTTGCCTGTACCTTCCATGATACCGGGAATGGTACGGAACTGCCGGCGAACTTCTTCCACCATCGCCATGGCGGCCTCCCCTACAGCGCGGATGGCAAGCGAAGAAAATATGAAAGGGATCATACCGCCTACAAAAAGGCCGGCCAATACATCCGCATTGTAAATATCAATCCCATCAATTTTGGCAATACCCACAAAAGCGGCAAACAAGGCCAGGGCAGTTAAAGCTGCAGAAGCGATAGCAAAACCTTTCCCACTTGCGGCCGTTGTGTTACCAACTGCATCAAGAATATCTGTTTTCTCCCTTACATCTGCAGGAAGTTCGCTCATTTCTGCAATACCCCCGGCATTATCCGCAATAGGGCCAAATGCATCAATTGCTAGTTGCATGGCGGTAGTTGCCATCATACCCGCAGCAGCAATCGCCACACCGTATAGACCTGCACATTCGTAAGAACCATAAATACCAGCAGCCAAAACAAGGATAGGTAATAAAGTACTTTCCATTCCCACAGCAAGCCCACCGATGATGTTGGTAGCATGTCCTGTAGCAGACTGGCGAATAATGCTCATAACCGGGCGTTTACCCATTGCCGTATAGTATTCTGTAATGATGCTCATTAAAGCGCCCACCACCAGGCCAACCATGATCGCTCCGAATACACCCATTTTAGTGAATGCATGTCCACGCAGGCTCATGGTTTCCGGTAGTAAATAGTCCACCAGGAAGTAACAAGCAATGGCTGTGATGATCATTGATCCCCAGTTGCCCATATTGAGTGCATTCTGTACTTTTTGGGTACTCAATCCTGCACTGTCACTGATGCGAACCATAAAAGTACCAATGATAGAAAATATTATACCCATCGCTGCAATCAGCATTGGCAAAAGGATCGGGCTCATGCCTCCGAAATTATCAGTGAGGGCGCTGGTTTCCCTTCCCAATACCATTGTAGCCAACACTGTGGCCACATACGAACCGAATAGATCGGCACCCATACCTGCCACGTCACCTACGTTATCACCCACGTTGTCTGCAATAGTTGCAGGGTTACGTGGATCGTCTTCGGGGATACCAGCTTCTACTTTTCCTACCAGGTCGGCACCCACGTCGGCAGCTTTGGTATAGATACCGCCACCAACACGGGCAAACAATGCTATTGATTCTGCACCGAGAGAAAACCCGGTTAATATTTCAATGGTACGCTCCATTTCCAGGCTGTCCACTGCAGCTTCCGGGGCAAAAATCTGTTTAAGAACAATGAACAACCCACCGAGGCCTAGTACTGCAAGACCTGCAACACCCATTCCCATTACGCTACCACCGGTAAAGGAAACATTCAATGCTTTTGACAAACTCGTGCGGGCGGCCTGTGCTGTCCGCACATTCGCTTTAGTAGCGATCTTCATACCGATGAAGCCTGCCAAAGCGCTAAAAAATGCGCCGATCACAAAAGCAACTGCAATACTCCAATGGCTGTTACTGTTACTGTAGCCCATGATACCCAGTAAAATGGCACCTATGATTACAAAATAAGCCAGCACTTTGTACTCGGCTTTCAGGAAAGCCATTGCTCCTTCAGAGATATAGGTACTTATCTCTTTCATTCTTTCATTGCCGGCATCCTGCTTAGACACCCACATAAATTTTACAAAAGTGTACAACAAGCCTACAATTCCCATTGCCGGCACTACATAAATCAAATTTTCCATAATCTGTTTTAAACTTTTTTGGTGCGCAAAAATAGGGGAAAAGCCCCGAAAAACAGGGCCGCGGTCACAAAAAGTCGAATAAGTTCCGAAGAGAAGAACTTTGCACGGGTATGGTCTTTGCAATACCGGTGGTATGTTGGGGGCAGATGCGGTTTGAATGGGTACGCATATTAACTTTACACTATTCGAACACCCGACACCCGCAACCTTTTTTTAAACTTTAGCTAAAAACGGAAAGATGATACCTATCAGTGATGATAACGCGGACCGCATAAGAACCCCTTTTGTCAATTACATTCTCATCGCTGTGAATATCCTGGTGTTTTTTTATTACCAGCAGTTTGGTACCAATCACGCCTTCCTGCTGAGTTTCGCCACAGTTCCCCACGAAATTTTAACCGGTACGGACGTGATCTACGAAGGTGGGATGGGTAAAACCCCCATACCGGTCCACCTGACACTATTTACGTCGATGTTCATGCACGGCAGCCTCATGCACCTTGCGGGAAATATGCTTTACCTCTGGGTGTTCGGGGACAACCTGGAAAATCGGATGGGGCATAAAAAATACCTCCTTTTTTACCTGCTCACAGGGATCATCGCTTCCCTTTGCCATGTGTTTGTCGCAAGTTTCATGGGAAAGGACCTCCTAATTCCCAGCCTGGGAGCCTCCGGTGCCATCTCGGGCGTGTTGGGAGGTTACCTGGTACTATTTCCAACCAACCAGGTGCGAGTGCTGGTGATTGCCTTGTTCATACGGGTGCCGGCCTGGGTCACGCTTGGCCTCTGGATAGGCCTTCAACTCTGGAGCGGGTGGGGAAGCCTGGGTGCACAGGGTGGAGGCGTAGCCTACGCAGCCCATATTGGTGGTTTTTTTGCAGGTATGTTGCTGGTGAAATTTTTTGGAAGAGGAAGAGATGTCATCCGCACTCCCCGCACCCGTGCCGGGCGATTTCAATGATAAAAACAAAGTGCTACTGGCTGGCATTGTAAACAATCTTTAAAGAATTGTTTACCCCAAGGTCCGTATTGATCATGTAAGATTTGCGGCGCTTACCGTCAATGATCTCCAGCACGGTAGTGTTCGGGCTTATGGCTCCCAGGTTATCGGCGATAAAAATGATCTTATTGTCACCTGGGTATAATTTCATTTTGATAAACTGTGGCTTCTTTTTCACCGCAATGCCAGGCATAAAAATTTCATCATTTATCTGGAGTGAAATGCTATCTCCATCTTCCACGGCGTCGTCCCACAAGGCAAGGGTTATCTCTTCCGTGAAAGCTTTGATGCTGTCGATTTGTTTTGTTTCCCGCAGGCGGATCTTATCGGTTATTTCCTTTCTTGCCACCAGGTCTGTTTTTTTTATATGACCCTCCGGGTAGAAATAGATCTTTGCCACAATAAAAGTTGCCGACATATTTTCGGTTGTTGTAAAATCCAGCAGGTAATTTTTTTCGGATAGCCTGAGATAAAGCCTCGCTGTGTTAGGCGGAACACGCCCAAAATTGTCTGCAAAAAAACAGAGAATGTTCAGCCCGGTATCCAGCTTTAATTCCGGTGTTTCCAATGCATAATTGATATCCATATGATCGATGATCATCCTGCCATTGAATGATACCGAAACCGTATCGTTGTCAGCTTTATTATTTTCTGTGAACCGTATAAACGCTGAAGGCGCGTTTGTGTACAGGGTATCAACTATTCCAAAATAGGAAGGGGAGGTCTGCGAATGAAGCATATTTTGCGCAGTTATATTACGCCAGGGATCCTGGTTTATTTTTTCCAGGGAAATAATTCCTTCCTTCATCAACTGGTTCATTTCAATTGCCCGGTTGCGGTTGCTGTCCGCAAAACTTGTAAGCAGGGGCATCGGGAAGCCATATCGTTTTGCAACGATCCTGTTGGCAGTTAGCCGGGGATTGCCCTCCGTACTGGTTTCCAGATCAAAAGTTCCGTTCAGCAGGATCGTCCAGGCACCGAGGCTAAAAGGTTTTTCCGCAACCGGGAATTTGTGCCGGCCAATGGCCAGCTGCCTGTTATTTTTTTTCGCCAGTAATAGTTGGTACGTTGCCGAAAAATTTCCTGCGACTAGTTTTAGCTGCGCGGGATAAAGGAGATCATTCCCCGGCTTTGCAACCTGCATTTCCATATAAATTCCGGATGTGTCACTTTGTGAAGTTGTTCTCATTGCCCATGTACCCGGGAAAATATCCTGCTGGGCAAATACGTTGCCGGCGCTGGTGATGATGAAAAGAAGGAGAGTAGTTAGTTTCATTTCGAAAAGTTCGACACGTTTCATAGGTTTAAGAGGTGTAAGAAGTTCAAGAGTGTGCCCTCCGACAGGCAGGGTTTAAGCGTTTTAACGGCCCCCCTTTCCAGGGATATCATGGGTTTCAAAAGGTGCAACCCGCTATCGGCCATAGACCATGGACCATCAACTATTCAAACAACTCCAGTTTATTCTTCGGCCGCCTGTTGTCCTGCCATAAAAAACCTTTCAGTACATTGGTGCCATTGGGGATCTGCCGGAGAGGGTAAAGTGTACCGTTCACATCGTTTACAAATTTCACTTTGTTCAGTTCCTTGTTCACAAAATAGATATCTATCACATCGCCACTGCTGCGGTTCATACCGATATAAGCACTGTCCTCATCCTGCGGGTAAAATATACTTTCAGCAGGAGAGCCTTTCACCCGGATGTAATCAATATTACCATCCACAAAATATCCATTGAGTGTTCTTCCTGCCATCTGGTTATACAAATTTTTGGCAGATTCATTTACCACCATTCCATTGTTGAAAACATAAAGCCTTTTTGCTTTTTGATTTTCGGTGAACAGGTAGATCGTGTCACCAGTCACCTGCGTTTTATCGTTCCAGAAAATAGGGTCACGGAACATCCGGAATACGGAATCCTCGGTGCTGTAATATAGGCTATCGCATACCGCCTGCAAGGAGTCATTGAATATTTTCACATTGTTAAACGCCAGGAAATACCGGATGCTGTCGTTTTTTGCCGTGAAATTCACGGGTGTGACTTTTACAATCGTGTCGTTTGTGAGCGTCGTGGTATTTTTTGTTGTATCATATTTACGGAGACCCGAAAAAAGTGTGTCTGCTCTTACGTACGTGCTATCGTTTCCCCGGTAGAATATCATCACAGGCTTGCGGGTAGCCAGGAAAGAATTTTTATTTTTATCGAGTAAAATCTGGCTGCCTAAGACCGTTACTTTATTTACACTGTCCACCAATTTACCGTTATCCTCTACCTGCAAAATCCCGCTTTTTTCATCGAAGGCAATTTTTCCACCTGTTAACGAACGGGTACTATCACTGTATGCAGTACGGTCATAAAAAATAGCCTCCCGTTTTTCCAGGTTATAGGTGCCCGACCGGGTATTGATAATGCCTCCGTCTTTTGTTTTGATCCTCGTCGGGGATATAAACGTAGCGGTTTTATAAAATGTATTATAAAGCAGGCTGTCCGCCTTCATGTCGTAATCCGGGTCAGTGAGGTGCACGAATTGTTTAAAGTAAACATCTTTGGTGTCTGAATAATAAACCGCGTCCCTGCTGGTGAGTACAGTTTTTTCATTGATCACTCTTCCCCCGTTCTTATAAGTCGCGATCCCGGTGGCCAGGTTGTATTCCAGGTCTTCTGTAAGTAATGTGGCCTTTCCGTCCGTGAGCTTTACATTTTTTTTGAGATAGGCTACTCTTTCTTTACCGAGGTATTTAAGGTAGGAGGAGTAAGTGTTTACAGTGTCGGCATCATTGATATGTACATGGCCAAAAACTTCTGCAATGCTTGTGCCGGGGTTCAGACTGATGCTATCCCCGCTTAAAAAAGTATTGCCCTGTTTTACCTTGGCATTACCGGCAAGTGTCTGCAGTTGGGTACCATCCGGCAGGGTGATCAAACGCAGGTTGTTGGCATAGATAATATCTATCGTACGCGTCGTATCTGAGGGAAGGGGTGGGGTAGTAACCGGCACCTGGCCATAGCTCGTAAACAGGCATAAAAATGCAGCGATGCTGATGAAAAGTTTAGGCCGGTAAACAACATGCTGTAATTTCATTCAACGCTTTTTGAGCGATCAACATCCTGACCCAACAGTCACGGGTTTGTTAATTTGCTTTTTCGATATAATAGGGGGCATGCAGGGTATCGGGCAGCGGCACTTGCAGGGCACTGTTGCTTTGTTTTTTCCCAAATACAGAGATACTCACATATCTTTTTGGATTGACCCGGATATCGTCCAGCAAGAGGTTTAATTTATTGCCGGTGGATGCAAGGTTGTTATAGAGTTTCGGGTCGTTCACCAGTTTGCCCAGGGAGCCGTCCGTGCTATTCATTTTCGCCACCATATTTTTCAGGTCACTTAAAGTGGCATTGAGGGTGTTCACCGCTTGCTCCAGTTCCAACTGGGAAAGTTTCGTGGTTGTTTTATCCAGGTTGGTCACCACATTAGTGATCTTATCATTGGTACCTGCAAAGTTGCGGGTAATTGATTCCACGTTATTGAGGCTCTTTGCCAATGCCCCGGTTTGGGAATTCAGCAATACCTGGAGGGAAGCCGTGCTCTGCAACATCGATGCCGTGATACTATTCAGGTTTTGCAGGCTGGCACCGATATTATTTTTTGCCCGGGGATCAAGAATGGTATTAAAGTTCATCAGGAGCGTATCCAGTGATGTCACAGATTTTTTTACCTGGAATAGCACGGGGTCAACTTTTTCCAGCAGGTCGCCAAACATGCCTCCGCCGTCGGCTGTGAGCACGGTATCTTTATTCTTAAGATGGGTAGGGGCATCCCCGAGTTTGATCTCCAGAGTAGGGGATGAGATAGGGTTCGTTTTGATGGTTGCTACGGAATTGGACGGTAGGTAAACATCCTTCGTAATAGTTATCTCCACCAGGATTTTTTTCATGTTTTTGTCGGTCCGTATATCATAGACTGTGCCCACTTGCATGCCATTTACCAAAACAAGATTTGACTTCTGCAAACCCTGTACATTGTTGTAATTGGCATATAATATCGTGCTTTTTGTAAAAAGTTTTTTCCCTTTTAAGAAATTAAAGCCAAGAATAAGCAGGGCGACTGCAACGACTGCAATAGCGCCTACTTTAGTTTCATTAGAAATTTTCACCTGATAAAATTTAGTTTAAGTGTGCTGTTCATTCAGCATCTATCCAATTGTGTACCACGAATCGTCCTGATGCCAGCATTGCGGCTGCAAGTTAATAAGCAATTAAAAAGTGAGCGGAAGTTTTTTTCTCCAGCTCGCCTATTTAGACAGCTTATTGGGGTTCTCCAGCTGTTGTTTGTAGCGTTTAACCGCTGCCGTAATAGCCTCAGCCAGTTCCTGCTGGCCCTTGTCACTGTTCAGGTACCGTTCGTCTTCGGGGTTATTAATATAACCTGTTTCCACCAGGATGGCGGGCATATTGGTAGCCTGCAAGACTGCGATCCCTACCTGCCTTTGGTTCACCCCCAGGGCTGTCCTGCCCGTTTTGTCTACCTCATCGTTCACAAGAGTAGCCAGGCGGTCGCTTTTTTCCTGGTACCTTTTGGCATAGATATCGGCCATGATCTTTCCTTCCCTGGTACTGAAATCTATCGGGTTGTAGCTGGTGTCGGTATCATGGGTCTCAATTTCAAACTCTCCCACTTCTTTCATAATTGCCGCCAGTTTTGCACTTGTTTTATGAGCTGCAAAGATATAAACGCTTGTGCCGCTGATAGTAAGCGGTATTTTATAATATTCATAGACCGGTTCGGTCACTTTGTAGGGTGTTGATTTTTTCTTTCGTTTTTTACCTTTTCCGATATAGGTCACTTTATAACGGGTAACTGTCCTGGTGCCCACCTGCCGCTTGCCGGTCTTCAACGGTCCGCTGTCTGCATGAATACAAAGGAAGAGATCGCCCTTCAGTTCATTGGCGATCCGGGCTTTTTCATTGGGGTGCTGGTAGATGTCCGTGGTACGGGTGGGGAAGATATTCAGTTCCGGCAGCTGTTTTTTAAGTTCTACCACGAGTTTTTTACTGATGGCCAGCGTAACGTCTTTTTCTTTTGATCTTAGTGAATTCTCATACTGGCCGGAAGCACCACCGTCGTGCCCGCCATGGCCTGCGTCTACAATGATAGTCTTAAGTTTTTTGGGAGCCTGCGAAAAAGAAAAGTTAGGGGATGATACCAGGAAGCAGCAAACAGAGAGAATGAACAGTCCTTTTTTCTTTAGCATGTATCAAGAAGGTTTAATAGGTTTTGTTATTATTAACTGAATGGTCCCCGTTTATTTATTTTAAAAGCTATTTTTGCGCATCTAGTTTTATGAACCACGCTAACAAAGGTAAGGCAAAAATTTTTTCAGGGTGGCTCTGTGCAACTGTTATAATGATATTAACGTTTTCTAATCACAGTGACGGCTCAATCGGTCCTACAGCTTATCTCCTCACAAAATCAGATACTATTCCACTAAAAAATATACAGGATTCCAATAATGTAAAACGAGATACCTCCATGGTGTCGATCGATACTTTTTCTTTCAAAACAGCTACCGGTGCACTGGATGTACCTGTTAATTACCATGCAGATGATTCCATGGTGATGGATATCCCGGAAAAAACCATCCGGCTCTATGGGAAAAAATCGACGATCAAATATGCGGAGAACAACCTGGAAGCGCCTCAAATTGAATACGACCAAAAGACAAACCTGGTGAGGGCACACCTTACCAAAGACAGCCTGGGAAAAGTAATTGCATATCCCACTTTTACGCAGGCTGATTTTAACTCAACCAGTGACACTATTGTATTTAATATGCAAACAGGTAAGGGACTTACCAAAGGAACTTACACCCAACAGGGGGAAATGTATGTTTATGGCGAAAAAATAAAAAAAGTAGACGAGGATGTGTTTTATGCATTAAGAGGAAGGTTTACCACCTGTAACCTGGATACCCCTCACTTTGCATTCGTAAGCAGCAAGATCAAATTTATCCAGGAGAAGATGGCTTTTACCGGCCCGGTGCACCCGGAATTTGAGGGTGTTCCCGTACCCATAATATTGCCATTTGGTATTTACCCGCTTACGCAGGGAAGGCATAGCGGATTGATCGCTCCAAGTTTCACTGCTAATGACCAGATGGGCCTCGCATTGGAAGGCCTGGGTTACTACAAAATATTGAGTCCGAACTGGGATGCTATTTTTCGCGGCACTTTATATTCCTATGGAGGATGGACGGCAAGTGTGAACCCCCGGTATTACAAACGATACCGGTACCAGGGCAACCTGGGCTTCGATATCCAGCGGTTTAAAACTAATTTTAAAGGCGATCCTGATTACAGTTCTTCCCAGACCATGAATATCCGCTGGAGCCATAACTCTGATAGCAAGGCAAGGCCAGGTGTAACTTTTAGTGCCAATGTGAATGCCGGCAGCAGTAAATTCAATGAGCAGGTTCCCAACAGCCCCGCCCGCAACTTTACCAACCAGTTGTACTCCTCTATCACCTATGCAAAGGTTTGGAAGGATAAACCTTTTAACCTGACCGTTAGTGCCAATCACAACCAGAATACCCTCCAACGCCTCATCAACCTGAATCTTCCGGATGTGGCATTTAATGTGAATACTTTGTATCCCCTCAGGAGGAAAGAACCGGTGGGCGACAGCAAATGGTTCGAGAATTTGGGGATCGCATTAAATACCAATGCAAGGAGCCTGTCTTCCTTTTATGATACGGCCGGCAACATCGGGCGCCAGTTCATCGACAACCTGCAGTGGGGCGCCAGCCATAATGTCCCCATCACTTTGTCCCTGCCGCAGTTAGGCCCGCTGCAGATAGCACCTAGTATAAGCTACCAGGAGAAGTGGTACCAGCAGAGAACGATCAGGGCATGGAACTCCACCGACCTGAAATATGACACCACGGTAAATAAAGGGTTTTACAGGGCTTACGAGATGTCTTTCGGAATGAGCACCAGCACGCGGATCTTTGGTATGTACACATTCAGAAAAGGTAAAGTGCAGGCGATCCGCCACGAGATAAGGCCTTACATTTCTGCCAACTATAAACCTGATTTTAATAAAAAGAATTTTTATGACCTTACGATAGACAGCTCGGGAAGAAAACAAAGGGTTTCCTATTATGAAGGCAGTGTATATGGTGCTTACAGTGAAGGTGAGTTCGGCGGGCTCAGTTTTGGGATTGATAATAACCTGTCAATGAAAGTGCGGAATAAAAAAGACACGTCTGCAGAAGGCGTAAAAAAAGTATCCCTTATTGATGGATTTAGTATCACGGGCAGTTACAATTTTTTAAGGGACTCCCTGAAACTGGATGTATTGAACATTTCTGCCAGGAGTAATTTATTTGAGAAAGTGAACATTACTGCTTCGGCAATTCTTGATCCTTACGAAAAAGACAGCCTCGGCCAAAGTGTAGATCGGCTGATCTGGAAAGAGAAACCCTGGAGCCTTGGGAAGATGGTAGCTGCTTCCGTTTCTATGCAAACGTCTTTCAGGGGTGGAGATAAAACTAAACCTGTGCAACCCAATACCGGGATCGGGCAGGAAAATATGAACCAGACCGGGATGCCAATGGATGAATACGAACAGGAACTCGCCTACATCAATAATAACCCCGGAGAGTTTGTTGATTTTAGTATACCCTGGAGCATTGACCTGAATTATTCCCTGAGGTATAACCGTTTTTTTGACCTTACCCAAAAACGCTTTATGCGTTCCTTTAGCCAGGATGTAAACTGGAATAGTTCTGTCAACCTCACTCCCAAATGGAAGATAGGTGTGAACGGCTTTTATAACATCACCGAAAAAGAGCTGGGCACCATTAGTATGTACCTGTCCCGTGAGATGCATTGCTGGCAGATGGCGATCAATATTTCTCCTGTGGGTAAATACAAATTTTTTAACCTGAGCATAAGCCCTAAATCAGGCCTGCTGCGCGATCTGAAGATCAACCGCACAAGGTATTTTATCGACTTCTGATCCTGTAAACCAAAGTCTTTTACGTCCCATGTTCCGTTAATGTATGCAACATCTGGTTAAAAACTATTTCTTTCATTGCTTTGGATGAGTTGGCTTCCGGGGAAACTGCCGGCAGGAAAATCATCTTTAAAGGAGTAGGCAGCAGGAAAAAACTTTTATGAATGGGCATCGCCCTGTTGGTACCCAGGATAACGCAAGGGATCACTTCTTTTTTGGATTCAACAGCTAATTTAAAAGCGCCTTCATAAAAAGGCTTAAGTGGCTGGTCGGTTCTGTTACGGGTACCTTCAGGATAGATACACATGTGCATGCCGGCCCTCAGGGTTTCCTTCATCTCTTCAAAACTTTTCACACGGCTTCTTTCATCTTTACGGTCTATCAATACCGAACCCCTGCGGTAAAACCACCCAAAGATAGGCACCTTGGTAAATGAAGCTTTGGCAATCGTCTTATTGGGACCGGGGATGTAAGGCGCAGATAAAGGAACATCCAGCAGGGCATTGTGATTAAAAACAATAATGTAGGTATGGCCTTCCACAAAATTTTCCTTTCCCTTTACGCTCACCGGGCATCCGATCAGCAATAACCACACATCCATCCAGAATTTGGAGACCCCGATAAAATAAGCCTGCCCTTTTTTTTCATCTTTGAAAAGATAGGAGAGCATTGAAGGGATAAAAATGATGAGAAAAGTTATGATAAAACTTATCAATCCCCACACCGCCCAAATGCGGCCATAAATATTGCCAATGAGGCTGTATGTATGTTGCGGTGTGCTTATCGTTTGTAAATTCTCCATTTATTTTTTTTTATTCTAAGAAGCGGTATAAAAGTAGAATCTTAATTCACCATATTCAACATTGTTGGATAATTGCGGCAGATTCGCAGATTTAACCTTTGAATCTGTAGCAAAACAAATTAATAGCAAAAGGTATAATCATTACTTGCGACCCGGTGTTATACTGCTGTCAAATGCGTGTTTAATATAATCTGCGAATCTGCGGCAAAAAAACAAACTGCTATTCGTATAATCATTTTTTGCAGCTCCTACACTGTTAATGTCATGGCGTTAATAATTTCCAATCAATTGGTTCTTTCCCATTCTGCATCAGCAATTCATTGGTTTTTGAAAAATGCCTGCATCCAAAAAAACCTTTATCTGCGGAAAAAGGAGAGGGGTGGGCGGCTTTTAAAACAAAATGTTTTGTTTCATCAATGATGTTCTGCTTATCCTGTGCAAATTTTCCCCATAGCAAAAAAATCACGCCTTGTTTTTCGTCAGAGATCTTTTTGATCACGGCATCGGTGAAATCTGCCCAGCCGTATTTGGCATGGCTGAACGCGTCACCAGACCGAACGGTAAGGGCAGCATTCAATAACAGCACACCCTGCTGCGCCCACTTGGTAAGGTTGCCATACCCTACCGGCATGTCTATGCCGATGTCTGATTTTATTTCTTTAAATATATTGACCAGCGAAGGTGGCGGTTTCACGCCGTTGGCAACAGAAAAACTCAGGCCATGTGCCTGGCCTGGTCCATGATAAGGATCCTGCCCTATGATCACCACGGATACCTGGTCAAACGGCGTTTGATTAAAAGCATTGAATATAAGCGGGCCGGGAGGATAAATGCTTTTTCCCGTGGCTTTCTCCGCTCTCAGGAAAGTGGCGATCTGCAAAAAATACGGTTTACTGAATTCATCTTTCAGCACTTCTTTCCAGGAAGGATGAATTTGTACATCCATGCTTTAGTTTTTTTTTGCAAAAGTAGTAAACTCTTATGCATGGTATGCGGAATAAAAAAGCCTGTGCATTTTTGGGCAGTACGTTTAGCGTCGGAGCTATTCCACGGGGCTCATGACAACTTGCCGCGGGTAGAATTTCTTTCTATCAGCGTAGATTTTAAAATAGTTTTTTCCAGGAGGAAATTGAACCCCCTTTTTTCTACTAACTTAAAAAGAATAGAAGCAGCTTCCCGGCCAATCTCGTAAGCCGGTTGTGTGATCGTGGTGAGAGAGGGTTTTAAAAATGCAGCGGTCTGCAAGTTGGAAAAACTGATCACCTTTACGTCACCAGGGATATCCAGGTTTAATTCTTCGCATATTTCATAAGTTGCTATTGCAAGTTTTTCCACCGAAGCAAAGATGGCATCCGGCCGGTTTTTTTTCTTTAGCAATTTCCTGATCATATCACTGTTCTTCACATCGTCACCATTACAGGATAATATGAAATTATTGTCCTGTTTAATATTGTTTTTCCGCAGGGCTTCCAGGTAGCCGCTCCTGCGTTTGTTACTGATAGAAAGGTTCTGGGATATAGAAATGAAAGCGATCTTTTTGCATCCATTTGCAATAAGATGTTCAGTGGCTTTGATGCCACTATTATAATCGTCGGTAGTAATTTTCGGAGAGTCTATATCTTCGGTCACCCGGTCAAAAAAAACGAGGGGGATGCCCTTTTCTTTTAGTTCAAGCAAATGACCTGTATCGGTTGTTTGGCTCGATAGCGAGATCATCATTCCATCCACTCTTCCGTTTTGCAGGAGCCTGGTGATGGCGATCTCTTTCTGCATGTCTTCATGTGTAAGGTAAATGAGTACGTGATATCCCTTTTCCTGGGCGATAGATTCAATGCCATTTATGGCCAGGGCGAAAAAATTATTCGCTACCTCGGGGATCACTACCGCAATGGTTTTGCTCTTTTGTTTTCGTAAACTACTCGCAAATGGATTAGCCTGGTAGTTCAATTCTTTTGCTTTTGCCAGTACAGCCTCTTTTGTAATAGTACTTATTTCGTGGCTATCCCTCAACGCTTTGGATACAGTGGAGATGGAGACGTGCAGCTCTTTAGCTAGTTGTTTTAGGTTCATAAATGACAAGGTTCGATGAATTGGGAACAGCTTCCGAACTCCAAAAGTGGTGTAAGTTATTCTTTTCATTACGAAAACTTACGAAAACGTTGTAGTAAATAAATAACTCGTTAGAGAATCATCACATCATTTAATTGGAGAATTTACATTACCGTTAGGAATAGATCACTATATAAAAAAGATTGCTATGCTTAAAAGAAAATTTCTACTCACTGTTTCCTTTTTATTATACAGCATTATTGCGCTGGCTCAGCCCAAGACCATAACAGGAAAAGTCTCATTAGCTAACAGCGCACCACTCTCTGGCGTTACCGTTCAGTTGAAAAACTCAAAAATTACTACTGGAACAGGAGATGATGGAACCTTTTCCATTAACGTGCCTGCAAATTCAAGTAACGTACTCGTTTTCACATTTGTTGGTTTTGAAACTAAAGAAGTTACAATTAGTAATTCAACTACAGTTGATGTTACATTGAAAGAACTTGTTGGAGAACTAACGGATGTAGTAGTAGTAGGCTACGGTACTCAAAAGAAAAGAGATGTTACGGGATCTGTTGCTTCTTTATCTAAAGAAAGGCTGCGGGAATTGCCCAATACCAACATTGCCCAGGCTTTGCAGGGATCCGTTCCGGGTCTGCAGATTAATACCAACGGAGGCGGGGCTGAAGGAAATGATTTATCCATTCTCATCAGGGGTAGAAATTCTATCAGCGCCAGTAACGGACCCTTGCTTATCTGGGATGGTATTCCTTACGAAGGCGGCATTTCTGAAATAAATCCCAACGATGTCGAGTCTATTGAAGTATTGAAAGATGCCTCTGCGGCTGCTATTTATGGCTCGCGTGGTTCTAATGGCGTTATTCTTATTACCAGTAAACAAGGTAAAAAAGGAAAGCTAAATATAACCTACGACGGGTCTTATGGTACGCAATCCATCATCAATAAACCGGAGTTATTAACTGGTGAAGAGTTTTATAATTTTAAGAAAACGAGGTTAAATGCGCCTAATACTATTTCCCCTGCAGAGCAGGCAGTTTATGATGCAGGTAAAGCTGTTGATTGGTATGACCTGGCAACACAAAAAGGCATGAGGTCACAGCATTCCATTTCTATGACTGGTGGATCAGATAAAATATCGTTTTATTTTGGAGGCACTTTTTTAGATGTCAAAGGCGTGGCCGTTAATGATCGGTTTAAAAGGTACTCACTTCGCCCCAGCCTGGAAGTAAAGGTCACCCCCTGGTTAACTATTGGTTCCAGTACACAATTTTCTTTACAAAACAGGGATGGCCTTCCGGTAGAGTTTTCCGATTCCCGTAACACCGGGGGCGGAGCCAACTTCTTTAACCCCTTAACTACTCCTTTTGACTCTGTCGGTAATCCATCTATTTATGCATATGCAGATTATCCCCCATCCAGAAATCCATTGTCTAACACACTTGTTAATAACAGTGATATCTCTTATCGCATATTTACAACCAACAACATTACTATTGCTTTTCCTTTCCTCAAGGGCCTGTCTTATAAACTCAATACCGGTGTGGAATACGAAAGCAACCAACGAAAAACGTATTGGGGTAGAAATGTAGCATTGGGTTTTGAGAGCAACGGCTATGCAACTAATTACAATTCTACAGGAAGAAATTTTACGGTAGAGAATATCCTTAATTATTCAAAAGAGTTTGGTAAGCATTCTATAAACTTTACTGGCTTGTATAGTAGCCAGAGCAACCAGTTTGACAGGGACCAATTGGAAGGTCAGGGCTTTCCAAATGATGTGTTAACAAATTACCAGATGGCATCCGCTTTATTGCTCACACCATCTGCAGTAAACTTCAGGCAAAACCTCGTTTCACAAATGGGTCGCTTGAATTACGGCTATGATGGTAAATACCTAGTAACCCTAACCACCAGGAGAGATGGTTACTCCGGTTTTGGAGCAAAGAGCAAATACGGTGTTTTTCCTACTATAGGTGTTGCCTGGAATATTCACAGGGAATCGTTTATGGAAAATATCGAAGCCATCAGTAGTTTGAAATTGAGGGGTTCTTATGGTATCAATGGCAACCAGGCGGTATCTTCTTATAGCGCTCTTGCCAAACTGTCCAGCTTTCCATATCTAAGCGGCTCTACTGTATTGCCGGGCTACGTTCCCAGTGCCCTTGCAAATGAAGAATTAGGCTGGGAGTCCACCAAATCATTTTCAATGGGACTCGATTTTGGCATTTTGAATAATCGTATCCAGGGATCAGTAGATCTCTATTCTGCTAAAACAAGCGATCTCTTATTAAACAGGATCATTTCTTCTGTTCAGGGTTTCACAAGAATATTACAGAACATCGGTAAAACAGCAAACCGGGGAATCGAGTTGGGCATTACAGCAACCAATTTCAACTCTAAGGACTTTAGCTGGACTACCAACCTGAATTTTTCCAGTAATAGAAATAAAATTGTTGACTTGTATGGAGATGGAAAAGATGATGTGGCTAATGGTTGGTTTATAGGTAAGCCCATCAATGTTGTTTATGGTTTGCAGTACGATGGGGTTTTTAGATCCCAGCAAGAAATTGACGCATCTTTTCAAAAAACGGCGAAGCCGGGATGGATCAAGGTTAAAAATATCAACGGAGATTCATTGATTAATACTGCTTCCGATCGTACTATACTTGGCAACCAGGATCCCAAGTTCATCTGGGGAATGACTAATACATTTAAGTACAAAGGAATTAGCCTGATGGTCTTTTTTCATGGTGTAAATGGTGTTACAAAACGAAATCCTTTTGAGGATGATAATGTGTTTACCGATGTAAGAAGAAATACAACCCGTAAAGATTGGTGGTCCCCTACAAATCCAACGGGCACTCATTTTGCCAATGACGCCAATGCAAATCCGCTCGGTGTAAATTTTTATGAGAGTGCAACATTTGCAAGATTAAAAGATATCTCATTGGGCTATGATTTGCCGGTAACCCTTTTAAGCAGGGCCAAAATTGCTTCCTGCAAAATATATGTTACCGGAAGAAACCTGGCAACATTTACAAAATATGATGCACTGGATCCCGAATTAACAGATCAATTCGGATTGCCTTTGCAAAAAGAAGTGGTATTCGGACTAAACATTACTTTATAAAAAACTCTTTAAATATTTTGTTATGAAATCAATAATAAAAATTTCATTTTTATTAACCCTGTTCTTTGCCGTGGCTGGTTGTAAAAAAAGCTTCCTGGAAGAAAAGCCATTAGCGGTGATTGCCCCGGAAAATTTATATGTAAATAAAGCAGGCTTTGAAGCAGGCTTGTATGGTTTATACAGTTTATGGAGAGAAGAAAGAAAAGGTATTAACGGCTCTTCTAATGATATGGCCATTACGGCAGTTGTTTCTGGTGTGGATAATGCATATAGTTTAAGGCCTGCAGGTAATGCGCCTGAGCAGGTTTTTAACGATTTTGGTGTAAGATTAAATCCTGCTAATGCTTATATAAGAAGGGTGTGGGAGTGGTTATACAGCGTCGTAAATGCTGCCAACACATTAATTGATCGTTCTTCAAACCCTTCTATTAATTGGACAGAAACAGAAAAGAAACAAATCGTCGGAGAAGCTAAGCTAATCAGGGCGTGGGCATACAGGCATCTTACCTTTTTGTATGGTCCTGTTCCGTTGAATTTGTCAGAATCAAAAGGGAGTACCATCAAAACAGATTGGGACCGTACCTCTGTAGCAGAAGTAAGGGCCGCTATGGAAAGAGATCTGCTGGATGCTGAAGCGGGCATGGCGGATGTAGCTATTGTAGAAGGAAGGGCAAGTAAAGTTGTAGCCCAACATTACCTTGCAGAACTCTACCTTACCATCGGTGACTATCAAAAGGCAAACGATAAAGCTTTGTTGGTTACGCAAAACACCAATTATAATTTAATCACGGCAAGATATGGTACACAAGCCGCCTTGCCGGGCACGCCGTTTACCGACATGTTCCTTGATAAAAATTCTAACAGAAGCCAGGGAAACAGGGAAGCACTATGGGTAATTCAAAATGAATATTTATCAATAGGTGGCGATGCAAATATTATGAGAAGATGGTGGGTGAACCGCTACAATGACATCAGGGTGGGCAGTCCTTTGAAAAATCCATTGACATTTTCTGCAGAACTGGGAGGCAGGGGATTGGGTAGGTTTGCTGTGACTAAATATGCTTTCTCTGTCTATGGCCCCGGCGATCATAGAGGCTCATCCTTTGCCTGGAGGTTTTTCTATATCATGAATAATCCGGCCTCATTGCCTACCAATGCCAACGCAAATACGGTAGCAACTTGTACCACACCTGGATATACAACCGGCCCCACGGGTGGAAGATTGGGAATTGATACTGTGAGGTTAAGCATTAATTGCAACGAACCTGCTCCTAATGCGACTGCTGCTGCTAACTGGCCCAGCATTCGTAAGTGGGATTGGGCACCTGCAGATCCGGCAGATGTTCAAAATTCATCTGGCTATAACGACCAGGTTTATTTACGCCTGGCAGAAACTTACCTGTTATTGGCAGAAGCAAAATTCCGTTTGGGAGATTTGCCTGGTGCGGCAGCCACACTCAATATTATCAGGGCAAGGGCTAATGCTACTGCAATTACCTCTGCACAGGTTACGCTCGATTTTATCCTGGATGAAAGATCCAGGGAACTGGTTTCTGAAGAACACAGGAGGTATACTTTATTAAGAACGGGTACATGGTTCACCAGGACGCAATTGTATAATAAATACGCCAGTACAAAAATCACCCTGAGGGATACTATTTTACCCATCCCTCAAAGCGTTATTGATGCAAACCTTACCAAAACAATGGAACAGAATCTAGGGTATCAATAAAATCTTTCGACTTTTAATCAATCTCGGGAGGGGTAGCACTTGCTTCCCCTTTTCAATAAATTGTATCATAAAATAAATTCATTAATCATTATGACAAAGATGTGTATCCTCTTTGCATTGGTCTTGTTAACCGCTACGGGGTTAAGGGCGCAGCCTATGCTTTTTAATGATTCAGTACGCATTCAATCCAAAATGTGGAGCAGGGACAGTGCCAGGAAAATTCAATACTCGGATTGGAAAACATTTTCATCTCATACGGTAGAAATGGTAGATGGATTTAAACCTCGCAAAAAAAATAAGTTAGGTAAATACGGTGGCGATGCAACGATCCAACTAAAGGCTACCGGCTTTTTTAGAACAGAAAAGATAAAGGACCGATGGATGGTGGTTGATCCCGAAGGTTATCCTTTCATAGTGTCTGCAATGAATAGTTTTCGCCAGGGAAAATCTCCCAATAATGAAAAGGCATTTAAGGAAGAATTTGGCTCAGTAGAAAATTGGGTGTCGGCTTCCATTCAAAAGTTTCAGCAGCTCGGTTTTAATACGGCAGGTTCCTGGTCTGAAACAGCGCCCATCATTGCGTTTAACAAAACTGCAAAAAAACCTTTTGCTTATACAACCCAATTGAACATGTTAAGTGGCTATGTGCGGGCAGCTATTAAGAAAAATACTGCAAGAAAAGATGCGTCTGTATTGTCATTTATTATGGATGATGCATTTGCCAGCTACTGTGATGAACAAGCAGCAAAATTGGCGGAGGCTAAAAATGATGCAAACTTATTGGGCCATTTTTCTGATAACGAAATAGCTTTCATGCACACAGAATTTAAAGACATTCTTTCTATAGCTGATAAGGCGGATAAAAGTTACCTGGCCGCACAACAATGGATGAAAACTAAAGGTGTGGGCGAACAAAACATCAGCCGGGAACAAAAAGAAGAGTTTATAGGAATTCTTACTGGTGTTTACTACAAAACGGTTTCATCTGCAATTAAAAAATACGACCCCAATCATTTGTACATCGGCAGCCGTTTGCATTCGTCGGCGAAAAATAACAAATACCTTTTTGCTTCAGCCGAACCTTATATTGATATTATTTCCATCAACTATTATGGTTACTGGCAGCCACAACAAAAACACATTGCCGAATGGGCCACATGGAGTAGTAAGCCTTTTTTTATTACCGAGTATTATACAAAAGCGGAAGATGCTGGTATGCCCAATATTTCAGGAGCAGGCTGGCTGGTAAAAACACAAACCGACAGGGGCATTCATTACCAGAATTTTGGTCTAGAATTATTACTGGCAAAAAATTCTGTCGGCTGGCATTGGTTCCGCTACCAGGATAACGACCCCAACGATCCAACGGCAGATCCCTCCAACAACGATTCCAATAAGGGCATACTAAATACCAGGTACCAGGTGTATGAGAAGCTGGCTGAAAAAATGAAAAAATTGAACAACAACAAGTATGCACTCATTAAATTTTTTGATAAAAAGAGCCAATGAAACGATTAGCATCTTTACCCATCCTTATTTTATTTTCTTTTATTCAACCGGCAAAAGCCCAGCAAAATATTTATCATGAGGGCTGGACAGATTTTAATAAAAACGGAAAGAAAGATTTATTTGAAGACAGCAGGCAGCCTGTTGAGAAACGAATTTCACATTTACTTTCACTGATGACGGTAGATGAGAAAACAGTGCAGTTGGCAACTTTGTATGGCTTTGGCAGAGTGCTGAAAGATTCTTTACCAACAACAGAATGGAAAACCAAAATATGGAAAGATGGGATTGCTAATATTGATGAGCATTTGAATAACACTACTTTCAGAAAGCAAACAAATACCGCTCTTTCCTTCCCTTACAGCCGCCATGCCGATGCTATCAATCAAACCCAAAGATGGTTTATTGAAGAAACCAGGCTTGGCATCCCGGTAGATTTTACCAATGAAGGCATTCACGGACTGGCGCATGACAGGGCAACCGCATTGCCTGCACCTATTGCCATGGGCAGCACCTGGAACAAAAATTTAATTTTTAAGTCAGGACAAATTGTGGGCCGTGAAGCAAAAGCATTGGGGTATACAAATGTGTATGTGCCCATTCTTGATCTTGCCCGGGATCCCCGGTGGGGAAGGGTGGTAGAGTGCTATGGCGAAGATCCGTTCTTGGTTAAAGAACTCGGAAAGCAAATGGTTTTGGGCGTTCAGGGCGAAAAAGTGGGTGCTACATTAAAACATTATGCAGTATACAGCATGCCCAAGGGTGGCCGTGATGGTGATGCAAGTACAGACCCCCATGTTGCACCAAGGGAGATGCATCAAATGTATTTGTATCCATTTAAAAGAGTGATAAAGGAAACCAATCCGGTAGGTGTTATGAGCAGCTATAATGATTGGGACGGTGAACCAATTACGGGCAGTTATTATTTTTTAACCCAATTGCTGCGCAAAGAATATGGTTTTACAGGTTATGTTGTTTCAGACAGTAAAGCGGTTGAGTACATTGAATCGAAACATCGTGTAGCTATTGATTATAAAGAAGGAGTAAGGCAGGCGGTTGAAGCAGGTTTAAATGTGCGTACCGATTTTGACATGCCTGACAAATATATTTTACCGGTAAGAGCTTTGATAAAAGAAAAAAAGATTTCTATAAAAACATTAGATGCAAGAGTAGCAGATGTGCTAAGCGTAAAATTCAGACTTGGCTTATTTGATAACCCGTATGTAGAGCCCGCACTGGCAGATGCTGTTGTAAAAAATGATGATGCAAAAGCCTTTTCAAAACAGGTGTCAAGGGAAGTGCTGGTATTGCTGAAAAACCAGGATAATTTATTACCGCTAGCGAAATCTTCCACAAAGAAAATATTGGTGACCGGGCCATTGGCAGCAGATATGCTGCATTCTATGAGCCGCTATGGACCTAATAATATTACAGTAATTTCTGTGTTGCAGGGTTTGCAAAATTATACAGCCGGCTTTGCAGCAGTAGATTATGCAAAAGGATGCGAAACCATTGATGCCAACTGGCCGGAGAGTGAACTCTATCCACAGGCGCTTACGGTCAAAGAAACAGAGGATATTAATGAAGCCGTGGCCAAAGCAAAACTGAGCAATGTGGTTATTGCAGTGTTGGGTGAAGAAGAAACCTTGGTGGGTGAAAGCCGCAGCAGGACAAGCCTGGATTTACCAGGCAAACAATTGCAGTTGTTGCAGGCCTTGTATGAAACCGGCAAACCCATTATTCTAATACTAATAAACGGAAGGCCACTAACGATCAACTGGGCTAATAAATATATCCCCTCCATTATTGAAGCATGGTTTCCCGGCCTTGATGGAGGAACCGCCATTGCAGAGACACTGTTTGGCGATTATAATCCGGGAGGCAAATTGCCGGTTACATTTCCAAAATCTGTGGGGCAAATAGAATATAATTTTCCGTTTAAACCAGGCTCACATGCCGGGCAGCCCGGCGATGGCCCTAACGGTTTTGGAAAAACAAATGTGTATGGTGCATTGTATCCATTCGGTTTTGGGTTAAGCTATACAACATTTGCTTATAAAAACCTGGTCGTGACTCCGCAAAAGCAAAACAGCGAAGGCGATATTGCCATTTCAGTGGATATTACCAATACAGGTAAGCATAAGGGTGACGAAGTAGTGCAATTGTATTTAAAAGATGAAGTAAGTAGTGTTACAGTTTACGAAACGCAATTAAGGGGTTTTGAAAGAATTACTTTAAATGCTGGCGAAACCAAAACAGTAAAATTTGTTTTAAAGCCCGATGACCTGAAGCTGCTTGATAAAAACATGAAATGGGTGGTTGAGCCCGGAAGCTTTGAAGTATTAGTAGGTAGCTCCAGTGAAGATATCAGGGCAAAGAAAAACTTTATCATTCAATAATGATTGGCGCCAGAAAAATATGAGAAAGTATCTTTTAATAATATGTTCCCTGCTGGTTGCAGTTTATAGTTTAAAAGCACAAAAGCCGGCTGATAAAATTAGTGGGTTAAAATATATTGGAGCCATTCAACCCAAAACATCAAAAGAGATTCAGCAATCTTATTGGGGTATTCAATCTGGTACATTAAACAATAGCATTCTTAAATATGCAGGCAACATTGGTGTAAAGTGGACGAGGATTATGGCACATTGGCCCCAGGTAGAAAAACAGAAAGAAAGTTATGATTGGACAAATCTTGATAATGCATTGAATGCAGTTTTAAAGGAGCAGATAACTCCTTTTGTTTCTATTACCGGCGGTAATCTTTTATATTCTAAACTGAGCACTTACGCCGACCCCAAGTTAGCAGAGATTTACGGTTATAAACCAGGCCCCCCGGTGGATGATGAAGTGGCTATGCAAGCCTGGGACGCTTATGTGACGGCCATCATAAACCGCTACAAAAAAAAAGTAACTTATTGGGAGATTTGGAATGAGCCGAATCACAGAAATTATTGGGGTGCCGAACCTGATGCTAAAAAGTACGGCCAACTAGTACATCGTACGGGCACGTTAATTAAAAAATTACAACCCAAGGCTCATATAATTGCCGGGGCAATGGCAGGTTTATTTGCAGATTATATTGATGGATTTTTATCGCAGGATAATAAAGAATTGGTTGAAATTATCACTTATCACAATTACGATATTATACCCGAAAGCAGGATATACAGGGCCGATAGTGCCTGGGAAGTGATAAACAGGTACAACAACAAAATTGAATTGTGGCAGGGTGAATGTGGTACACCTTCTCATAGCAGTACTAAAGATTACCGAAGTACCTCACCCTGGGGTTTAAACATTCAAGCCAAATGGTTATTGCGCCAGTCGTTCACTGATGTCTATTTCTGTAAGGCGACTATGAGTAATTATTTCAAACTAGCAGATGAAGGTGATAGAAATGCATTGCCGATAAGAAAACATATGAATGCTTTAGATAGTATCATAGGTTTCCCCGAAAGAGGTGGTTCGAGGGTCAAAGAAATTGGAGTAAATGAAAAATGCTTATTATCCAATCCTGATTTAAAACCGAAACCGGGTTTTTATGCCTATCAAAACCTTTGTGCGGTTATTGACAAAACCTATAGGCCGATTTTTGTTAAGCATGTGGTAGATGTAATTGAACAGGGTATGTTTTATGGTATTGGCAAGGCAGACGATGCATTTCCCTCTATACCTTTTGTGGCTCCATTCAAAACGGATAATCAAGAGTTTGCCATTGCCTATTGGTTAGGGTGGCACCCACAGGAATTTACGCCTAAACCTGCCTCAATTAATTTGTTTGTAGCGGATACGAAATTTACCAATCCGGTGTTGGTAGATCTATTAACAGGAAACGTTTATGCGTTAAATAAATTTAAAACAACAGATGCAGGCAGTACATTTTACGGGCTGCCATTACTTGACTACCCTTTTTTAATTACAGAAAGAGCAGTAGTACGAAGCAAAAATTAATAGTAATCACTTATAGGCACAACGGCGACTTACAAGTAAAGGTTAGTGGCTAAAAAAAATTGATCATTTCAACAAGCAGGTATTTTATGGAGAAATTATTCTCATTAGAAGAAAAAGTGATAGTAGTTACAGGTGCTACGGGGGTTCTGGGGCATTCATTTATTAAAGCTATTTCAGGGGCGGGTGGCACGGTGGGCGTTATGGGACGCAATGAAAAAGTAGCAAATGAAAGAGCAGCAGAAATAACTGCTACCGGCGGAAAGGCTATTGCATTAATTGCAGATGTACAAAATGAAATGGCACTGCACGATTGTTGCCAAAAAGTACTAACGGCTTTTGGCAAAATAGATGGCCTGGTAAATGCAGCCGGGGGCAATGTGCCCGAAGCAGTACTGCAACCTACGGATGATATTTTTTCGATGAATGTGAACGGGATGAAAAAAGCAATGGATGTAAACCTGTGGGGCACCGTATTGCCAACATTAATTTTTGGTAAGGCTATTTCTGAAAACGGCAGCGGTAGTATTGTAAACATTTCATCAGTAAGTGTTCCCCGGACGCTTACAAAAGTATTGGGCTACAGCATGGGCAAATCTGCAGTAGAATCATTTAATAAATGGATGGCAGTGGAACTGGCAAACCGTCATGGCGACACAATAAGGATGAATGCATTGGTGCCCGGCTTTTATCTTACAGAACAGAACAGAACTATGTTAACCAACGAAGATGGCAGCTATTCAAGCCGCGGCGAATCTATCATAAAACAGACTCCTTTTAAACGATTTGGTAACCCTGATGAATTGGGCGGGGCATTGGTTTGGTTACTCAGCGATGCATCTAAATTTGTAACCGGAACCAGCATTACTGTAGACGGGGGCTTTACATCATTTAGCGGCGTATAAATAAAACCTATGACTGATTTTATTTCTTATAAAAATACGGGGTTCAGGATGGAACAAACCATGCGCTGGTATGGGCCAAATGATCCTGTTTCCTTAAGCGATATTAAGCAGGCCGGCTGCACCGGTATTGTAACTGCATTGCATCATATTCCTAATGGACAAGTATGGACGGTGGAGGAGATACAGGCAAGAAAAATACTAATAGAAGATGCCGGGTTGGCGTGGGCCGTAGTAGAAAGTGTGCCGGTGCATGAAGCCATTAAAACGCATGCGGAAGGATTTGAAGTATATCTTGACAATTATAAAAAGAGTATAAAACATCTTTCAGCATGTGGTATTAAAAATATCACCTACAATTTTATGCCCGTGCTCGATTGGACGCGAACCGATCTGAGTTACGAAGTAGAAGATGGTTCAAAAGCCCTTCGCTTTGAAATGGCGGCCGTTGCAGCCTTTGATTTATTTATTCTCAAAAGGGAACGTGCGAAGAATGATTATAATGATGCAACCATTGCCAGAGCTACAGAACGGTTTGAAGGAATGACTGATGCGGAAAAGGCCTTGTTGCAACGCAATGTGATCGCAGGCCTTCCGGGAAGCGAAGAAAGCTTTAGTATCGGTCAATTTCAGCAGGCGCTTGACGCTTACCGGGAGATTGATAGAACGAAACTGCAGGAACACCTTATCTTTTTTTTGAAGCAGATAATTCCGGTAGCAGAACAACATGGTGTAGTAATGTCCATTCATCCGGACGACCCACCTTTTAGTATCCTCGGTTTACCACGAGTTGTAAGTACTGCCGCAGATATTGAAGCCCTGGTGAAGGAAGTACCATCATTGCACAACGGCCTTTGCTTTTGCACAGGCTCCTTTGGCGTGATTAAAGGAAACGATTTGCCTGCTATGGTAAGGCACTTTGCAGACCGCATTCATTTCATTCATTTACGAAGTACCAGGAGAAATGAGTTGGGCGATTTTTTTGAAGACAATCACCTGGAAGGGGATGTAGATATGTATGCAGTGATAAAAGAACTGGTACTGGCCATGCAACAAAAAAATTGTTCGTTGCCTGTAAGGCCCGACCATGGCCACCAGATGCTGGATGATTTGAAAAAGAAAACTAATCCGGGATACTCGGCTATTGGAAGGCTCAGAGGGCTGGCAGAAATACGCGGGGTAGAGTTGGGAGTCCTTAGAAATCTAAGGGAAATGAATAGATAATTTTTTAAAAAAGATGTCGGCAAAAAGTCTCGTATGATTCAAAGAAAATTTTTTTACGTCGTGTTGCAATGCCTGCTCATGTGCGGCCCATCCTTTGCACAAAAAAGATTTCAGGCGGAAGTATTTACAACGATTGACTCTTTGACTAATATTCAATATGGACAGGCATTCAATTTAAAAGGGCAACAAGAAAATTTACTCCTTGATGTGATCATGCCACCAAAAGCAGATACCCTGAAATACAGGCCTTTAATAATTTTTATACATGGTGGTGGGTTTAAAAATAATTCAAAAAATGGGTCCTACAGTTCCATGCTTTGCAACAGTTTTGCCCGAAGAGGTTACGTTACCGCTACCATCGATTACCGGTTAGGCGTCGCTAAAGAAAATACCAACAAAGATTACTATGAGGCAATGTATAGGGCGCAGCAGGATGGAAAAGCAGCCATACGTTTTTTTAGAAGATATGCGGAACAATATGGCATAGACACTTCCCAAATATTTATTACCGGAAGTTCGGCCGGTTCTAAAACATGTATGGCAATCGGCTATATGGATGAAGATGAAATTCCAAAGGAAATAGACAAAGAAAAATGGGGCACATTAGAAGGCAACAGTGGTAATGCAGGATATTCGTCGAAAGTGCAGGCAGTAATAAATGCCTGGGGTTCCATACCCGACTATGGATGGATTAACAAGGGCGAAGCACCCTTATTTACTACTGCCGGAACATCAGATAAAACCGTTCCCTATGACAGTTCTTATGACTACCACGGTTTCAAATACGGCCCGTATGTTTTGTATGAAAAATGTTTGGCGCTGGGTATACCAACGGGTTGGCGCCCGTTTTACAACACTGGCCATACCCTGGATAATAATAAAGTAAAACAAGATAGCTGCATACAATCTATGGCTGCATGGCTTTATACGCAACTAAAAATAGTAAAAGGTAAAAATGAAGAGGGTGTATTGCGCTGGGAAAAAAACATCCAGGCTTTTGACAGTTTAAATGATGTGGAAAAATATTCCGATAAAGCAATTATGTTTTTAGGCAGCTCATACATCAGGCTCTGGAAAAATATCAGGGAAGATGTAAAATATAGCCAAATTATTCATCGTGGTTTTGGTGGTTCTAATTTAAGTGACGTTGCCTATTACGTTAAACGGATAGTTTATCCGCACCATCCAAAAGCAATATTTATTTATGTAGGCAACGATATTACTGCAGGCGAAAAAGATAAATCACCCGACCAGGTTTTGGAAATCTATAAGTATGTAGTAAAAATGATAAGAGAAAAATATCCAACCGTACCCATTACCTGGTTCGCTATTTCTCCCAGTGAAAGACGTTGGGCAAAGTGGAATGAAGTACAACAGGCTAATGCATTGATAAAAGCCTTCTGCGACGCCAATCCCAATCTGTACTTTGTAGATTCAGCACATAAATTCTTAGGGAATGATGGAAAACTAATCACTTCTTTATACCTTGATGACAGGTTACATTATAACGAGGAAGGCTATAAAGTGTGGGGGAAAAATATCCGGAAGCAGATTAAAGTGATTTTACAAAAATAATTATGAAAGTCTAAGACTTTTTTGACAGTTGTTATCATGATGCATCGTTGCTATTCAATGTCAAAAAGAAATACGAAAAATGGAATTCCGAATCTGCCAGCCGTTTTTGGCATGCTGAAGGCGTCACCTGCCCGAACCGTAGGCGCAGCATTCAACAACAGTAAGCCCTGCTGCGCCCATTTGGTGAAATTGCGTAGCCTACCGGCATGTCTATGCCTATGTCTGAATTTATTTCTTTAAATATCTTCACCAGCGGGGGTGGCGGTTTTACGCCGTTGGCAACAGAAAGTTCAGGCCATGTGCCTGGTCTGGCCCATGATACGGATCCTGCCCGATGATGACAACGGATACACTGGTCGAACGGCGTTTGGTTAAAGCATTAAATTTAAGGGGCCGGAGGATAAATGATTTTCCCGGTAGCCTTTTCCGCTCTCAGGAATGTGGCGATCTGCAAAAAATAGGGTTTACTGAATTCATCTTTCAGCACTTCTTTCCAGGAAGGATGAATTTGTACATCCATGCTTTAGTTTTCTTTTGCAAAAGCAGGAAACTCTTACACGGAAATCCGTGCAGGATAAAGTGGTAGGTACTTTTTTGTTTTGCGGCAATTTTTTTTTACGACATTTACCTGAAATTGCCAGTGACTCACCTGGTCCAAAAAACCTGTAATGATTAAACGAATATTTTTTTATAGCTATTCCCCGGAAGAAGCCGCTGTCTTAAATTTTGCAGGGTTCATGAAGTGGTTGAACGGCCAGCTTTTTTCTTACCGGAAGTTTGCTCTTGTGGTGGTTTGCCTGGTTTTTTCGTGTGGGCCCGGGCTATGCCAGCCGGTAAGTATTCAAAATATCTTCGGAAGAAAACACACAAGTTTAAATGGCAGGTGGAACTATATTATTGACCCATACGAGGTGGGGTATTTCAACTACCGCCGTGTACCGTATGACCAGTCCGGGTCTGGTGCGGGAGGATTTTATGATGACAAAAAGCAAAAGGACAAAGCAGAATTGATAGAATATAATTTTGATCTCTCACCGACCATGCAGGTTCCGGGAGACTGGAACTCACAGTCACCCAAACTGGAATTTTATGAAGGCACCGTGTGGCTGAGGCAAAAGTTCAATGCCCTGCCCACAGCGGGCAAAAGATATTTTCTGTATTTCGGGGCAGTAAATTATGAATCGCATGTTTACCTGAATGGAAAAAAACTGGGGCAGCACAAAGGGGGGTTTACACCATTTGAATTTGAAGTGACCGGAAAATTGAATGCCGGGGAAAATTTTGTAGTTGTAAAGGCGGATAATACCCGGCATGCGGACGAGATACCTACCGTGAATACAGATTGGTGGAACTACGGGGGCATCACGAGGGACGTGCTGCTGGTAGAACTGCCAGGGACTTTTATAGAAGATTATACGATACAACTGGCTAAGGGCAACCTGAGCAGGATCGAGGGCTATGTGCAGCTTCGGGGAACAGGAAGATCTCAAACGATTGTAGTTAACATTCCCGAAGCGGGTGTACGGTTTAAAGTAAGGACGGATACATCTGGCCGGGCTGCGCTCTCTATTCCTGTGAAAAAAATAAAATATTGGACCCCCGACAATCCGAAACGTTATGTAGTGGAGATCGCCGGTGAAACCGACACGGTACAGGACAATATTGGTTTCCGGACTATTGAAACAAAAGGCACCGACATACTCCTGAATGGCAAACCGGTATTCCTGCGGGGAATATGCATGCATGACGAAAACCCGCTCATTCCCGGCCGGTTGAGGGGCCAGGGAGATATCAGGATGATGTTGCAATGGGCAAAGGAAATGAATTGCAATTATGTAAGGCTTGCTCATTATCCCCACAATGAAGAAATGATAAAGCTTGCCGACGAGATGGGCCTGCTGGTTTGGGCGGAAGTGCCTGTTTATTGGACAATTTCGTGGGAGAATACCGCTACTTACGTCAATGCAGAAACGCAGTTGAGGGATCTGGTCAAAAGGGACAAAAACAGGGCGAGCGTGATCATCTGGTCCGTTGGTAATGAGACACCCTTAAGCAATCCAAGGTTTACATTCATGAGCAAACTTGTTTCCAGCGTGCGTTCCGTGGACAGCACAAGACTGGTGGCTGCCGCACTTGAAGTACATCGAAATGGAAACACGATGATAGTGGACGACCCGCTTGGAGAAAAGCTGGACCTGGTGAGCTTTAATGAATATGTCGGCTGGTATTGGGGCAGTGTGCCTGAAATATTAAATGGTAAATTCGAAATAAAATATGATAAACCGGTAGTGATCTCTGAATTTGGTGCAGACGCTTTGGGCGGGTTTCATGCAGAGGCAGGAACAAGGTGGAGCGAAGAATACCAGGAACAGCTTTACATCAACCAGCTGAAGATACTTGCCGGTATCCCGGGGCTGAGGGGGCTCACGCCATGGATCCTAACGGACTTCCGGTCACCAAGGCGGGTGCACCCTTATTACCAGGATTACTGGAACAGGAAAGGACTAATATCTGAAACGGGAAAAAAGAAAAAGGCATTTTTTATCGTGAGGGCATTTTATGACGAGATGGAGCGGAAGTATAAGTAGGCCACCTGGCTCTTTTAATACTTCCAATTCAAATGCTGTCGTCACCACTTTTCAAACTGTCATTCAAAATTTAAATACTTGAATCAACCAAAATACTTCCCTTCCTATGGCAAAGCCCAATTCAGGATGGAGCAAACCATGCGCTGGTATGGCCCCAATGACCCTGTTTCCTTGCCGGATATTAAGCAGGCCGGTTGCACAGGGGTAGTGACGGCATTGCACCATCTACCTAACGGGGAAGTGTGGTCGCAGGAGGAGATCCGTAAACGCAAAACAATCGTGGAAGCAGCAGGCCTGGCATGGAGCGTGGTTGAAAGTGTGCCGGTGCATGAATCTATCAAAACACAGGCTGCGGGTTTTGAGATTTACATTGAAAACTACAAAGAAAGTATCCGGAATCTTTCCGCCTGTGGTATAAAAAATATCACTTATAATTTCATGCCCGTGCTGGACTGGACAAGGACAGACTTAAGTTATGAAGTAGAAGACGGATCAAAAGCACTACGCTTTGAGATGGCTGCATTTGTAGCATTTGATCTTTTTATTTTAAAAAGAAAAAATGCAGAAAGAGATTACGATGTGTCTACAATAAAAAAGGCCACTGAGCGGTTTGCAGCAATGAATGAGGAAGAGAAGTTATTACTGCAACGAAATATCATCGCCGGTCTACCGGGGAGCGAGGAAAGTTTTACCATCGAACAGTTTCAGCAGGCATTGGATGCTTATGATGGTATAGACAGGAAAAAATTGCAGCAGCACCTTATTTATTTTTTACAACGGGTCATTCCTGTTGCTGAAGAGAATGGCGTAGTGATGTCTATCCACCCCGATGATCCCCCCTTTTCTATTTTGGGATTGCCGAGGGTAGTGAGTACAGCCGCAGATGTGAACGCACTGGTAGAGGCAGTGCCTTCTTTAAGCAACGGTCTTTGTTTCTGTACAGGGTCTTATGGCGTGATCGCTGAAAATGATTTGCCGGCTATGGTTAAGCAGTTTGAAGACCGCATTCATTTCATCCACCTGCGTAGCACCCGGAGAACTGAGCACGGGGACTTTTATGAAGATAATCACCTGGAGGGAGATGTAGATATGTACGCCGTTATAAAAGCTTTGGTACAGGCCATGCAGAAAAGGAAATGTTCTATCCCGGTGCGTCCCGATCATGGCCACCAGATGCTGGATGACCTGCACAAAAAAACGAACCCCGGTTATTCTGCCATTGGGCGGCTGCGTGGACTGGCAGAGATAAGAGGAGTGGAATTAGGTGTCCTCAGGAATTTAATGGAAGTGAATTCATAAGAAAAGCAAAACAAAAAAAGTAGCGTGGTGAAAACGAAGGGTATATACTATTTCGAAAACGCTTAACGCAGCGTTTTTCTCGCTACATCTTCGATGGTTTGCTGCGTGGCATCGCCTGCTTCGTGTAACTTGCCAACTGCCGCAGCGAGCAAAATCGATTATTTCAAGCGTTATGCGGTTGGGATGAAATGCCATGGCTGCGGTGATAAAGCAAATGGCTGGATTGGGCATACTAAATAGTCAACCCTTGAATTTGTTATTTTCCCATCAATTTATCCGGCGTGAGTGGCAGCTTACGAAAACGTTTTCCAGTGGCATTAAACACAGCATTGGCTACAGCAGCTGCCACGCCAACGATTCCAACTTCTCCAATCCCTTTGATGCCCATCTTGTTCGGTATCTTGTCTTCCTCATCAATAAATAATGTGTCAATTGTTTTGATGTCCAGGTGGGCCGGTATATGGTAATCCGCGAAGGAGCGGGTTACAAAGTTTCCATAACGTGCGTCTATCACGGATTCTTCTGTTAAGGCCATACCAATACCCCACACAACTCCCCCGATGATCTGTGAACGGGCGGTTTTGGGATTTAATATTTTCCCGGCGCCGGTTACCGCCAAAAAGCGGGGGATCTTTATCATCCCTGTTGAATTATTGACCCACACTTCTGCAAAGTTTGCATTAAAACTGTGTACCGAATATTTATCAGCATCCGTGGGAGCTTTTGCATCTACCCTGGTTTGAAATGTGGTTATTTTTTCGGACACCATCAGTTGTGCTGCGGTGGGCGGTACAAGAAACTGTTTGCCGGATTTTTCCACGAGTTCCTTTGTAATCTTTATACAGGCATCATTCACCGCATTAGCAAAACTTGCCGCACCAACCGAACCCACAGAGCCTGCTGCGGGCGGCAACGACGAGTCGCCGATTTTTACATTAATTTTCTTCACAGGCAGACCTAAACCATCTGCAGCGGTTTGCGCAACAATGGTATGTGTGCCGGTACCAAGGTCTGATGCGGCTAACTCTACCTCAGCTGTTACCTCATTTCCGTTGCGGGAGAGCTTGATGATTGCCGAACTATCCCGCTGTCTTGCCGGGTAAGTACCACAGCCCACGCCATAGCCAATGGAATAATCACCCTGGATATTTTGTTTAGGCTCCAGCTTACGTTTGTCCCAGCCAAATGCTTTCGCTCCTTCGCGCAGGCATTGTACGGTGGTGCGGGACGACCAGGGTTTGCCATTTGATGGATCCTTTGCAGGCTCATTTTTTATACGAAACGCTATGGGGTCCATTTTCAGTGCATACGCCAATTCATCTATAGCAGATTCTAATGCAAAACTCCCCGTTGATTTTCCGGGCCCCCTGGTATAGGTCGGCAGGATAATATTCATCGGCGCTATGCGGTAGGAGATAAGCGAGTTGGGTGCGTCATACATGATCTTCGTGCAATCACCACAGGGTTCGCTAAATTCATTATTAATTGCGGAATGGGTGATCGTTTCATGCGAGACTGCGGTTAACTTTCCTTCTTTAGTAGCAGACAGTCGAAGCTTTTGGACATTGCGTTGCCGGAGACCTACGGAAGTAAACATCTGCTGCCGGGTGAGTGCCAGTTTTACCGGGCGGTTCACCATTTTAGCCGCAACGGCAGCCAGCACCATGTTGGCCCACTGGCCACCCTTTGATCCAAAGCCGCCGCCGATATGTGGTGTAACTATCCGCACATTCGCCGGTGGAATGTTCAATGTGGATGCCGCGGAATTTTGAGCCCCATTTACGATCTGGGCGCTGTTGTACAAAATGAGTTTTTCGCCCTCCCACACCGCAATGCTGGAATGTGGCTCCATCGGGTGATGATGCTCAATGGGTGTTTCGTATTCTGCTTCTATTTTAAATTCCGCATTGCTGAATACATTTTCTACATCGCCCCGCAGTACATCCCCTCTGTCTCTTTCTTTGGAAGGTTTTGCGCTTTTTTTATGCTTTTCAAAATCAACTTTTGCTTCTTCTGGCTGGTATCGTACGCTGACTAGGGATGCCGCGTGACGGGCCTGCTCAAAGGTTTCCGCTACTACCACGCCTATATGCTGGCCATAAAATTCAATGCTGGCACTTTGCAACAAAGCACCCCCACGAATGCCGCCTGCAACATTTAATTTAACGGCATTATTATGGGTGATCACCTTGATTACCCCCGGAGATTTTTCAGCGGCGGTTATATCCATATCAATAATACTGCCCGCAGCAATCGTGCTTTTAAAAAGTACGGCATGCGCCATATTCTTCATGGGATAATCTGTAGCATATTTAGCGGTACCGGTTACTTTTAAAATTCCGTCTACCCGGTTAATGCCCTGCCCGATTTCTTTAGTATCACTCATAATGGTGCATTTTTCTTTTTAAAGCTTTTGCCTTTTTTCAGGGAAGAGGAGCGCTTTCTTTAGCTTAGTCTCCTTACGAATGTGCGCCGCCTTTCATTGCCTGCAACAATGCTCTCACAATTGCTTTGCTGGTCAATTCCACTTTGTATAAATTATGTTCCAACGGTTTGGCATCCCTGAGCGCAATGGCGGCGGCCTCTTTGAAGTTACTTTCAGAAGCCGTTTTGCCAGCCAGGAAATTTTCAGCATCAAAGGCCCGCCATGGTTTATGGGCAACACCGCCCAAAGCAATGCGTGCCTGTTTTATTTCGTTGCCTGCCGTTTCCAGGGCCACAGCAACGGAAACCAATGCAAATGCATAACTCGACCGGTCGCGCACTTTCAGGTAATAGTACTTGTCCGCAAAATTATTAGCCGGAATTTCTATAGCTGTAATTAGTTCATCGGCGCCCAGGTTATTGTCCTTCTCAGGTGTGTTGCCCGGTAAACGGTGGTACTCGTTGAACGGGATGCTTCGCTCGCCTTTCGTACCCTGCACTTTTACAACCGAATCCAGTGCGGCCAGTGCAACACACATATCGGAAGGATGTACTGCTACGCAATCGGCTGACCAGCCAAAAATAGCGTGGAGTTTATTCACGCCTTGCAATGCACTGCATCCTGTGCCGGGTTCGCGCTTATTGCAAACCATTGCCACATCATAAAAATACGGGCAACGGGTGCGTTGGTTCAGGTTGCCTCCATTGCTGGCCATATTTCGTATTTGTGCCGAAGCGCCCGCCAGTATTGCCTGTGTGAGCAAGGGAAAACTTTGCCTGATGAGTGGGTGATTGGCAGTTTCGGTATTTTTTGCCATCGCCCCGATACTTACTCCGCCACTATTAGTGCCAATGCTGATCTTTTTAATTTCAGCTACTTTAATGTCATTTATGTCAACGAGCTCATCCGGTTGTTCCACATCTTCCTTCATCAGGTCTATAAGGTTGGTGCCGCCGGCCAAAAATTTTGCTTTGCTATTATTGGTGATTCTTTTAGTGGCATCTGCTACCGTTAGTGCTTTTGTATATTTAAATGGAAACATCGTTCCCTCCTTTTTGCAGCAGGCTGCCGTTGCTTTCTTCTTTGTTGTGTTTAACGAACCGCCAGTTTTGCGGAACTTCCTTACCGGTATGCACTTCTTTGATGGCCGAAACAATATTCGGATACGCCCCGCAGCGGCATAAATTTCCCGACATCCGTTCCCTGATTTCTTCATCAGACAGTTGCATCGCAGGAGCCGCTTTTTTTACATCAGTTGCCAGGTAGCTCAATTCCCCTCTTTTGGCTTCCCCCATTAAAGCCACCGCAGAACAGATCTGTCCCGGGGTGCAATAGCCACACTGAAATCCATCATGTTTTAGAAAAGAAGTTTGCATGGGATGCAGGCTATTACCTTTCATCAGGCCCTCGATCGTAGTTACGGATTTACCTTCGCAGGTTGCCGCCAATGTAAGGCAGGACAATACTCTTATGCCGTCAACCATCACGGTGCAGGCGCCGCACTGTCCATGGTCGCAACCTTTTTTGGAGCCGGTTAGCTGCATCCTTTCCCGAAGGGCATCCAGCAGGGTCATTCGTGAATCGACCTCCAGGAATTTTTTTGTGTTGTTCACCTTGAAAGCAACATTCACGAGGTTCTGGAGATGCTGTTGCGAGATGGAAGTTTGTGCCATGGTCTGGGCAAACAACTCATTTCCGCCAAACAGGTTGAAGGCCATAACCCCTCCGCCACTCAGGCCCATCACCTTTAGAAAATGACGCCGGGCTTCTCCAAAAGGAGAAAGATCGTTTTCATTTTCCAACAGCATTTCGTCCAGTATTTGCTTTTCATCTTCTGTAAGATCCGGGTTGTTTATTTCTGCTGACATACAGTAATATATTCTTTAAATAAGTACTAAAAGAAAGAAATTGTGTGATTATTGCAGTTGGGAACTAATCGGGAATCACCACAACATTTGCGCCAAGTATTCCCGGGGGAATGTTTTAAAGATATGTGGATGAAGTTTGTAAGTCCCAGGCGGGAACGGGTTGTTTATCATGGGGACCCGTATCCGGCGAATCTGTTTAACACAACCGGTAGCAGGAGAAAGGTTGGTTGTCACCAGGGTGGGGTTTCTGTGGCCAGGGGTATCAATCAATGAGTGGTTGTAATTAATGTTGCTTTTGTTTGAAAGCCGGGGAAAAAGAGATGCTTATCTTCCGGGTAAATTTTTTAATCTCTTTTCAAAAGTTTAATATCCCGGATCAGTTGTTCTATTTCCAATTGCAGTGTTCCATTGTAAATTCCTCTTATCCGCCTTTTTGTATCAACCAGTAATATATGTTCAGTGTGTAAAAATTCCGTGCTGTCTTTTGAAAAGCCAAGATCCTCTTCGGCAAAATAAGATTGCCGGGCAAGTTTATATATATCGCCTTTGGTGCCGGTAAGGAAATGCCAGTTGGTGGAAACTATCCCGTTATTATCGACATATTTTTTTAATCGTTGTACACTGTCAATCCAGGGCGTTACGCTGTAGGACAGTAAAACAACACCCCGATCATTTTTAAATGCCTCGTCTACGAGTTTCATATGTTTTGTCATTACCGGGCATATGCTGCCGCACTTTGTAAAAATGAAATTGGCTACATGAATTTTTTCATCGACGTCTTTTTCCGTTATTTGTTTTCCATATTGATTGGTAAATGAAAAGGGTGCAATGCTGTGCGTGATTGGCTGTTCAATACCATTTTTTGGTAGACCGAAAACCGGTGTAAAATCCGGCGAATTATAATAAGGCAGTTGTTCCACCGGTTTATTATCCCGACAGGAGGCAAGGCCAATAATAAAGACTAAAAAAATATTATTTAAAAATACTGTCCGAAACATTCATACAATTTTTTGTGCCTAATAAACCATACCGTCTTCCATTATCGATCACATAATTTGCCCGGATGCTGCCGTTATCATACCAGCTTTTTTGGGCCCCTTCTTCGTGTCCATTTTTATAATTCATTTCTTTCACCAGTTGACCCTGCTCATTCCACTCCCTGCAGGTACCATCGTATTCATCTTTTTTAAACAGGTAATGCATTTGTTTTATTCCATTGGGCCACCAGGTAACCAGGGCTCCCGTTTTTTTACCATTTTCAAATGTTCTTGTTTGCCGGATCTTGGCTGCCTCGTAAAATTTTTTCCATTCACCGTGTTCCCTGCCTTCCAACCAGCCTGTTGTTTCGGCTGTATCTATTGTACCGGGAAAGAGGGTAAATAATTCACCGCTGAACGGCTGCCTGTTTAAATGTTTAATACCATTTATATCAGATAAGGCGGGGTCTGCACTATTCCGTAACAACCGGGCGAGCAGTAAAGGTCTACCCGGCGTGGGATTACACCCCAGCACGATAATAATAAAAAATAATAAATTATTGAGTAACCGTACCTGCTGTACCATAGAATCCACTGCCGTTTATATAAGGATCCGTATTATTGATGTGATAATGGTATATGCCATTCGGATAATCTGCCGTAACACTGGTATGTCCATGATACGCATCCAGCATACTGTTTGTCACTGCCGCGCCATTTTCTTCCGAACCATACACCGGGAAGCCGTCCAACAGGAATCCAAGCAAGGCAGATTTGTTTAGTTTCACGGTAGTTAAATACAACGGCTCCACATGGTAATGGTATCTCCCGGCCTGGGCAGGGTGCCCCCATGACTGGTCAAAGCTCATGATTTCATTGGTGAGTGGTTGGTTGGGCCCCGCATATTGATTGAAAAAAGGGACCCCATTTACGGTAACGCCAATTGCACCCAATGGAGTGGGAGCGTGAACGGCTGCCACCTGTGGGTCTAAGGGGATTTTAAATGTATAATTCTGGCTTGCGATTACATTTGGATTTTTTACAAAAGAAACGCCCCCAAATGTAGTGCCGCTGAAATTTTCATACAGCGCATTGGAAGTGGGGTAGTACACACTTTTATGATCCGGGGTACCGTTCGTTTTTATGGTGATAAATGTGCCGTCGGAGGTGATACTGGTGGCCCCATAAATCTTACTGTACACAGCAGGTACAGTATTGGTTCCAGGTGCGGGCACGCTGCCGGGATCACTTTTTTTACAGCTGAAAATTATACCCAGGAAACTTAAGAAGAGAAATATTCTGGTCATTTTGTTTTGGTTTAAAAGCTGAGACTTTAGAATTATAAATTAGTTTAATACCATGAAAAAAAAGATTGGAGAAACATAACGAAAATAAAAACAAACATCCAATTAACCCTTTGCATCAGCAAAAGGTTTCCCGATTAAATAAATTGGGATATCACTGTAAATCCCTTTAAGTTTTGCATAGGTTAATGGAGTCGTGATGCGGGCACCTGATCGGTTAGCTAACTCCTCAGAAATAATAATATTATTGTTCAATTCGCGTGTCATCGACTGGAGGCGTGCAGCGATATTAACTGGTATTCCCATGATGCTTTCCGTATACTGGTCTGCTATCCTTACTTTTCCTATGATAACCTTACCGATGTGAATTCCGATACCCACTTCAAAAAAAGTAAAGAAATATTTTTTTAAATATTCCGCATTAAGAGTACCTAATTCCTCCTCAATTAATCTGCTTGCTTCTCTGGCATGATCCGCGGCTTGCCTTGCATTGTTTTCCAGCCCAAACACGGCATATAATCCATCGCCCGCTGTTTTTACAATCTTCCCGTTCAATTGTTGAATGACGTTATTGAAGATGAAAAAAAGGTTTCGCACAACATGGATAACATCAAAAGGCAAATAGGATTCAACGAAAGGAGTAAAATTTTTTACGTCCAGGAAAAACAACACCAACTCCTTTTCCACTCCCAGTTGCTGGTAAGGCCACCCTGGGCGTGGCTGCAGTTCAGAAAAAAAATTGTAGAGAAAAATAAGCAGGCCTTTCTCATAAAACTATTTTTTTATTTGGAATAAAAGCTTCCCGGAGCCCGCCAGGCCGGGTGGCTCCGAACCTTGAAATATTTTCCCTTGCAAATGCTAAGCAGGGTCATGGGAATGATTGCATTGTTCCATGGCGGTGCAAATGCCGGGATAAATCTAAATGAGATTATGGAGGATACAAATTTATCCGGGCCCTTTGGGACAAAGACAGGTTGTTGTAGACAGAATGATGAAATGGGAGGACAAAAAAATCGTCAGCTGACTGGATGGGGTTCAGGGAAGACGAATCCCGGACAAACTGCCAGGCGCCATCTGTCTCAAAATGGCCGGCAGGATTGTTCCATTTTGATTTCTTCGAATGTTTCATCAGCCCCCCCACTTTTTTTATTCTATTTTTGATTGTGTTTAGAAACATCCATTAACGCCGATGCGATTTTATTTGTCATTCCTATGTTGGTTTACCGGGTTTACAGTGATAGGGCAAGAGCGTCCTTCAGTTGTTGTAACCACGATCGATAGCGGCTGGGCCGGCAATTCCGTTAACGCGGTGATATTCCGGAAAAATTCACTGGTGACCCATAACAATACGCAGTTTATTAGTTTTTATGATGCAAAAGGATTTGTAGTTCTGGGGAAAAGGCAACTGGGGGATCAACAATGGGAGACCCGGAAAACGGCCTATAAAGGCAATATCCGGGATGCGCACAATACGATCAGCATCATGGTGGACGGTGACGGGTACCTGCATTTGTCCTGGGATCACCACAACAATCCTTTGAATTATTGCAGGAGCAAAGAACCCTTGTCGCTTGAGATGTCTGAGAAATTGCCCATGACTTTAAAGGCTGAACGAAGTGTGAGCTATCCTGAATTTTTCAGGCTTCCGGATGGGGACCTGTTGTTTCTATACCGCGATGGCGGCTCGGGAAAGGGGAATATTGTGTTGAACCGGTACGCAGTACAAACAAAGCAGTGGTCGCAGTTGCACCAGAACCTGATAGATGGCGAAGGGAAACGAAATGCTTACTGGCAAGCCTGTACCGACAAAAACGGGTTCATGTTTATTTCCTGGGTATGGCGGGAGAGCCCGGACGTAGCCAGTAACCATGATATGAGTTATGCAATATCAAAAGACGGCGGCAAAACCTGGTCAAATTCCAAGGGGCAGCGTTACGAGTTGCCAATTAATTTATCGACCGCAGAAAAAATTGCGACCATACCAGCCGGTAGCGACCTGATCAACCAAACCTCCATGTGTACCGATGATAAAGGCAAAGCGGTGATTGCTAGTTACTGGACCGGGAAAAACAATGTACCGCAATACCAGGTACTCTATCAGCAAGGGAAAACATGGAAGTTAAAAGATGCTGGCTTCCGGACGAGTGATTTTAGCCTCAGCGGGGGAGGAACAAAGAAGATCCCGATGTCCCGGCCACAGGTCTTGAGCTGGGGCAGAGGGAAGCGGGCATCGATTGCGCTCATCTTTCGGGATGAAGAAAGAGGGAACAAAGTTTCACTGGCAGTGAATAAAATCCGCAAGAACGGCTGGAAGATAATGGACCTGGATAACACAGACAACGGGGAGTGGGAGCCTACCTACGACACAGAATTATGGAGCAATAAAAAACAGTTACACATTTTTGTACAAAAGGTAAAACAGGCAGATAAGGAAGGCGTAACAAATACGCCGCCCCAGTTGGTGCAGGTTTTTCAGTTAGATAAATGGATCAACTAAATGACAACAATCACCACAAACACAATGGCCGGCAGAGCCCTTCTTTATTTAGGTGGCCTGGGGTTACTGCTGTCCGGATTTTCCTGCAGCATTACGAAAGTGCATTTGCCAGCCACGGCGGATACATCAACGGAGGTACTCCATGTGATGCATACTGTGAACCATTACTGGCAGGCTAAGAACGCTCCCACGGGCAGGGCTTTCTGGGATAATGCGGCATACCATACGGGGAACATGGAAGTGTATGCGATCACTAAAAATGAGCGGTATAAAAAGTATTCGCAGGATTGGGCAGCACACAACGAGTGGCAAGGGGCCAGATCAACCAATAAAAATAACTGGAAATACAAATACGGGGAAACCAATGACTATGTGCTGTTCGGCGATTGGCAGATCTGCTTCCAGACTTATTTAGACTTATACAACGGGGATCCGGATGAGAAAAAAATAGCCCGGGTTAACGAAGTAATGGGGTACCAGGTACAGACCGATAGGAACGACTATTGGTGGTGGGCGGACGGGCTCTACATGGTAATGCCCGTGATGACAAAAATGTATAAGCTCACAGGGGAGAAAATATATTTAGACAAATTGTATGAGTACTATAGCTATGCCAACAGTATTATGCTGGACAGTTCCGAAAATATTTATTACCGGGATGCAAAATATGTTTACCCGAAACATAAGACAGCCAATGGTAAAAAAGATTTCTGGGCCCGTGGCAATGGCTGGGTGTTTGCCGGCCTGGCCAAAGTGCTGCAGGATCTGCCCTTGGAATACGGGCAGCGCCCCTTCTTTATAAAAAGGTACCAGGAGATGGCGCTAAAAATAAAGGTAACACAGCAACCTGAAGGATATTGGACAAGGAGTATGGCAGACCCGGCACAGGCACCCGGCTATGAGACGAGCGGTACCGCATTTTTTGCCTATGGCCTGTTGTGGGGTATTAACAATGGGTTGCTAAACAAAAACGAATACTTACCAGTTGCGGCAAAAGCGTGGGATTACCTGTATACCATTGCGCTGCAGCCGGATGGAAAAATAGGGTACGTGCAACCGATCGGCGAGCGGGCTATTCCCGGCCAGGTGGTAGATAAAAATTCGACGGCCAATTTTGGGGTAGGCGCTTTTTTGCTGGCTGCCAGTGAAATGTACCGTTATTTTAATAAGACGAAAAAATAAAGGCAGCCATCAAAATGCAATATAGAATCCTGCTGATTTTCCAGTTTTTCTGTTTCAACTCGCGGGGATATGCCCAGGAAAATCGGCTAGCATTATTCCTTTGGCCGACGTCCGGTGCTCAACAGTTCATTTAAAAGCGCGCAGGAAACAGACAAAAATATGGGTTGTTGCCGGATCCTATCCAGCCGGTGCTGTTATCCATTGTCTAACTTTTGTTCCAAAACTAACTCAGCATCTAAACAGGATATCTTTTCCATAAAACAACCCCGAAACACCCCATTTCACATAAAGCCTAACAATTGGTACAAAAAATGTGACCTGTTTATATCACTAAACAATAAGTATATGGAAACAAAATTCAACGAATCTACCCCGCAGCGGCCCGAAGGGGATAGGGTAGTGGATGACAACCTGGTAGCGATCAACCTGCCCGAATTTATGGAGCAATTAAAAAAAGAAAGCACCTGGGCCGATAGCGACAGGAATGCGATCACGGTTTATAAAACAGACGGCTTGCGGATGGTATTGGTGGGTTTGCACAAAGGTGCGGAAATGCCCCGGCATACCGCAGACGGTATACTCAATGTGCAGGTGCTGGAAGGTGCCATCGTTTTTTCTACAGATCAGGCCAATTTGCGCCTGGCAGTGGGTCATGTGGCAGCTTTGCATAAAAACCTGCCACACAGTGTGAAGGCTGAAACCGATAGTTTTTTCCTGTTGACTTTGACAACAAAGCCTGATCCGGAAAGTGCAGAAAATTCCGGGGATAGAGGCAAAGGAAAATCCGGGTTGTTGTATGAAGGTTTATAAGAGTTAGACACCCGATGCTCCGCCGCTTAATTTACCCCGCTAAAGGGATCACCCTTCTATTTCTGCGGCATATTTTTTAGTAAAAAAACTCCTGCCATAACAACCGGATCCTGATCTCCTGTAGTTACAGCCAACGCCCTATTTGCAAAACGGCTGCTGTAGCGCTTTCAGTAACAAACTATAACTTCACGGCACGGGCTAAACGAAGCACCTGTGACTATGGCCCATTACAAATACATGTTCCGTTAACGGCTAGCTGGCAGCGACGCTGTAGAATTGCAAGTTCATTTTAAATTCTTTGAAACAATACCAATGAATAACAGACACAAAATCTCTAGCATAGTATTTTCAATTTATATGCTACTTTCCTTTTACATATTTGGAGGTGGTATAGTAAATTCACTCGTTGCTTACAGAACATGGCGTTGGGTAGGAGCAGAGGAATTCCCTAAGTTTCATCAAGTAGACAGTGCCCTTATTATTCCTTTTTTTGTAATGTTCTACTTTCTATCTTTTATTCCTCAGATACTTTTATTTTGGTTTAGGCCAATAGCTGTACCAAAGTGGATGGTTTTTATAGCACTGCTATTTAACCTGGTCACGCTAATTTCAACTATAGCTATACAAATTCCTATTCAAACAAAATTGGATCAGGCATTTTCTCCGGAGTTAATTGAAAAGCTGATATCAACTGATTTGCTGTATAGAAGAATTCCAATGTTATTTTTGGCCATAACGAATTTCGCTATGTTATATAGAGTTGTGAAACGTTCAAACTAGTAATATGAGGTTTAGAAAAACCTGCAGCTAAGATAAGGTTTACTGCAATCGGAGCTTGACAGAATTCCAATCATCAGCAGTGCATATCGAGGCTTTATATCCAACGGATGGAGTTCTATGTCGTCCTGAAATAGTTTGACGAAAAATCAACTTAAAATTGACTTAAAGATCAAATTATTTTAGAGTAACCCTTAAATGAATCTTTGTGCTTCCTATCGAGTTCATTGCTGGAAGACAGTTCGGTGCTTCGAACTAAGTTTCTTCGCCAAGCGCCAAAATGTTACTGGCCGTGGTAAAACGATCCTCATTACATCAAAGAGATAAAACAGGTAACCACAGCGTTCATTGTAAGACATGGGTTTTATAACGAGTGCCTTTGAAGGTGCTGACGCTGTTGACACAATTGTGCCGCCTGCCAATTATTGGGACCTAGAGTCTTGATCTTTTGGGTTATTATAGCAGAAATGTACTTATTAAGTGATAGGACAACTAAAAGGAGGATGTCTGGTAGATTTTTTTCGAAGGATCAATTTTAAAAAGGTACGCATCAGCCAATTACCGCCTTAGCAAGAGAGTTAGCCGTAATGGTTTGGAATATGATTGCAAAAGCGCAGCCCTCTCAACCAACAACAAAGTATCTGCATACAGATCAAAAAGAGAAGAATGGGACTGATAAGAAAAATCAAAAAACAATTAGCCAGGTTAGCACTATTAATGGAAGATGTAAACACCGCAACATTTTTTCTTAATTAAGAAAAATAACGTTAGTCATAAGTCAGACGGCGGCATTTGGCGGTATATAACAGCCGTAAAAATTGGCTCAAATTATCCAGGGTGCTTCCGTTGGTCTCAGTCTTTGATAAAGCCCAATCGGAGCTGGTCATATATTGGCTTTTTCACTTGTTCCCTTAAACCTTTAAAAGTCTGGTAAGGCCCGCGGCTTACAAACATATTCACGAGCCATGCCGGCAGTAGTCCTCCGGGATCCACCTGCATTACATATTCCACCCTCACCAGTCCGTTTGGCAGGGGTGTGATCACCCAGTCCGCAGCGGATTCCCGGATGCGAACGAGGTTTTTCTTTGCAGGTATGTAATCCGGTTTGTTTTCAGCGATCACCTTCAAAACCTTCGTAGCGGGGTTTTGGGATACCGCAATGCGGATGATAAAGTCCCGGTTGCTGGCGGGCCAGGGCAGCGAAACTTCCGAATAATAATAGAGCTCGGCAGGACTTGTTTGTTTCAAAAGCTTGCAGATCTTGGTGGCATACACCCAATCTTTGGTGTTCTTTACATCCAGCAGCACTGCGGTTAGCCGGGTGAGGGAGGTCTCTATTGTGCAGACCGCCTTTAATGCGTGAAAGGCAGAATTCGGAACGTTGGCAGTGTATACCTGTATTCCGTCCTTGTCCGAATTAAGTTTCCATTTTTTTTGCTGCGCTCTGCCTGGGGTGATCAATAAAACAAAAAATAGTAAGGGTAAAAAACGCCGGAACCGCATGGTATGTAATGATTATATACCGGTGAAGTTCGTTTAAATATCTGTTAGGTCAGCATGTATTAACGGTATGTATACATTCTGGGCTGTTTTAATTATAAGGCAGCTCCCCGGGGTCTTTCCACCCGCATCTACAGGTTCCGGCCCCATGTCAGCTTATCCAAATGTGAATTCTTTACTAAAACAGGGATCGGCTTAAACTAATCTTTGCGAGGCCACCCAACCCAAGTAAAAGAAGTACAGTCGTCTTTCAACTACGCCAGCATCTGAACCTTCCTCCAGGACAAAGGCGCCGAACTCTACGGCGATAAGTTTCAATTGCGGGCTGAAGACACGGATATCATTCTCAAAATGATTTCATGGTTCATCAGGGATCAGCAACAGGCGAAAATTTTGGCGATCGACTTGGAGAAAGGGATTTTACTCTCGGGACCGGTTGGATGCGGTAAAACGTCTCTAATGAGCATTTGCCGTTTTCTGTTGGCCGCAGATCTGCGGCCAACAGTATCAGATCCTGCCGCGATGTGTCCTTCGAATTTATGAAAGATGGCCACGAGATTTTTCATAAATACACCCGGGGATCCTTCCGGCCGGAGAAATTTGAACCCAAAACATATTGCTTCGCTGACCTCGGTCTGGAAAGTACCATGAACTTTTATGGCAACCCCTGTTCTGTCATGGCTGAGATCTTGCTTTCGCGTTACGATCTCTTTCACTCCTACTGCATGATCACGCACATCACCACCAATCTCAATAGCAAAGAACTAGAAGACCGCTACGGCACACGCGTCCGCAGCCGCATGCGCGAAACGTTCAACTTGATCTCATTTGATAAAAACACCCCCGACAAACGGAAATAAAATCACCAAACTGCAACAAAACAAAACAAACTATAAAGCCGTGCAACCAACCACCGTTAACCGTCAACCTTTCACCTTCAACCGTCTGTAATGATCATCCTAAACACCATCGAATTCTCCGGCTATTCCAGCGATACTTTCTTTGATTTCCTCCAGTTTCAGAACCAAAAGCATTTCGAAATACGGCGGGCAAAATCCGTAGTCGCTATCCGCCACGATCCCATGGATGTTTTTTGGGAATACCACCTGGCCGCATACGCCGGCCATAAGCTCTCCGAGATAGTGGAAAGTTTTGCCTACTACGTGCCGTCGGTTTACAAAAGAGATCCTTACAAGTTTGAAGTGCATGTAAAAAAGCTGGAGCCCTTCGCCAGCATCCTTTTCGAAATTATCACAGCGTTTCACCAATACGGATCAGAAGAACAGGTTCATGCTTTCCAGGTGTCAGCCTCTGAATTTTTCATAAACGCATATGCCTTTGAGCTCGAGCCGGCTACCTGGGGTATGCTCTCCATTGCCAACCAGTTTTTGTGTAATAATTTTCCAAGGTGAAAATCAGTTTTGGGCCGGGATATTGAAGACCGTACTGCATTCGGTTGCCTTCCCTATTGCTTATAACCTTCGTTGGATGTCCCGGTGGTCATCATAAAAAAAATGGTTTTAATCAAAATCATGTTATATCCTGACGTTCGTCATATAATTCCTGCTCTTAACTAAGTTCTTTCGTACTTGGATAACTATTTACGATAATTCCGTAAAACAATTTTTTAACTTTAAGGTCTATGAAAAAGCTAATCGTCACCATACTTGCTTTGATTTATATCACCACATCCACTGGTGCGACAATTCATTTGCATTACTGCATGGGCCAGTTAGCCGATTGGGGATTGGAAGCTGATAAATCTAAGACCTGTGGCAGCTGCGGAATGGCAAAAAACGATCAGAAGAAAGACGACTGCTGCAAGGATGAACATAAATTCCTTAAAAACCATACCGACCAAAAATACGCAGAAGCTGGTCTTCATCTGATGCAACTACTGGCAATTGCTTTACCTCCATCCTTTTTTGAATTTCAAGTAAATTATTTTCCCCCTCTCACCGGGGGAAATCCTATGAGCCATGCCCCACCACGGGGTGCGAGTGTTGCCGTTTATATCCGCAATTGCGTTTTTCTAATTTAAAAATCATTTGATCTGAATTTGCCAGGCAATGCTGTTGCCGGGCTATGGGCGTTTCTAACGCCCGGTCTTAATTATTTCACCTTATAAATAAATTATAATGAAAAACTTTAAAACGCTATTGATGGCAGTTTTTACCATCGTAAGTACTTCTGTCTTTGCACAGGCTGGTACTGAAGGTAACACCAATTCAGAAGTAAAAAGCGGAAAGGTTGTTTATAGTTGCCCCATGCATTCCGGCATAATAAGTAACACACCTGGTAAATGCGGCGAGTGTCGGATGGACCTCATACGATCCCAGAAAGAGAAGATGAAAATGGAGGTAATGAAATCGTATACCTGTCCTTTGCATACGGATGTCGTGAGTGAAAAGCCAGGCAGATGCCCCCTGTGCGGTACGCTAATGAATCGGTCCACCAAAGAAAGCATGAAAATGGAGGTAATGAAAATCTATACCTGTCCCATGCATCCTGATGTAACAGGAAACACTGCCGGCAAATGTTCTAAATGTGGGATGAACCTGGAAGAAGCTGAAAAAACCTCAGTCTCTTATTCATGCAGCATGCATCCCGGCGTAACCAGCGATAAGCCCGGCAAATGCTCTAATTGTGGAATCGATTTAATGCACTCTCCTAAAGAGAAAATGAAAATGGATGTGATGAAACAATACGGCTGCCCGATGCATCCAGGCGTTACAAGTGACAAAGCAGGCAAGTGTTCATGCGGTATGGCTTTAAAAGAAAAAGGAAGCAAATAGAATCGATATTCATTTAATTGAAACAGGTAATAAATCATGGTTCAAAAACTAATTGAAATAGCCCTGCGCACCACGTTCGTCGTACTGCTGCTCGCTGCAGCTATGTTGCCTACCGTATCTATTTACGCATTGGTGATATTGTAGTAGTTACCGGGGCGTACCTTTTGAACAGTTAATACATTTTTAAGAAGGGCGCTACTCCAATGTCTGGCCACGATATGGAAAATATGTAAAAGATGCGGTCATGAAAACGATAAAGCGAAATGCAAGCTATAATGCACCCGCTGAAAAAGTATTCAGTTGTTTGGACGATCTGGGTGTAACGAGGATGCACATGACAGCTTCATCTGCTATGATGATGGGAAGCAAGCTTCAGCTGCAATTTTTAACCACAAATCATACTGGTTTAGGGACAAAATACAGGTGGACAGGGTCAATGATGGGATTGAGAATGAATTTTACAGTAGAGGTTACCAAATGGGTGGAGGGAGTGGAAAAAGTTTGGGAAACAATTGGTGATGCCAGGATGATTATATATTCCTGGTACCGGATGCATTTGCTGGTTTATCCCGGGGGGAACAACACGCAGGTTGAATTATCTATCATGTATGAAAGGCCGATGGGGTGGTTTGCCCGGTTTATCTCCTTCCTGTTTGTAGGCTGGTATTGCAAATGGTGCCTGAAAAAAATGCTTTCCGATAGTAAAAGAAAGATCGAAAAAGATAAAACAGAATTACAGAATAGGGGTCGCAACACAGGTAGTCTCCCGGGCAAGACGAACTGGTATGTGATTACCGGTGGGCCAGGTTCTGGCAAAACAACTGCTATTCAATTATTACGCAACCTTGGATATACAACAACTATTGAACACGCCCGTCACTATATTGATACACAAAGAGTGGCAGGTAAAACGGTAGAAGAGATCAGGAAGAATCAAAGTCAGTTTCAACGCGGAGTGCTGGATATGCAAATTGTACAGGAAGCCTGGCTTTTGCCCGATGACCTTGTTTTTTTGGACCGGGCCCTTCCGGATGCGCTGGCATACTATAAATACCTTGATATCCCTGTCGACCAAAAGTTAATGGATAAAATGAAGGCAGTGGCATATAAGAAAATATTTATTCTGGACTTGCTGCCCTTGGTCAATGATTATGGAAGGTTGGAAGATCCGGTAGCACAGAAAAAAATCCATTCAACGATCACGGAAGTGTATGAATTACTTCCGTTCCCGGTAATTCATGTGCCTGTCCTTCCGCCGGAAGAAAGGGTAGATTTCATTTTGAAAAATCTTTAGTATTCAGCGGGAGTGAATAACATACTATGGAATAAGCGGTGAATCCGAATAAAAAATAAACGATGTCATTCTACAAGCAAGATACTAACGAGTTAGTTGCACAGTTTAAAACGGATATGTCTGTAGGTTTATCTGATGCGGCAGCAGCAAGTCAGATCCAAACAGTTGGTCCTAATAAAATAACGGGTACCGCTTCCAGGAAATGGTGGAAAATACTGGTGGCACAGTTCAATAACCTGCTGGTAATTCTTTTAATTGTTGCCAGTTTACTTTCCTTCCAGTTAGGATCCTATCGGGACGGAATTGTACTCGCCATTATTGTTATGCTAAATGGGTTCATTGGTTTTTACCAGGATTGGAAATCAGAAAATATTTTAGAGTCTTTGAAGAGTTTAATTGCAGAAAAATGTAACGTTATCCGCAGCGGAAAATCCCGGCAGGTTCCTGTAGAAGATTTAGTTCCGGGCGATGTGGTCATAATTAATGAAGGCGATGGTATAGCAGCAGATATGCGGTTACTGGAAAGTCATTCATTTTTTGCAAATGAATTTATTCTTACGGGTGAATCGCAGGCCAGCGAAAAAAATCATACATCAACCGTAAAAGACAATGTCTCTATTGCTGAACAAAGCAACATGCTGTTTATGGGTACTTCGGCGGCAAAGGGACAGGCAAAAGGTTTGGTAGTAGGCACCGGAATGCAAACAGAGTTAGGAAGAATTGCAGGAAAATCGCAGCAAATAAAACAAGATCTATCGCCTCTGCAAAAAGAGATAAATCTGCTGGCAAAAAAAATTACCATCATTACCCTTTTCCTCGCTGTGGCCCTGTTTGCTTTTAGTATGATACAGGGCGAAAAAATAACTGCGGCAATTGTTTTTGCTATCAGTATTGCCGCTGCAATGGTGCCGGAAGGTTTGCCTGCTCAAATTTCTATTGCGCTTGCCCTGGGTGTTAGAAGGCTGGCAAAAAAGAAAGCGGTGGTAAAACAATTATCTTCTGTAGAAGCATTGGGAAGTGCCACCGTTATTGCTTCTGATAAAACAGGAACGATTACAAAAAATGAAATGTCTATTAATAATTGTGTATTTAATGGACGGCCTTTTACTATAACTGGAACTGGTTATGCTCCCGAAGGTCAAATACTTGGCAGCAAACAAGAGCCTCTGGAACAATCGCAGCTTCAGGAAGATGAATTTTTCTTTACTGCCGGATATCTTGCTTCCACTTCATCCGTAAACCCACCAGATGAATTTCATAAAACCTGGTATGGTATAGGCGACCCAACAGAAGCTGCCTTTTGTACCCTTGCCATGAAGGGTGGTTATGATTTGGAAATACTGGAAAAAGAATTTCCACGTCTGCAGCTTTTTCCATTTGATTCAGATAGAAAACGGGTGTCCATCATAAGAGACAATGCAGGAAAGCATACCAGCTTTGCCAAAGGTTCTATTGAAAGTATTTTGGAAGTAAGCAATCAACAAATTATTAATGGGGAAATAAAAGCTCTTACGCCAGGTGAAAAAAAAGCCTTATTGCAAAATGCAGAAATATTTGCAGAAGAATCATTAAGGGTTATTGCCATTGCCTACAAAGAACTGAACAAAACCGGTGCGGATAAATACACAGTTAATGAGAGCGAAAGCAACCTGGTATTTGCAGGATTTGTTACCATGTTCGACCCTCCCAGGGAAGAAGTGGCACAGGCAGTGCAGGATGCATTTGATGCACACATCCGCATCATCATCATTACAGGAGATAATGAAATTACAGCCCGTGCCATTGCAAAAAACATCAGCCTTTCCAATGCAGATAGTTCATTGCCGGAAGTGATTACACAGGAACGCATGGGCACGATGAAAGAGGAAGATATTAAAAAGGCATTGCTTCAGCGAACTTTGGTATTCTCCCGTGTATCGCCTGATGATAAATTAAAGATTGTAAACCTGCTGAAGGAAATGGGTGAAGTAGTGGCTGTAACAGGCGACGGCGTTAATGATACATTGAGTTTAAAGAAAGCTGATATAGGCGTGGCCATGGGACAGAATGGTTCTAAAGTAGCACAGGAAGCAGCAGCAATGGTACTCCTGGACGATAACTTTTCCACTATCGTAAAAGCAGTTAAAGAAGGCAGGACTATTTTTAATAACATACGTAAAAATGTGGTGGCCACACTGGCATCCAATACAGCCGAATTGGTTTGTGTGCTGTATGGTTTTATAGGTGTTTATTTTAACCAGCCAATAGCCATCCTCGCCATTCATATTTTATTGATTGATTTAATTGGAGAAATGCTTCCGCTACTGATGCTCACTTTCGATAAGGGTGATAAAAACATCATGAAAGAACATCCCCGTCAAAAAGGGCAATTACTCAACAGGTCTGTGTTACTGCAGGTACTTGGTTCAGGAGCTATCAGGGGTTTATTGGCTGTCGTTGTATTTAATTTTGTTTTCTCTTTCCACGAAGGTGAAGTAGATCAGCATGCCACCGCAGTCACTGGCACTTTCATAACCATTATACTCACACAGTTTATTAATATCTTTTGCATCCGTACAAAAGATAGTGTGGTTAGTAGTTTTCTTTTCTCCAATCCAAATCTGATCGGGGCCATGGCCCTTTCATTACTTGCCATGTTTACCATCATCTATACACCTTTCTTTAACCTTTACTTGCACACCGGACCACTTACCATCAGGGACTGGATATTTCCGGTCGCGGCCAGCTTTGTTTACCTGGCCGGTTTTGAGAGTATTAAATGGGGGAAAAGAAAGGCGAATTTAATCGGGAATACAAATCCTCGCCATTTAGAAACTATGTAAAAAAATGAATACACAAAAGCACATATTACAAAGGGATCTTGCAAATAAAATAATTATTCAACATAAAACCTTTCAATTATGAAACGCAGGGATTTTATTAAAAACACAGGTTTTGGAGCAGGTGGTCTCCTAACAGCCGGTTCTGTTGCTGCCATTTTTTCAGCATGTAATAAGCACAACATGATGGATGGTGGGGATATGAATATGGGAGGCCAGGCTGTTCCTGTAACAGAAGGAAATTTCAGCAGGTTATTACCGACTCCATCTGTAGTTAGCAATAATGCTTCATTGACTGCACAGGCCACTACGGCCAATGTAAATGGGAACAACATTTCTGTGCTGGGCTACCAGCCGAATGGAATTTTAGGGCCTACTATTCGTTTAAACAGCGGTAGTGTTGCCAACATTAGTTTTCAAAATAACCTTTCTGAAAAAACCAACATTCACTGGCATGGGTTAAAAATCCCGGCTGATATGGATGGCCATCCGGAAACTATGGTAAATCCCGGCAGCAGTTTTAATTATCAGTTCGCAGTTAATCAGAGGGCTGGATTAAGCTGGTATCATCCCCATCCTCATGGAGCAACTGCCCGGCAGGCTTTCCAGGGTTTAGCAGGTTTGGTAATTATTAATGATACCGGGGAAGCTGCACTTAATCTTCCAGCCGGCATTTATGAAATCCCCCTGGTGATACAAGACAAGCGACTAAATGCATCGGGTATTACATATAGTCCTGATATGGGAGAAGTGATGTCGGGATATATGGGCGAAACAATTATTACAAATGGAGAAGCATTTCCCTACACAGACGTAGCAACACGTTACTATCGCCTGAGGGTGTTAAATGGCTCCAATGCCCGTATCTATAATCTTGCTTTAAGTAATAATGCTGATTTAATTATTATCGGTAACGATGGAGGGTTATTAAAAAATCCAGCCGCAGTGAAAAGTATTTTACTGGCACCGGGAGAAAGATTGGATGTACTGGTAAGCTTTGCCGGGTTAACCATCGGCACAGAAGTATATTTAGAAAGTAGAATGTTTGATAGTGCCGGCAGTGCTCAAGGCAAACAGGGTTTTAAGATCATTAAGTTTAAAGTGACTCAAACCGTTAGTGATAATTTTACTTTACCCGTTTCACTGTCTGCTGTTTACTCTATTCCTGCATCCTCCGCTTCAAAGACAAGAAATTTCACGATCAATGCCATGCAAATGAGCAGTGGCATGAGTATGATAGGTATGCACAGAATTAATAACAAGACCTATGATAAAAACAGGATTGATGAAAATGTACCAGCCAATGCAACAGAAATATGGGTATTCGATAATTCACAGGGAGATGAACCCCATCCCATGCACCTCCATGGCGTACATTTCCAGGTATTGGAAAGAACCGGTGGCCGGGGTCGGTTAACAGCTCCCGAAAGTGGCTGGAAGGATACTGTTTTAGTAATGCCCCGTGAAACAGTAAAAATCATCATTCCGTTTTCTACGTTGGCAGGTGTATTTGTCTTCCATTGCCACAATCTGGAACATGAAGATGATGGCATGATGTTACAATACCAGTTGACCTGAGTGATTTATTACCCCGTGGGCTAGAGTTTCCATGTTGTTGCAGGTTTTTGTTTAACTGGCAGGGTTCGATGGGTGAAGAAGATAACATGAAGGGCCATTCCTGTCGGAACCGGGGAAACCGCTCCCCATGATGATAGAATCTCGTATAATGCAGGGTTTCCTTATTTTAATCCGCAATGGGGACAAAAAACTATAACTTTTATCCGGGATTTTGTAACAGGGGCTGCCGGGCGTTAAATAACTTTGGTTTCAGGCAAATTTAAGGGCGCCTTTATGGCCCGGGAATTTCTTGGTACATGCTTTGTGACAAAATACGGTCTATTGGTGCGGATTATATATTATAAAAATCATTTAGCTTTGGCGTTGGCCTGATGAATCATAAAATATCCATACAACTTCAGTCTCTGTTTCTCCTGGTAGTATTTTCGATTAATACTGTCATAGGCTTCGCATGTGCCATTGGTGTTGATATGAGTTTTAATACCTCTCAACATGCCGAGATGGAAATTCCACATTCCGATGGTCATTCCCATGACCATGGGCCTGGTCACACAAGCGGGCATCACGATGATCATAGCAACACTGGCCCTGAAAGTTCGCACCATGGTGAGGCACCTGATTCCCATACGGATGGTAATGAAGATGATTGTTGTAGTGATGATATAGCTAAGTTGCTCCAGGAAGAAAAAAACATAATTAAGTCGCTAACACTCGACCACCCGGTTTTTACATATTTTCTTTCAGCTCCCTGCTCTCATATCGGTGTTTCGTTTCACAACAGTGTAAATAGAGACAAAAGATACTTTGTTAGGAATTACCATCCTCCCATTTCTGACATTCGCATAGCTATCCAAAGTTTTCAAATATGATTTGATTGAATGTTGTTTTCAGCGTAGGGCTTGCCGTACCCCTAACCATTCTATTACATTCAATCAAAAATTATGAATAAAATATTCTTAACTATTGCATTTACTGCAATGGTACTTGTGCAAACTTCCTTTGCACAGGATCGTACCCCTGTGCAACAATCCCCGTTATTAACCGCTTATTTCAGCCTTAGGGATGCGCTGGTATCCGGTAGTTTCACTACAGCGGCTGACTTTGCCGATTCTTTTGTCAGGATCTTGAGTGTAGCCACAAGCGACGCCAGGCCAGAGAACGTGACTGCGGCATTGTTGAAAGATGCTCAGGCTATTTCTGCCGCAAAAGATCTGAAAGTCCAGCGGGACAAGTTTGTTTCGCTTTCTTCAAATATGCTGATTCTGGCTAAGCAGTCCAGTCTCTCCCCCAATGAGGTATACCAACAGTATTGTCCGATGAAAAAGGCATCGTGGCTAAGCAACAGTAAGGCTATCAAAAATCCTTACTATGGCAGCGCAATGCTTACATGCGGCACTGTGAAAGAAATTTTATAATCAAATTAAAGGGGCGGTTTCCCGGTGGAGACCTGTCTGCATTTTTAATAACAAAAACACAAATAATGAAATGAGCGATAACATAAAGTTGCAACCAACCTAATGTTTAAAGCGAATTCCATGTGACAAATAAAAAAGAATAAAAAAAACACATGAAAAATACAATAATCTTCCTGGCGGCTTCAGTTTCTGTAGCATTTACAGCCTGCAATACCAATGATAGTAAATCAACAGAACAAAAGACTATAACTACTGATTCCGGGTCCACCGCTCCTGCGGCAGAAGCAGTGTATGCCTGCCCAATGCATCCTGATGTAACTGGTAAGAAAGGAGACAAATGTCCAAAGTGCGGAATGGAACTTAAGGAAGGAAAAAAAATTTCTGAAGTAAGTCCCACTACCTCCAATTCAGGGGTCAATGTACCAGCTTCAATGAAAGCGGTAGTCACGGGTTATTTACAACTAAAAAATGATCTTGCGAAAGACAACTCCGCAGCTGCCGCCACTTCCGGTAAGGCTTTGGAAAACGTATTTAAAAACTTCAACAAATCTGCGTTAAGTACAGAACAGGTTAAAGTGTTTGACGACATACAGGTAGATGCATTGGAACATGCTGAGCATATAGCGGCAAACTCCGGGAAGATTCAACACCAGCGCGAACATTTCGAGACCCTTAGTAAAGACATGTATGATATGGTAAAGTCCTTTGGCACCAGCCAGCCCTTATACAAAGATTTTTGTCCCATGTATAATGAGAACAAGGGAGCCTTTTGGTTAAGTGAAACAAAAGAAATTAAAAACCCATACCTGGGCAAGGCTATGCCTACCTGTGGCACAATTCAGGAAGAAATAAAATAAGTATGCGCATCGTAAAAATCATACTGATAGTGGCCGTTTTACTCTTCTTAGGAATTCAGCTCATCCGACCTGAACGAAATAAGAGCAACCAGCTGTTGCCAACCGATATCTCCAGACTGGCTCTATTGCCGGATAGTGTAGGGTCACTACTGCAAACGGCCTGCTATGATTGTCATAGCAACAACACCCGCTATCCCTGGTATATGAATGTTCAGCCCATGGCTTGGTTGATGGCTAAACATATCAGGGAAGGAAAGGAAGAGTTGAATTTTAGTGAATTTGGCAGCTACTCAAAAAGGCGGCAGCTAAGTAAATTAAAAGCAGTCGCAGGTACTGTAAAGGATGGCTCAATGCCGATAGCATCTTATACGTGGGTGCATAGGAATGCAAAGCTGCCAGCAGAGAGTAAAGCATCAATTATTGATTGGTCTCTACGAACCAGGGATAGCCTTGAAATAAAAAATTAAACCATGCTAAAAGGGATAGGCAGAGCAGTAATTAATGTTTTGAAATTTCTTTGTATAAAAAAGAAAAACTGTTGCCAATAAAAAAAGAAAAAGATGAAGAAAATTATTTTAATAGCAATTGTTATGGCTTTCTATTCAATTGCGCTTGCACAAACACAAAAAGTCATTTACACATGCCCTATGCATCCGGAGGTGCAGATGAGTAAACCGGGCAACTGTCCTAAGTGCGGAATGAACTTGGAGAAGAAAACAATCAAGGTCGCTGCACCAAAGGCAACCTCAAAGAAGGCTGTCGTCAAAACCCCTTCCCCGAAACAAGTCAGTAGTGCAAAGAAACCGGCGAGTACATCAAGCGGAAATACGTCTAATAGTCAAGCTGGGGAGATAGCAGAGATGAAGGATATGATGCAGGAATTGAAAAGTGATGTTGCCGAGATAAAGGAGATTGTGAAAGAATTAAAAGGCACAGGCACGGTAGCAGGGGAAGAGGCCATTGATGAACACAACCATGAAATGAACATGCCTGCCCACCCGGCAGGGGGGAATAATGTTACAGATGCTAACCAAGTAGCAAAGCTAACTTATACATGCCCCATGCATCCTGAAGTTCACTCAAATAAGCCAGGCAGTTGTCCAAAATGTGGGATGAAATTAGTCGTTGATAAAACAAAATCTTCAACAACTCAACCTGCTGCCACAACTTATACCTGTCCAATGCATCCGGAAGTGCAATCAAATAAGGCAGGCAGTTGCCCAAAATGTGGGATGAAATTAGTCGTTGATAAAGCAAAATCTTCAGCATCTCAACCTGCTGTCACAACTTATACATGTCCTATACATCCGGAAGTGCAATCAAATAAGCCGGGCAATTGCCCAAAATGTGGGATGAAGCTGGTAAAAGGAAAAGAGGCAGCTACCTCAAACATCGATGGAATGGACATGGGCGGTGTGAATATGAGGGATAATAGAGATAACATGGAGAATATAAGAGTGGCAAACCAAAACCTGGGTCCAATAAAAACAATCATCAGCCAGGAGCCGCCCCGAACAGTTGTCTATCATCTTTACATCCGGGACACCACAGTAACCTTTGGCAAAAAGCCAAAGCGAGGTATCGCAGTTAACGGAATGATCCCAATGCCCACGCTTACATTTACGGAAGGTGATACCGCCGAAATTTGGGTGCACAATGAATTAAAGGAAGAAACGTCGCTGCATTGGCATGGGCTTTTTTTACCCAACAAAATGGATGGCGTTCCATACCTCACCCAAATGCCTATTAAGCCGGGCGCGACTTACCTGTATAAGTTTCCTATTGTTCAGCACGGCACGCACTGGTACCACAGCCACAGTGGCTTGCAGGAGCAACTTGGCATGTACGGTTCTTTTATCATGAACAAAAGAGAAGAATGGGATATACCCACTATACCGGTAGTATTAAGTGAGTGGCTCGACATGAGACCTAATGAAGCCCACCGCAGCTTGCATGCTGCTACCGATTGGTTTGCCGTGCAAAAAGGTGCTGAGCAAACATATTTAGAAGCAATTAAGTTGGGTTGGTTTAAAACAAAAGTAAAAAACGAATGGAAACGGATGAATGCGATGGATTTAACGGATATCTACTATGATAATCTTTTAATGAACGGTAAAAATCAAAGCGAACAGCCACAATTTAAAGCAGGTGATAAAGTACGGTTGCGGATAGCAAACGGTGGCGCATCCGATTATTTCTGGCTTAGCTATTCCGGTGGAAAAATTACGGTAGTAGCTACCGATGGAAACGATGTAGAACCG
>JAYSYY010000066.1:0-1650 GCA_043727215.1 Chitinophagaceae bacterium | reverse complement strand
CATGACCTTCCCGTATGCAGGCCACTCCCGACATGATCTGGCCCGGCGTACAATAGCCACATTGAAAGCCATCGTGTTTAATAAATGCTTCCTGCATGGGATGCAGTTTATCTCCGTCGGCTAGTCCTTCAATGGTTGTTACTTTTTTGCTTTTCTGCATCACCGCCAGCGACAAGCAGGAAAGCACCCGCTGGCCGTCCACATGCACCGTACAGGCCCCGCACTGCCCATGATCGCAGCCTTTTTTGGTACCTGTTAAGGCCAATTGCTCCCGCAGCAGATCCAGCAGCGTTACCCGCGGCTCAATGAATAACTTTTGATTAATACCATTTACTTCCAGGGAAAGGGGTGTTTTCTCAAAATAACCGGCTACTTTTTCATCCCATTCCGCTTCCGCTGCCTTCACCAGATGGGGCGGCATAACGGCCACAGCAGCCAGCAGGGAAGACTGTTTTAAAAAAGTCCTTCGCGATCCATTCGGGCAGTCTGCCTTTTGTTGATGATCACCGGTTTTTTTTTGCGCCATAGGTTGCTGATTTTAGATCAGTTAAATTTTAAAATTACCCTGCCAATGATCCTGTTTTTTTAACCAATCGTTTTAAGATGTTACTTTGGATTCCTGTATTCTTCATCCGTTACCCGCTCCTTCCAATCAACAATTCCTTTTTCTGTATTGGGTATGATGTATACTTGATGTAAGCCGCTATCGGGGCTTGCGCCGTGCCAATGCAGCACGTTGGGTGGGCACTTCACCACATCACCTTTTCTGATGGTTTGCCGGGGTTGCCCTTTTATTTGGTGGTAACCTACACCATCGGTTATGATCAATATCTGACCTGCCGGATGGGTATGCCAGTTGCTTCTTGCCCCCGGCTCAAAATAAACGTTGCCAACAAGGGTATTGTAGGTAGTATCATTTGCCACCAGGCCAAGCGCCCAGGCCTTTCCAGTGAAATTTTCCGCTGGGCCTAGTTCCCCTTTCGGAAAAATGGCTTGCAGTTCATTTTTTTCCTGGTTCTTAGAATCCTGTTCCATACAACCGATTGTAAGCAACGCCATGAAAGCGATTGCTGTTAAGAATGATAATTTCATTGCAATTATTTGTTTTTGGTTAAAGTATTTCCTTCTGCTTTTGCCGTTTGAGCAGGCTCATCCAGTTTTAGGTATTCGCCAAAGAAGGCTGTTAGTTTATCAAATGGAATTAATTCTACCCGATCATACAAATCCACATGTCCAGCACCCGGAATGAGGTACAGTTCTTTTGGTTCGGCTGCCCGTTTGTAAGCATCTTCACTGAACTCTTTTGAATGCGCCTGATCTCCCGTAATGAAAAGCATGGGACGAGGAGAAATTGTTTCTATATCATTAAACGGGTAAAAATTATTGAACTTAACATTGCTGCTCAGCGTCGGGTGCGTGGTGCGTTCCGGCGAACCTCCTTTTGGCGTGTATTCCCCTCGTGGCGTGCGGTAGAAGTCAAAAAACTCACGCTGAATAGGATGGGTGTTTTCATCTAACGCATGTACAGTTCCGCCTGTGTATTTGGTTTCGCCCCCAGTAAACTCTACATAACGTTGCTCGGCAGCTTCCGCTTGATTTTTCTTTCTCTGCTCAACGGTCTGCGAGTGGTTCAATGCGTTACGAGTGGCT
>JAYSYY010000065.1:0-10689 GCA_043727215.1 Chitinophagaceae bacterium | reverse complement strand
AGGCCAGCAGGTAGTAGTGGACCAGGTGGTGCAAGATAAAAAGCAAAAGCCCCTCCGCCCCTAAAGGGGAACTGATTATGGAGGAGATTTTGGCTGAGATGATGTACTTAGTTTTTATTACAAACAGTTGTAATTCTACTAAACATCGTTGTGTCACTCACTTGTACTGAATACCAATTATCATCTTTTTCTGAAGCGATGATAAAAGCTCTTTAAATAAATTAATAATCTTTAAATCTAAGTTCTCCGCCGCGGCGGAGACAGGGGGATTAAATTATGTCAATTACAGCAGCAGATATAAACAAATTACGCCAGGCCACCGGCGCTGGTATGATGGATTGCCGTAAAGCATTAACTGAAAGCAACGGCGATTTTGAAGCAGCCATTGATTGGCTCCGCAAACAAGGCCAGAAAGTTGCCGCAAAACGCAGCGATCGTGAAGCTAAAGAAGGAGTGATCATCGCAAAAACAACTCCTGACAATAAAGCAGGTATCGTTCTTTGTATCAGTTGCGAAACGGATTTCGTAAGCAAGAATGCAGAGTTCGTGGCATTTGCACAAAGCATCGCTGATGCAGCTGTGGAAAAAAATGTAAAATCAGCAGAAGAATTAAATGCTATTGAGATTAATGGTGCTAAGGTTGCAGATCTCATCAATGATAAGCTGGCAGCGATCGGCGAAAAAATTGAAATTTCTAAATTTGAAAGGGTAGAAGCCGAGTACGTAGCAAGTTATATTCACGGCGCAAATCGCATGGGTGTATTGGTGGGTTTCACCAAAGAGGCGGTAGATGCAGGTAAAGATGTGGCTATGCAGATCGCAGCCATGAATCCATTGGCGGTAGATGAAACTTCTATTTCTCCTGAAACAATCGAAAGGGAAAAGAACATTGCGATAGAAATGATCAAGGCGGAAGGTAAACCTGCAGAGATGGCCGAAAAAATTGCCATGGGTAAGCTGAACAAATTCTTCAAAGACAATACATTAATGGCCCAGGCTTTTGTAAAAGATGGTAACGTATCAGTGGGTGATTACCTGAAAAGTGTAAATGCTGACCTGAAGGTTACGGAATTCAAAAGAGTAGCGTTAGGCTAAGTGATCAAAAACTTTTTAAACCCGGTTCTGCCGGGTTTTTTATTGCCTGCAATTGTATAAAATATATCTTCGCCAAACTAAAAGGTAAAATATTCAACAAAATATATTTTTATTATGCTCCCCAAATACAAACGCATTCTTTTAAAACTATCGGGTGAATCACTGATGGGCGACAAGAATTTCGGAATGGATTCCCAGGTGATTGCGCAATACGCGCAGGATATCAAGCAGATCACCGAAATGGGTGTGCAGGTAGCAATTGTGATAGGAGGCGGTAATATTTACAGGGGAATGAATGAAGCGGAAACCGGGATCGAAAGGGCACAGGGGGATTATATGGGCATGCTCGCGACTGTTATTAATGGAATGGCTTTGCAGGCAGGCCTGGAAAAGGCGGGTGTGTATACAAGGTTACAGAGTGCAATCAAAATGGAGCAGATCGCAGAACCTTATATTCGCCGGCGGGCGATGCGCCACCTGGAAAAAGGTCGCGTGGTTATTTTTGGCGCCGGCACCGGTAATCCTTATTTCACCACGGATACGGCAGGATCTTTAAGAGCGATTGAGATCAAAGCAGATGTAATTTTAAAAGGGACCCGTGTGGATGGTATTTATACAGCTGACCCCGAGAAAGATCCGACTGCGACCAAGTACGGGAAAATTTCTTTCGCAGAATGTATTGCAAAGAACCTGAAGGTAATGGACATGACCGCATTCACTTTATGCATGGAAAATGACCTCCCAATAGTGGTGTTTGATATGAATAAGCCAGGCAACCTCTTAAGTGTGGTAACCGGTGAAAAAGTAGGTACGCTGGTAAGATAAAAAAACATTCTCAACTGTAAAAGCTGCCCATGGGCAGCTTTTTTTATGCAGCTACTTTTCTTTGCCGTATTTTAGTGGCTGTTTAAGCCTCCTCTAAGAAAAATTTGCACAGCAAACGAAACCAACATGCAAACAGATAACCAGGTAAGACAACTACGTTCCGAAAATGAATTCCTACACATTCAGCTGGATGATGTGAATAGGATGATCAAAGCCCGGGAGGATGAATTGGAACTGCTCAGGGTAAGGGCAAAAGAGGCCGCCGCTATGCAGAGTAAACTGGATAGCAACCTCAATGAATTTGAGCAAATGCAGAATAATCTTGGAACCTGCCAGCAGAAAAATGCCGGGCATGCGCAGCGGCTGCTGGAAATGGAAGATGAGTTATATACTTCAGTAAAAGAACAGCTGCAATTCGCAGAAAGCCTCAAACAAATGCACAGCCTGGAAGCAAACCTGCTGGATACCACGAACGAACTCCAGGAAGCAAGTGAAGTCTACAGGAAAGTGAAGGAGATGAAAACTTCGCTGGCAGCTGCCAACAGCCAGTTAGAGATAGCTCTCCTGGAAATTGATAACCTGAGGACGATGTTACAGGAGGCTGAAGCACTGAATGCATTACTAAGGAAGAGCCGGTGAGTCTTTGAATCATGTATGAATAATGTTGCAGATATACGAAAAGATTATAAACTTCAAACGCTCGAAGAGAGTGATGTACAGCCCAATGCACTGGAACAATTTCACAAATGGTGGAATGAGGCACTGATGAGCCAGATAGAAGAAGTGAATGCTATGACCCTTGCAACCTCCACTGCTGCAGGAAAGCCAAATGCAAGGATCGTGTTATTGAAAGGATACGACGAAAGCGGGTTTGTTTTTTTCACAAATTACCATAGCCGGAAAGGAATGGAACTGGCAGAAAATCCGTTTGCAAGCCTCGTGTTTTTCTGGAAAGAACTAGAGCGGCAGGTACGGATTGAAGGCGGCGTAGAAAAGACGACTGCTGGAGAAAGTGACCTTTATTTTCATTCCCGCCCGGTAGAAAGCCGCATAGGTGCCTGGGCCTCCCCTCAAAGTAAAGTGATCGCTTCCCGCCAGGTAATAGAAGAGAACCTAACCGAATTGCAGAATAGCTTTGCCGGCAAAAGTATTGAACGGCCCCCGCATTGGGGTGGGTATATTGTACGGCCTGCGTTAATAGAATTCTGGCAGGGCAGGCCTGGCAGGCTGCACGACCGCATTCAATATACAAAGGAAAGGGATGGTAGCTGGAAGACCGAACGGCTGGCACCTTGAGGAGAACCTATCATTGAATAGATGATAATGGATAACCTGGAAAATTGCATTATCCCTGGGGCTGTTGTGTAAATAAAATTGATAAAGTATATAAAGCAATTCGAACGGACCTGCTTTATATACATTACATTACGTATGCCGGAAATGGTTAAACCAGCAGGAGCAAAATTTAACCAGTCTTCACTAAAAAATTATTTATAAGCTTTTCTGGGCTTTTTTATCCGTGCCCGCTTTTTTCTCAGCCGCTTTTTTTACTGAATTTGCTTTGGCTGGTCTAGTTTTTCCAAAAGATCCTGCGAATGTCTTACCTTTTTTTGTTTTGATATCACCACGTCCCATGATTCTATTTTTTTGTTGAATGAATGTATTTATAAAAAAAAGCAAGATACGACGGTATCTTGCTTTTTCAATGTTTTGGTGGCGCTTAGATTTTAGCGGATAATTCTTTACCAGCTTTAAATTTAGCAACCTTCTTTGCTTTGATTTTAATTACAGCACCAGTCTGTGGGTTACGACCGTTACGGGCAGCTCTTTTTGATACAGAGAAAGTACCAAAACCAACCAAAGTAACTTTGTCACCTTTCTTCAAAGACTTTGTAACTGCATCTACAAATGAATCAACAGTAGCGTTAGCTTGTGTTTTTGTGATGCCAGCATCGTCTGCAATTTTCGCGATTAATTCAGCTTTGTTCATAATGATTTTTTTGAAAATTTATAGTGGAACAAATATATAAGGTTTTTAATTGCAACAAAATTTTTTTTCCAAAAAATACCAAAGGAAAAACCTGCTACAATTCAGGCATAGCAAGCATTTAACGGGAGAAGCAAGGTGAATGAGTTTTGAGTGATTGAAAGAGTAGCTGCTGGAATGAGCCACAGATGCGGCTTTCAGGGAATTTCGGCTCAAATCCTTTCTCAGCATGGCTTTCACCTATACAGGTAAGTTTTTATTATTGTTTACACGGTTTTGATGTTATGCACAATTAGTTCACAATTCGCATTACCGACCGGAAAGCTATGAATTGATCGCCCCACCTTGCGAATGCCTTCTGCCGCATTTCCGCAGAAAACTTTTCGATATAGCGGTTGTACAACGATTTGCTCTCAGCAATGTATTGCACCGCATAGGTTGGCCCTTCGGTTGTGTCTATTTCCAGCAACTCCAGGATGTTGGCATGTGTGAAGCAACCGGTACTGATAATATCGGGAATATGCTCTTCCCTCAGCCATTGTAACCAGTCCTGGTTAATCGAATGCTGTACTTTAATGGTGACGTTATAAATGATCATACGTAAAGATAAATACAGAAAAAATCAGGCTTTTTCTTTTTTATTCATTTCGGTAATGAGTTTGTAAGTGAGGAACCCCAGAACAATGGCTGCTACAAAAATTACCAGCCAGATCATCCCCTGGCTGTTACTGGGATATGACGAAGCTGCCTCGGCCGTCCCTGAGGCTGTGATAGGTCATCTACCATCAATTTCTGCCTGGACCTGATACCAGCCAGCAAGACAACTATTATTACCCCTGTCATGAAAAGAAGCAGTTCCAATAGCAGTAGTTTATAAATCTTTCGGTCGAACAAGATACGCTACATCTTTGAATCAACTTCCTGGGCAGCTTTATTGAAAAAGTACCATCAGACCTTTATTTCTACATAGATAGGGCAATGGTCACTGTGTTTGATTTCAGGGTAAATATCAGCACTCAGCAGGCTTTTTCTCAAAGGTTCCGTTACCGTGATATAATCGATACGCCAGCCCTTATTATTCAGCCGGACGCCTGGGAACCGTTGGCTCCACCAGCTATAACGATGCGGCTCTTTATGAAATTCGCGGAAGCTATCTACCCAGCCACTAGCCAGGAACTTTGTCATCCATGCCCGCTCCTCCGGTAAAAATCCGCTGCTTTTTTTGTTTCCTTTCGGATCGTGAATATCTATTTCCTCGTGTGCAATGTTGTAATCCCCGCACAGGATCAGTTTGGGATGTTGTTTTTTAAGCTGATCCAGGTAACCATTAAACTCATTCAACCACTGGTATTTATAAGCCTGCCGCTCCTCCCCGGCCGTACCCGAGGGGAAATAGGCGTTGATGAGTTTTACTTTGCCAAACTGTAGCTCTATCACCCTCCCTTCAAAATCGCTCATCTCAAATCCGCAGCCGGCTTTAACCGCACCTGGTTTTACTTTTGTGAACACGGCCACTCCACTATAGCCTTTCTTTTGCGCACAAAACCAATGGTGATGAAAGCCAAGCGCTTCCAGTTCCTTTACGTCAATATCAGCCTCCGCTGCTTTTATCTCCTGCAGGCAGATCACATCTGCCGGGTTCGTCTTTAGCCAGTCTATAAATCCTTTTTTTATAGCTGCCCGTATTCCATTTACATTGTAGGAGATAATGCGCATTGGGTAAAATTTATTTATACTTGTAAAAGTAATAAACCGTTATCGAAAACGTTCAAGATCGGGAACCAAACCCCTGCAATCCCGAAATGGCAGATAAAGCCAACGTTATGGAGCCCGTAAGAGACTTTGAAACATTTTACAGCCTGAAGCTGATGCCATACCTGGAAAAGCTCAAGGAGCAGCGGAATGAAATGTACAACTGGAAAATGCTGGGAATTTTTAGTTCAGCTGGGATCATCCTCTTTTTTGTTTCGTTCCAAACCAATTTTATGTCGGATAGTTTGCTACTGGTCTTTTTCTTTTTTATCCTTCTGGTAGTGTCCATTTATTTTTATACCAAACGCGCCGACCAATACCTGGATAATTTTAAAGAAAAGGTTATCGGACAGATTATTAGTACGCTGAACCCCACAGCCGTCTATAAACCCATGGGATTTGTTTCTCAAAAAGAATACAAGGCCAGTGGACTCTTCCGAAGAAAGTATACCCAGTTTGACGGGGATGATTACTGGGAGGGGGTGTACAAGAATGTGCCCTTCCACTGCTCAGAAATTGAAACCAGGTATGAGGATAGTTCGGGAGCTGTTCAGCATATTTTCAAAGGGTTGTTTTTTTCGGCAAGGCTTAATAACCATTTCAAAGGGGGTACTTACGTATGGTCCCGCGGGGAGGAGCAGTTGCCATTAAGTATTACAGATGAGCATTACAGGATGTTTCATCTTCCGGGTATCCGCAAGTTTGACATGGGTAATGTTGCTTTTCATCAGTACTTTTCGGTGTATGGCATGGATGCTGCGGAAGCGGCGGATATCATTGACCAGCCCATGATGCAACACATGCTGCGGCTGAAAAAACAATTGCAACGAAAGATTGTATTTTCTTTTGTTGCAGGGCGCTGTTATGTAGCGGTGCCTATTAATGAAAACCTGCTGGAACCCAACCCGGAGGACATTGCAGACAAGGAAACGATCAGGACTTATTTCTTTACCATACTACTGGTTTTTAACATCATCAATGAGCTGGAACTAAACAGGCTGGCGTAATACCCCGTTATTCCAGGATGGGCCTTAACCACCGCGTAACTTCTTCCAGCGGCATTTCTTTCCTGATTCGATAATCCACCAGCTGGTCTTTTTCAATTTTGCCGACGCCGAAATATTTACCGGCCGGGTGAGCAAAATACCAGCCACAAACAGACGAAGCAGGATACATGGCCAGGGATTCGGTCAGGAATATGCCAGTGTTTTTTTCACCACCCAGTAGTTGGAACAATTTGTATTTTTCGGTATGGTCCGGGCAGGCAGGGTAACCAGGCGCCGGGCGGATCCCCAGGTATTCTTCCTTTATCAGTTGTTCATTGCTCAGTTGCTCTTCATTCACGTAACCCCAATATTGAATCCTCGTTTTTTTATGTAAGAGTTCTGCAAAAGCTTCGGCCAGGCGGTCTGCCAGGGCCTGCAGTATTATCTTGTTGTAATCATCTAAATCTTCTTCAAACTGTTTTATATGCTTTTCTATTCCCTGGATCGTTACAGAGAACGCACCCAGGTAATCCTGCGATGGATGATCCGTGGGGGCAATAAAATCTGCAAGGCTTAGGTTGGGCTGTCCGGGTGCCTTTTTTATTTGCTGGCGCAGGAATTCCAGGTTTATTACGGTACCGTTATCATGTACATGCACCGTATCGGAGCCGGTTTTATTCGCTTCCCAGAATCCGACCACACCTTGAGCCGTCAACCATTTTTCATTAATTATTTTTTTGAGCAATGCTTGTGCATCTTCATACAGTTGGGTAGCTTGCTTCCCGATGATCTCGTCACTTAATATCTGCGGAAATTTTCCATGCATTTCCCAGGCAATGAAAAAAGGCTGCCAGTCAATGAACGCTGCAATTTCTGCCAGGTCGTAGTTCTTCAAAATTTTGGTTCCGGTAAACTGCGGTTGGACCGGTGTAAAATTCTGCCAGTTAATGTCAAGCCCGTTTGACTGTGCTTCGCCAAAAGTCAGGAACTGTTTGATAGATTTTTTATTACCAAAATCCAGTTTTAGTTTATCATATTCAGTCTTAATGCCGGTCAGGAAAGCCGGCTTGGTATCTTTATTCAGCAGGCTGCCTGCTACAGTCACACTCCGGCTGGCATCCAGCACATGCACCACACCATTATCATATTCCGGTGCGATCTTTACGGCGGTATGCATACGGCTGGTCGTGGCCCCGCCGATCAGGAGTGGCAGGTCCATCTGTTGTCTTTTCATTTCCCGCCCGATGTGTACCATTTCATCCAGGGATGGTGTTATCAGCCCGCTGAGCCCGATGATATCCACGTTATTTTTTTTTGCTTCGCTCAGGATCTTCTCCGCCGATACCATTACCCCCAGGTCAATGATATCATATCCATTACAACCTAATACAACCCCAACGATATTTTTCCCGATATCATGCACATCACCTTTTACGGTTGCCAGCAGGATCCTGGGCGCACCGGCTGCTTCTTCGTTGGTGGTGCCGGCATTGATATGCGCCTGTTTGCGATCTTCCTTTTCCTGTTCAATAAATGGGGTAAGTACAGCCACCGCTTTTTTCATCACACGTGCACTTTTTACCACCTGTGGCAGAAACATTTTACCCGCACCAAAAAGGTCGCCTACTATATTCATGCCATCCATCAGCGGTCCTTCTATAACATCCAGGGGCTTCGGATATTTTAACCTGGCTTCTTCTGTATCTGCATCAATGTATTCAGTGATACCATTTACCAGGGCATGGGACATACGTTTTTCCACTGGCCCACTTCGCCAGCTTTCATCTTTTACCGTTTCTTTTCCTTTTGCTTTTACCGTTTCTGCAAATTCAATTAGTTTTTCCGTGGCCTCGTTATTGGCGTTGTTCCGGTTCAGGATCACGTCTTCACAAAGGGCTTTCAGCTTCGGCTCTATTTCGTCATAAACTACCAACTGACCGGCATTTACGATTCCCATATCCATCCCCGCTTTGATGGCGTAATAAAGGAATACACTATGAATAGCTTCCCTTACGTGGTCATTGCCGCGGAATGAAAAAGAAACATTGCTCACACCACCACCCACTTTGGTAAGCGGCATAAGCTGCTTTATCTCGTGGGTAGCTTCAATAAAATCAACAGCATAATTACTGTGTTCTTCAATACCGGTTGCTATTGCGAAAATGTTGGGGTCAAAAATGATATCCTCTGGGGAATACCCCACTTGTTCCGTTAGTATTTTGTAAGCCCGGTGGCAGATCTCCACTTTACGTTCTTTAGTGTCAGCCTGGCCCACTTCATCAAAAGCCATTACGATCACTGAGGCGCCGTAGCTCTTGCAGATAAAAGCCTGCTCAATAAATTTTGCCTCGCCTTCCTTCATGGAGATAGAGTTTACAATGCATTTTCCCTGCACACATTTCAGGCCCGCTTCAATGATCTCAAACTTACTGCTGTCGATCATGATAGGAATTTTGGCAATATCAGGCTCGGCCTGCACCAGGTTCAGGAAAGTTGTCATAGCCTCTACGCCATCCAGCATGGCATCATCCATGTTGATATCGATCACCTGTGCGCCGTTCTCTACCTGCTGACGGGCAACACTTAATGCTTCTTCATACTGGCCGTTACGTACCAGCCGGGCAAACATTTTACTACCGGTTACGTTTGTCCGCTCACCTACGTTCACAAAATTTGTTTCTGGCCGAACAATTAAAGGCTCCAGCCCGCTTAATCTCAAATATGGTTTGATTGTACTCATTATTGTCTTTTGTTACCAAGGCCAGGGGCCAACGTAGTGATGTTTTATTTATGCTATTCTACGACCAGTTGCTCTTGGACCATGGGCAATTTTCGTGGCTTATACTTCGCTACTTCCTGTGCGATATGATTGATATGGTCCGGTGTTGTGCCGCAGCATCCTCCCACAATATTCAGCCAGCCATTGGCAGCCCACTCCTCTATGATATGCGCCGTTTCATGGGGTTGCTCGTCATACTCACCAAATGCATTGGGTAATCCTGCGTTGGGATATGCGGAGGTATAACAATTCGCGATCTCCGATAACTCCTCGATGTGTGGCCGCATCTCCGATGCACCCAATGCACAGTTAAGCCCAATGCTTAACGGGTTTGCGTGCATCACCGAAACATAAAAAGCTTCCAGGGTTTGACCACTCAGTGTTCTTCCACTTGCATCCGTGATAGTTCCGCTGATCATGATCGGTAATTCAGGAAGTTTGTTTTTCCTGAAATAATTTTTGATAGCATAGATAGCAGCTTTCGCATTAAGGGTGTCGAAGATCGTTTCAATCAACAACAGGTCTACACCACCATCCACTAATCCCCTGATCTGTTCTGTGTAGGCTTCTGCCACCTCATCAAATGTAACTGCCCGGAAGCCTGGGTTGTTCACGTCAGGCGATAAGGACAAAGTCTTATTTAATGGCCCAATCGCCCCTGCCACCCATGCAGTTTTTCCCGAAAGCTGGATGGCGGTTCTCGCACATTTAGCAGATGCCACATTTAATTCATATGCAAGGGATTGCATATCGTAATCTGCCTGTGCGATACTGGTACTGCTGAAGGTATTGGTTTCGAGGATGTCGGCACCGGCCTCCAGGTATTTTTCGTGAATTGCTTCTACAATATGTGGTTGTGTGATACTTAGCAGGTCATTATTACCCTTCACATCTGTATGCCAATCTTTAAAACGAACTCCACGATAATCTTTTTCTTCCAGTTTATATCGCTGGATCATAGTACCCATCGCTCCATCGATAATGAGAATACGTTTGTTCAGCTCGTCTTTAATATTTGCCATCGGTTTTATTTTTTTCCACAACAGTACCGGAATGCAGCCTTTGCCTGTGGGGTTAAATAATTATACTATTTATATCAATACAAAGACCCTTTCCTGCAGGCAAATGCCGGGCACGAAGGAAATTCTTCTGGTCAAAATAAACTGTTAAACGATTTTCAAATCCGGGAGTAAGTTGGAAATGTGGGTCGTTTATTAGTTCAAAATTTTGAAAGCCCGGGGGTTGAACAATAAACAAATCCGCCC
>JAYSYY010000064.1:0-1664 GCA_043727215.1 Chitinophagaceae bacterium | reverse complement strand
GTAAATGTAGAAAATACCTGACCCATTTTGAATCTGACAAACATACATATTGACATTGAGCTTCCGGTGATGGAAAGTTTTTATACCATCCAGGGTGAAGGCTTCCATCAAGGCAAGGCTGCTTATTTTGTCAGGCTTGGTGGATGTGATGTTGGATGTGTATGGTGTGATGTAAAAGAAAGTTGGGATAAAAATAAGCACCCTGTTCGTACGATTGACAACATCTTGCAAGAAATAAAATCTACGGCGGCGCAAATGGTTGTAGTAACGGGTGGCGAACCACTGATGCATGATCTCGATTTATTCACTGCAGAATTAAAAGAGCAGGGATTGCAAAGAAATATTGAAACTTCAGGTTCACATCCACTCAGTGGGGAATGGGACTGGATATGTTTGTCGCCGAAAAAATTTAAGCCACCCCTTGATGAAATTCTTACGGAAGCGCATGAATTAAAAGTAATTATATTTAATAAATCTGACTTTGCATGGGCAGAAAATTATGCTGCCAAAGTTTCATCAACGTGCAAACTTTATCTTCAACCTGAGTGGAGTAAAAATGCTTTCATCATACCTCAAATTGTGGAATATATAAAAGAGAATCCGCGCTGGGAATTATCGTTGCAACTCCATAAGTACATCAACGTTCCTTAAGCTTTCCTTTAACAACATCCGAGCTCATTTCACATTACCTTCATCTTCAAATATCAGAAATGAGTTGCAGACCTATAATCGTTTTTTTAGTTTTATTATTTTGGGGAACCTCTGGAAATGTGCAAGGGCAATGGTTTGATCCTGAAAAGGTGAATAAAAGGGTCCTCGCTATAAACGAGTCAGCATACCAGCAAGCGCGGGAAGGGAAATACAAAGAATCAATTGCCCTTCTGAATGATGCACTAAAACTGGACCCCAGATTTGTAGATGGTTATCTCTCACGGGCAGGCATATACGCAGAAATGAGGAACTATAGAAACGCCGTCAGCGATTTCGAAATGGGCTTCGGCCTGGATTCTATTTATGCTTCAACTTTTTTACTCCCCTATTCAATTGCTTTGGCTGGTAATGGCAATTTTGATAAAGCATTACAAAAGGTAGATGCTTTCTTACTCACACCTAAGTTAAATGAACAAAGTATCCGTGCAGGTCTGTATAGAAAATCAGCATTTCAGTTTGCAATTGATTATGCAAAAAAATATCCCGTTAAGGACTATGTTTTCGCGCCTCGGAATGTTGGCGACAGCATCAATTCCTCAGCACTTGAATATTTTCCTTCCTTAACCATTGATGGTAACAGGATGATTTTTACACGTCGCATAAACAACGATGAAGATTTTTTCGAAAGCACTTTTACCAACGGAAAATGGAGTAATGCAAAACCTGTTGGCGGAAAAATCAATACAAATTTGAATGAAGGTGCGCAGAATATTTCTCAGGATGGTCAAATGCTGATCTTCACCGGTTGCAATTACCCTGAAGGAGAGGGAAGTTGTGATCTGTACATGGCATTCCGAACTAAGTCCGGCGGCTGGTCAGAGCCTGAAAACATGGGCGCATTGTTGAACACAGATTTTTGGGAATCTTCGCCATCAATCTCTCCTGATAAAAGAGATTTGTATTTTACAAGCAGCCAAACCGGTGGCTATGGAGGCCGTGATATTTGGGTTAGC
>JAYSYY010000063.1:0-4051 GCA_043727215.1 Chitinophagaceae bacterium | reverse complement strand
TTATTTTATCCAAGATCTTTTAACCATTTAACCAGGTCATCCTTAGCCTTTCCTGTTTTACGCTGAATACGGCCCCACCATTCTTCGTCCTTCCCTTCTTCATACTTCAGGTCATCATCAGTAAGGTCGGCCTATTCCTGTTTTAATTTTCCCTTCCATTCGTTGTAATTACCTTTAATTTCCATCTTGTCCATAACTGTAGGTTTTTATGTTAACAATACCCAGGTAATCAAAAAAACCATGCCAAGGTATTTTTCTCCGAACCCTATCGCTATTTCAAGAAATCGTTACTGGATTTGGACAAACTGTGCATTTTTTTTCACGAGATCACTGTCAAAGAAGTTGCCATGCTTGATGCCTTCAACTACCTTGAAAAGGTACCAGCTTTGCTCACAACAGAAAGCCCGTAAGGTGCCTTATGACAGGAGGATGCCCGTTGAAAAACGACATTATGCTGCATGAGCCTGGCGAAAACAACCACCTTAAGTTACCAGACTGCTACGATATCAAGGACCGCAGCTTACTTATGGCCGGCCAAGAAGACGGAATGTTGACTGTAGGAAACGCGATACACTTTGGATCCGGGTTGCCACCCGGAGAAAGCAGGATTTTGCCGGCAACGCCACAACCCTGGAACAGTGGAACACCCCCATGCGGGCGGAGATAATAGAAGTCTTTATGGGATCAGGCGATCAGCCTGTTCCGGAAAAGGAAGTACCATGACATTAGAAGATAATAATTAAGTATTTTTACACGTTACCATAACCTGTAAAAACCAAACTAACGTTGCAAATTACCAACAGCACCTTTTTAATCCCGATACTCGTTTTTTTTTCTTTCACACTTCATGCCCAGTCATTGAGGTTCAACGGCGTCATCCAGGATGCGCACTCAAAAGAAGCGGTAAGCTATGCATCGATGTACTTAAAAAAATCGGGTACCGGGAAAACTTCTGACAGTTCCGGTGTGTTCAGTTTCAACCTAAGTCAATACAAGGGCGATACACTGGTGGTAAGTTATGTGGGCTATGCAGATTATAAAATTGCCCTTACAGATTCCCTTCAGGATAAAAATATCATCATTTCACTGGAAAGAGCAGCTGCTAATAACAATGTTGTGGTAAGATCGAACTTCAACCGGGGCTTGTTCCTTTGGAGAAAGATCATGAGTAAAAAGAAATTGTATAATCGTTATAGCCTTCCCAACTTTAGCTATGAAGCTTATAATAAACTTGAAATAGACATCAAGAATTTTAAGGCGGATAAAGCAAAAAAAAATTTCATACTCAAGCCCTTTGCATTTGTATTTGATAATATCGACAGTACTTCGGAAAAAGACCCTTTTCTTCCGGCTTACCTGCTGGAAAGTATCAGTGATTATGCCTACCAAAAGAACCCAAAGAAATTTGTTGAAAATATAAGGAATACCAAAACTATCGGCTCTGACAACCAGAGTTTTGCAAAACTTACTGGTGTGATGAACCAAAACATCAATATGTACGGGAACTACATTAATGTAATGGACAAGGACTTCATCAGCCCATTGCATGATAATGCCGATGCTTATTATAACTTCTCTGTGCCCGATACCCAGGTTATTAAAGATAATAAGATCTTTCACTTCGTCTTCACACCCAAGCGACCAGGACAAAACACTTTCCAGGGAGATGCCTGGGTCCTGGGGCAAACATTCCAGATACAAAAAATTAACCTTTACCTGGGTAAGGATGCAAACATCAACTACCTTGATCGCATCAGCGTATTCCAGGAATTTATTCCACTAAATGACAGTATTTATTTCCTGCACAGGGATAAGTTTTTTGCAGATTTTAAAGTCCTCGGAAAACAGTCGCTGACGCTGATTGGAAGAAAAACTACCTCTTACAAAAATATCACTATCAACAGTGATTCCCTTAAAAGGGCATTCGAGGACCAGCACATTGAAGAAGTAATAAAAATGGCGCCCGGCGGTCTTGAAACGACGGATTCAGCCTGGAATGTTTTGCGCCACGACACGCTCTCAAAAAATGAAAAAGCAATTTACACCACCATCAATAAATTGATGGCAATGCCGAAATTTCAGCGTCTTCAAAACACGTTGCAATTCATTGGTACAGGGTATAAAAAGATCGGGAAACTCGAGATAGGCCCATGGTTCAACTGGATCAGTGCGAATGCATGGGAAGGCACGCGTTTCCGTTTTGACCTCGGGACGAGCACAAAATTCAATAAAAATGTGTACCTGCACAGTTACCTGGCTTATGGCATAACTGACAAAAAGTTTAAAGGAAAAGCAGAAGCCTATTGGATCACGCGCCGGAATCCTCACCGCACCCGCATACACCTTGCCTGGTCCAACGATGTAGACAATGGTATCAGCCAGCTGGGTGATGTGGGCCAGGATAATATTTTTTCACTTGCGATAAGGAAACCTAATATCACCCGGAAATTCCTCCAGACGGAAGATCTCCGTTTTGAAGTTTTCCATGAATTAGGCAGGGGATTTTCTACAGAATGGTTTATCAGCAACCGCAAATATGACCCGCTGCAAAATCTTCCTCTCAAAACAACCTTCCCGGTAAAAGATGGGGAATCACTGAATACCTTTGAGGTGGCATTGAAACTGCGGTTTGCCTACCTTGAGCAATTTGTTGAAGGTGATTTTTTCCGGTATACCCTCGGCACCAAATACCCGGTTGCAGAGTTGATCCTCTCCAAAGGTTTTAAGGGTGTGATGAACAGTGCTTACAACTATTATAAGATCGGCGCCTCTGTGAAAGATTATATGAAAATCTCTCCCTATGGATCTTTATCCTATAAAGTGTATGCCGCAAAGATCTTTGGCACACTGCCATTCACTTTCCTGGAAAACCATCCCGGGAATGATATCTATTATTACAGTTCGGGGAGTTTTAACCTGATGAACCGCTTTGAATACCTAAGTGATCAATATGCAGGGATAAACGTGGAGCATAATATCGGCTCAGGAATTTTCCGCTACACGTCGCTGACAAGAAAATTAAAATGGCGGCAATTCTGGAATGCCAAAGCAGTTTGGGGGTCTCTTAGTGAAGAAAATACGACCCTCAATAACAGCGGTGATAATTTTAAGACGCTCAATAATACCACCTACCTGGAGGCTGGGACGGGTGTCGACAATATCTTTAAGATCTTCCGGGTAGACTTCACCTGGCGGATCTTGCCAAGGCCTCTGCCGGAGAAGAGGGTCTCCCGCTTTGGTATATTTGGAAGTTTCCAATTCCAGTTTTAGATTCACCCAGGAAGAAGCAGTCACCCGGCCAAACCAAAAAGATTATTCCGGGAAGACGGAGGCCACTCGTTGGTAAATACTATTTTCTTCTTCACCGGGTGCATTCTTAGCCATAGGATTTGGCCTGCCCTTACCGCACTTACTTTTCACATCAGCGCCCCTACTGTTTACCTATAAAATCATTTGCCTCGGTAAGTTCAGTCCTGGAACTGTTAACTGGATTGCCTCGATTCAGCAATTTCCTATAATAGGACCCAGCTTTTTCGTGGTCGCCGGTTTGACGCGCCGCCACAGCAGCGCCATATAATCCATTAAAACGGTTCTGGTTTTTTGCCAGGCTCGCCTCATACATGGCGAGCGCCTTTGCCGGTTGCTTTAACTCCAGCAACATGTCCGCAAGGTATTCCCTTGCCGGTATCACCTCCCCGGGTGTTACCGGATGTTTTTCCACTTGATCTTCCATATCAGCGGCCTCGGCCATCAACCTGAGCGCTTCCTGCCTATCCCCTTTTTTAAGCTGCATCCATGCCTGCCCTGTTTTGATCTTTACTTCCACCTGCCTTGCCTGGTACATATTCTTTTGACTTATCAAGGAATCATAAATATTGCTAAGTACTTTTAGCTCGGTGTCTGCATGGTCAGCGGCACCAGTGTGGATAGCTCCCATCATACGGGTAGCATGGAGGATAGCACTTTGCCAGGGGAAATTTTTCCATTGCACTCCTGCATAATCAGCTTCCAGGTTCGCAGCTTCGTTCCAAAGCCTGTTCTCCAGTACATA
>JAYSYY010000062.1:0-4117 GCA_043727215.1 Chitinophagaceae bacterium | reverse complement strand
GGGGCTACTGTAAAAATCAAAAACGGCGCCGTAACGGTGACGGACCAAAACGGAAGTTTCCAATTAAACGGAAAAACAGGTGATCTTCTTACTATTACTTCTGTAGATTATGAAGGTTCCAACACGGTAATAAACGATGGTTCGTCTTTTGAAGTTTCATTGGTTTCAAAAGATAACAAATTAACCGAGGTAGTAGTAACGGCCTTGGGTATACGAAGAAGCAAAAATACGCTTCCTTATGCAGCCCAGCAGGTAAGCGGAGATGATGTAAGCCGCACCCGGGGTAATAATGCAGCATCTGCCCTTTCCGGTAAAATATCCGGTTTGCAGGTGATCCAGGGAAACGGCATTGGTGGTTCCACCAATGTGGTGGTTCGTGGTATTAAGTCCTTAACCGGCAACAACCAGGCATTATTTGTAGTGGATGGCGTACCTATCGATAATTCAAATAACAATACTGCGAATCAGCGTACCGGCAGGGGCGGCTATGATTATGGAAATGCGGCTGCAGATATTAATCCGGATGATATTGAAACAATCAATGTTCTTAAAGGCGCAGCGGCGACAGCGCTTTATGGGTCGCGTGCCGCAAATGGTGTAATCATGATCACCAGCAAAAAAGCAAAAAGAGGGTTAGGGATTACCATCAATACCGGAATCGTAATGGGATCTATTGACAGGACTACTATGCCTAACTACCAAAGAGAGTATGGCGCAGGATATTCAGATCCTTATCAAAAGGACGGTTTTCTCTTTTTTGATGTTAACGGAGATGGGATCGATGATTACGTAACACCCACAACCGAAGATGCTTCTTACGGCGTGAAATTTGACCCGAACCTGATGGTTTACCAGTGGGATGCGTTTGATAAAGCTGGCCCTAATTACCACAAAGCACGTCCCTGGGTTGCCGCTCAGAATAATCCCACCACCTTTTATATCAAACCGGTATCAAACAACACTAATATCCAGTTAGACGGTGCCAGCGATAAAGGGACGTATAAATTAGGCTACACAAGAAATGAGGAGTATGGCGTTTTACCTAACAGTAAAGTCATAAAAAATATTGTGAACTTTTCCTCAGGCTTTGACATTACAAGCAAGCTAAACGCGTCTGCTTCCGTTAATTACTCTAAGATTGACGGTAGGGGACGGTATGGTACAGGGTACAGTGGTCGCAACGTGAACCAAAATTTCCGCCAGTGGTACCAGGCCAATGTGGATATCAAAGAGCAGAAAGAAGCCTATTTTAGAAATTACCAAAATGTTACCTGGAACTGGTCAGATCCTAGTGACGAGGTAAACGGATTAGTACCTATCTACACAGATAATTACTATTGGCTGGTGTACCAGCAATATGAAAAAGATACCCGCAACCGCGTATTCGGTAATGTGGCCTTAAATTATAAGATGAATAGCTGGCTAAACTTTATGGGCCGTATTTCTTTAGATACTTATAATGAATTCCAGGAAGAAAGAATAGCCGTGGGAAGTAATGAAGTGGCGAAGTACGACCGGTTTGATCGTAGTTTCCGGGAAACCAACTATGACTTTTTGGCCACAGTTGACAAGGATCTTAACACTGACTTTAACTTAAAGGCATTGGCTGGTGTTAACCTCCGCCGCAGTGCTATCAATTCCGTTTTTGCTTCTACTAATGGGGGGCTTATTGTGCCGGGTTTATATTCATTAGCCAACTCTAAAAACCCTGTGGCTTCACCTACAGAAGTTTACGCGCCAAGAGCAGTAGATGGTTATTTTGCCGGGGCCACCATAGGATTCCGGGAATTTTTAACCCTGGATGGAACGATTCGCAGGGATAGGTCATCTACCTTACCGACTGACAATAATGCCTACAATTATTACTCGGTTTCAGGTAGCTGGTTGTTTTCAAAAAATGTGAACAGGCCGTGGCTTTCTTCCGGTAAACTAAGGGCAAACTATGCTACTGTGGGTAACGATGCGCCATGGGGAAGCCTTACAGATGTGTATGATCAGCCGACACCCTTTGGAAGCGCTATCTTGTTTTCGCTCCCAGGCACAAAAAACAACAGCGATTTAAAACCTGAGAATACAAAAAGCCAGGAAATAGGCCTCGAAATGGCATTCCTGAAAAACAGGGTAGGATTTGATGTGTCTTACTACATTACCAATACAACAAACCAGATCATCCCTGTGGCCGTTTCTACTGCGACGGGTTATACCAGTAAATTTGTGAATGCCGGTGACATTCAAAATAAGGGTATTGAACTTTCATTATTTGTTACGCCCGTAAAAACAGCAAACTTCAGCTGGGAGGTTAACGTGAACTGGACCCGTAACCGTAATAAGGTACTGGAACTGTTTGGTGATAGTAAAAATCTTCAGTTAGCTGCGTTTCAAGGTGGTGTTAGCATTAATGCGACCCTTGGCCAGCCATACGGAACCATCCAGGGCAGAACCTGGACGATGATTGATCCTAAAGATCCAACGAAGAGTGTACCGTGGGATGGAACAGGTGAAAAATTGGTAAGATCAAACGGCCGGTATCAACTATCAACGACAACTAATAATGTGATAGGGAACGTAAATCCCGACTGGACAGGTGGTGTTTACAATACTGTACGCTTCAAAGGTCTCAGCTTAGGTTTCCTCATCGACGTTCGCTCAGGGGGAGACTTATTCTCCCTGGACAGGTATTATGGAATGGCAACCGGAATTAGTGTGGAAACTACCCAATTGAATGACCTGGGTAACCCTTCCCGTAATACGATCGCCAACGGTGGTGGAGTGATTATGCCTGGTGTCACGCAGGATGGAAAAGCCAATGCAAGACGGGTGGAAAATAGTTTTGGAACTTATGGCTATGCTTATAATCCTGCAGCAGGATTTATTTATGATGCGAGCTATGTTAAGCTAAGAGAAATGGTACTGTCTTATTCATTGCCGCAATCAATTGTTTCAAAAAGCAGGTTATTTAAAGGTATTGAAGTTTCCCTGATTGGCCGGAATCTTTGGATCATCCATAAAAATCTTCCTTATTCTGATCCCGAAGAGAATCTTTCTTCTGGTAATGTTCAAGGATACCAGAGTGGTGCATACCCGACTACCCGTTCAATAGGAGCGAACCTTAAATTCAAATTTTAATTTAATTCAATTTACAGTTATGAAAAAGATACTATTATATACAAGCCTGCTACTGTTGGCTGGTTCCTGTACCAAAGATATCTCGCGATTTAATGAGGAAACGAAAAAAGCCGCTGATGTACCTTCGGCTACCCTTTTCTCCAATGCCGTGCGGAATGTGGTGGATGGGTTAACCAGCTCTAATGTGAATGTGAATGTTTTTCGTTTCACAGTGCAGCATTGGGCGATGTCTACCTACCAGGACGAAGTACAGTATGATTTTGCAACCAGGGCAATACCGCAGGCCTGGTGGACCCGTATGTACAGGGATGTGTTAAATGATCTTCAGGAATCAGCGAGGTTAATCACAGCGAATGAATTATTAGACGCCAAGACAAAAGCTAACCAGCTGGCAATGGTTGAGATAATGAACGTTTATACCTATGAGATTTTGGTGAACAGCTTTGGAAACATTCCTTACAAAGAGGCACTGAATAGTGAAACTTTATTTCCAAAGTACGATGATGCCAAAGCAGTATATGATGATCTGCTGGTAAGGTTAGCTGCTGCTATTGCTAAATTGGATGCAACTGCTCCCGGATTTGCTGCAAGCCAGGACCTGGTCGGAAAAGGTAGCGTAAGCAAGTGGATTAAATTCGCCAACTATTTACAGGTAAGAATGGGAATGACAATCGCAGACGTTGACGCCCCCAAAGCAAAAGCATTGGTGGAAGCTGCTGAGCCAAAGGCCCTCATGAGCGCAGCAGATAATGTGCTGTTTGCTTACCTGGCAGTAACGCCAAATACAAATCCCGTGTGGAACGATATTATACAAAGTGGGCGACTCGATCTGGTTGCTGCCAAACCATTGCACGATCTGTTACAAAGTACATCTGATCCGCGTCTGTCATTGTATTTCAGGCCGAATAATGCAGGAACTTATGCAGGCGGTGTCGTAGGAGGCATCAACACATTTTCTGCTGTCTCCAAGCCAAGTGCTAAAGTATCTGCA
>JAYSYY010000061.1:0-1698 GCA_043727215.1 Chitinophagaceae bacterium | reverse complement strand
CTGGTGCAGGGATTTTATGCCCCTCCAGGTGAGAAGAGAAAAATTTGTGCAATTTAATTATGATCCGACTTATTACCAACACCCTAGGTACTGTCATTTAAAAACCAGTTTAAAAGACCTGCATTTCTATCCTGCAGGGTTGGTTGTAAAGAGCCCGATCATTCTTGATGGTGGTAATGTTTGCTATTTTAATAACAAAGCTATCATGACTGACAAAGTTTTCAAGGATAATCCTTCTTATGACAGGAATGTATTAATACGTGAACTAACAGAAATCCTGGAACTTGATAATATTATCTTTATTCCAGCACTACCTTATGAAATAACCGGTCATTCGGATGGAATGGTCAGGTTTATTGATGAAAATACCCTGTTCATAAATGATTTCAGATTATCAAGCAGCAAATCTTATTGGAGCCGGTTGCTGAAGGCTTTACGGCAATTTGATTTATTCCTATTACCCAACGACCTCCATAAAAATAAAATCAAAGATGACGCTACAGGTGATTATATCAATATGGTAACCATCAAAGACTTGCTATTGGTACCTTACTATGGAAATACTACTGATGACCTCGTGTATAGGCTCCTTGGGAAAATTAACTCCCGATGTAATGTTATTCCAATAGAAGCAAATGGTCTTTCGGTAAAAGGTGGGATACTGCATTGCGTAACATGGAATTATTTGCAGTAAGAAACTATAGCCGAAGTTTCGATCTCATTGAGCTTTTGAATAATTCCGGAACTGATTACAGCCTCAGCCGGTGCTACTTTGTCTTCACCAAGAAATTCCTGCGAAAAGAAAAAGATAAAAGCTCATATCATTCAAACTCAACCTCAGCCCGGGCTACAATATGTCATACACGAAAGTCCTTCCTACACTTCCAGCTACAAAATATATGACCTGCTGGGTAACCCCGCAGGAATGCGGGACTTATTTTTCTAATACTCCCTATCGCTCGCATTGAAAAATTTCGCAGGACACCACTGCCCCATGTCGGAGATATGATTCACAGTGTACCTTGCACTTCTGCTCCACACTGCTGCTTCGCCATCGGGCTGTATATCGATGGCGACGGCTTTTTTTTGTTTCTTTTTTTGGCCGAGCAAAAAAAGAAAATTAAAGCGCGCCGCAGGCGTAAGGGAATATCGACAGGAACAATCCAGTCGAATTAATATCGGCCCTGATTTTTACTCATTTTATCATTTTCCATAATGCAGTCCGTCCGCCCTAAATAATCCCATGCCTGTGCACTCACCGTAAATCCTTACTATTTCTCTCCCGCCGGCATGACAATGATTGTCCGTTACACCACGATCGGCGGAGCGCCCCCTGCCCCGGCAGAAACAGCCCGGGACATTTCGGGAGGCAGCAGGTTAGCTTCTATCCTATCCATTAGCCTCAATGAAATGATCAGCCATAGCAAACCCGTCACATTTCCAGCAACGATATCACTGGGATAATGGTTGCGAAGGTATATGCGGCTGAGGCCGATGAGCTGAACAAATACCACGAGCGGGATGGTGAGCGTCCATCTTAATGGAACATTATGTACCGTCTGATGAATGATGTATACCAGCAAACCATAAAAGGTAACACTCATAAGCGCATGGCCGCTTGGAAAACTTTTTCCCAAAGCCTGGTGCAAAGGGTTGTCCGGCCTGGTCCTGTTAAAAATTGTTTTAAGTAGTAACATA
>JAYSYY010000060.1:0-33848 GCA_043727215.1 Chitinophagaceae bacterium | reverse complement strand
TCAACCTTATGATGAGTAGCAATTTCTAGTCTTTGGCCTTTAACAGTGATGCGTAGGTAAACCGGAACCGATCCGTCAGTATAGCCTGAGCGCTTTTTTGGGCAGAAAGTAAAGTCAAATTTATGCGACATGGAGAGAGCATTATTTGGAAACTAAAAGTTACACCATATTGTTGAGAAAAGAAAATGATTTTGAATGGAAAAATACAGCAAAGACAGACGTTACAGCGTTTTGGAGAGAGCAAGAACCGGTCACCTAAATGCTCTCTCCATGCTCTCCTAAAGGTTGATAAAAGATGTATATTTTGAGGAAATGCCTAAAAAACAAAAAACCCGCAAACGTAATGTTTGCGGGCATTTGACGAGATTTGTGCTTCTCGAAGCGGGCTGGACGGGACTCGAACCCGCGACCTCTGCCGTGACAGGGCAGCATTCTAACCAACTGAACTACCAACCCAATATTTTAATAGAACTTTACTTTCTTCGTTAGAGTGACAGGCAGCACCCCGAAAGCTATCGGGGCCAACTGAACTACCAACCCATTCCTGTTTTTAGGACGGCAAAGATAGGGGATTTATTTCCCGCAAAACAAAACTTTTTAAAAAAAAATGTATCCGCTATTTTTACAGATTATCTTACAGCTATTAATAGCAATACTCATTATAAAATCATTGTATGCCACAGTTAGCAAACAGGCAGTTCCTGGATTTTGAAAAGCCCATCAAAGATTTATACGACCAGATTGAACAGTTTAAGCAGGCCCAGGAAAAATCAAAGGTTAATCACGGCACTTCCATTCAAGCCGTTGAAGATAAAATAGTTGAAACCAAAAAAAATCTTACTGACAACCTTACTCCCTGGCAGCGGGTTCAACTTAGCAGGCACCCGGACCGCCCTTACACCCTTAAATACATCGAAAAAATGTGCAGCAACTTCATTGAACTGCACGGGGACCGGAATGTAAAAGATGATAAGGCCATGGTGGGTGGTTTTGCACAACTTGGAGAGGAAACCGTAATGATCCTGGGGCAACAGAAGGGCATTAATACCAAAACCAGGCAACTGCGCAATTTCGGTATGGCCAATCCGGAAGGTTACCGGAAGGCACTCCGGCTGATGAAGCTGGCTGAAAAATTCAATAAACCGATTATTACCCTGATTGATACACCGGGTGCATATCCCGGCCTTGAAGCAGAAGAACGTGGCCAGGGAGAAGCCATCGCCCGCAACATCTACGAGATGATCAGCCTGAAAGTACCCGTAATCTGCGTAATAATCGGCGAAGGCGCCAGTGGCGGTGCATTAGGCATCGGGGTGGGCGACAAAGTAGTGATGATGGAAAATACCTGGTACACCGTGATCTCCCCGGAAAGCTGCAGCAGCATCCTGTGGCGCAGCTGGGATAAAAAAGAAACTGCTGCAGAGCAACTCCGGTTAACCGGTACAGATATGCTGGCGTTTGGCCTCGTAGACGGTGTTATCCCCGAACCGCTTGGTGGCGCTCATTGGGATTATGATGAAGCTGCTGCACTCCTAAAAAATTACCTGATCCCCACTATCCAGGCTTTAAAGGGAATACCTGCGGAGGAAAGAGTACAACAGCGTATTGAAAAGTTCGGAAAAATGGGCTTCTGGGAAGAAGTGCCCGGATCGGGTGCATCCCTGCAAGGCTAATCTGCCCGGTAAATACTTCGTTCATGTTGACTGATCTTTAATTAAAAATTTATTATGCTAAGGATAGGCGTTTTCGGCGTTGGCCATTTGGGGAAATTTCATTTAAACAACTGGAAGGAAATTGAGGATGCGGTCCTCGTTGGTTTTTTTGACCCCGACGAAAAGAATGCGCTTGTTGTGCAGGAAAAATACAACCTGAAGAGATACAATGACCCGGCCGAACTCATGGATAATTGCGATGCGGTGGATATAGTGGCCCCTACCCCATTTCATTACGACCTCTGCGAAATGGCGCTTAAAAAAGGCAAACATGTTTTTGTAGAAAAGCCATTGGCCAATACGATGGAGGAAGCCAGGCAACTGGTGAAACTGGCCAGGGAATCCAATGTCAAATTCCAGGTCGGGCATGTAGAAAGATTCAACCCTGCTTTCCTGGCACTGAAAGATCATGCATTAAACCCCATGTTCATTGAAGTACACCGCCTTGCCCAGTTTAATCCCCGCGGCACGGATGTGAGTGTGATCCTGGACCTGATGATCCACGATATTGACATTATACTGCATCTGGTAAAAAGCAACGTGAGCTATATCTCTGCAAACGGGGTGGCTGTGATGAGCGATACGCCCGACATTGCCAACGTTCGGATAGAATTCGACAACGGTTGCGTGGCCAATCTTACCAGCAGCCGGATTTCGCTGAAAAAAATGAGAAAGACCAGGCTCTTCCAGAAAGATGCTTACATAGGTATAGACTTCCTGGAGAAAAAAGCGGAAGTAATCCAGATCAACAGCCCAGGTGATAAAAATGTTTTCACTTTTGATATCGAAACAAATCATGGTATCAAAACAATCGCCATTGCAAACCCGCCCGTGGGTGACGGCAATGCGATCCTTATGGAACTACAGGCATTTAAAGATGCTATCTGCAACAATACGGATACGCCGGTGACCATCATAGACGGGTTCCGGGCAATGGATGTGGCTCACCAGATACTGGATAAAATAAATCATAAGCAGCAATAACGGAACTGCCAACCAAGTACCGTACGGTTAATTTGTGAAACAACCCCGCATCCATACAGGCTGGTACATCATCGCAGATGTATTGGTATGCGTTTTTACCTGGCTTAGTTTTTATTACCTGCGCACGATCATCAACAAATACCCCTTTACGGTTCCACCGGGATTTTACATCGGGCTGTTGTTATATACCCTTGGCTGGATCACGCTGCATTTTATGAGTGGTGCCTACAATCACCTCTATCACAAGACAAGGTTCGGCGAATTGTTTCGCACAATTTCGGTAAGTTTTATCGGCTGCCTGGTGTTGTTATTTTTCTTTATCCTAAAAAACCCGCAGGGAGATAACACCATTTATTACCTGGAGTTTTTTAGCCTGCTCCTGCCCATCTTCGCGGGAACAATACTAGTGCGGATGTTATTCCTGCACGTAATAAAAAGCCAGCTGAAACACAAAATTGTTTCGTTCAATGCCTTGCTGGTAAGTTCAGGAACTAAAGCGGCACAGTTTTACGATTCCTTCTCGCGATCCAATGATGATACCGGTTACAGGATTACCTCCTTTGTGAACCTGAATGGTGCACAAGAATCACTTCTGCCACACCTCATTACAAACTACTCCGGCATCCGCCATCTTTCCGCCATCATTGAAAAAGAAAAAATTGAAGAGGTCATCATCGCGGTGGAAAAAAAAGAACGCGAACTCATCACCACTATTTTGCAGCAGTTAAGTGATAAAGAAGTCAATATTAAAATAACCCCCGATACGGTAGACATTATCACCGGCGCCCTGCAAACAAATAATGTGATGGGTATGCCGCTCATAGATATCCATTCCGGTTTGCTTCCGTCCTGGCAGCAGAACATCAAACGGTTTATCGACATCTTGGTGTCCGTTATTTCCATCGTATTGCTCTCCCCTCTTTTTCTTTACAGCATACTTCGCCTGAAATTTTCATCCAGCGGACCGGTCTTTTACAGCCAGGAACGGATCGGCTTCAAGGGAAAATCTTTCATGATGTATAAGTTGCGCTCCATGTATGTGAATGCGGAAATAGACGGGCCACAACTGAGCAGTGAATCAGATGCCAGGATCACCAACTGGGGGCGCGTGATGCGTAAGTGGCGCCTGGATGAGTTACCACAGCTCTGGAATATCCTTAAAGGAGAAATGAGCCTGGTGGGCCCGAGGCCTGAAAGGAAGTTTTACATTGACCAGCTTGTTGCGCTGAACCCGGAATACAAGTATCTCTTTAAAGTAAAACCGGGCCTTACCAGCTGGGGCATGGTAAAGTTCGGGTATGCGTCCTCGGTAGAAGAAATGATCCAGCGTATGCCCTATGACCTGCTCTACGTAGAAAACGTAAGCCTTGCCCTGGATTTCAAGATCATGATCCATACAGTGCAGATCATCCTGGCCGGCAAGGGCAAATGAAAACGCCTGCCGCAAAAGCCCTTTTATTCATTATTTTTGGAAAAACAGATTCGTGTTGAAAAAACTACTGCCCTTTCTATTCTTTTTCTTTCTTGTGAACAGGAGTTATAGCCAAACATATTGGCAACAGCAGGTAGATGTTACCATCAACGTGGCATTGAATGACCAGGCGCATTCTCTCAGCGGCGTTATCTCGATGAATTACCAGAATAATTCCCCCGATACCTTGTCCTTTATCTGGATCCACCTTTGGCCCAATGCGTACAAAAATGACAAAACAGCTTTCAGCGACCAGCTGCTGGAAAACGGGCGCACCGATTTTTACTTCAGCAACGAAGACCGCAGAGGATACATCAACCGTCTCAACTTTCGGGTGAATGATGCTACTGCCAGCACAGAGGACCACCCCGAGCACCAGGATATCATCAGACTCATTTTGCCGGCACCTCTTTATCCGGGTAAAAACATACAGATCGAAACGCCTTTTCACATTAAGCTGCCGCACAATTTTTCGCGGAGCGGCCATATCAACCAGTCTTACCAGGTTACACAGTGGTACCCTAAGCCGGCAGTCTACGATCGTAAAGGATGGCACCCGATGCCTTACCTGGACCAGGGAGAATTTTACAGCGAGTTTGGTAATTATAAGGTTTCCATCACCCTCCCCGAGAACTATGTTGTAGGTGCCACCGGCTTGCTAACAGAGACGATCAATGAACCCCCTGTAGATGGCAACTGGCTGGCGCGAAACGATCAGGATTTAAGAGGGGATTCCACCCCTTCGTCACCCAACAGTAAAACCCTTGTATATACACAGGATAACATCCATGATTTCGCCTGGTTTGCAGATAAAGATTTCGCTGTGCTAATGGACACGATACTACTAGGCACCCGGTCCATTGATGTATATGCTTATTACAACAAAGCTAATGCGGTGTCATGGACAAAGAGCATTGCCTTTATCAAATCGGCTATCAGGACTAAAAGCGAATGGCTGGGGGAGTACCCTTACCCGGTAGTGACCGTTGTTGAAAAAGCCGGCAAACCAGATGGCGGGGGAATGGAGTACCCGACCATCACGCTCATTTCCAAAACACCCAATGAGAAAATGCTTGATTACCTCATCAACCATGAAGTGGGACACAATTGGTTCTATGGCATCCTTGCCAGCAATGAGAGGAAACATCCCTGGATGGACGAAGGGATGAATAGTTACTATGACCAGCGTTACAGTTCGCGTTATTATGGAAGATTCTCGCCCGATATGTTGGATATCAAAGCAGATTTTGTGAATAACAGGGCCCCTGCGGATATACAGCAAACTATCCTGGAAACAATTACGCATATCAAAAACGATCAGCCAATAGAAACCCCCAGTGAACAATTCTCCCTATTAAACTACGGGATGATTGCCTATTATAAAACAGCCGGCTGGATGCACCTGCTGGAAAAAGAATTAGGGCAACCGGTTTTTGATTCGGTGATGCGGAACTATTATGACAGGTACAAATTTAAACATCCCTATCCCGAAGATTTTAAACAACTGGCAGAAGAAGTGAGCCGCAAAAATCTCGACAGCATTTTCAACCTGCTTACACAAAAGGGCAGCCTGGAAGCACCCCAAAAGAAAGATCTTCGTTTCACTTCGTTCTTTAGTCTGAAGGAAACGAACAAATATAATTATATCTTCCTTACTCCTGCCGCGGGTTTTAATTTTTATGATAAACTGATGCTGGGTGCTGCATTGCACAACTATATCCTGCCCCTCAACCGGCTCCGGTTTTTCGTGGCCCCCATGTATGCCACGGGTAGCAAACAATTGAACGGCATAGGCAGGCTGGCTTATACAACTCATATAGGAAACAAAGGGCAACAACTGGTGCTGTCGGTAGCCGGCGCCCGCTTCACCGGGGATAGTTTCCGGGATTCTACAGGCAGGAATAATTACCAGCCTTTCAGCAAAATAGTTCCGGCTGCTAAGTTTGTCTTCACTAATAAAAATCCCAGAAGCATGGTCACAAAGTATCTCCAGTGGAAAACATTTTTCATAACGGAAACGGACCTGCTCTTCAAACGTGACACTAGCCTGCAGGTAGACGTTATCAGCTATCCTAAAGAAAAAAGGACGCTCAACCAATTGGAATTCGTGCTGGAAAACAACAGGGTGTTGTACCCTTATAGGATAACATTGCAGGGAGCGCAGGGCGAAGATTTTGTTCGCACGGATTTAACCGCCAGCTATTATTTTAACTATGCGAACGGTGGTGGAATGAACCTGCGTTTTTTCGCAGGTAAATTCTTTTATACAGGTAATAAAACTTTTCTCACACAATTTAAAACCGATCCGTACCACCTGAATATGACGGGGCCAAAAGGATACGAAGATTACAACTACAGCAATTATTTTTATGGCAGAAATGAATTTGAAGGCTTTGCGAACCAGCAGATCATGATCAGGGATGGCGCCTTTAAAGTGAGGACAGACCTCCTAAGTAGCAAGATCGGCAAAACAGATGACTGGCTTACTGCAATGAACTTTACCACAACAATTCCACCGAAGCTGAATCCGTTATCCGTCTTACCCTTCAAACTCCCCTTAAGGATTTTTGCAGATGTGGGCACCTACGCAGAAGCCTGGAAAAAAGATGCCGGAAAATCCAAATTCCTGTTCGATGCAGGTATCCAGTTATCGTTTTTTAAAAATACGGTTAACGTTTATGTTCCGGTCCTATACAGTAAAGTGTACGGCGATTATTTTAAAAGTACCATACCGGAAAAAAGGTTTCTGAAAAATATCTCGTTCAGCATCGATGTACAAAATATTTCGCTAAAGAGGTTAATCCCTCAAATCCCGTTCTAAACAATGGGCACCAGGTACCTTAAATATCCGGAGATCAATAAAAGTAAATGGGATGACTGTATCAGCCAATCTGTAAATGGGCTCATCTATGCCAAAACATTTTACCTGGATGCCATGGCGGAGAAATGGGATGGTATAGTGCTCAATGATTACGAAGCGGTGATGCCGCTTACGTGGAAAAAAAAATGGGCAATTCCATACCTGTACCAGCCTGCGTTTTTTCAACAGGGTGGCATATTTTCACGCAACTCAATTCCTCAAAACCTCGTCAACGATTTTTTATCCCTGGCCTTCCGCCATTTTACATTTGCTGAGCTCACATTAAATTTCCTCAACGATCCGGGCAAAATAGAAGAAGGGGAGGTAACCATGCGCAATAATTTTGTGCTGCCGCTCCAAAAGCCCTACGAAGAGATTTATGCGGGTTACGATAGCATTGCGATCAAAAACCTGAAGCGGGCGAAGAATGCAGGACTGCAGTTTGAGGCGGCCACCGGATATCTACCCGCTCTCGCATTGTATGAGAAACTATATGCGCCGAGATTGCCTTATTTTTCTTCGGAGGATTTTGCGAGGTTCCGTACCGTTTGCGAAAAACTTGCAGCAGAAAATAAACTCGTCATAAGAAATGTAACGGGCGGGAATAATGAGTTGCTGGCAGCCGTAGTCCTGCTAAAGGATGGCAACAGGCTGTACAATATTATTTCCTGCATAACTGCCGCGGGCAAGCTGGCACAGGCAAACTATTACCTGTATGACCAATTGATCCAGGAGTTTTGCGCCACAGCGTACGTCCTTGATTTTGAAGGCTCAGATGTAAAAGGTATCGGTGAATTTTATAGAAGGTTCTCCCCGCAAAACCAGCCCTACCCTTTTGTAAAGATGAACAGGTTACCTGCTGCCATTAAATTATTTAAGAAGTGACCGGCTTTTGGATACTGATAAATGCCTCTCCCTTTTGTATCGCCAGCTGGTGATACCACTGCAATACCTCGTAAGGCACTACCTCCACTTCAAACCCGGCCTGCCGCAGGCGAACAATATAGTCACTTAAAGCATAGATGCGAATGTGGTCTTTCTGACCGAATAACAGGGATTGTTTTGCGGGATCGTTTACTGTTACATCTTCGATTGTAGATTTCAGCACTTCCGAGTAAGGCACCTGCAGAACGGCCCTGCCACCCGGTTTCAACACCCGAAAGATTTCCTTCATGGCTTTTATATCATCCGGTATATGCTCCAGGATATGATTGCCGATCACCCAATCAAAACTGCCATTGCCAAAACTAAGCTGAGTGGCGTCCTCCTTCTGCACCTGGCCGTCAATGGTCTTATAAAAACCTGGCAACAGGTCTGCTGTAACAACCCTGGCTGTGCCCCGAAGAAAATGGTAAACGTTTTTTTCGGGAGATAAATGCAGGATGTTTTTCCCGCCCAGGTCGTGTTCGCCCAACAGTGCGATCACCAGGCGCTCCCGCGCCGTGCTCATACAATTCGGGCAAAGAATATTTTCACCGTAGCCTGCTATCACTTTATGCTTATCTAGGGCTTCCCTATTTTCCGGGAAAGGAAGATCTGGAACAAATTTTTGGTAGGAAGCATTGCAGACATTACAGGTGCAGCCCTCGCCTTTGAAAGAAAGATACATCCGGCGATTCCTGCCTCGTTGGTACTTAAACAGCAGGCTCCTGTAAAATCCCTGCAAAGGATGATAGATGTGTAAACGTTGTAAAAATGTTTTAAACGTTTGATTCATCCATTATTTTTTCTGCCAGTACAAGATCAACAGGACGTGTAATTTTAATGTTATTTTCATCCCCTTCTACCAGTTTCACCTTCATGCCAAAGGCTTCTACCACTGTGGCTTCATCAGTGTACCTATCCTTGTAATCGATATTATAAGCTGGTAATAAAATAGTGCTCAAAAAAACCTGCGGGGTCTGCACAAGTTTAACTATGCGCCGTTCCAGCGCTTCATTCCCGTCAGCTGAAATAAGCCGAACACTGTCGTTGCAGTCTATCACCGGGATGGCTGCGCCAAACTCAAGAACGGCGGCGTTACATTTATAAATGAGTTCGGTGCTGAGCAGGCACCTGACAGCATCATGCACAAAAACGATACTCTCCTCCTTGACCTGCAACAACCCGTTCTGCACCGAATGAAAACGGGTTCTGCCTCCCACGGTAAGGGTTATTCGCTTATAATCGAACCAGGCATCAATGATCTCCTGCCCGGTTGCCACATGTTCTTCTGGCAACACCAGGATAATATGCAGGTCGTCATATGCCTTTAAAAAAGTATCAATTGTATAATATAGAACCGGTTTATTCTTTAATAATAAAAACTGCTTTGGCACAGTGCTGTTCATGCGGGCACCAGTGCCACCGGCTACTATCACGGCGTATTTTTTCATGAAGATGTCTCAGGTTTAGTAAACAAAATTACGCTAATGAAATGATTCAGGACCTATCGCGAATAACGGGGAGTAAAAGCTGCGTGCTGCTAATGGTTTCCAGCGGAAAAACCGGCCGCTCTCGCGGAATAAAAACAGAGATGTCTATAACTGGTCCCCCGCATAAATGCCTACAAAATGTTCGCCGGTGCTTGTTTTCATCGCGCGGTACATACCCGCACTGTTGAGTGCCATCGCTGTATTCCCCTGGGCATCGATCCCTATCATTCCCCCTTCTCCGTGTATTTTCGGGAGTTTCACATTTACAACTTCATGCAGGGCTTCCTGCAGGCTCATAGCTTTGTATTCCATCAGGCAGCTAACATCATAGGCGGCAACGGCCTGTATAAAAGGCTCTCCATGCCCGGTGCAGCTGATGCCACAGGTTTTGTTGTTGGCATAAGTTCCACAACCGATCAGCGGGCTATCGCCAATGCGGCCGTATTTTTTGTTGGTCATGCCCCCTGTACTGGTAGCTGCAGCGATATTGCCGAAAACATCACAGGCCACAGCTCCGACAGTACCAAATTTTTTATCTTTCATCAGTTCCTCGAGTCCCTGGTGCGTATGATCCAGCGAATAGTTATCGCTATCCCGCATAATTTTCCATTGATCATACCTGAACTGAGAGAAAAAATATTCATCCGGCTCCAGTTTGATACCTTGCTTAATGGCGAAATCATTGGCGCCCTTCCCACTTAAAAAAACGTGGTTACTGTTTATCATCACTTCTTCTGCAAGTTCTATTGGATTTCGCACATTTCTAACAGCGGCTACTGCGCCGGCTTTAAGGGTTTTTCCATCCATGATGGCGGCATCCATTTCCTGCACCCCTTTTTTAGTAAATACGGAACCGCGGCCGGCATTGAACAGCAGGTTATCTTCCAGTACCACGATGGCGGCCTTCACAGCATTTACAGCAGTGCCGTCCTGCTCCAGCACGGCGTATCCCGCACGGAGCGCATCTTCCAATGCCTCGGTATAGGCTTTTTCTAATTCAGGGGTCATGTCTTCTTTGAGAATGGTACCTGCTCCTCCGTGTATTACCAGTGAAAATGTCTGCATAAATCTGCTATGAATGATTGAGGGCAAAAGTATCTAAATTACTGCCATAAAGCTTCTAGAAATTTCAGGGTATGATTGAACGTGGGCTAATGATCGGCAGGTTTCTTTTAATAACTATTAACAGCATTTTCGTTGCAGTGCAGTGAATTTTCGGGAAGTTGCCAGTGGGCACCCTGATCAGATAAGTTTTTTGCATTCCTCCAGGAGCCTGGTTTTGTCTATGGCGACCGTACCCACTTCTTCGCAGACCAGTCCGCCCGCAATATTTGCCACTTCAGCCATCAGTCTTTTATTCCCGGTTGCAGCAAACACAAGCGAAGCAACCGCTATCACCGTGTCCCCGGCACCGCTCACATCAGCAATACTCCTGATATGTGTAGGAATCAGTGCTCGTTGCCCGGCATCCTGGAAATACACCCCCTTTTCTGATAGCGTGATAAAAGAAACATCATGATGCAACTGCGCAAAAAGCGCTTTGTGGATCTGTTCCAGCAAATGAGGCGTTACTTCCTCGGCAAGAATATTCAGCGCCTCCCTGGCTTCCTGGAGGTTGGGTTTAAAAATATCAACTTGTTTGTAAGCAAAGAAATTTTTTCGTTTGGGATCCACTGCCGTTAACACCTGGTGCGATTTGCAAAGGCTGATAATCGCATCAATCGCGGTCTCAGTCAGCACGCCCTTGTTATAGTCTTCAAGGATCACGAGCCGGGGTTTTTCAGTTTCAAGGTACTGCTGAAAACTTTGCAATAATTTTTTTTCGTCTGCAGCACTGAGCATATTGGTGATCTCAGCATCCAGCCGCATCATGTGCTGGTTGCGGCTGATAATGCGGATCTTGTTAGTGGTCACTCTTTCATCACTCTCCACCAGGTACCGGGTCTGAATGTTCTGCCTGTTCAGCAATTCAGTCAATTGCAAACCGTCCCCATCATTACCAAGTACAGATACAATGCTCACGGCAGCGCCCAGGCTGCGGAGGTTTAAAGCAACATTACCGGCACCGCCGATGCGTTGTTCTCTTTTGGTTACCGATACCACGGGCACAGGAGCTTCGGGTGATATCCGGTCCACTTTCCCCCACCAGTAGGTATCCAGCATCACATCCCCCACCACTCCTATTTTGATTGAAGAGAATCCATCAAATAACTGATCAAAATCGTTTACGGGCATATCAATTAAACTTTATTCTTATTTGCCAGTGCAATATAATAAATAGGAATTCCCGCCAGCACTATTATAAGCCCGGGCCATGTAAATGCCGGTTTGTAAATGATGAGCAAAACGCAGAAACTGATGGCCATCAGGATATAGATCGCCGGCAGTATAGGATATCCAAACGCTTTGTAGGGACGGTCTGCATCCGGCCTTTTTTTCCGGAGGATAAAAATGCCAAGGATAGTGAGTGCATAAAACATCACTACTACGAATGAGATCATGTCCAGCAGGTCGCCATACCGCCCACTCAGGCACAATAACGATGCCACCAGGCACTGGATCCACAAGGCGAATTCCGGTACATCATTTTTATTCAGCGTACCGGTACGTTTGAAAAATAATCCGTCCTTTGCCATGGTATAGTACACCCTGGCACCTGCAATGATGAGCCCGTTATTGCATCCAAAGGTGCTTATCATGATCATCACGGCAATTACGTAAGCGCCGATCTGCCCGAATATGGGCGTACTCGCTGCTACGGCTACCCGATCCTGCGGAGCAGAGGCAATTTCAGCCAAGGGAAGAACACTGATGTACATCAGGTTGGCTGCCACATAAATAATAGTTACGATCAATGTGCCTAAAAATAAACTCAGCCCTATATTCCGTTTCGGATTTTTTACTTCCCCGGCTATGAAGGTCACATTGTTCCATGCATCACTGCTGAATATGGAGCCTACCATCGAGGCTGCGATGGCTCCCAATATAGCACTTCCCGCAACCCCACCGATCACCGCGCCGTCTGGCCCTCTTGATTTCATGCCCCAGGCATCGGTCCAGTTTGCATCCCATATTTCTGCTTTGGCCGCTATCAAAAATCCAAAAGCGATGAGGCCAAAAAGGGATAATAGTTTTACAACCGTTAAAATGGTTTGAATCATTTTACCCCCTTGAATACCCTTCGTGTTGATATAAGTAAGGAACACAATTAATGCGATGGACACAAACTGGGCCGGGTAGATCTTGAAGATCCCGATCTGTGCGAGCAGGTTGGCATCCGTTACTTCCAGTGCCGGTATAAAATATCCGGCAAATTTGGAGAAGGCAACACCCACAGCCGCAATGGTGGCGGTTTGTATCACCGCAAAAAAACTCCAGCCATATAAAAATCCTGCCAGTGGATTAAAGGCTTCTTTCAGGTAAACGTACTGGCCACCGGCTTTTGGAAACATTGCACTTAGTTCACCATAACTCATAGCAGCTATGAGGGTCATGAAGCCAGTGATCAGCCACACCGCTATCATCCAGCCGGCGCTTCCTACGTTCCGTGTAATGTCGGCGCTCACGATAAAAATTCCCGAGCCGATCATGGAGCCGGCTACGATCATGGTAGCATCCAGTAATCCCAGGGAGGGTTTAAAACCTTGTGACGTTCCAGGCATAATGCAGTTTGGGTTGATGATGTTAAAATAAAAATCCCGGGCAGTATGCACTGCCCGGGATTCAAGATAAATCAATTTAGGGGATATTATCAGTTGCCTTTTTTCAACTTTTCATTCATACCATTCACTACATCGTCCGTAATATTAAGGCTGGCATCTTTATACACCATATAATCCAGTCCTGTACCCGTGGTAAGAATGTACATATAATTTTTTTCCTTGTTGTAATCCGCAAGAAATTCCTTTAGTTTCTTTTGGATATCATCCATGAATTTATAACTCCGCTCACTGAGTTTTTGCGTAAGCACCTGCTTCTTTTCATCTATTTTTTGTTGCTGCTGTATTAATTCGCCCTGGAATTGTTCCGCCATCTGCTGGGTGATAGCATCCCCTTTTTTTATAAAATTGTTCTTCTGGTTTTCAAGCCCACGGTAGCCATTCTGCCATTCCGTTTCAATTGCCCGCTGCTCTGCCTCCAGCACTTTTCTTTTTTCTTTTATGTAAATGATCTTTTCGTTCAATGAGTCCAGTTCCACGTAGGCGATAGGCGCATGCACTGCTTCTTTAATACTGGCAGTAGACGAAGTGGTTTTTACTGAAGGAACAGTTGCCTTTTTGTTGGCAAACACATGATAATACAGGAATGCAACTGCGAGCAGTAAGAACACACTTAATATGGTGGAAAAATGTTTCATGTAGAAATTTTTGATTTGCGGCAAGATAATGAGATTGGCTTACCCGGCAATACACGGCTTTAAACTTTTAGAAAGGGTTAACGCGCCTTCGCCTGCTGATAAAAAAAGCGGATCATCATATGATCCGCTTTCTGAATTTATATAATTCCCTGGCTAATTTACTTACCGGTTGGCAGACTCAATTTGAGCCTTGCGAAATAATACGCACCGTTAAAGCCCATTTGCTGTACCCTGCGACTGTATACAAAACGACCTGAGCTGGCATTAACACTATGGGCATGTTTATCCTGGTATTCATCCAGGAGGTTGTTTGCGCCAATCGTAAAAGTCAGTTGTTTGGTAATGTCATAAGAAATCGAAAGGTCTGTAACTGTTTTCGCAGAAAATTCCTGGTCAAGTGTTTCTCTTTGTCCTGTAAAGGTATTGATTGGGAAAGCGCCAGGATTCGCCGGGTTGATGGTAGGATCCAGGTATTGTACTTTCCCAAAGTTTACAAACCGAAGCATTGCTCCAAGCTTTTTAAATTTATAGTTGAAGGTCAGGCTCGCTTTGCTTTTCGGATTGGCCACCTCAATGCGGCTCTGATCTTCCCGGTTATAATAATTCCCAAGCTGGCCACTGTTTACAAGAACGTCTGAGGCGAAGATGATGGGTTTGCCATCTGGTCCTTTTTTCACTTCGTTATCAATGTAGGTCATGGCAAAAACAGTACGTAAGGAATGCTCCCCGAAATTCGCATTATAACTCATCACTCCTTCGATTCCGCGTGCACGGGTATCGATGGCATTGGTGAAAAAATTTGCTGCGCTTGCACCGGCCGCCGTAAGCTGTGCCTGTAAGGCAATATTAGTTCCACCATTAAAATTATTGGTCAGTACTATGCGATTGTCAATGTCAATCTGGTACGCATCCAGCGTCAGCTCGAAACCTTTGAAAGGTTTGGTCGTGAATCCAACAGAAAAACTCTGGCTGGTTTCCTCTTTCAATTTCGGAATACCTAAAATTTCAGCCGCCTTGCTGTCATTTGTAAACGTACCCGATTCTACCGGCACGAGTGAGGTACCGTTAGAAACGAACAGCGTATTTGTTTTTGCATAAAAACGTTGTTGCATTGAAGGTGCGCGGAACCCGGTACTTACAGAACCACGCAGGTTAAATAACTCATGCAACTTTATACGGGTAGCAAACTTATAATTCAGTGTAGAACCAAAGTCACTGTAGTTTTCAAAGCGAAGTGCGCCTGTTAACAAAATTCGTTTCGTAATATCCTGCTCCAGATCGAGATAGATGGCTTTGGCATCTCTTGTTTTTGTGTCCCCGATCGAGTTTACAAAACCTGCAAAAACCTGGGCACCGGAGGCCGCTTTGGATGCCGTATCAAAATTGCGATAAGAACCCTCTTCGCCGCTCTTAAGTCCGAATGCATCTACGCGGTATTCTAATCCTGCGGCCACATTTAAGCCTTCCAATACATCATATTTTTTTGAAACGTCTGCATTCACCGTATTTTGCCAGTATTTAAGACCGCCTGCGTCAAACGATGTCTGGTTATTTCCTGCATTAACAAACTGGGTGTAATTCGCCGAGTTGTTAACGGTAAAGTCAAACTTATTCATTCCAAAAGTATTACTGATATCAAAATTCCATTCCCCGAATTTTGTCCTTAATCCAAGAGAACTTGACAGGTCTGTAATTTCAGATTGAATCAGGGGTAAAAAGCCGTTTGGATAAATTGCAAAAACATTCGATGCATATCTTGTGGCCGCACCCGGGATACCACTCGGATAGCGGTAAAATCCGGCAGCCTCTCCTTTCTTTTTACCGTAACCGCCAAAAAGATATAGCTCTGTATTAGCACCAAGAGGATATTCAAAATTGTAAAATGCACTACCACCGTTCATTTCTGAATTCCCAATATTCATGTCAAAGAAATTACGGTTCAGGCCGCGGGCTGCCATAATAGAATCATCCCTGTTTACACCATTTACGTTCGGGTACACGGCACCGGTATACGTACCTGTGCGGTTCGTTCTTTCCCTGCTGATATACTCACCTGTTAGGTTTAGTGCGCCTTTTCCGATTTTAAACCCGTAACCCAGGGCAGCCTGGAAATTTCCGCCGTCGTTCACTCTTACCGAGGGGTCATCCGTTTTGCTTTGCGAAATAAAGAGGGCGGAGTTTTTATCATATTCCGTGCTGTACTGCCCATAACTGACACTGGCATCCAGGACGCCGGTCTTTCTTTTTAAAACGATATTAATTACACCGGCAATAGCGTCTGAGCCGTACTGGGCTGCAGCTCCGTCGCGTAATATTTCTATTCTTTCCACCGCTGTAGCAGGGATCGCACTCATATCTGTTCCTACAGAACCACGGTTGACAGTACCATTCACATTCACCAATGCTGATTGGTGCCGGCGTTTTCCGTTCACGAGCACAAGCACCTGGTCAGTGCCAAGTCCCCGCAACTGGGCAGGATCCACGTGATCCGTACCGTCAGAGATGGTTTGCCGGGCAGATTGAAAGGAGGGTGCTATAAAATTCAGTATCTGGTTTATGTCGACTTGTCCCACACTATTAATAATTTGGGATACCGGGATCACGTCGACTGGAACCGGTGTTTCCACGCTGGTGCGGGATAAGCTTCTTGAACCCACCACCGTAACAGAAAATAGATCAACTCCGTCGGGAAGCGAAAAATCCAACGAAACGGTTTCGCCGGCATTTACTTTAACAGGCTTTTGACTAAGTGTCTTGCCCGTGTAACTGGCAGCAATGGTATAACTTCCTGCCGGCAGGCTTATGCTGAATGTACCATCAGAACCTGTGCGCGTGCCCGTCTTACCGGTCTGCACAACCACGGAGGCATTGGCCAGCACATTTCCTTCTGCATCCTTCACAGTTCCTGTAACAATGCCATTTTGTGCCAAAAGACTGAATGAACTAAGCAGGAAAAATAAAATAAGAGAGAGCGTTTTTAGTGGATTAATACATTTCATAAATCAATTTGTTTAGTGATGGTAAAATAGACATCTGCAAGGAGCGTTTTTATCAGGCTGGAATTCCGTTGGTCAAATTTACGCTTTTTTTTAATGTGTCCGAATTTAGGAGGAATAAACATTGCTTCCTTTGACTGATCTTTTCTGATTGATGGGCTACCCCTGCGGTTCTGTTTCCCTTAAAGGCACTTTTTTCTTACGCTTGTTTTTCAGCACCCAATACAAACCTTTCAGGTTGGTGCGCCACCTGGGGATCAAGGCCACCATCATGATCTCTTCTACAAGTTCCAGGAAAGTAATCATAACAGCGGCATAGAAGAGCAGCATCAGGGGCTGTTCCAAAAAAAATGCGAGCAGTAAAAAAACACCCTGTGCGAAAGCTGCGATCTTCGCCAGGTAAGTATGAAAACTCGTTAGCTTACGGTACCGGTACAACGCTAGCGTCACCTGGATCAGGAATAGAATAAAAAGGATGAGAAAAAATACCAGTTGCTCTTTGACAAAGTTGGGTTTCATTTTCACCAGGCCGATCATAGCCACTAATACGGTTAGGTCATCCCCGATTGAATCCAGCCTTGTACCCACCACGCTGGTCACCATGAATTTCCTGGCAAGGAAACCATCAATGAAGTCTGTGAAAAAACTCACCAGCAGCAGCCATTTAAAGAGAGTATGATGCCCTTCCAGTAATAAACCCAGCAAAACAGGAGCTGCAATGACACGATACATGGTAATGCCATTGATGATGTAATAGCTTTTTTTGTGCTTAACTGTTTTCATTGGCCAATATTGGGGGAAGGGTGAACAGCACATAAATTTAATCATTTTTCCGCCGATTCATCCGGCTAAAAAATTTGACGGTGAGCCCGGCCGGGTGAAGTGCCTACCTAAAAGCAGGACCGCCCACTTACTCAATACCCAATCAAATGATGGCTTGCCTTGAGCCACCAGTGCCGAAACCGTTTAGTGTTATTTATAGTACCTTCACCAGCATTAATACAAACGCCTTTCAATCTTCTTATTGGAAAATATCTTTAACACCCTCATCAACAGCTTCATAGAAAATAAAGTAGGCATTGCTGATAACTTTTTGAGCGAAACACTTTCCCGGCATCTGAAACAAAACCTGTTAACACTCCACACAAAAAACCTGCTGCAGGTGGCAGGTACCGGCCACAATACGAGGGTGAACTATACTGACCTTTTCAGAAGTGACGTTATCTATTGGCTGGACCGTGGTCACAATGATGTGCATGAAAATAGTTTTTTTGATCTGATGGACGCGTTTGTAAGTTTTTTGAACGAAACCTGTTACACCGGCATCACCGGTTATGAGTTCCATTATACCCTGTACGAAGCAGGAAGTTTTTACAAAAGACATCTCGACCAGTTTCGGGGTAATGATAGCAGGAAATATTCTATGATCATGTATTTGAACGAGGATTGGAAAAAGACTGACGGAGGCGAATTGTGCATCCACCATGGAGACAGGACCGAAAATATTCCCCCTGTCAATGGCAAATGTGTTTTTTTTAAAAGCAGCGAGTTAGAACATGAAGTGTTGCCCAACCACAAACCAAGAATGAGCATAACCGGGTGGTTAAAGTCCTGAGCATTCCTGCATATCACGCACCACTCATCGTAGTTTTCGATGTTATGGAGTCTAACTCACCACTCCCTCCCCCTAAAAAACCACCGATCCTTTTACCAAAAATTTTTTCTCCAGTTTTTCCACCCGCACTTTAAACTCACCTGTTTCCAGTTGTTTTTTATTCTGCAGGTTTACAAAGGCCAGTTCTTTGACCGGCAAAGTAAAATTCACTACTTTGGAATCACCAGGCTCGAGTGAGATCTTTTCAAAACCGCGCAGGCGTTCAACATCAGGAGCCAGCGATGCTATCAGGTCACTCACGTAGAGTTGCACCACTTCCTTACCTGCACGTTGGCCGGTATTTTTTACTGTCACGGTTATCGCCAGGGTACCATTAGTGCCCACGGATGTTTTGTCTATTGTAAGCCCGCTATATTCAAACGAGGTATAAGATAAACCGAAACCAAAACCAAATTGCGGATTAAAGTCTGCAGAATAGTCGTAAGCACCCTGGGGATTACTCACCTGGTCAGAATATTTATGGATATAGGGGGTAAGAGCATTCGCAAAGCGGGGATAGGTTACCGGTAGTTTACCACTTGGGTTTACATCGCCAGCCAGGATATCCGCAAGGGCATCGGCTCCATAGTTTCCAGGAAGATAGGTATGTACAACAGCCGCGAGCCCGGGCTCAATGCCACTGATGATCCTCGGGCGGCCTTGGTTCAAAATCAAAATCACCGGCTTACCTGTGCGGATCATGGCGTGGGCAAGGCTAAGTTGGTTGGCGGAAAGGTCCAGTTCATTCAGGTTGCCCGGGGTTTCTGTGTAGCTGTTTTCCCCGACGCACAAAAGCACATAATCAACTGCTGCAGCGGCATCAACAGCGGCCTGCAGGCCCACGACAGCGTCCGCCCAGTATTTCTGCCCCTGCAAGTAAGCCACCCCCTCCGAAAAACGGACATTGCTTTCCCCGAACTTTTTTGTTGTGGCTTCAAGTATGGTATTATATGCACCTGCCAGTTCATTCGTTCTTTCCCCCTGCCAGGTGTAGGTCCAGCCCCCATTTAATGAGCGCATAGAATTGGCATTAGGGCCCGTAACCAGGATCTTTGCGGCTGCCGGCAAAGGAAGGATATTGCGCTGGTTCTTCAAAAGTGTGATCGATTCCGCTGCTGTGTTGTAAGCGGCCTTTGCAAAACCGGCGCTGCCAAAATCCGGGTAACTGGCAGCAAGGGTGGTAGGGTTATTAAAAAGATCCAGTTCATACTTCACCCGTAGTATTCTCCGTACAGCATCGTCTATCCGTGACTGTAATACTTTGCCTTCCTTTACCAACTCCAGGAGGTCCTTTGAAAATTCCTGGTAATTGTAGGGTATCATACTCATGTCAATCCCCGCATTTATGCAAAGCATCAGGGCCTCTTTATTATCTTTTGCAATCCTGTCCCTTTTTGCGACATTTTCCACATCCTGCCAATCCGTTACAATAAATCCTGTAAAACCAAGTTCATTTTTAAGCATGTCGGTCAGCAACCGTTTATTCATATGCGCCGGCACACCGTTGATCAAAGCCGAATTAACCATCACATTTCTTGCACCCGCTTTCACTGCTGCCGCAAATGGAGGTAAATGGTATTCTCGTAAATAGTGTTCAGGGATCCACGCATTGGTCCTGTCCTTGCTATACTTCGGATCTGAGTAGCCGAGGTAGTGTTTTATGGATACTGCTATTTTTTCTTTACTTCCCAGCGGTTCCTGCGCACCTTTCACAAATGCTACACCCAATTCTGAAACCAGGTAGGGATCTTCCCCGAAACCCTCCCACAAGCGCGGCCATGCAGGATTGGTGCCGAGATCCAGCACCGGCGAGAAAGAATAAGGCACCCCCGCAGCCCGGCTTTCATAAGCAGTGATCACCGCGGTTTGCCGCACCAGTTCCCGGTTCCAGGTGGCTGCCTGGCCAACCTGCTGTGGAAAAGAAGTAAAACCCGCCACAAAACTCGCTCCGTGTATCTGGTCCAGTCCGTAAAGGACCGGTATCTTAAGCCGGGTCTGTTGGGTGGCAGCATGGATGTCTTTTAACACCTGGTTCCATTGGGCGGTATTAAGTGAAACACCTGGAGGAGTGTTTAGAATCGATCCGGCATGGTAGGTGACGACGACATCCTGCACTTTGTTTTTGTCTACGGAAAATGTATAATTCTTCTGATCTGTTTTGCCGATCTGGTCAATCGCCACCTGCGCCATCTGCCCTATTTTTTCTTTGAGGGTCATTTTTTTAAGCAGTAGATTTAATTTGCCTTCAATGGCAGGGTTCAGCTGCGCATCAGCGTTTGCGAAGAAAACTGCCAGCAATAAAAATAAGATCGATGATGGTTTCATAATTGCGATTTGTTTTTTGGACGATCAAGCGGATCAACGGTAAGCCACACTTTCCATCTCCCGGCTTTTTCTTTGCTATTGATAAAATGCATAGTAATAATAATCATTTTTTAACTGGCGCCCGCGCGCACGTGCCGGCCAGGGCCTGGCATCTTTCCGAATCATAAAAAGTCGAGTCCATCATTCCCCTTTCTGTAAATTCAATCCGCATACCCTGTATCATACAATCGCAATGTTTCCCGAGGTCATTTCCTCTGAACAAATATAGCCCCACAACCGCGCGGGCTATTTATGCAATCAGCAATTCAGCGAATGTTTAAGTGCGACAGGCAGCCTTAACAACAAACTGAACCTTTAACTCAGCCGGAGGCAGGTCATCAGGCCGTAAAAAAATCGCAGCTATTGCATGCCCACTCGCGCAACTGAATTGTTCCACCTGGCCAACCAAAGAATGCAACGCCCTCGTCGGGGGAAAGCCTGCTTCCATAGATCGCTTAGCAGAAAACCACCGGCACCAGCCAGAAAGATCCGCAGCGCCATGCGATATTTTCTTGCTTAGATAAGGGCAAGTATAATCAGTCCAAACGCGATCTTCAAAAATGAAGCAGCACCAGGGTAGGTTGCAAGTTTCATCACGCTTGTTAACTGCAGGCTTGTGAGGTTAGTGGAAATGAAGTGTAACAAATAGTGGTCAACCCCTTTTTCCTTTACCACGATTACCTGGTAACATACCCAGGCAAATAGCAACATGCAACAGGTGAAGCTGGACAACCAAGTATAGAATTATCGGAAATATCCTGTAGAGGTATCCACCTGACAGGAATGATTATGCATCATAATATCTAAAGGAAAATCCGGAATGTTCACAGACCGGCAAACTTAGCGGCACCATCTGGCTACAACCTTTCAGCTTCCGCCCTTTACTTCCAACCATCCACCTTACTGCGCCAATGATATTCTCACCTGCACACCCGCGCGGGTATTGGTTGTAGGCGCACTTGATGAAATATAAGGGGTTACTTTCCGCTGGTCGAAATACAGTTTAAGGTTTACCCTGTTGTTCAGGAAATAATCTATCGTGGGCGTTATGGTTATTTCTTTACTACCACCGGTGGCAAAATTGTTATCCTGGTCCAGCCTGCTGTTCGCCGTCACGTTATCGCGTATGCGAAAATCCAGGCGGAAGTTGATCTCGTTATCCAGGGTTCCCTTTCCTTCCTTATCCAGGAACTTAGGCAATTTCAGCCCGGCCAATAATTTCAAGCCGCGTTTGCGGTAACCGGCACCAATAATGAATTCTGTACTGCGCACTTCGCTCAGCTGGAAGTCATACAGGCTAAGGCTCAGGCTCCGTGTTTTAGTGTATTCAAATTTTGCCTGCAGTTGGTTTGTAAACATCATATCAAATCCAACCAACGGTGAGAACTGTTCGTTGATAGTCACATTTGGTACCAGGAAGAAAGGAATAAAATTCCTGGAAATGGTATCATAAAACGAAGGATAACCAAACCTCGATACATCCTGGTACAGCAGCGCAGATGTAAATCCATTCATGCTAAGGCTACCGTTATAACCATGCGTAAGCGTGAAGTTGGTAAATATTTTTTGAAGCCCTTTCACCCTGCTTAAGCCGTTGTAATCTATTTTCCAATTAGGCCTCGGCATAATAGAACGGAAAGGATTGGATCGGATATTATTGTTGCTTTGTTTGATAAGCGCAACTGTTTCCGGGCTCTTGCCGGTGTATGCAGCAATGAAGGACGGGATCAGCACATCCACCGCATATTTCTGGTAGCCATAATAATAACCGTCTGCACCAACCGGGTTAGCCTGTTGCTGGGAGTACGGATTTTTTTCTCCGAGCCTCCGGGATAACACAACCCTGTTAGCTTCAAAAGTTTTGAAAGTGGCCGAAACCCTGTTGGGGTCAAACTTGCCAAACAAAGTTTTAAAAGCAATATAACTAACATCAAAACCGCCGCCCACATATGGATTGAGGTGTTGGAATGTTTTGTTATTGCCGCCACTTGTATCTATGAATTTGAAGGTCTCATTGTAATTCTTGGAAAAAGTTTTTGTCATATTCAACGTGATCATAAGGTCACGGACCGGCTCCAGCTGTGCATTCACGGTAAGGCGCTGATCAAAGTTCTGCTGGAACAGGTAGTTAAAATTTGAATCTTTGGTGATGAGCCCTTTCGCAGCCTTTTTGTTCAGCCAGTTGGTGTCCGGTTGCCTGCCCAGTATAAAGTCAAATCCCGGAGCCATACTCCTGAAATTTTGCCCAAGGAATTGTGTACTGTCGGTATAACCTGGCAATCGCGTATTGGCCATTTCGGATAAACTGAAATTCACTGTTTTCAGGCTCGTCAGGAGTTTGCCAAAAACCCTGGGCACTGTGGAAACAAAAGGCACAGCAGATTTATCAACCACGCGTTTTTTCTGCAACACTCTTTTGCCGCTCTTAAGCGTCACACTGTCTCTTGTGATGGTGATCCTATTCTTCCATTTTTCTTTGTCCTCGGGTTTAGATGGCACATCCAGTTGTTTAAGGAATTTAGATTTCTGGTACAGCCTCGTCATATCCATTTGCAGGGTTGCTTCTTTTTGCTGCCCGTTCTCCAGGATATTGCCAAGTTCTACTGCCAGCCTAGAAGCACCCACCCAGCGGTAACTTGCCTGGTATTTCAGGTTAATGGTTGTCCAATCCAACAATGGAAATTTGGCAGTGGGAAGTGTGTATGAAAAATTTGCTGTCTGGTTGAAAAGCGTATTCCTTCCCCCCCGCATCAGATTTTTCCAAACCGAATCTTTTTTCTCTTTTGTATCCAGTCTTCCCATTGGTTCATCGATGCGGGAATTGTTGGTAGCCGTGTAATCGAGTTGCAGTGCCCTGGTAAAATTCCAGCGCATGATATAATCCCGCTGGAACACGAAATACTTATCATAGGTTTCGGGGATAGCATATTTGGAATCACCGATGCTCCTTGGCCTTACCACACCAAACTGCCGGCTGATATCGGCCCTGAACGTAAGCTGCGAAGGAAGATAATTGAAGTTAAAATCCTTCAACATATCAAACCAGTGGTGTTTAGTTGTTTTAAACATCCTTTTAAAGGGCTCGATGTATTTTGGTTGCGGGGCATAATTATACCCCACTGCACCGCGATGGCGCGTAACATCGTTGTATTCTATCAACGGGCTGTGTGCACTCGTTTTGATATAGGAGTAGCTCACATCCACATTTTCTATATCATAGATCTTGGGTTTTTTACCATTTGTTTTATTCTTGCGAACGTTGGTGAAATTTAAAGTTTTCACAGATGTAAAATCAACCGCAGCATTGCGGATAGAATCCTTCGCCTGCCCGGATGCATCCCTGATCTTATCCTTTAATTTAATATCCTGGTCATATGGATCATACTCGGGTGTGCTCGCTGTTTGAGAGTAACTGGCAAATACCGGGATAGACATGCCTGATTTTTTGGGAAGGAGTCTACCCATCTCCAGGTTGGCGGACACATCGAATTGTAAAAAGTTATCCCTGTACCGGTCATTGACCCTTTGTTCCAATGTTCCAAATCCCTGTGTATGCATATTGGCAGAAAGGGAAATGGTACCCAGGTCTGCAAGGTTCACGTCAACCCTTGCCAGTGCGGCATACCCTCCTTTTTCATCCAGCGACGAAAGCCTGAGTTCATTGGCCCACATCTCACCACAAACGGGCTCTGAATTATTGGTATTTTCCACCCCGATCAATACACCCCGGATCTCTCCGAGGTTTGGATTTCCCATTACAGCATATTCGTGGCCGTTAGCCTGCATCTGGCGGAAGATCTGGTTCAGCGCGGTGCTGGAGAGATTTCTTGCCTGCTTCAGTTTTGTAAGAAGGGTCAGGTCAACGTCCAAAGAATTTCGTGGAATCCACAAAGTATCGTTGTACTCGTCCGAGTCCGGATTTAAGGAACCTGCTGAATGCGGTGTTAATATAAGTGGTATCCGGATTTCATAATAGTTGTTTACGAAGTCTGTGCCCAGTCTCACTACGGCACTTAGATCTTTATCCAAAATAGAAGAAGGATCTGTTTTTTGTGCACGCTCAGCGTGAACGTACATAGACAGTTGCCGGAACTGGCGGAGGTCCCGGTTTCCGAAAGTCTGGAACACCGCTTTGGCATCACCCTGGTTCAGGTCGCAGAATTGAAGTTGCATGGCCTGCTCATTCTGCAGCAGGTTTACACCATTGTTACTGAGGGTTTGCACCCGTTGTATCTCTCTTGGTGTACGGTAAGGCAGCGGAGTACGTTTATCATTTTCTTCAATATTCACGGCACCTACGTTTAGTGGAGCCGTGCTACCTGCACTATACAAACCTGTTGAATCGACTTTGTATTGAAACTTGCGCCAGATATTACGGGTAAGTTGCAGTGTACCAAATCGCATCGTAACACTGTCTTCAAAATCCGTCATAAACATCCTGATAAAACGGATAGATTTAAAATCGGGGATATTACCGATCTTTTTATTGTAGCTTCCGATGGGGATTCTGAACTGGTACCAGGTTTCATTCCGCACCTGGCTATTCACGAGGTTTACCGTCACTACTTTTTTGTCCACGATAAAATTAGTACCGATCGCCATCTCCGGTGCATTGCTGGGTTTCACATCCACGATGTACTGGAAATATTCCTCCGTTTCATTCATGGTATTATCCCTGTTCAGGTCTTCAGCATCCGGGTATAAGGTGGCTGCCGAGGAAAATTCGCTGCCATCAGAAATGGGTGAGTTTCCTTCGGGGCTGTTAAAATCCTTATAGCGTTGAAGGATACCGTCATTGGAACCAAAGGATCCGTTGCGGTAATGCCTGTAATTGTCAGCAGACGCATCCGTCAGCGCTTTTTGATATATGAGGGAATTTGTTCCAAAGTTAGCAGCCAGCTCATTCAGGTACACCTGTCGTCTAACCAGCTCTGCAGTATCGCTCAGTCCATCGAAACCAACATCCTGGAATATCCTGTCTTCCGGGAGGTTGCTAAAGGCATTTGTTACCTGGATAGGGTTGCGGGGTACCCTGCCCCAGTTTGTTTCATCCACGGGTGATGGGGCGTTGGGCGTAGGCAACCCATTTTCATAAAACCTGCGGCCATCCTTTAGCACATCCTCAGAAATATTACCGAGGTTGAAATATAATTTACCGCCGTTCGATGCACTGTATTGCGGAAGAATAAATGGGTCCTGTACCCAGAATTCTATGAATTCAATATTGCTTGTTTCAAAATCTGTCTGGTCTACGGCGCGCATCAAACCGCCCCAGTTTTTCCGGGGCTCGATAAATTTACCGCTGGCATTCAGTTTAGAACTACGCGTTTCAAAATTATACGGGCCCCTCTCTGTAGGGTAATAACTAAGGTCAAAAGTGATCAGCTGGCTTTCTCCAAACCCCGTTGTGCGCTGCGGGAATATTTCTTTTTGGTAAACCTGCCTCGCACGGGGATCACTAAGCAATTCTGCGTTTGAACCAATCGGGTTGTTTTGTCCCTTAAATTGCTGCAGGGCTTGTTCGATCTGGTACCAGGCTATTTTCGCTCTTTGTTTTCCATACTCCAGGTTATTGCTCAGGCCCGCTTCAGGGAAAAGCAGGTTATTAAAGAGGTCGGTTGCTCCTGACGGAGCCGAGGCCAATGCCCAACTGATGGGCGGGAACCGAAGATCGATACCCGATTTGCTTCCTTCAAAATCATCAATATTTACAATACCGCTTTTCCCTTTGCCGATTTGTGGTGCATGGCCTGGCTGAAGCATCGCACCTTCTGCATAAACGTTGATGGAAGAAGGCGCCGTGGTAGAATAGAAAGGCAATTTATCGACGAATTTTGTGAGCCTTGGCAGGTCTTTCCGATAATTCATATCCAGCCCATACATCGCATTGCGAATAGGGTCTTCGCCGTAGCTTACTTTCGTAAAGAATGGCCTTTCACTCAGGCGCACGATAGTTCCTCCCAGGGACAATTGTTCCCTGGCGGTATTTTTGGCCAGGTAATCCAACCTTAATCCCAGGTAAGATCGTTGCTGCAATCCAAACGAGGCATTGTTCTCAAAATTTACCTGCACAGGCAATCCTGCATTCAGGATGGCCTGGTTCGTTATCTTGATCGTTCCCAGGTCGTAATTGATATCATAATCCACGCCTTCCTGTAAACTTCTGCCACCAGCCGTGACCGTTACAGAGCCCGGTGGAATATTATACCCGATACTTATATCCGCGGAGCCGGAGGTTTTGGCGGTCCCTTTTAATAAAAAGCGATTCAGGTTAGGATACTGCTGGGCTACCGCCTTGATAGAATCATATAAGACATAAAACAACGTATCACTTGCGGCTGGCGGAACGGAAGTATATACCTGCGCAGCCAGGTCCCGGCCAAAAGGTTCGAGCACCGGGAAAATCACGCGGCTGTATTCTGAAATGACGGTAAACCCTTCCACGTAATCAAAAACCCCATCGGGCTGTGGATCCAACTGGCTGTTCAGCCGGTCAAGATTGATTAACGAGATGATAGGCGTTCCCTGGTTCCTGTCACCAAAGGGAACATATCGTTTGGCACCCAGTCCAGGTTCCTGGTACAATACATCCAGTTTAAAATCTGAAGGTGTAAGTACACCATAACCGATGGTATAAACGTTCTTCAGCATCAGGTCCCAAATGGGAAGACTTGTACGCTGCGATGTTGCTTTTAATAATTTGAGGAATAAAACTTTCTGGGTGGCCGAGGCACTATCGGGTGGAACATCCTGAGAGAATTCACCGACCTGGTAAACTTTCCCGTTGTAGGTGTACTGGTAGGCAACGGCCAATACTTCATCCGTTTGCAGTGGCTGGCTCAGGGATAAGGAACCCACCTGCCTGTTAAATATGTATTGGTTGGAATCCAGTTTCCGGGCAAATGTTTTTTCAAAATCCTGTACAGGACTAAGGCCCAGGCTTACCAGATTACTGTAGGCCATTGCCGGGTTCCTGGGATCCGGACGGGAAAGTATTTTGGAGTATAGGTCATTTGAATTATTGAAAGGAACTTCCAGACCGGTGAGGACGTTGATGACCGGTGGCTGCTGGTAGGGATTAATTTCCGCGATATCCATCAACCCGACGATATCCCTTGTTTCTGTAGTTGTTCCATTCCTGTTCGTTACCCACACTTCCAGTTTTAGTATCTGTATAGGACTGGTCACTGCAGGCAACCTGGACATGACCGTATTGTACTTGTTCTTAAAATACTGCCCTACCAGGAAGTGGCGGTTCTCCTCATACTCATCTGCTTTTATTTCAAAAGGCTGTGAAGCGGCGCCACCCTGCAGGTCTACACTTTGCCGCTGCGATTTTTGGTTAGCCAATACAGTAGTAACAAACAATTTTCCGAACTGGAGCTGGGTCTTTAAACCAAACAGCTGCTGGGCCCCCGGTATCAAGGTTCCACGGGAGGGGAAGTTTACATTACCGGCTTCAAAACGTTTAACGATCTCATCGTCCTTTCCGGTATAGTCCAGTTTTAATTGGTTTTCCAGGTCAAAGTTGGCGAGGGTGTTATAATTGATAGGGAATTTAAGTTTATCACCAATGTTTGCATTTACGTTCACCTGCGCATTCATGATCACATCCAGGCCGCCATTTTTTCTTGCTCTTTCCGGCAATGTAGGATTATCGATCTTTTGCCCCTGGTAGCCTGCAGAAATGTCAACATTTCCCTGCGGGCTGATCTCTATTTTACCATTACCGAATAATCGGTTAAAAAGATTATCTGAGAGGGAGAGTTTGGGTTGGTTGAATTTGCTCCTGTTTAATAAACTTGTAGTGTTGGCCCGGCGTTGGAAGTATTCAACTTCTGCCTGGCGGTTGCGCATCTGCCAGTATTCTTCAAAATTGTAGACTGTGGGTATCCGGTAATAACGGTCTCCCAGTTTTTCATAAACGATGTAGCGTCGATTGATAGCATCATAAACTACCGAATCTTTAATATTGGAAGGTTTGCCCAGGTCGTAAGTGTGCTGGCCCTGGCCCGAAATAAAATCGCCTCTCCTATCGGAAATGGGGAAACGAAGATCACCCGAAGTGTTTGATGGCACGGTATCTGCCTGGTATAATTCAAATGGGGCATCTGCTGCAAGCGACTCCCGTGAGTCATACATTGCCAGCAATAGGGGCAGGGAAAAGAATGCCAATATTGTAAAAATTGATTTTCTAAGAAGCAACATCCGGTAAATGAATTAGCGTAGAGTTTTCTGTCAAATGGCTTTTAAGGCTTTTTTAATTAAATCTTCTAGTTGTGAAACGGAAGGCTCGGCACGGATAATTTTTTGGATAGAAAGTTCAGCTTGTTGCCGGGAAATACCCAGTGCAGTCAGGGCTGTTAACGCATCCTGTTGTAAACTATTGTTTGCTGGCATGCTAAAACCGGTACCGGATGTATATTTACCGACCTTATCTTTTAGTTCCAACACCAGGCGTTCTGCTGTTTTTTTACCTATCCCCTTCACACTTTCCAGCAATTTTACATTTCCTTGTATAATTGCCGCTCTCACTTCCTCAGATCTCAACGAAGACAACATCATCCTCGCAGTTGCTGCACCGACCCCAGATACGCTTATAAGGAGGAGAAAGATTTCTTTTTCCTCCTTTTCAAAAAAACCAAAGAGCGTATGTCCGTCTTCTTTGACCTGTAAATGTGTGAATAATTTTCCAGATTCCAAACCCTGGATAGCAGAAAATGTATTCAGGCTGATATTTACTTCGAAACCAATACCATTTACGTCTAAATATATTTGAGCCGGGCTTTTATAACTAAATTTTCCCTCCAGGTATGCATACATAGTTTGATGATAAACGTCTGACGAAAATAAGGATATTTTGCCAGCCCTGCCCCTAAAAAAATGAAGAAAGGAATTTACCCGTATTTTTGCGCCGCCTCGGCCTAAACAGCAGATACTGAATATTTAAACTTATTATAATGCAAAAAGTTACAGCGGCAATCACGGCCGTAGGAGGATATGTGCCGGAATACCGTTTAACCAACCAGGTTTTAGAAACAATGGTGGATACGAATGACGAATGGATCGTAAGTCGCACAGGCATCAGGGAAAGAAGAATTTTAAAAGGCGAAGGCCTGGGAACCAGCGACATGGGTGCAGAAGCGGTGAAAGAATTATTGAATAAAAGAGGTATCAGCCCTGAAGAAATCGAATGTGTTATCTGTGCAACCGTTACGCCAGACATGGTTTTCCCTGCCACCGCCAACCTTATTGCCGATAAAACCGGCATGATCAATGCCTTTGGATATGACCTGGGCGCTGCCTGTTCTGGTTTTCTTTTTGCCCTTACTACTGGCGCTACTTATATCGAGAGCGGTCGTTATAAAAAGGTGATCGTGGTAGGTGCAGATAAAATGAGTGCGATCGTTGATTATAGCGACAGGGCAACCTGTATTATTTTTGGGGATGGCGCCGGGGCAGTTCTCCTGGAACCTGGTGAAGACAGCACGGGTATACTGGATTGTATTATGAAAAGTGACGGCAGTGGTGCAAAATATTTACACATGAAGGCAGGCGGTTCCGCCAAACCTGCTACGGTAGACACCGTGCTGGCCAAAGAACACTTCGTGTACCAGGAAGGACAGCCTGTTTTTAAATTTGCAGTAAAAGGAATGGCAGATGTGAGTTATGAGCTGATGCAACGCAATGGACTCACCGGGGATGACATTGCATGGCTCGTACCTCACCAGGCCAATCTTCGTATCATAGATGCTACAGCGCACCGGATGGACCTGCCGAAAGAAAAGGTAATGGTAAATATCGAAAAATATGGCAACACGACAGCCGGCACCATACCACTCTGCCTCTGGGAGTGGGAAAAACAATTGAAAAAAGGGGACAATATTATTCTCGCTTCCTTTGGAGGAGGTTTTACCTGGGGTGCTACCTGGATCAAATGGGCATACGATACCGCCTGATCCAATTTCGGAACTTATTTCGTCCTTTGGCCGGTTAACCCATAATAACGTACTTGGTTATGATGAAAATATTTCAAATCTGGCTACTCGTATTGTTTTGCTCAATGAGCGCTTACAGCCAATCCGGAAGGTATATCATTCGGTTCACCGATAAAGCCAATAATGACTTTACCCTGGGCAACCCATCCGCTTATCTCACCCCGCGGGCTATGGCGCGGCGGATACAATACAACATCAGCATAGACAGTACCGACCTCCCGGTGACAGCCACTTATATAGACAGCGTACGGTTAGCCGGTGCCGTTACTATATTAAATACATCCAGGTGGCTTAACCAGGTGGCCATACAAACAACGGATGCTGCGGCGCTGGTGAAGATCAATAATTTTCCTTTTGTAAAAAGTGCAACGGGGGTTGCAGCATTCGGGCCCGCCTCCCTCTCTTCCAGCTCCAAGTTTATTACCGAACAAAGCATTGCCCCGGATAATATTGTTTACCCTCCCTCCCCCACTAACCTGGCGGGCCTTTACAATTACGGCCGATCAAACGGGCAGGTAAAACTTCACCAGGGTGACTTTCTTCACAACCTCGGCTTCCGGGGCCAGGGGATGCAGATCGCATTGATGGACGCAGGGTTTTACCATTATCTGTCCCTGCCGACATTTGACAGTATGCGTTTAAATAACCAGGTGTTGGGGACCTGGGATTTCGTAAACAATCATACAAGTGTGGATGAAGACAACTGGCATGGCATGTGGTGCCTTAGCACCATTGCAGCCAACATCCCGGATACATTCGTAGGTACCGCTCCCAAAGCATCCTTTTATTTATACCGCACGGAAGATGCGGCAACAGAATACCCGATAGAAGAGCATTTTTATGCGGCCGGTTTAGAAAGAGCCGATAGCCTTGGTGTGGAAATAGTGAGTACATCCCTGGGATATTTTGATTTTCAGGATGGATATCCTGATTACAGTTATGCAGATATGGATGGGAATACCACGGTGAGTGCTATAGCAGCTGACCTTGCCGCAAGGAAAGGGATGCTCCTGATCGTGGCGGCAGGGAATGAAGGGAATAAGCCCTTTCACTTCCTTATCACGCCTTCCGATGCGGACAGTGTTTTATCGGTAGGTGCAGTTGACAGCCTCGGAAATGTTGCCGTTTTCAGCAGTTACGGTCCCAGCAGTGACGGGCAGGTAAAACCTGGCGTAGCTTCGGTGGGCTGGAACACAGCGGTAGCGAATACGAGTACGGGACTGCCCCAGTTCCTCAGCGGCACATCCTTTGCCTGCCCAAATATGGCGGGGCTGGCCACCTGCTTATGGCAGGCATTCCCGGAAGCAAACAACATGGGAATAATCAGCGCACTTCAGCAGTCTGCTCACAAATACACAACGCCGGATGACCGGGTGGGCCATGGTATCCCTGCGATGAAAAAGGCATTTATCATTCTTTTGAAAAGATCTTACAACCAGCAGATCAGGCAGGCAGGTTGCAGCACCCTCGTGCACTGGGCCGCCAAAAGCAGTGCAGATATGGGGTTTGAAGTAGAAAGAAAACTACCAACAGATGCAGATTACGTCAGCATTTATTCGCAGGGGGGCGCCGGTGAGTTTTCAACCAAGGCCTTTAGTTATGTGGATGACCTGGCTGGTTTTACCAGCCCCATTTCAATCAGCTACAGGATCAAAATGACTATTTCCAACGACACCAGTTTTTACTTTGACCCCGTAATTATTAATCACAGCAATGCTTGTTTCACCTATACATTTACGGGTAACGGTTCCTGGAGTAACAGTTCCAATTGGCTATCTGGCAACCTGCCACCGCTGGATCTTCCTGCAGGAAGCGCTATAATTATTGATCCGGCAGTGAACGGGGAGTGTATGCTGGATGTGAACCAGCGGGTTCTGCCAGGTGCTTATTTTACTGTGATGCCCGGCAAAAAACTACTTGTTTCCGGCAACCTCCTGGTCCAATAAGGTTTTTTTTAAAAAAGCGACAAACATCGTGTCTGCCTGTAGTTGGTAACCTTCCAGGTATTGCATTCCCATTAATTCCAGTCCCTGCTCCCTTTGGAGGCAGTCCACTACGGCTTCATTTTCCTGGCTGAAAACAGAACAAGTAATATAAACAAAGAGCCCGTCTTTTTTAAGGAGCGTCGAGGCATTGGCCGCGATCATTTTTTGTTTCTGTGAATAGGCCGCTATCATTTCCTTTTGAAAATAGGCGAGTTGCTCCGGTGTGCGGCTCCAGGTGCCACTCCCGGTACAAGGTGCATCGCAAACCACCATGTCAAAATGCCCGACCCCCGTGGGTGCCCCGTGTGTGAGATCTGCAACGAAACTTTTGTGAATGGGTACAGCCGACTCCTGCAAACGGGCTTTCAGGTTGGCCAGGATAGAAGTTCGTATATCAGAAACCGTTAGTTTAAGTTTCCCGTTTAAATGATCATACAATAACAATGATTTTCCGCCGCTGGCAGCACAGCAGTCCCAGGCTTCCCGTACCCCCGACCCATCCTTAAAAAAACTTTCTGGCACTGATCCCGAAAAAACCTTCTGGGAGTTTAAATCCTGTACCACCACATCTTTGTTCAACCTCAGCACCTCGTTTAATGCTGTTGCATTGGGTAAAGCCAGGCAACTTCCCTCTTTTACTTCATAAGCGATACCAGCAGCATCCAGGGCAGTACACACTTTAGCAATTTTCCCGGGCCGGGCGCGGAGGAATAGTAAAGGTTGCGTAAGGAATGAGCGTGCAAAGGCGGACTGGTCGATCTCACCGGTAAGTTCACCTGGAAAGGGGAAAAGGTCAGATAACTGGCCGGAAAGCCAGTTGAGTTTTTCGGCCTCATCCAACTTTATCCTTTCATTCCATTCCGGCTTCAGTGCAGCAAGTACGGGGTTATCCTCCGTTTCACAAAGGAATACCCCTTTGAGTATTTTTTCCTGCAACGATTCGTTTGTAAACAAATGGGAGACGCGGAAATAACTATAACAAAGCGATGCGATCATTTTCCGGTCCCGGGAGCCGAATTTTTTATTGGCCGCAAATTCCTTGCGGGCAAAGTG
>JAYSYY010000059.1:0-34016 GCA_043727215.1 Chitinophagaceae bacterium | reverse complement strand
AAAGACAAAAGACCATAAAAAGAAAGGTAAGGATGCTACGGATGATACGCATTGAATAGCTATTTAAATTACTTTTGAAAGATACCAAAAAAAAGCCTTTTGAATGTTTCCTTATTTATAGCCAAAAGAATTGCTTCGGTAAAGCAAAGAACATTCAGCAGGTTCATCATTGGCCTTGCTATCAGCGCCACTACCTTGAGCGTGGCGGTAATGATCGTTGCCCTGAGTTTTGTAAATGGATTTCAGCAGGTGATCAGTAACAAGGTATTCAGTTTCTGGGGACACGTGCGGGTGCAGCAAAGCCTAGATGATAAAGTAACCACGGCGGAAGAGTACCCGATCGCCCAGAACGATAGTGTGGAAAATTACCTGCGAGCTCTGCCACAGGTACAAACGGTAGAGAAATACGCTAGCAAATCCGCTATCCTCAAATATGAAACAGATATTGAAAGTGTACTTTTAAAAGGAATTGACAGGGAATTCCAGTTTACCCGGCTGCAGCGTTTTTTGCAACAAGGGAAATGGCTTGCATTTGCGGACAGTGGTTACAGCCAGCAGATCAACATTAGCACTTACACTGCCAACCGGCTCCGCATTGCTGTCGGGGACACCATGCTTGTATTCTTTTTTAGTGCAGATGGCAGCCGGCGGGCCCGGAAACTAAATGTGACCGGTTTGTTTAAAACGGGTATTGAAGAGTATGATAAACACTTTGCCATCTGCGATATTAACCTCATCAGGCGGCTGAACAACTGGGAACCCAACCAGATCGGCGGTTACGAGATCTTTCTCACAGACTATAAGGAGACAGACAGTGTTGCAAACCGGATGTATGCAGAACTCCCCCAAAGCTGGTACAGCAGGAGTATCAAAGATATTTACCCGAATATTTTCGACTGGCTCAACCTGCAGGGCCAGGTAAAGAATATTTTACTAAGCATTATGATGGTCATTGCCGTGGTAAACCTTATCACCTGCCTTATCATCCTCGTGCTGGAAAGAACCAGAATGACCGGGGTACTTAAGGCATTGGGATCTTCAGATTGGGGCATCCAAAAAATATTTCTTTACAATACCACCCTGATAGCCGTTATAGGCATTATCGCCGGAACACTAATGGGATTGGGCATCTGCTTTCTGCAACAACAGACAGGTTTTATTAAATTAAACGAGGAAGCTTATTATATGAGCAAGGCAGAGGCGTATATCAACTGGTGGCAGGTATTGGCGATTGACCTTGCCACTTTGGTTGTTTGTTTTGCAACACTCATCATTCCTACTTTGCTTATTAAAAAGGTGAATCCTGTGAAGGCAATACAGTTTAGGTAGTTGTGAATGGGAGTTGTGAGTTGTGATTGGTGAGTGGTGAATTTTTTGGGGCTGGTAATCCGGAATGCAGATTGCAAAATTCCACCATCAACTTTGCACCTTGAATCTTTGCAACCTTTTGAATCTTTGCAACCTTTTCAACCTCCTACACCCTGGAAACCTCGTACAAAATGATCCCCGCAGCCACTGCTGCATTCAATGATTCTGCCTCTCCGCGTCGGGCTATAGTGATCTTTACATCGGCAAGTTCCATGATGGCTCCGCTGATCCCTTTAGATTCATTACCAATAATGATAATACCTTCCTTTAAATGAGAAATACTTGCCAGGGGTTTCCCATCAAGGGTGCTTGCAATCTTTCGGATGCTGGTGTGTTCCTGGAGAAAAGAAGCCAGGTCAGTGTAAATAAGGTTTACGCGTTGCAGGCTTGCCATCGTGCTTTGCACCACTTTGCTATTATACATGTCTGCAGTGTGTAAGGAGCAGATCACATTTTCAATGCCGAACCAATCGGCGATACGAATGATGGTTCCCAGGTTTCCCGGATCCTGGATGTCATCCAGCAATAAACTTACTTTGTGCTTTAAAGAAGGATGTTGAATGCTCGTTTTTTTTTCAAATACTCCCAATACAAGGTTCGGTTTCACAAGGCCTGAAATCTTCTCCAACTCAAAATCTTTGATCAGCAGCAGCTTCGGCTCCAGCTTTGCCTTAACGCCGGCCGGCAATTTTTCCGCCCACTCCGGAAGCGAGTAAATATTCCTGCAGGCAAAAATATTTCCATCCAAAAGCTCGCCCACCAGTTTGGGGCCTTCTGCTACAAACAGCCCTTCTTCATCCCTGAATTTTTTGTGCTGTAAACTTTGGATATATTTGACGGTGGATTTGCTAAACATTGGTCAATTATTATGCTGATATTTTCATCGAAAGATACAACCTCTTTAAAAAGCCTTTTTTTCTTTTTTATCAGCTGCCTGTTTCTTCATTCCTGTAATATTACAAGAAAAGCCCCCTTAGGGGTTCCTTATCTCTTCAAAAATACCTACGAGGTAAATGGGGGTCAATTTACAAAACTGGAGAGAGCAGCATTGCTGGACCGGCTGGCTAACCAACTGGATGACAGCTCCCGCCTGCGCAGAACCGACGCTCTCTTTTTTCTGCACTTTTTAAAGCGCCCACCGGCCTACGATACCGGTTACTCTGCCCTTTCCGCCAATAATATGAAACTATCCATGTACCACCTGGGGTACTACAATTCCACGGCAGCCTTTAAGGCCGATACTTCAGGTAAAAAGGTTTCTGTGCATTACACCGTTACAGCCGGGAATCCAACCCTGATCGATACCTTTAGTTATCGCCTGGGTAAACCAGATATCCAGCAGATCGCGCTCCAGTACCAAAACGAAAGTGTGATTGAAAAAGGAAATCCTATTACCAAAGGCGCCGTCCTGGGGGAGATCGGCCGCCTGGTGGACACGCTGCGTAACAGGGGTTATTATAAATTTACGGCAGCAGAACTCCGGATGCGTGCAGATACCAGCATTGCTGCACTTACAACGGTGAGTGATGACCCGTTTGAACAACTGCAGTTACTGGCGGAAGCCCAGCAGAAAAGGGACTCACCGGAAATTAAGTTAGCCCTGGTGCTGAACAATCCCCAGGATTCCTCCCGGTTAAATCAATACACGCTGAACCAGATCTATATTCTTCCGGATCATTATCCAGGTGATAATTTTTTTGATACAGTAAATATAACTCAAAGGGCTACCCGCAGTTTTATACTGCGGTACCACCAGCATCTTTTTCGCACTTCGTTCCTTGCAAGGAACATTACCCTACAGCCAGGAAATATTTTCCGGCAGGATGAATATAACAGGACACTTTCCAATCTTGCGAAAGCCGGCGTGTGGCAAAGCGTGAACATACAAGTAAAGGAATTACCGGATAGCAGCAAAGTGGATCTCATACTGGAGCTGGTACCTGAAAACAAATTTGGTTTTGAAACTGCACTGGAAGCCAGTTATTCAGCCACCAGTAATACCAGTAATGCGCTTACAGGAAATCTTATTGGTTTGTCTGCAAACTTTTCGCTTGTGAACAGGAACATCGGGCGGGAAGCCATCCGGATGACACACCGGTTGCGGGCGGGTGTTGAATTTAATAACAGCAGCAGAGGGGGGAACACAGGACTGATCAATTCAAATGAACTTAGTTACAGTAACAATGTGCTGATCCCAAGAAACATCCAATTTTTACCACGCAAAAACCGGAGCAGCAACAAACCAGGTGAAACCTTTATCAACACTAATTTATCTTTCAATAACAGGCTCAGGCTTTTCAATCTCCAGTCTGTAAATCTTAGTTTTGGTAAAACAGTTCCGGACAAGAAAAATACTCCCTTCAGGATCACCAACTGGACTTTCCGCCCATTGAACCTGGAATTCAGTTATCTTTTTAACCAGACGGACAGTTTCAAGACCATACTAAAAGAAAATCCCTTTTTACAATATTCATACAATACTTCGTTTGTGATTGGGATGGCTGGCAGTTATTCTTTTCTCTACCGCAACCCAAAACACCTGCTGAGCCTGGCCCGGGAGCGTTCCATCAAAATAAATGCCGAGGAGTCGGGCCTTACCCCGCTTGGGCTGTTACCCATTCTAAATAATTACAAGAGAGAATTTATAAAGCTGGATGCTGAATATAAATACACCATAACTTATCCAAAAACGGTGCTGGTACTTCGTGCTTTTGCCGGTGTGGGCGTTCCAATATTGTTCAGGGACACCTCGCTTACCCTGCCGTTCTTCAAACAGTTTTTTGGCGGAGGGGTAAACAGTATGAGGGGATGGCCGGTGAGAGGTATCGGTCGTGGCTCACAGCCCTTACCGGCTTACCAGCAAAATATATTTAACGATCGCACGGGAGATATGCAGATTGAGCTGAATGCCGAATACCGTTATGATATTGCCCGAATCATTCCGAATCTTCTTACGCTGAGAGGGGCCATATTCGTAGATGCAGGGAACGTCTGGAATATCAAGAACTCAAAAAGGAATGGCACAACGGACAGTTCACAGTTTAAATTCCAAAATTTGTACAGGGAGCTGGGGCTCTCCGCGGGCACCGGCTTTAGGCTTGATTTTAATTATGTGATACTCCGCTTCGACCTGGGTTTTCGTTTCAAACGCCCTGAAACAAGTTATACCAATGATGGATGGAAAGTGCCGGATATCAGCTTTAATGATTTCCTGAAAAAAATATTTTCCCGGGGGGAAAATGATGAATACCGGCGGTGGCGGTATGAAAATTTCAATTTTACTATCGGCATCGGCGTACCTTTCCAGTAACACATCAGCCGTGCAGGTAAAATCTATCGAATTGAATTGTTTCCACGGGCACTGCCGATTACCTATTTCTTGTCCTTAATTGTTTCACACTGTTGCTGAACCTCTTCCTTCAACTGCGTTGATTCTTTATCAGCCTGCTGGATCGTTTTCTTACCTAGTTCAACTTCCACGGTGGTGGCTATAACTGCATATTTATTGGGATAAATAGACTTACCAAAATTGACTGCGTAAGCTTTTGTAAATTCTGCGCCAAAATAAAGGATGGTAGAAGAATAATATATCCACACCATCAAAACAACCAGCGAGCCGGCAGCCCCGTAAGTACTACCAATATTGGTCTTGCTGATATAAAATGAAATTGCAAACTTACCTAACATAAACAATAAAGCCGTAGCGATCGATCCGGCGATCACGTCCTTCCATTTTACCTTAGCATCGGGTAGAACTTTAAATATGACGGCAAACAAAGCGGTAATTACTGCGAATGAAAGGACCAGGTTGAGGATATAAAAGAAGACAACGGCAACATCAGGAAACTGAACTTTGAGGCGGTCGTTCAGGCCCTCCACCAGGGCAGAAATGCCGAGTGACACAAGGAGTAAAAAACCGAGGCTGCCAATTACGCCAAATGACAAAAGGCGGATCTTTATCAGCAACCACCAGCTGTTTTTGCCGGGCTTGGCTTTCAGGTTCCAGATCGTATTGATAGAATCCTGGATCTCAGCGAAAACGGTCGTGGCCCCAATAAGTAGCATCACAATCCCGATGAGCGCCGAAAAGCCGGAGCCGGTAATAGCTGCATTTTTTATTATTTCCTGCAGCTGGACAGCGGTGTCGTTCCCTACAAAATCTTCCACTGTACCATAGATGCCACCTTCTACGGCTTCCCGCCCGAATATCCGGCCACACACATAGAGAATCACAATCAACAACGGCCCAAGGGAAAATATAGTATAGTAGGCTAATGAGGCACTCAACTTCAGGATCTTATTGTCTAAAAACCCGGTAAAGGCTTGTTTAAGCACCTTCAGCAATCCCTTGAATGTTATCTTCTTCATAGGTTGTGTCTTACAAAAAGGCAGCCAGACTCAGCCCCACAGTGTTTCATTTTCGGGGCCGATCTTCTCCAAAAAACCGTCGATAGTTATTGCATCTTTCACGGAAAAAGCGCCAATGCGGGTTCGCCTAAGTTCACTAAGGTAAGCGCCGGTTCCCAAAGCCTGTCCCAGGTCGTGGGCGAGGCTGCGTATGTACGTCCCGGTTGAACAAACCACCCTGAAAGCCGCCACCGGCATATCCACCGAGGTGATCTCAAGTTCCTTTATAGTAATAGTTCGCGCCTTCAGTTCAACTTCCACCCCGCGGCGGGCAAGTTCATACAACGGCACCCCATCCTTTTTGATGGCAGAATAGACCGGGGGCATTTGCTGTAACTCCCCAACAAACTGCGCAGCAACCGTTTTGATCTGTTCAGGGGAAATACCAGTGGTGTCCTTATGATCAGTTGGGATACTCTCCTTATCGTAGGTAGGCGTAACTGCACCGAGGCTAAAAGTTCCAATATACTCTTTTTCGGCCGCCATATACTCGTTGATCTTCTTGGTAAATTTTCCTGTGCAAATGATCAGCAGCCCGGTGGCCAGCGGATCCAAAGTGCCGGCGTGGCCAACCTTTTTTATTTTTATTGCATTCCTGATCTTTCTTACTGCATCAAACGAAGTCCAGTGTAGCGACTTGTCGATCAGCAACACCTGCCCTTCCCCAAATTTCATTTTCAAGGCTTCGCTGATCTCGACAGACGGTTTCTTTTCCGCAGGTTCCAGCGCTGTTCCAAAAATCTGTTCTTTATGTTTTGCCCAGTATGACCCTTTATTTGCCAAAGTCTTTTTTTGCGAAAGTAACGAACATGGGGGATAGTTGATAGTTAATGGTCGTTGCTACATAAACAAGGCCCGTACTTGCCCGGCTGAAACTGCCGGTACACGCACATACCTATGGAGAATAGCCCATTCACTCAGTCACCCATTCACCTTTTGACTCATTCACCCATTCACTAATTCACCTTAAACCGCCTGCCTCGCTTTCAACTCCAGGTATTTATTAATGCTATTGATCGTTAAATTTTGCGGAGTGGTCAGCACAGTTAGGATGCCAAATTGTTGCAGCTCTTTTACAACGAGTTTTTTTTCATACATAAATTTTTCTGCCACCGTTTTCACATACACATCTTCCAGCGAAATCGCATCGGCGTGCGCGAGTTTATCGAGCTCCGTATTTTCAAAGAACACGACCATGAGCAGGTGATGCCGGGCAATAGAACGGAGATAATTTACCTGCCGCCGCAGTCCACTCACCGATTCAAAGTTGGTGTAAAGTACCAACAAGCTTCTTTGTTTTATTTTATGCCGTATCTGCATATAAAGCATTTCATAGTCACTTTCCAGGAAAGCGGTCTGTTCCTTAAATAACGCTTTTAGGATATTCTCCCTTTGCACCGGCTTGCGGTCTGCGGCAATCAGCGTGGTGAGTTTACTGGAAAAACTCAGCAACCCGACCCTGTCTTGTTTTTGCAGGCAAACATTGCTAAGGGCCAGGGTGGCATTGATTGCATAATCCAGCAGGCTTAGGCCATTAAAAGGCATTTTCATCAACCTGCCTTTATCGATGATGCAATAAACCTGCTGCGATTTTTCATCCACATAATTGTTTACCATCAGCAAACCACCGCGCCTGGCAGTTGCTTTCCAGTTAATAGACCGGATATCATCCCCCGTCACATAATCTTTTATCTGCTCAAATTCCATGCTCTGCCCGATCTTGCGCATCCGCTGGTTACCATGTTCTCCTGTAAGCGTGGTCCGCGATACCAACTGGTATTTCCTCATCTGCATAAAAGAAGGATAAACGCTTACATTTTTTTGCGCAGGAATTGTAAAACGCCTGCTCAACAATCCCAGGGCCGAACTGAAGAACAGGATAACGTTGCCAAATTGGTATTCTCCCCGTTCTGAAGGAGTAATGGCGTAATGAATGCTGAGTTGCTGCCGCTTTTTTAACTTTTTACGAATGCTGAAATTTCTTTCCTGCAACTGGAAAGGCAGTTCATCAATGATGGAGACATCCATGGGGAGGGTGTAGCCATTTTTCACTTGCAGCAACACATCGTTACTGTCCCCGTTACTCAACCGTACACCCGCCGATCTCTTGGCCCAGGGTTTACCGCCGGTAACGAACAGGATAAAATAGTCAGTGGCCAGCAGGCTGAGAAATAACATAAAAACCACCAGGGCCATTACCTGCATCGAAGGAACAAAAAACGAAATGATGAACAGCAAAGCACTGAAGCCCGCCAGTACGTAGATCCTTGTCTCAAAAAAAAGATCACCAATATATGTTTTGATAAAATTCAATGATGGATTTTTTTTTAACGTGGCACTTCCAATGATTGAATAATGCTGCTGATAAGTTCATCCGGGGTGATACCTTCCATTTCTTTTTCCGGCGTGAGCATGATCCTGTGCCGCAGCACGTGCGGAGCCATTTCCACTACATCGTCAGGGATCACAAAGTCTCTTCCATTTAATGCTGCGGCAGCTTTGGATGACTTTAGAATTGCCAGCGAAGCCCGCGTGGATGCACCGAGGTAGAGGGAGGGATTATTCCTGGTTTCATGTACGATGCGGGCAATGTACTCTACCAGTTTTGTATCGATCGTTACCTCTTGCACCACCTTCCGGTATAATTTCAATTCTTCAGCTGTCAGTATCTTGTTTACTAACTCCAGGAGTTCAGCCTGGGTTTTACCTTGCTGGCTGTTCAGGATCGCGATCTCTTCATGAAGGGTTGGATAACCGATCTCAATTTTAAACAGGAACCTGTCCAGCTGTGCCTCCGGTAAACGATAGGTTCCTTCCTGTTCAATGGGATTTTGAGTAGCTAACACCAGGAAGGGATATTGCATAACATGCGACTGCCCATCAACGGTTACCTGCCTTTCCTCCATCACCTCAAAAAGGGCGGCTTGTGTTTTTGCCGGCGAACGGTTGATCTCATCGATGAGAACGATATTGCTGAAAACGGGTCCGGGCTTAAAATAAAAAGATCCTTCCCTGGGATTAAAAACAGAAGTGCCGATCACGTCTCCCGGCATCAGGTCCGGTGTGAACTGCAGCCGGCTGAAACCTACATCTACCATCTTTGCCATGAGTTTTGCAGCCAGGGTTTTTGCCACCCCCGGCACGCCTTCCAGCAGCAGGTGACCATCGCAAAGCAGCCCAATGAGCAAGAGATCAACCACCTGCGCCTGTCCCACGATTACTTTTGCCATTTCCTTCCGGATCTCATTAAGTTTTAGGTTAAGGTCTGTCACCGGTGTGCGTTGTTCAAAAAGTTGCCCATCCATTAGTTCGTCCATTATATTCTTTTTTTATAAAATTCCTGAATTTGTTGGTTCAATGAGAGTAATTCAAAATCACTCAGGTCTTCTGAAAGCTGCGCTTCCCGGATCGTATTATACAATGATTCTACCGTCTCTGAAGGCACACCGCTTTTTTTGCTGAGCGATGTAATAAATCCCTGGTTCACTGCCTGGCTGCTAAGAAAATAACGGGTTCGAACGTGTTCATTCAGGTAGGTAATCATCTTGTCCGCAATATTCCTGTTATTCTGTTCTGCCATGTACAGCCCTGCTATCGCCTGGGTAAAGGCGATGGACGTATTATCTACGGGTTTGATGATAGGAACTACCCGCTGTTTTCTTTTGCCATTAAACAGGATATAAAAAACCAACATGCCCAATACTATCCAGAAAGCCATTGCCAGTGGAGGGTTTTTCAATATGGTATCCAGCCCTGACATGGAACGTTCTCCATCATCCCTGAAGTTCCGCTTATTATAATAGTCATCCCAGAAAATATTACCGGGTTCGTTCCCGACCATTTGCATAAGTTGCTTCAGATAGCCGTAATTATCTGCAGTAAGCAAAAAGTAATTACTGAACGCCCGGGGATCACAATGAAGGTAAAGCCGGCCTTTGCCGATAAAAAAAACAGCACAGTTAGGCCGCCTGTTACTGTTGTACCCAACGGCCCTGCCCATACCCGGATCTATTTCCGAAAAATAATTGCTGAAAGGAAGGTAGTAATAACTAAAGCTATCCTGCCCGCTATACGCGGCAGGAGAAAGCTGGACATGGGTTTTTACAAAACCCCTCGGTACAAGCGCATTCATCCAAAGATTGGCCTGCCGGCTCAGCACCTTGTCCAGCACCGCGCTATCCAGGTAGGAAGATGCAATAAACGCTGTGTTGCCCTCGCTTACAAACTCTATGAGTGCCCTGGCATCCTCTTCACTCGCATAAAATTTGTTGCAGAGGTTGATGTAAAGCGAAGAGGAATCTACGTAGGTATCAGTATAAAACTTCGCAAAAGGTTTTTCACTGATATTGATGTATTTGTCGGGGTAAATTTCAGCGACCAGGTTATATGCCGTGAAAGCTCCAAAGGGCCGGGTATCCTTATATTGGTATCGTTCCTTCAGATCGGGCATGGGGTGCTTACGGTTACATCCCAACAGTGTGATCAGCACCAGGCAGGATAAAAGAAGATATTTGAAGACTGTTGACAAATCCTGGTTTAAATTTTATGGAAGAAGGATGAAAATTGCTTTTGGATGATATCAAATTGATCCCGGGAAACTGCAAAATTTCCATACCACACATATTCATATGCGAGTACCAATTTGGAAAAGTCGTTTCTCAACGGCTGTGGAATTTCACGGGCATAGCGGCTGTTAGTTTTATCCCGTGCAAATTCGACAAGGTTTTGGTCCTTTAGCTGTTGAAGGGTTTGAAGAAAAAGATACCTCACCGCCATCCTGTAATCGGCCAGTTTGAAAGCCTGGTGAACTAACTTTTCATAATCCTTTTCCAGGAAGTCCCCCGCTTCGGTTCCCTCTTCCCCCGCGGGTATTGTCACAGCAGCTCTTTTAAAAATAGCCTGGTTTTTAAGCAGGTGATAAAGTATGACCGCTACAAAAAAAAGTGCAAGCAGGATCAGCAGGGTGCGGAAGATTGGCGCAGCTAAAAAATCATTCACCGCGGATCTTTTGGGAGGTTGCTGCTTCCGGCGTTCAACAGGTTTATTTGCTTGTTCCTGCAGCGCCTTCAGCAGGCTATCCAGGTTTTTTATGTAGGCAAATTCTTTTTTATTTTTCCATGCTGTGATGGTATCCGGCTCTATAAAAACGGGATATGCCACCAGCGTGGTATCTGCGGAAAGAAGGACAATCGCTCCTACCCCGGCGGCGGTTTCATCAGGTAGTTCTCCAAACCTCCATATACTGTCCGGGTTTTCAGGATCAGCCTGCTGTCCCCGCACGAAAAGGACAGATGCAGAAAAAAGGGAAAGTATCAGAAAGCGTTTAATCATTTACGTTGTGTAACCTTTTTACGATACTGTCATTTTTTACCTGCACACCTCTTTTTTGCAGGCGAATGGGCCAAATAGCAAAGTACCAGATAATAAACATGAACGATGAAGCAAGGATAAGTATTGCAGCCCAAACCGGCAGGCCACTGTTGGCTCCCTGATCATAAGTCCGGCTCATTAGATGAGTGACGTAACTTTCCAGGAACGACGCGGCGATGAAAAAAGGCACAAGGCATATCAGGACTTTGGCAGCGTCTTTGGCACCTCTTTTAAAGGATTCGAGCCGCGTATACGTTCCGGGGAACAACATGCCATTTGCCAGTATAAACCCTGCCGCGCCTGCTATGATGATAGAAGCTATTTCAAGTGTGCCATGTATCCAAATCACCAGGATAGATGCAATCCCCAGGCCGTTGGAGAAAAAAAGGTATTGAAAACAGCCAAGCATTATGCCATTGCTCCAGAGCAAATTCAGGGTGACGATGCCGAATGTAAACCCTCCCATAAAAGTTAAAAATGCCACCCGTATATTATTGAATGCGATCCGTATAAACATACTGAAACGATTTTCATCCTTGTATACCGCGAACGGATCTCCTTTGGCAATATTGTCCTCCGTCATTTCCACATAATTATTTCCAAGAACACCCCTGATAAAGTCGGGGTTGGTGATAGAGGAAAGCACCCCGATTGCCACAAAAAGGATGAAAATAGAAGTGGTGAACAAAAAGATCCCCCTGTATTTCCTGAAAATTAAAGGCAGCTCATATTTCCAGAAGTCGGCGATCCGGCTGTACTTTTCCTTTTTATTCCGGTAGATATCCTGGTAAATGCCTGCAGCGATACTGTTGATCCAGCGGGTAACTTTACTCCGGGGATAGAATGTTTTTGCGTAAGAGAGATCATCAATGAGCGTAACAAATCGCTCAGCAGTTTCATCGGGGTTTTGAGCCTTCTCCCGCTGGTAGCTGGTCCACTTATCAGCATTTTTTTTAATAAACATCGCTTCTCTCATACAATACGAATCCAGGTAATTGACAGCCGGAATGTAGCTTCAATTTGCCCCTTTTTTCAGAAATAAAAAAATATGCTTTATTGTATAGTTCTCTATTAGCAATGTAAATTGCAAATAACATGTCCTCCATACAGATCAGTACGGTTTTTAACATCGACCTCGAATTTGAAACTGCCCCGTTTCACAGGAGGCTGGCGGCGTATGGAATTGATTTTTTCCTTATGGTTGTGTATCTCTACAGCATGAAGTTCATGCTTTACGAAGGTATGGGCATCAGCCTCAGCGACTATATTGGTTTGGATATTTTGGTGATCTCCCTGCCGATGTTGCTATACTCATTGGTGACCGAACTCACGTTGAACGGCCAGACGATTGGAAAAAAACTCATGCAGATTCGCGTGATAAGCCTGGATGGCGGGGAACCCACAGCGGGGCAATTTATCCTGAGATGGATCACTAAATTTTTTGAATGGCCTTTCCTTTTCGGCTATATATTTAATTCTGCGGAGATCCTGGTGCTGTATATGTTTATAACCGGGCTCCTTGGTATTGGTGTATTGATCGCCATTTCGCTGTCTGCAAAAAATCAGCGCCTGGGAGATCTTGCTGCCGGCACGGTGGTGATAGACACGAGGTCTGATATGTCCGTAAATGACACGGTATTCATCCCGATAGAAAACCGGGATTACAAAGTGATGTTTCCCCAGGTGATGCAGTTAACCGATAACGATATCAATACCATAAAAACCGTGCTCACACAGGCCCAAAAAAGGAACAATGACGAACTGTGTATAAAGGTGGAGCAAAAAATAAAAATGGTTCTGCAAATTGAATCAGACCTCTACGCCCCCGACTTCCTGAACAAACTCCTGGAAGATTATAATTATTTAGCGACAAAGGAGTAATAATAAAGGCTGTTGAGACAACAGCCTTTACCATCTTTTTTTTCGGGTTTATCAGGAGAAAGCCGCCATACCTATTCCGAATACCATCGCTAGTGCAACGAATGCCAGGTATACCAACACGATTATGCCGGAGATCCGGTAAACCAGTTTAAGGTTATACAAAGCAGCATTAAAACTGTCCTGGTCGGTAGCCTGTAATGCTACCTGCATCTTGCCGGCGAAACGGTATAAAAATAAGGAGAGTACAAAATAGATCACTCCAACGACAATGTAGATGGCTGCCATCACACCGGCGCCCATTAAGGATTGTGGGCCGGTGCTGCCCAATCCTCCGCTCATGTTGCTTAGAAATGAGCCGGAGAAAATAGCGACAATAACAATGATCAAACAGAATACGAATCCCACAATAGCCAGGAACTTTGCCCACCTGGCTGTTTCCTTCAGGTGTGTTACAGCGAGGTAGTCCACATTTAGTTCCGGTGTTAACAGGTTTTGATTGTGTTCCATCGTAAGGGTTTGTTTTGGTTGAGCAACGAATATGAAGAAGTATTTCCATACTACAAACTAAAACAGCGTTGAAATTTTCAACGCTGCACTTTTATAATAATGCGTGGGTTCTAATATGCCCGTGCGAAAATTACCCGCTGTTCACTTGTATTGCCGGTGAGGATACATTTTCCCTGTTGTTTTGCATTATTCAACGGGATACAACGGATGGATGCTTTAGTAAGGTCTTTTATTTTTTCTTCCGTCTCAGCCGTGCCGTCCCAATGAGCGGAAATAAAGCCCGGGTTTTCGTCCAGCAATTGAACAAACTGATCCCAGCTTTCAGCCTCGCGGGTGTTTTCATCCCGGAAAGCAAGGGCCCTGTTGAAAATATTTTGCTGGATCTCCTCCAGCAGTTCTTTCACATAAATCGCAATGCCATCAATAGCAACAGATTTTTTCTCTTTTGTATCCCTCCGGGCCAGTTCCACCACGTTGTTATCAATATCCCGCTGACCCATTGCAATCCGGACCGGCACTCCCTTCAATTCGTATTCTGCGAATTTCCAGCCTGGCCTTGCGTTATCGCTGTCATCATATTTAACCCTGATGCCGAGCGTCTTTAACTCATCTATGATCGTTGTCGCTTTTGCATCCACCAGGGCCTTTCCATCATCCCCTTTATAAATGGGAACGATCACCACCTGCAACGGTGCGATCCTGGGTGGCATCACCAATCCCTGGTCATCGCTGTGTGCCATGATCAAGGCGCCGATGAGCCTCGTGCTCACGCCCCAGCTGGTGGCCCATACATAATCAAGCTTATTATTCTTGTCACTGAATTTTACATCAAATGCTTTGGCAAAATTCTGCCCCAGGAAATGGGAGGTCCCGGCCTGCAAAGCTTTACCATCCTGCATGAGTGCTTCTATACAGTAGGTTTCTTCTGCGCCGGCAAAACGTTCGCTGGCCGTTTTGATGCCTTTTATAACAGGCACCGCCATATACTCTTCCACGAAAGTTGCATATACACCCAGCATTTTTTCAGTCTCTTCAATAGCTTCTTCCCGTGTCGCATGGGCTGTGTGGCCTTCCTGCCATAAAAACTCCGCAGTGCGAAGGAACAAACGGGTGCGCATTTCCCAACGCACCACATTGGCCCACTGGTTAATGAGTAAAGGAAGATCCCGGTAGGATTGGATCCAGCCTTTGTACGTATTCCATATGATAGCCTCGCTGGTTGGGCGCACCACCAGTTCCTCTTCCAGCTTTGCCTCGGGATCCACGATCAGCTTGCCTTTATTGTCGGGGTCTGCCACAAGCCTGTAATGGGTTACCACGGCACATTCCTTTGCAAAACCTTCTGCATTTTTCTCCTCGGCCTCAAATAAACTTTTGGGAACGAACAGCGGAAAATAGGCATTCACGTGACCGGTTTCCTTGAACATTTTGTCCAGCTGGTCGCGCATATTTTCCCATAAAGCATACCCATAAGGTTTTATCACCATGCACCCACGAACAGCAGAATAATCTGCAAGGCTGCCTTTAATGACCAGGTCGTTGTACCACTGCGAATAATCTTCTGCTCTTGTTGTTAGTGTTTTGCTCATAATTCCTGCATGCCCAAATGGGCTTTATTTTAGGTTGATTGACAGTATTTTTTATTAATTATGTGGAACCAAAACATGCGAACCACTTTGTAAACTGAACCCTGTGTGAAAAGTCACCAGCACTTTATGCATTGTTCACTTAACCGCTGTCGGTGTTAAAACCGCCCGCAGGGCAAAGGCGCACAAAAGTAGTAACTTATGTTTCTTCACCAAAGATTATATCCTCTGTCCCGGATACATGTTTCCATCAAGCGGTTAATTCTCATGGAATAGAACCCTTAATTGAGAGCTTATGCCGGGCCCCGACATCTAATTCCCTATTTATGACATCTTTAACATCAAAAAAATAGGCTTGTACGTCTTATAGCAAAGAGATTAAGCAATTTTACAGTTAGGATACCCTGCGTAAATTGATACCTTTACATTCATAACCAAAAACAGATTCGCCATGAACAGTAGAATTTTACTCCTCGCAATTGTTGCCGGCTCATTAGCCAGCTGCAGTACGGCTTATAAAAGCGGTCAGACACCGGATGACCTGTATTACTCGCCGGTGAGAGTTGTTGAAGAAAAAGAAACGCGAAGAGAGGAAGTGAGAAGAGACACCCGTTTTGATAATTATGAGGACCGGGCGATCATCATGGGCACAAGGGACCGGCGCTGGAGAGACCTGGACGATTATTACGATTATAACTGCGCGTATGATCCTTACCGTTATGGTTACAATCATGGCTATTACTACAATCCGTATTTTTATAACAGGCCTGTTTACCTGCCAGGTTATGTAATTGTAAATCCTAAAAATGCTACACCGAGAATGACCAACCTGGGGAGCTATAAAAGTTCTACACTGGTGGTTTCCGACTCCAAAAGCGGGGAAAGTAAATGGGTAAGAACAAACAGGTCTTATAACAATAGCAACAACAACGGCTCTTTCATCCGCCGGATCATTACCCCCTCTACAAATAATTCGAGCTCCAGTCCTAATAACAGGAGTTATGGAAATGAGAATAACACGAGGAGCTACAACCCGTCCAGCGGCAATCAAAGCTCGGGCTCGTCGTCCTCTTCTTCAGGAAGCAGCAGTTCCGGCAGCAGCGTTCCCAGGCCCCCCAGAGGCAACTAAATTTACCAGCCGGCATCAAGCAATTTTTGCCGGCTATTTTAAATCCCGTAAGGTCCACTTTTGCCAATAAAATTACTTATACAAATGAAAAAATATTTACTGCTATTTTTTTTAACCCCGGCTGCCAGTGTTTTTGCCCAGGTGCCTGATGATGCTATTCGGTATAGCTGGTACCCGCAAAATGGCACAGCGCGTACGCTTGCAATAGGTGGAGTGATGGGCTCACTCGGCGGAGACATTACCGCCATGTATGTAAACCCGGCAGGCCTTGGTTTTTATAAGACAAGAGAATTTGTAATCACTCCGGGTTTTTCCATGAACAAGCTTAAAACCAACTACAGGGAAACGGTTACAGAAGGAAAAAAAAACAGTTTTGCATTTGGCCCCATTGGGTATATTGAAGGCCGGACCAACCGGCAGGACAATAAAAAAAGTACCGCGTTTGGTTTAGCTTTTACACAAGCAGCCAACTTCGACAAAGTAATACGTTACAAAGCACTGAATAATTACAGTTCCTTTGCTGAGCAGTTTGCAGAAGAATTCAGCAAAAGCGGTTATTCCATCGATGAGGTACTGAATAGCACGTCTCCGCTTCCTTACACGTCAGCACTGGGACTTTACACTTACCTGATAGACACGGCAACGGTGGGCAATTCGGTACAAGTCCGCGGCGTTACAGAAAAGCTGCTGGATGCCGGCCAGGCAATTCAGCAGGAAATGTATAAAACAAACAGTGGAGGATTGTATGAGCTGGCCCTCACCGCAGCCCATAACAGTTTCGATAAATGGTTTCTCGGTGGTACAATCGGAATTCCTATTGTTAATTATAAAAGCCATACCGAGTTCACAGAAACGGATACTTCTTCCAATAACCTGAACGGTTTTAAATCTTTCACCCATACGGACGATTTCCAGACGATGGGTGTGGGTGTGAATTTGAAATTGGGTGTAATTTACCGGCCCCAGGATTACCTGCGTGTTGGATTGGCAATACATACCCCTTCGCTGATGATGCAAACCGATGAGCACACTGCCTCACTCGTTACAAATCTTGAGACCCCGTCCGGTTTGCCGGAAACATTCCGTTCAACTTCCAACCAGTTTACGAATGGTCAGGCCGGAGAAAGCAAGTACACACAATTTACTCCCTGGAGATTCATCCTTAGCGGAGCTTATGTGTTTCGCGAACTGGAGAATGTAAAAAAACAAAAAGGATTTATTTCTGCAGATATCGAATACGTGGGACATGGCGGCGGCCGTTTTAAGAGCGATAATGAGGAACCCACCCAGGAGGAAAAAGATTACTATAAAGCTTTAAACAAAGTGGTAGAGCAACAATACAAGGGAGCCTTTAATTTTAAGCTCGGTGGCGAACTGAAATTTAATATCATCATGGCAAGGCTTGGTTTCGCTTACTATACGAACCCATACGACGATGCAGCTTTTAAGGCAAACCGCATGCTGCTTAGCGGCGGCCTGGGTTACCGGCACAAAGGAATGTTTGTAGACCTCACCTATGTTCACCAGATGAACAAGGACGCTGATTTCCCCTACAGGCTGGAAGACCGGGCGAATACTTATGCGGTGACCAAACAAACGCTGGGTAACGTGGTAGCAACGGTGGGGTGGAAGTTCTAAACATTGTTCATGGCTTATAGATCATAGCTCATAGTAATATTTAGTGCCACCTGTATTCCTAGAATTTGTTATAAAGAGCCTAAAAAAAATTCGCTCAGTTTGAAAGTTGTATGGAAGATTATCTTATTGCTAATGGCTAATGTTGGAATTTCTTGTTGGGTGTATGCCCAACGAATTACAACCTCCAATGACAGTGCAAAAAAAACCATTGATTTTTCCGGTCACATTAACCAATGCAGAGGTACAGCTTCCTGCTGTAAAAAAGCGGCCAGACTATCCAGGTGGCAAAAGGGCCTGGCAGGATTTCTTGCGCAGCAACATAAATATCGCTATACCGTTTGCTAATAAAGCTCAGCAAGGCACCTACCTTGTGATGATCTGGTTTATTGTAGGGAATGACGGCAAAATAGCAGGAGCCGGTGCAGATTCAAACAGCGGGTATGGAATGGAAGGCGAGGTGATTGGCTGTATCCTGAAAGGCGCGGGATGGATGCCCGCTGAAACAACAAGTGGTAAAAAAGTGCGGTTTAAGTTGCGACAGCAGGTAAGTTTTAAGGTAAGTCACAATGATATTGCGGTGGCTTTTCCCTGAAAGCTTCCGGTATAAGCCGCACAGGTGGCTATCAAACATTCGGATCCGCATAGATCATACTCAAGGCAACTGCTTCAGCTGCATCCCGCATGTCTATCCATTTTATATCGGAGTCCTTTTTAAACCAGGTCACCTGGCGTTTTGCATAATGCCGGCTGTTTTGTTTTATCAATTCCACCGCGCGGTCCAAACCCGTGCGGCCATCCAAATAATCAAATAACTCCCTGTAGCCCACAGTCTGTAAAGCATGCTCGTTCTGGTACGGCAAAAGGGTTTGCACCTCATGGAGCAAGCCCGCAGCCATCATTTCATTTACCCGGTCATTTATTCTTTGGTATAAGATGGAGCGCGGCAGTTCCAGCCCTATTTTGACGATCCTGAACGGCCGTGCCTTTTTTTGCCTGCTACGAAAATTGAGTATAGAATGGCCGGTAGACATTTTTACTTCCAGCGCCCGCATCATCCTATGCGGATTCTGCATTTCCCCGTCAGTGAAGTAAGAGGGATCCTGCTGTTGGATTTCATTTTGCAGCCAGGCTATACCCCTTTCCTTATAGCCGGCTATTATTATTTTCCTTACTTCCGGATCGACGGACGGAATTTCATCCAGCCCTTCGGCAAAAGCTTTTATGTAAAGCCCCGTACCGCCCACCATTATGACCACGTCTTTGTTCCGGAATATTTCACCGGCTGCTTCCATCGCATAGTTTTCGAACCCGGCAGCGGTCATTTCTTCTGTAACAGAATGGGAATTGATAAAATAGTGATGGACTGCGGAAAGTTCGGCGGGCGAAGGTTTTGCTACCCCGATAGTGAGTTCCCGGTAACATTGTCTGCTATCTGCAGAAATGATCTGCGTAGAATACAGCCGTGCAAGTTCAATGGCCAGGGAAGTTTTACCTACTGCTGTTGGACCAACAATGATGATACAGGTTTTGCTTAGTGGATTATTGATAATGAAAGGATGGTTAATAGATAAAGAAAAAATGGAAGAACTGATCAGGAGTAATGGGTAAGAGAAAAATACGGATGGGTAATTGGCTTTGCACGATTGATAATGAAGAAATGAATAACCAGCGATTAATAATTACGTCATTCCGGGTGTGGGCAATCATCCCAAACCCAGGAGTCCTTAATTACCCATTACCTAATACCCGTCATTCCCTTCGTTCGTATCTTCCGTAAACTCATCTTCTGTTTCTGTGTCTGTGTCCGCGGTAGCATCCTCCCCCTCACTACCAAATCCTTCTTTCATCGCATCGGGCTGAAGGTCATATTTTTCTTCCATCTCTGCCAGGCGCTTATCCACCAGGCCCTTGGTACCATACTGGCTGGGGGCGATACCTTCCGTGCGCACACAGGTAGGATAATTAAGTTTTTTGTTCTCCTCCTTATCTACATTGATCAACTCAACCATGAAGTGCCAGTTCTTATTGAAATCGTATTCATATATAAATTTCTGGTTCGGGCCCTTTATTTCGCTGGTAAGGGTTACCTCGCTCATGATCAAAGGATCTGCCTTATAATCTTTGTCGTATTTTTCAAGGGAAATTTCACGACCACGCTGCCAGTTATCGTTGCTCCTGTAAAAAGTAGCCTTATGTTTATTGTCAAATTCGTAGCTCTTCAGGATAGCTTCGTGCAGGTCAAAAAAGGTTTGGGTGTGACGGATCGCCACATCCCTGTAAATACTTTCGTCTTCTTCCCAATAGGTTCTGAATCGTAGAATTGCCATTTTGTAAAATTAGTATTTTTTTGATTCTGAAATGCTCATTTGCCAAACCCGCAGGATTACAACTGGACTGGTATGCTGGGTGTGTTACGGTCATCAGTTATTTTCCATCCCTTTTATGCGGTTGCCCGGTGCCAGTGGCAGCCCCATCTCTTCCGCCTTCTCCAGCATAAACCGAAAAGCTGCCTCAAAGTTATTTGGAATCAGACCATCTAGAATCGCATTTCTTATTGCATCCTTGATTACCCCCACCGGCCTGGAAGGCGAGAGGGAAAAGGTTTCCATGATTACTTCCCCCGTGATAGGAGGTTGCCAGTTCCGGAGCTGGTCACTCGCTTCTAATTCAGCACAGCGCTGTTGCACCATCTCAAAATTATCGAGGTACCGTTGCACTTTTTGTTTGTTCTTAGAGGTTATATCCGCCTTACAAAGCGTCATCAGGGCATCAAAGTCTTCGCCCGCATCAAACAACAAACGGCGAATGGCAGAATCGGTGATGTTTTCTTTTGTAAGGCTTATCGGCCGCAGGTGAAGTTCCACCAGTTTGCGAACAAACAACATTTTCTCATTGAGGGGGAGTTTGAGCTGCGCAAAAATTTTGGGTACCATGCGGCCCCCTACTACTTCATGGCCATGAAATGTCCAGCCGTGCCCTTGTTCAAATTTTTTTGTAACCGGTTTAGCAATGTCGTGCAACACGGCAGCCCACCGGAGCCAGAGGTCTTCGGTATTCGCCGCAATATTGTCTACCACCTGTAAGGTGTGATAAAAATTGTCTTTATGCCCCTTGCCATCAATGTACGCTGCACCCGCCAATGCAACCATCTGCGGGAAGATGATCCGGAGCAGGCCCGTTTTGTAAAGCGCATCAAAACCTGCAGATGGCTTCCCGCAGCGTAAAATTTTATTCAACTCATCTGCTACCCGTTCTTTGCTAATAATCTTTATCCGCTCAGCATTTGCTGTGATTGACCTGAAGGTTTCTTCAGCAATGCTAAAATCCAGTTGGGCCGAAAAGCGGATCGCCCGCATCATCCTTAAAGGATCGTCGCTAAAAGTTTTACCGGGGTCCAGGGGCGTCACAATGCATTTTTCCTCCAGGTGCCGGCAGCCATCAAAGGGATCCAGCAATTGTCCGTAATTATCCTTATTCAGACTTATTGCAAGCGCATTGATCGTGAAATCCCTCCGGTCCTGGTCATCCTCAAGCGTACCCGGCGTTACTTCAGGCTTGCGGCTGTCGTAAGAGTAACTCTCTTTCCGTGCGCCCACAAATTCAAGTTCCACATCCTCCAGTTTGATCTGGGCAGTACCAAAATTTTTAAAAATGTTCACCTGCGGCCTGGGGCTAAACCTTTCTGCAACCTTTTCAGCCAGGCGGATGCCATCCCCGATACAGACTATGTCGATGTCTTTGGTATTCCTTCCCAGCATCTTATCCCTCACAAAACCGCCAATCGCATAACAATCAATTGCAAGTTCCTCTGCAGCATGTGCAATTTTTTTAAAAATAAAAAGCTCTCTTTCTGTACAGTTGATTTCCATTATAGCAAAGATAAACCCATGGCTCCTAAAGGGGAACACAGGAGGGAATGTTTTACAAATGGGTTATCGATTAATCCTGGGGTGCAGCGTTTCCGTTGGCTATTTAGCAGGCAGGTCTTTTTCTTTCGGCACTAATCTTGACTGATATAGAATCCACCAAAAATTAACCATTAACCGGTTACTTTTGCCATATTGACTAACGAAAGAAAAACTATGTATAAAGACCTTTATTTGAATAACCAGGAAGATGAAATGGAGTTCATGCCAATCATTCCCCTGAATGATGATGATGACACGGATGCAGACACACAGGCATTTCCAGGGGAATTGCCTTTATTGCCATTAAGAAACACCGTCCTGTTTCCCGGGGTTGTAATACCCATCACGGTTGGCCGCGACAAAAGTATAAAAGCCGTAAATGACGCATACAAGTCTGACAAATTGATAGGTGTTGTAGCGCAAAAAGACAGTACCGTTGAAGAACCGACCGTAAGCGACCTTGAAGATATCGGGACAGTTGCAAAGATTGTAAAATTGATCAAGATGCCGGATGGAGGTACAACCATTATCATCCAGGGGCGCAAACGATTTAAAATAGAAGAAATTACCACCGAGGATCCCTACTTTAAAGCAACCATCAAAGTACTGGATGAAGAAAGCATAAAAGGGGACGCGGATTTCGATGCACTGGTAGGGAGTATCAAGGACCTGGCCGGACAAATCATCAGCCTGTCCCCGAATTTACCAAGTGAAGCAGGGATCATTCTTAAGAATATCGAAAACCCTTCCTTTCTTATCCATTTTGTGAGCAGCAACCTGAATAGTGATATCAAGCAAAAACAAAAATTACTGGACATCAGCAACATAAAGGCACGTGCGGAATTGCTAATGAACCTGATGCATACAGAATTGCAGTATGCTGAACTGAAAAACAAGGTGACGAACAAAACCCGGGCTGAACTGGACAAACAGCAACGGGAGTATTTTCTGCAGCAACAGATGAAAGCCATCAAGGACGAATTGGGTGGCGATAACGTGGCCGAAGTAAAAGAAATGCAGAAAAAGGCAGAAACAAAAAAATGGACACCGGCTGCAAAGGAAATGTTCAACAAGGGAGTGGAAAAACTAGAAAGAATGCATCCTTCTACACCCGATTATTCCGTTGTATATAATCACCTGGACCTGATGCTGGATTTACCTTGGAATGACTATACCCAGGACCAGTATGACCTCAAAAAAGCAAAAAAAGTGCTGGACCATGATCATTATGGTATGAACAAAATAAAAGAGCGTATCCTTGAATACCTGGCAGTTCTTAAGTTAAAAGGCGATATGAAAAGCCCCATCCTTTGTTTCCTGGGACCTCCGGGCATTGGTAAAACCAGTCTTGGAAAAAGTATCGCAGCAGCCATTAATAGAAAATATGTGCGGGTAAGCCTTGGCGGGCTCCATGACGAAAGCGAGATACGAGGCCATCGTAAGACCTATATTGGGGCAATGCCCGGAAGGGTCGTGCAGTCTATCAGGAAGATCAAGTCCAGTAACCCGGTAATGATATTGGATGAGATAGACAAAGTGGGCACCGATCACCGGGGCGACCCCTCCTCTGCCTTACTGGAAGTATTGGACCCCGAGCAAAATAATACCTTTTACGATAACTACCTGGAACTGGAATACGACCTCAGCAAAATATTGTTCATCGCCACGGCGAATAATATCAGCAACATTCAGCCTGCCCTTCGGGACAGGCTGGAGATCATAGACCTGAGTGGTTATGCAGTGGAAGAAAAAATCCAGATCGCGAGCAGGCACCTCATACCCAAGCAAAAAGAAATGCATGGCCTGAAGCCCCAGAGTTTTAAAATGAGCGATACGGTACTGGAAAAAGTAATAGCCGATTATACGAGGGAAAGTGGCGTGCGGGAACTGGACAGGCAGTTGGCCAGCATCATGCGCTACCAGGCAAAAGAACTGGTGGTAAAGGGGAAACTCAAGGCTACCATTACGAATAACGATATTGAAAAGATACTAGGCAAGCCAAAATACAGCAACGAGATGTACAAAATGGCCAATATGCCGGGTGTGGCAGTGGGCCTGGCGTGGACCTATGTGGGCGGTGATATCCTCTTCATAGAGACACAACTGAGTGATGGCAAAGGGGAATTAAAGCTGACCGGTAACCTGGGAAACGTGATGAAGGAAAGTGCCAGTACAGCCTTTACATGGCTGGAAGCTAATTGTAAAAAACTGGGTCTGACGGTAGATGCCTTTAACAAAAAAGACGCGCATATCCACGTTCCGGAAGGCGCAACGCCAAAAGACGGGCCCAGTGCAGGCATCACAATGATGACAGCCCTGGCGAGCGCTTTCACCGGTAGAAAAATAAAACCTTTCCTTGCTATGACAGGCGAGATCACGCTCCGCGGACAAGTTCTTCCCGTTGGTGGAATAAAAGAGAAGGTTTTAGCGGCTAAACGATCGGGTATCAAGGAGATAGTAATGTGCTACCAAAATGAGAAAGATGTAATAGAAATCAATCCTTCTTTTATAAAAGGAATTAAATTTCATTATGTAAAAACGATGCAACAGGTGTTGGAGATCTCTTTAACATAATTTTTGTGACGGATAGAAAACTTTTTCTGTCCTATAAGCGTATTTAGTTTAGTCAACTGATTTCATGTTGGTTGTTTTAAGGGTTAAAAAAAATTCCCCCTGATTCTTCAGGGGGAATTTTAATATTAAGCAAATCATTCATAACTCATCTTGCAATCCCCGGTCGTGCATTTTGTCCAGCCAGTCTTTTTCCTTTGCAGTACTTAATGCCTGCATTATCCCCACAAGGAACACCAGGACAACACTCCCTGTGAGCAGGAAGATATTATAACCGTAATACCCCCCTATTTCCCTGGACTCTTTTTTAAAAAAATGAATAAGGTCCATTACAAACAATCCAGCCCACAAAACCAGCGCGATAGAAAACAAAGTATAAGAAATTCCTCTTACCAGGGAGGAAGGATGGAATCTTGTTCTGCGAAAATAAATAAGGAAGATACTGATGAACAAAGCAGCCGGAACCATTACGATAAACAACATATATATCAGAACAAACCAGGGGATCTTATCCAGGATACCAAACATAAATTTTAGCCCTACAAGGATGATGATGAGCGCAACTATAAAAGCAAGAAAAGTAAAAAACAGTTTCAGGCTCAGGTTGAAATATTTCGTGTACCTATCTTCCATGTGTGATTTTTGGCGACTTTTTCTGATCCCGCCGCCGTTAACAGGTTGCAGAGCCGGCTTTCTTTATGCAAAACCAGGTATTTATTTGCCTTAGTCGAAATAACTAAGGTTTGTTTTTGGTGTAAGGGATAACAAGGTTTCATACATCAGCCTCACCGTATTTTCAATATCGTCCCTGTGGATCATTTCCACGGTAGTGTGCATATACCGGAGCGGGATAGAGATCAATACAGAAGGGCAACCATCATTGGCGTATGCAAAAGAATCTGTATCTGTTCCGGTGCTCCTGCTGACGGTTTTCACCTGGTAAGGGATTTTGTTTTTGTCCGCTATATTTTGCACAAAATCCAGGAGTTTATTGTGTACCGCCGGTCCGTAACAAACGGTCGGCCCCTTCCCGCTCACACATTCGCCTTCAATAGATTTATTGATCATCGGCGTTGTGCTATCGTGCGTTACGTCAGTAATAATCGCCACATCGGGTTTGATCCTGCGTGCTATCATCTCGGCCCCTCGTAAACCTATTTCCTCCTGCACTGCATTAACGATATACAAAGCGAAGGGCAATTTTTTCTTATTCTCCTTCAGCAACCTGGCTACCTCTGCGATCATAAAACCACCGATCCGGTTATCAAAAGCCCTCGCTACCATAAAACCATGCGCCAACTCTTCGAAACCATCTTCGTAGGTAGCAACGGCCCCCACATGAATGCCAAGTGCTTCCACTTCTTTTTTGTTTCTTGCACCACAGTCAAGAAACAGGTTGTCTACTTTGGGTGTCGGCTCCTTTGAATCAGCACTATTCATTCTGGTATGGATAGCGGGCCAGCCAAACACTGCTTTTACAATACCTTTTTTTCCCCGGATATTCACGCGCATACTGGGGGCAATCTGGTGGTCAACCCCGCCATTTCTTTTCAGGTAGATCAGCCCTTCCGGTGTGATATAATTTACAAACCAACTAATCTCATCTGCATGGGCCTCGATCACTACCTTAAAATTAGCACCTGGGTTTATTACGCCAACAGCGGTGCCATAAGGGTCAGTAAAAAACTCATCTGCATAGGGCTCCAGGTACTTCATCCACAACTTTTGCCCACTGCTCTCGAAACCTGTGGGAGAAGAATTGTTTACATACTGTTTTAAAAAATTATAGCCATCGGGTGTTATCAGCGATTTCTTATTTATAGCTTTAGCCATTATAATGAATTTTTTATTGAATCCTGCAAAAGTAATTAATGTGGGTGTTGATTATCTCAGAAAATGATCATTAAACATAAATAACAACAGGAATGCAATCTTGTTCCCACTGAAAGCGGTATCACCCCTTAGAAAAATGAAGCGAAAAAAGTAGCGGCAGCGGAACACAACATCAGTCCATCTACGACAAAATAATAAAATATATAACCCTGCGGCTTCTTTGAGGCCGTGTAAACCCACCAAACAGCAATGCCGGTAACAAGGAAAGCTGCAAGTTGGCTATTGTCGCCAAAATGCATACGAACAGCAATGCCAGCGGCGATATAACAACAAAACGCGAAGACCATGATTTTGCCCAGTAATTTTCTGCTCACATCTGTTGCAAGGCTTCTCAGTGCGTTCATCTTATCCACCTTTATATCCCTTGTATCAAAAATGATACAGAGCAGTGCCATGAAAAAAAAACGGGCTGCAAACAACGTCAGTAATGGTAGCCATCCCACCGAATGGCTTGTAATGCCCGGGATGATTGTAGTTACATACGCCCAGGTAAATGCGAGTAAAGTGGTTTTTACAAAGCCTGCTTTCCGGAGTAGTGTTGCAAATGGGAAGGGCCATAGCGGGAGCGAATAGGTGATGGTTAACGCCACAGCTACGACCGCCCAGGGGAAAATACCAGGCAGTTGGAAAAGAAAAAAAAGGGTACCCGCCCCTGCTAGTAAAAAGATAATTAAATAGGAAAAGTTCCTTTTGAGGAAAAGCCCTGCAGCAGTAGTTTTACGGAAAGAATATTTGCTGATAAGCCAGTAAAAGTTGTAGCTGCATAAAGTGGAAAAGAACAGGAACCCGTAAACAAGCCAATCACCCTGCACATGCAATAAGGTATAGGTCTGGTAACAAAGTGCCAGGGCACAACTGGAAATAAAAATAGAATGCGAAAGAAAAAAATGCAGCCAGCGCATTAAAAGCAGGTAAAAAATACAGGATCTTTGGAAGTGATCACGTTACTCTTATTCTTTTCAAAGTCCTTCACATAGATCTCAAAATATAAAGTATCGGTATGCAAAGGTGTTCCTGGCAATGATTTACATTTCACGAAGCGCTGCAGATCAATATCCACTTCGGCGTTAAAGTTACTTTTGCCGGCCGTTTCCAGGTCAGGAAACGGAAGAGAATCAGAAAAGCCGGTTAGCAGGCTTTTTACATATATAAAAGCTGTATCGGCGCCAACCTTATACCCTATATCCCCTTCGGCATCCGTAACACGGAATGTGAGTATAGGGTAAACGGGCGTAAAATCCCTGCTATCAAGTGCATTGGGACGCAGGGACAAGTACTCCAATTGTGGTGCCGTGGTGTATTTGTCTTTTTTACAGGAAACAAAAGATAATACCAGGCATATAATAACGATAACGTTTCTCATGTATATAAATTGTAATCAAATTTAGTAAACCCCAGCCATATATCCTTAAGTGAGAAGGCTTTGCCACAGCCTGCGTATATAATAGATTTATTTCCTCAAATTTGCAACCAAAGATGACCTTCTCTCCTGAAGATATAAGAAATGAGATTTTTAACGTAAATAGTGCCGATTTTATAGCATTGGCCCTGGATATTTTTTTGTTTCAGTACCAGCAAAACCCTGCCTATCAACGGTTTTGCAAAACGTTAAAAATTTCCCCGCGGGATGTGAAGCAACTGGAACGGATCCCTTTTTTACCTATCCAGTTTTTTAAGACCCGGCCAATTAAAAATACAGTTTTTGAAACCGACACGGTGTTTGAAAGCAGTGGAACGACAGGGTCTGTGAACAGCCGCCATTTTGTGAAAGACCCGGGCTTGTATCAGGAAAGTTTTTTAACTGCATTCACTTCGTTTTATGGAGATATTGCGAACTACAGTATCATGGGCTTACTGCCTTCCTACCAGGAGCGGGGAAATTCCTCGCTGGTATACATGGTGAATGAACTGATACAACGTTCGGGCTCCTCAAGAAGTGGATTTTACCTGGACAAGGATGAGCGTCTATTCGAGGCTGTTATGGCAAATGAAAGGGAGGGGCAAAAAACGTTGCTGTTGGGTGTGACCTATGCCCTGCTGGATTTTTCTGGTAAATACCCGGCAAAACTTCGCCATACGATCGTTATGGAAACCGGTGGTATGAAGGGCAGAAGGAAAGAGATGACTAGGGAGGAGGTCCATGCATTGCTGAAAGAACGGTTAGGTGTAAATGAAGTCCACTCTGAATATGGTATGACAGAATTATTATCCCAGGCTTATTCCCCCGGCAACGGCCGTTTTATGAGCCCGCCCTGGATGAAAATACTCGTAAGGGCCGAAGATGATCCTTTTGATGTAACAAGCCATGAAAAAATGCTTACCCCCGTAGCGGCCGGGGCGATCAATGTCATTGACCTGGCCAACCTTTACAGTTGTGCATTCATTGCCACTGATGATGTTGCCCGGCTTCACCCCGACGGCTCTTTTGAAGTGCTGGGAAGAATGGACAATAGCGATATCAGGGGCTGTGGCCTGATGATCTTATAACATCCCGTAACTAAGTTTCCGGTTACTTGCAAGGTATTTCTCCCTTATCACAGTTGCCATATTCTTATCATACAACTTGCTTTCTACCCAGGAAATGATGTCCAGGTAAGCAAATGCACGGGTCTCAAAACGGCTGTTCTCAAACTTTTTGATGGCAGTCAAAAATTTCTCCAGTTCAGGTTTAACCATGTTCTTCGGCACCCGGAATGATTTGCGGAGGAAGCGGAACATTTCTTCTTCAATAATGGTCAGGTTGTTCATTTTGGCCATGAACCTGTACACGGATTTTATCAGGTGTTCCAGTATCTCGCTATTACCGAGTTCGTAGTGCGCCAGCAGGTGCAACACCCTGGCATAACATTGCAGGTCATTCCTCAGGTCCACCTGGTCATTGATGATCTTCCGCAGGTAATCCACACAGGTTTCAAAATTGCCGGAACCAAAATGCAGGGTAGCAATTTTATAATTAAAAACAAGAATCCTGTGCCTGTCCAGGTATAAACTATAGTCCTCCAGCTTTTGTTCCAGGCCAGGCACCATCAGCAAACCCTCCGTGAAATTCCCCATGCTCATCTGCAGGTTCAGTTTGGCGCTGCTCAGGTATACAAAGGTTTGTATCCTGTTATTGTCATGAATTTTTACAATATCTGTTTCAGCAAATTTTTCAAATTGCTTAAGAGTGGTCGCCAGCTTTTTGTAATTTCTAAGGTCATAATGTGCATTCAGCAGGTTATGCATTCCTTTGATATAGTGGCTTGTCTCTACCGCGATCATCGCTGAATTGGAATGAAACAGGTCGACCCACTTTTGCGTATAACGGTAATACATCAAAAAATCCTGGCGGATAAATGCAAACCAGCAATAACTCTGGCAGAGGTACATGCGTTCGTAAAACCCCGTCTGTTTTTCTGCATCCGCCGGCAGGTTTTCCCGGAAATATTTTTTAATGTGCAGTTCGTCTTTTTCATTGCCCGCGTGACCATGCTCTATATACCAACTATATAATTTTAGTGCGAGGTTGGAGAGACTTGTGATCATTTTTCTCCGTTCGTTCACCTCCACCGCTTCGGTAGTAAGGGTGTGTGCCCGGTTTTCCATGCTCCGGGTAATATGCAGTGTTTCAATTTTTTTTTCAAGCGATATAACTTGTATGAGGAAACTATCCTGGCTATAGCTGGTGGCCAGCTCTTTTGCCTTTTCCAGTAACTTAAGGCTCTGCAGGTATAAGCCTTTATTGTAGAGGATTCGCGCATAATCCAGCTGCTCATGCAATTGAAGGTCTATGCTTTCCGTGCTTTTCAGCAGGCGCAGGCTGGCAAGTAATTGCCGGTACAAGTGGGCCTTGGTATTGGAAAGTTGGGGCTTCTTAATGGAAGGCAGTTTTTTCAACAGCACCACTTCATCATAATCGGCCAGCTTATCCATCGCATCAAACAGTTCTATGATTTTCAGGTCTTCGTTGCCTGAGTTTCGTTTGATGTACAGTTTAAAATTACGTTTCTCCGCCTTTTGAAGAGATCGTATCAATTGAAATAATATATCTGTCGAACGGTTGGGCATAATTAATTTTTAATTCTGAAAAGCAGTGCCACAAAGGCTTTTCTACAAATGAAACAGCTTTCAGCATCTTAACTTATTCAATAAGTTGATTTTTATAGTAACCCTTCCAGTCATAGTTTTGACTTATCAAAGAGGGAAGGATAACAGTTGGCAGGCAATCAATCAGTGGAGCAGGCATCCGTAAGGCCGTAATCATGGATAATCAGTAGCAAGATAACGAGAAAAGGAACACGAAAAAAGCATTTAAGAATTTTACATATGGCAAGCAATCGAAAAGGCCGCTCCGTTTCTACGGAGGGGCTATTTTTTTATTTGAAGAAGCCTCTTCTTAAAAAAGTAAAGACCAGCAAAAAAAACAATTTAGAAATAGTGTGATATAGATCACAATTTAATGTAAAAATCGACTTTATAGCCAGGAGAATCAGGTAACAATTTGGTAACATTAGCATTTGGGCATCAGGCTGATTTTCCGCTACAATACTTGTCAATCCTACATTTCTTCGCCAGGATAAGCGGTTTAGCATACTAAAAACCAGCATATATTGTCTTCAATGATGGAATGATCGGGTGTAAATTTGTTTTATCAAAGAGAGAGCAGGGGCAAAAGAAAGAGAGGCAAGCAATCGAAAAGTTGAAATTAAGCAATCAGAAAAGGCCTTGTTACATTGGGCAGGCAATATAGATTCTTTTGCTGATTCAAAAAAATATTTTAAGAGTTTTACATATGGCAAGCAATCGAAAAGGCCGCTCCGTTTCTACGGAGGGGCTATTTTTTTGTCTTGTCCTTTTTGATGATGTCCAACCCCGGGCAGTCTAAGTGCTATAAGAAAGTTGGGTAGCTGTTGGATTTCGAATATTGCCACTTTGCAACCAAAGAACCTTGAACTCTTAAACCTCTTAAACCATCTTAAACCTTTGAAACTTTTAACCTACCCTTACTTCCACGGACATGGAATCACCCCTGACACGCCATTTTTGCCCCGTATAATGATAGATAATTCTGCAGTGTTGGGGCGGCGGGCAGCCTGGTTCAGCTTGGAAATAGTAATATCATAACTTAGCCCGTATTGTATGTTTTTATAGGTCAGTCCGATATAAGGCACCAGCGCATTTGCCGACCAATACCAAAGGCCGGCATTCACAAAAGTTTCATTTTCACCGGCGAGGTAATACCCCAATGCGCCGCCCACGGAGAAATAGCTGGCCTGGAGCTGGTCCTGGTAAATGGCATTCGTGCTCAGTACCAAACGCTCATTTAAAAATGTTTCAAAGTTGGCATGTGCAACTTTACGAACGGCCAGCCGCTGTTTTTCATCGCCCAAGAAAGTTTGCCGCGGTTTATTCAAATGAAAGCCGGAAAGCCCGATGTCGACATTTGTTTTCTCCGTGCTGTAGCTATAGAGCAGCCCGGTGCTCATGGACACATATGCTTTCATATTAGTCAAGGCATTTTCCCCCGAAGGCAGATTTTTATTAAAACCTGTACCGGTAAACTGTTCACCAAAATCCAGTGCGGAAAAATCCACGAACCTGCGCCCGTAAATAGCGCCAAAACCAATGCCCATCCGATGGCTGCCGGCATCCGTCTCTGCAAGTTTTACATTATAAGACAGGTTGCCCGACGCATAAACGCTTTTCAGGGCTCCGCTCATCGCATGATCGTACATCAACATCCCTCCAAGGCCCAGGTAATTGTCTTTCTCCGGAACATTGAGAATTTCATTTTGTCCCAATTTTGCATCATAAGCAACTGTTCCCGTCACATAGGGGCTAGCCGGTCCTATCCATTGGTCCCTGAAATTGGCAATGAGGCGCCAGTCCGCACTCATTTTGGCAGTTAATGCAGGATTGATATTTAAAGGAGATGAAAAGAATTGCGAAAAGCTTGGATCCTGTGCATAGGTTTTTTGCATCATGATGATGCAAAAAAAAGTCATCCGGATATTTTTCATTCCTTTCATTAAAAGAATTTTACCGCAATAACAGCGCATTGCCTGCACGATGCATGTCACGCCCATCCATACCCACTGCCCGCAGGGTCCAGGTATAACTATCCATTACCTGCGGCTGGCTGCGTAAGGTACCGTCCCAGCCATTTCCCATCACATTTGTTTCAAACACCAGTTTACCCCACCTGTTAAATACACGGAAATATTTCAGTTCCGTAATGCACACTGATAAAGGGAATAATTTATCATTATGTCCATCCCCGTTTGGCGACCAGGCTTTAGGAACAAAAAGATCACAGGCTACTGCAGGAGTTGTCGCAATTTTTATTAATAAGGTATCCACGATAGTGCATGCGCCGCCAGCATCTATTTTTACCAGGTATTCAGTGGACCTGTTATAATTAAAAACAGGCGTCCTTACATCATAGGCGTTTAACCCTACCGCCGGGAGCCATGTATAAGAGTAATTACTCCCGGGATCTCTTGCATTAAGTGGCAAAGGAACATCCGGTGATACGGTGAGCGTAGGGTAACGAAGGGAAGATGCTTCCCGCCGCATCATTACAATCACCGGCGCTGTTTGTGCAGCAGGACAATTCCCCGAAGTCGTTGCTTTTATATAATAAGTACCGGCTGCAGGGATAGCTGATGGGTTGGGAATTGCAATTGTGGCAGCTGGGTCTGCCCAATAAGTAAAACCCAAACCGGGACTGCTTCCGCTGGTGATAGCCGGTAAAGTTATATCCACAGTTGTGGGAACACATACTTCTGCCGGATTTGTGATCTTCAGACTTATTGATGGTTCCACGGAGACAGGCAACTGTATACTACCGGCACATTGGCCATCCGTTGGAGTAAATAGGTAGTTCGCTGTTCCGGCTGTGGAAGTGCTGATTACCCCCGGGCTCCAGGTTCCGTTAATCCCATTATTCGATGTCAATGGCAATGATGGCGGCGTACTATTCATACACAGTGGCCCAACCTGGTTAAATGCAGGTGTAATCGCCGGGCTAATGGTGATGGTTAAGTTTATTGAGGTTGCACACTGCCCGGCTGCCGGTGTGAAAATATAGGTAGTCGTTGTGTTATTGTTCAATGCCGGCGACCAGCTACCCGTAATATTATTCAGCGAGGTAGTGGGTAATGGCGATAACGCTGTACCCGAACAGATCGGCGGGACAGGATTAAAAGTTGGCGTAACAGATGGACTAACGGTAACCGTTAAACTGGTTGTGGTGGCGCACTGTCCTGTTGCCGGCGTAAATGTATAAACGGTCGTGGCAGTATTATTCAAAGCCGGCGACCAGGTACCTGTAATATTATTCAGCGAGGTCGGGGGTAATGCAGATAATGTTGCACCGGAACATATAGGGCTCACAGGATTAAAAGTTGGCGTAACCGCCGGGCTAACGGTAACCGTTAAACTTGTTGTGGTGGCGCACTGCCCGGCTGCCGGCGTAAATGTATAAACGGTCGTGGCAGTGTTGTTCAAAACCGGCGACCAGGCACCTGTAATATTATTCAGCGAGGTCGTGGGTAATGGAGATAATGTTGCACCGGAACAGATAGGGCTCACAGGATTAAAAGTTGGCGTAACCGCCGGGCTAACGGTGACAGTTAAACTTGTTGTGGTGGCGCACTGCCCGGCTGCCGGCGTAAATGTATAAACGGTCGTGGCAGTGTTGTTCAAAGCCGGCGACCAGGTACCTGTAATATTATTCAGCGAGGTCGGGGGTAATGCAGATAATGTTGCACCGGAACA
>JAYSYY010000058.1:0-34537 GCA_043727215.1 Chitinophagaceae bacterium | reverse complement strand
CTTTTTCATCGTTAGTCAGGCTGCTGACATCGTCATTTTCTTCAATACCGTCCAGGTCCTTCAAATAAATCTGTAATTTATTCTCTTCGTACAGTTGTATAATATTTGGATGAACATAGTATTTCCGGCAAACTGTCGGGGTATTACCCAATTTTTTACTCACAAAATCCAACATTTCATTCACTGCGGTTTTAGTAGGATTCTTTTGCAGTTGCATGTCCAGGTTCTTAAATGCGAGCAAAAAATGCAGGCACCCCGCCCAGGTTCTAAAATCTTTCGCGGTAAATCCCTGGTCTGTTACCCCCTTGATGTAATTATTCAGCATGCCCGAATCAATGGGTTTACTTTTCCCCTCCGCATCATAGTACTGAAAAAGTTCCTTTCCCGGTACATCCCGGCATTGCTCCACGATGCGCGCCAGCCGTCGGTTGCTGAGGTGCACCGTGTGGTTGATACTTTTTTTACCCGTGAAATTAAATGAGATCTCGGATCCTTTAATTTTTACGTGTCTATCGTGCAGTGTAGACAAGCCGTGTGAGCCGTTAAGTTTTTCATAGGTTGAATTCCCGATGCGGATATAAGTTCGTTCCATCAGGCTAATGACGGTAGCTAAAACTTTCCTGTCGGTTAGGTCTCTAATGGCCAGGTCCTTTTCTAACTGCAATCTTAATACGGGCAGGCTCTTGCCAAACTCGATCATCTTGTGGAACTTGGTTTCATTTCGCAGCACGGTCCAAAGCGGATGATACCGGTACTGTTTTCTCTTTTTCACATCGAACCCAGTCGCCTGGATATGCCCGTTTTCCTTAGTGCAGATCCATACAGCTGACCAGGCGGGGGGAATGGCCAGCTTTTTTATCCGCTCCCTCATATTTTTGTCTTTAACCGGTTTTTCTTCCAGCAAGTAAGAAAATCCTGTTCCGGCTTTTTTTCTTAATATCCCAGGTTGGCTGTCAGACACATATGTGAGGCTGGCAATGGCTGCAGCTTTTTCATAATCGTTTACCAGGGCAAGGTGTTTACGATGCGATATTTTTTTAGGAACTGTTCCCATCATTGGTTGGTGCTTTTACCTTCGGAGTTTTTAATTTAAGATTATGTATGTCCTCAGCCTCATCTACAGAATGTGAACTAAACAGGTCTTTTTCTTTTGCAGAAAGCTCTGAAAGTTTTTTATAGAATTTTTTTAACACCAGCAGTTCTTCCTCCGTAAGGTCTTCAATATTTACTAACCGGTTGCTCGCTTTTTCATTTGCCGCTATTAATTCATTCAGCTTTAATTGTATGGCGGTTGTTTCCTTGTTTTGTGAGTGCTGGATAACAAAGACCATTATAAACGTGATAACGGTTGTGCTTGTGTTGATCACTAACTGCCAGGTGTCTGAGTAATTAAAAAACGGGCCTGTCGTTGCCCAAACCAAAATAACTGTGATTGCTGTGAGCACTGCCACGGGCCGGCCGCTATTTAGTGTAATGGCTGCCGATATCCTTTCAAACCAAAGTTTGAAAGAGGGTTTTTTTTTATTTTTCATCCCATGAAAATACAAGGAAAAAATAATAACCCCGGGATGCATTCTGCAGCCCGGCCGCTATGCACCATAAGATGATGAATCTAAGCTGCGGCAACTTTTTTGGTTACTTTTTTACCTGGTGTTCAGCGGACAGCAGTTTTCACTTCGCCTTTCACTCCTTCCATTGTTGCCGCTTCATTGTGCCACTTTCCGACAGCTCTGTTAGCATATCATCAGCGTTATTTTCTTCGACCAATGTTTCCTTGAGTAAAGCCACGACATTTTTATGCCCATTACCTGGCTAAACTGTGCAATTCCAACTTAAGTTGCAATTTCATAATACGCAATTTTTTGCGTGGCTAAAACCAGGCGCACATCCCACATATAACTACCCTTATCAGTATTGTGTACAAAGAATTATAGTTAATAAACCGCAAAATTATGCCGAAATAAAACCTGCATTATTGTAACAGAATTGGGGAATCGTACTTTATCTACACCATATTTGTGCAAATAATTCCTCATTCATCCGCCTTTAATGCTTCAATGCATTTTGGTATAGAAATTTCATTGTACCCAGTATACAACATTCAACAACTCTTTATGAATACGCAAAATCAAATTGGCTTTATTACTGAAAAAATCCAGCAGCTTCAAACTGCGATTTTATACTGCCACAGTAATAGCCTCTTAAAGCTTCCCTCGTCTGTTGTTCAAACACAACATGTAGATGAAACCGGTTGTTTATGGATATATATTTCCAAGCCTTCTGTTTACATGCAGGAATTTGATCACAGTTTTCACGTGGCATTAAACTATTATAAAAAAGGTTCTCCTTTTTACCTGAACACTTACGGTCTGGCCCGCGTGGTATCAGATCCCGAAGAAGTTAATGTGTTACCTGAGCACGTCACTAAGGGGCTTAGCAGTAATAAACTTCTTTTGTGTATCAAAATTCTTGAGGCCAGTTATTTTGAAACGCAGCCGAAGCCCGTTCAGAATATTTTTCAAAAGTGCACGCAAAGCCTTACGGAGTTATTCAACGGCAGCCAGGATCATTATTATTTCAATGACCATGGTAAAAAATATGTGGCGTAAAAAATTTTACATTACATAAAGAGTGCTTACACTGACAATGACAAAGGAAAGGGGACAAAGGGTTTGTTCCCTTTTTCTATTTATACCGGAATGCACAAAAAAGCACTACCAGATTTAACAACACTGAAAAAGTATTAGAAATGATAATTATGGGATCGGTGATCAGGACGCCATACCATATCCAAAGGCTGAGGCCTGCCAGTAAAACACAAAGCGTAAGAATAGATATATTCTCTGCATCTTTTTCTTTTAGAATTTTTACCAGTTGCGGGGCCATTGAAACCGCACTTAATATGCTGGCGACTATGCCTACCAATTGTATATTCATAAGAAGAAATTTGATTTTCTACCTACAAAGAGATCAATACCATGCCACATCGCAGAGGGGAAGCAGCTTTTTGTGGCATATTTTTTAATACATTTCATTAAAAACTATATATGAAAGCAATCTGGACAGGTTCGGTAGGGTTCGGCCTGGTAAATATTCCCGTCAAGCTTTACTCCGCTATTGAAAGCACACGGCTGGACTTTGATATGCTCGACAAAAAAGATCTATCCAACATCAAGTTTAAAAGAGTGAATGAGCACACAGGCAAGGAAGTTTTATGGGAAAATATTATCAAGGGCTACCTCCATAATGAGAAGTATGTGCTCGTAGATGACAAGGATTTTGAAAAGGCAAGCCCCGAAAAAACAGCACATATCGAAATTGTGCAGTTTGTAAAAGAACATGATATCGACAGCGTGTATTTTGAATCTCCTTATTTCATTCAGCCAGACAAGTCTGGCGCAAGGGCATACGAGCTGCTGAAAGATGCTTTGGCTAAAACGGGTAAAGCCGGGCTTGGTTCTTTCGTGATGCGAGACCGGGAACATGTATGCCTTATCAAACCTTATGAAGGCATTCTTGTGCTTAACAGGTTACGCTATGCAGATGAGATTCGGGACGTTGCATCTATTAAAAGCACCACCGCTAAAAGCAAACCCACGGAAGTGAAAATGGCAATCAGCCTGATAGATCACCTGACCAAACCTTTTAACCCTAAGCTCTTTAAAGATGAATACACGGATAAGCTCCTGAAAATTATTTATGCAAAAGCGAAGGGAAAAAAGGTTGCCTACAAACCTATGAAGGTGGTGCATTCAAAAACGACCGACCTGATGGACCAACTGAAAGCGAGTATATCTGGTTCTAAAAGAAAAGTATCGTGAAACAGGCTGGAAGTAGTTATTTAGAATAAGTATGCATGAAAAAAACACCACTGAAAAGACCCGGTCAGGAACACCTGATGAAGCCGGTTCCTGCAACAGCACCCGATGCCAAACTAAAAAAACTGGAAGGTAAAGTTGTTTTGATCACAGGCGGTGATAGCGGGATAGGCAAGGCAGTGGCGCTGCTTTTTGCCAAACATGGCGCCAGCATTGCAATATCTTACCTCAATGAGCATTCAGATGCCAGGCTCACAAAAGAACTGGTCTAGAAAGAAGGGGTGAACTGCCTTTTGTTACCCGGGGATATAGCCAAAGAAGCGCACTGCATAACCATCGTGAAGAAAACAATTACCCGTTTTAAAAAACTTGACATCCTCATAAATAATGCGGCCATTCATTATGAGGAAAATTCACTGGAAAACATAACGACCCGGAACCTATTGCATACTTTCCAGGTAAATATTTACAGTTACTTTTTCGTGACAAAAGCTGCCCTGCCGCACTTAAAGAAAGGAAGTTGCATCATAAACACCGCTTCAGTTGTGGCATATAGGGGAAGCAGCTCACTGATAGACTATTCTGCAACCAAGGGCGCCATTGTTGCTTTTACCCGCAGCCTCGCGATGAACCTTGCTACCAGGGGAATCAGGGTGAACGGCGTAGCCCCTGGCCCCATCTGGACCCCGCTGATCCCTTCGAGTTTTAAAGATACCAGCCTACAAAAACATGGAGCCGACACGCCCCTAAAAAGAACCGGGCAACCTGATGAGGTTGCTCCTTGCTATCTTTTCCTGGCTGACGAGGCAAATTCTTACATGAACGGACAATTCCTGCATCCAAATGGCGGGGAGATTATTAACACATGACGGATGGTCCCAAATAAAAAAATTGTGTATTCCCATATTAAGGAGATACACAATCCTGTTCTATGTTATAGATATACTACACATGCGAATATTCATGACTGAATCGCAGTGTATTCAGCAATCTTAATTTAAGAAAACCAGTTCTTATGCTGTTGTACTGGTAGACCATAATGTCTTTCAAGGTCGTGAAACCCAGTAACTCTTTAAGGGCATCTGTATAAAGTTTCAGAAAAATGAATTCTGACTTATCGCAAATATGAAGCAACTCATTGTACCTGGATCCCTGGCTGGACTCCGGGTAGTCTTCCTGTGCAATATCCCACCGATGTTGAAGATCCTTTTCCGGCATTTGCAAGCCGTATTGTCTTACCTGGCAGCGCAGCTGCTGTGCAAATTGTTTTTCTTCCTCTGCAAGGGCTAAAAATGCATTTCTAAGATTTTTGTCCTCCAACTCATCTGCGATCATTTCAAAATCCCTGGACACCTCATTCAGGTAATATATAAGGGAGGAAACTTTTTTCTCAGCAGATGCTGTGCTATTTTGAGTGCCTGGTTCTGGTTCTGCCGGGTTATTAGTCGCATTCACTACTGTTGCGTGCACTTCCTGCAGCTGGTGCAGGGATTGATGGATGCTGGTTAGTTGTGCTAAAAGAACCGCCTTCACAGTTTCGGGCAGTCCAGGATCGTCCAGGAGTGATTCATAATAATTTGACGCAAATTTTTCGCCAATTACGCAGCACGATTTTACTACCTCCTTGTCTCTTGACTTCAGTTTGAAACACATGTCTTTCCAGGTGCGGTGAAGCAAACTTAGAAATCCTCCCTTGGAGTAACTGCTTGCGCCCATGGATTGCACTAGTTTTTTGATTTGCCTCGCAAAGTCACTCCGTTGGTAAGAAAATTTTTCGAAAAGGTTTTCAAGTTCTTTATTCCGTGAATACTGGGCGGCAGTTAAAAATCCTTCGCTGGCATCATCAAGGATGGCGGTGAGATGGTTTAGTTTCTCAGCAATGAGGGTTTGTTGCATTTGCATAACAGTTGGCTTTTTACATATATACTTAGTCGGTACAATTTATATACCACTAAACATAACCCTAATTAAAAGGCTGCCCCTTGCTTCATAATTGTTAATAACTGAAATGTATGTGGAAAAATCTACTCATGAGGTTGGACGCCTATCTCATTTGTATAAAAAAAGCGGAATGTTTCTGATGGAAACATTCCGCTTTTTTTGACCGGCTGCCGCTATGGCAAACCAAAGGGTATAGTTAAACCACGCAGGTTTATTTCATCGCATCCTGCATTTTGTTTATCATATCAAGGTGACTTCTGATCTTTACCAGCGTGGTGGAAGCCCAATTTTTGATCGTAGCATCCATCGCATTGCTGCTGGCATCCTCGTACTTTTTAATGCTGCTTTCATGCATATCCTCTACTTTCTCCAACCAGTTCTTGTCAAAATCGCCTGCTTTTGATTCGGTCAATTTTTTGGCATCCTCAGTGCATTCTTCGGTGGCAGCTGTGGGGACAGTTACGTTTTTAGTGGCGGCTAACCCGTTCAACTGTGTAATAACGGCACTGTGATCAGTCTTCAGTTGCTGGGCAAGTTTTTTCACCTCTGCATTGCCTGACTTTGCCAGGGCCACCTCGGCGATAGCAACCTCATCATAACTGCCTGAAGTGGCGTTCACAACAAATTGTGCATCTTTTTCAGTGTCGTTGGATTCAAATTTTTTTTCGTTTGTTTCTTCTGCTATTTCCTTGTTTTCTTTTTCTTTATTGTCTGCACAGGCGCTAAACATCAATGCCGCAAACGCAGCAAACAGAAAGTTCTTCATTACAATTGTCTTTTTCATAACGTTTTTTTTAAGAGTTTTTTATTGTGGTAAAAAGATAAAATTCTGTGCCAGCATTTACCACGCAGTACTACCGGGGTTTAAAAACAACATTTGGTGATTTGATTCTACAGCTGAATGAGTATTAGGAAAAGAAACTGAATTTTTAAAAGGGGTAACCTATGCCAAAATTGAATACCAGATTATCCCGTCGCCATTCCCGGTCTTTTAGGTCTACATTCCTGATAACCCATTCATCTCCAAGGGGAAGCCATGGTTTTCGGAGTGGTACACCCACGTCCAATCGAATGATCAAAACATTAGCATCGAAGCGGATGCCGAAGCCTGCATCTACAGCAATGCTGCTAAATGCATTTTTAAATTTCCCGGAGGGCCCATATAGTATTTCGTTTTTTGTCCAAATGTTTCCTGCCTCGGCAAATACGGCTCCATGTATCGGCCCGGATACCTGGAACCGATACTCTGACTGCAATTCAAGCTTATAATCACCTCCAATTTGTGGATAAGTGACCTGCTGGTCTACACTTGTTAGAACTTTTCCAGGTCCGAGCTGGCGAGGCCTGAAGCCTCTCAGGCTATTTGCACCCCCAATAATAAATTGTTTTGCAAATGGGAGGTAGGAGGAATTTCCGTAAGGCATACCCAATCCTATCACCAGTCGATTTGCCCACTGAGCTTTCCCGACAAGCTTTTTTGTATAACGCCCATCAATTTCAAGTTTTACGTATTGTGCAAAGTAAGCGCCCGCAATCTTTTTACTAAAAGCCGTATCCGGTCTGTTCAGCAAACCTGCTATATTTCCGCCTATATCTATATTTCCGTTCAGGAAGAAAATGTTACTTACCCCGGTATTCCGCGAGGTGTAGGTAAAGTTATAAAGGGCGCCTAGTATTAATTCTGGCCTGTTGACCAATTCCAGTACGGGATATTGGTTAATTTTCTGTTGGTATTCGTCAGAAAATGCAGTGGTGTTGTTTAAAGTGATGCTAAGTGGTGATAGCAAATGGTCTATGCCGTTCCTGTGTTTCCAGCTTAGGTCGTACTGGAAGCGAAAATAATTTTTTGTGTAAAAGAGCTGGCGCCTCATCCATTCGTACCCTAATGTAAAACGGGTGACTGGGGGTGCATAAAAATGTTCCTTGATCCTGAACGGGGCCACAAACCGTGGAATTACCAGGCTAAGTTCTCCTCCTACCCGCCAGTTATTATTTTTCCGAAGGGTATCAATGGAAGAAGTTTCAATTGCTCCGTAAGATTTTATATTCAATTGTTCAGCACCTCCAAAAACGTTGCGATTCCTCCAGTTCAAATTTACCTGGGCTCCGGTAAATGAATTGGATTTGCTGAAACCTCCCACCTCGGCGTTGATAGATTTTTTCTTAAGCGGTGTTAGGTAATAGAACACATTCAATAAGGAGTTGCCGGCAGAATCGCCTACCGGCTCATAACGGCTTTTCACAAAGCGGAAAGCCCCCATCTTAATAAACCTGTTTAAGCTTTCGTTGTGCACTTCCACATCATACAATGAACCTGGTTTGTAGGTGATTGCTCCGGACAGGGTTGCGGGTTTAAACTGCCGGATAGTATCTCTTATAAAAATACCATTGTATTCTATAAGGCCTGTCCTGGATGTGTCCGGGGGAGGAAATATCAACGTATAATTCGGGAATAAAACAACTTTATTTATAGTTTGTGGCACACGGGCAAGGTTGGGTGTTTCCGGCCGAATACTAAAGAACAGGTTTGCCTTATGATCACCGGCAGTGGTATCCAGGTATGTTTTAATGTAATCAGGATTAAAGTAATAATAACCTTTCGTCTTCAGGGCCAGGTCTGCCCTTCTTGTTTCTGCTTTTATATTATCCAGGTTGAACTGATCATTGGGTTTTACTATACGGGTTACATTTTCCATAGAAAGAATGTCCCGGCTTAGCAGGCTGCTGTCCAGGCTCCATCCAATGGAATCAATATTGTAGGGCCGGGTTAGAACGAGGTCGTATATCACATTCATTTTATACCCTTTGGTGGTAGTGGATGAGCTCACGGCAGATTTAAAGTGCCCCCTGTTTTCTACATACGCCAGTATATTTTCTTCGTTTGATTTAAGCTTAACAGTACTGCTGAGTTCAGGCGGCTCACCCAGCCAATTTTTGAGCCAGCTCCTCAGTCCGGTTCTTTTTGTGGGTTCGCCCATAGCATACCATATAGCTACTTTGTAGGGATACCCTAAAATCATCCTGTTTTTTTTGGGAAAAGTAACGCCTTGTAGTGTCTTAGTAATAGGTTTTACTTTCACAGGATTATCCGGAGTTTTAGTAACCTTTACTTTGGCGCCATTGTACAGAAATGTTCCATCCGGCAAATTTTTTTGTATAGAGCATGAAACCGCTCCCAGTAAAAAAACACCTGTTGCCACAAAGCGCATATAACCCATTTTATTTCTTTTGTTTTTTTAGTAATTCTCTAAACTTCGTGTAGTCCATTAGGAAGCTGAAAGCGAGGCCAGTCTCTATAAAGTATCCATCCATAATGGCTTCATATTGGTTCCGGCGGTACGCTCTTAACATATACCTGCCATCCTTACTAAGTTTATACGTGGCATTTATATCAGGGAGGAACTGCATGCTATTTCCGCCACCATTGGCTGCCTTCCCTGATGCCTCATCGCCGGCAACGGTAAAGTTTTTTCCGAAAGTAACATTCAGCTTATCATCCAGGAAAGACCGCGCCAGAGAAACATTCAGATCAGTACGTTGCGCATTTGGGTCTGTATCCACATCCTCAAGCGTAAGGTTGATATCCACCCCTTTTATCAGGTCATTTGCCACCTGCTCCATTGCTGCATTCAGGAAGCCGCTCACGCTCACATTTGAAAGCAACCCACTACTAACAGATCCGTTGCCACCAAAGAAATCGGAACTACGGTCTCCAATAAAACGATTAAAGGCCAGCAAGGCAAAAACCTGCTTGTTCATCGAGGATGGATCTGTTCTCAATTGATCCAGTTTGTTATTGATAGTATTGGATAGTTCATAAGAAACACCTTCAGACCTTTCTTTGATCACAATATCGAAGCTTAGCTGCGGAGCGGAAACTACACCGGTAATTTTCAACAATACCTGGAAAGGAACTTTTCGCCTGTAGAGATTATTTTCAACAGCTGTGCCACCCCCGATCTCGTTCCCGATAAGGTCCAGGGCACTAGCGTTGATCTCATATATCGCTGTTACGTCCACTACTGCATTTAAAGGATCGCCGCTCATTGTGATGGTACTTCCTTCCCGCAATAAAAATTTCTTTTGCACGGGCCCGTAATTCAGCAGGTAGCTGCCGCTTTTCAAATTATATGTTCCCGCCACACCCACCGTACCATTTGGATTTACCACAGCATTGATCTGGGCACTGCCCTGCACCTGCAGCTCATCCCTGGTTGCAGGGTCCAGTATAATGCTGAGCATTGCTTCCGGTTCTACATCAAGGTTAAGGTTGTAAGTGAGGCTGCCGGCAGTCCGGGTGCTCTTTTGCATCCCTTCTGTTTCTACCCGGAAGTTCCTGGCCTGCAGATCCGGGATGGTATCCATATCTATGAACTCCATTAGTTTCTCCCGCTCTTTTAGGGAGGCAGGAATCGTTTGTTGTACATAAGTGAGTTCCGTTCCACTTTTTACTGAAACGTTTCCGGATAATTCAGGATAAAGTATGTCTCCGGTCAGCGTGGCATCGAGTGCTACAATGGCCTTGCCATACAAGAAGTTATTATCGGTGGCCACATTATCTATGGCAGTAAAATTTTTCGTCGAAAGAGAAAGATCGGAAGTAAAACTACCTTCTGCATTTTGTGTTAGATTGCCGTTTATATTAAGCACATTACCCAAACTATCCTTCACCTGGAAATTATTGAGTTTAACGGCAGGGTATTCCAGTACGATAGTTTGCCCGTCTGCTATTATGTTTGTACCAAATGCAGCAAGGGTTGTGTTTACATTGGTTAACAGGAGGCGCCCGTTCCAGGTTGGTTTATCCACCGGGCCATTGATGCTAAGCGGACCGGTTAATGTGCCACTGCTTCGGACAAAATTACCCAACGTAAAGGGCTCCACACTAGCGAGAGATAATGGATTCAGGTTAAGAGAAAGATCAATGTTATTGGCATTGTACCGCCCATTAATATCCACGTTATTTCCGTTTCCATCCAGTTTACCCGCAACGGTTACCTGTCCACCGGTTGAATTAGCTTTCAGGTCGAGGTTCCCAACTGGTAAGTTTTGATAAATAATACTGTCAAGTTTCAGGGATCCGTCCATAGAGGGGATGGTCTGCGAGAAATCACCTACAGTGAAATCGGCGTTTAGCATACCCTCCAGTTGGAGTGAGTCCTGGTCCAGTGCGGCAGTTACGGTACTTAACCTGAAGTTGTCAATGCTAACTAAAACAGGTGCGTCCAGGGCTGTGGATGTACTGTTCAAGGAAATCTTTTGCTGGTTGTTACTTATGTCAAAGTCTCGAACGTTAAAAGCTTTTCCTTGCAAAATCACCTGGTTATTCTCATTTACCTGCCAATTGTTATAGTTCAATAATAATCCATTTTTCAGCCTCACACGATACCCGTCAATTTCCGGCTGGCGGGAAGCATCAAAAGCAATGGCGTATTGCGGCTTGTTATCAGCATCGGAAGAATTGATTTCTGCCGATAAATTATTATTGGCTAATCCTGCCTTTGCAGTCGTATTAAATAAGAGTATGTTCCCGGCTTTCACGGTATCTGCTTTCATTACCATCAGCAAGGTATCTTTTGCGCCGCTTAAGGTCGCTTCCAGGTTTGCGATTTTATTTGTGCCAACCTGTAATTGTTCTGCAACGAAGTTTGCTTTTACACTGCTATCCCGGTTGCTGTTGGTGACGGTTGCATCAATCTGCGCATTCTGGAAGGAAAGATCTTTGACGATTGTCTGTAGATATGCGCTGGGTTTAATGGAAACATATGCCAACAATGTGCCTTGCGGTCCTGCAGGCACCGGTTTGCCGGTTTTATAATAATAAGAAACTACTTCATTTAACATCAACGGCAGCTGCTGATAATTTAAGTTGGTTGCCAGGCTCGCATCCGCCAGGTCGCTGAGGACATCTACAATAGTAGAATCGTTTCTTACAAATGCTTCTATAATGGCACTGTCCGAAAAAACTTCCTGGTCGGGAGTTTTAAACCATGTACTATCCAGCCGGAAATAAGCCTCCAGGTTTTGTGGGCTGCTGTTTTTAAGATCAATTCTGGCAAGTGTGCTGATAAGCATACCAGTTTTACTCATGCCGAGGGCTTTCAGATCAGCCTGCTGCAAATTTAGGTATGCGTTAACGGCAGGATATTCCGTTTTCAGGTTAGCATCACCCCTTACTGTACCTTGTACCTTGCTGTCGTTGATGGCTATATCAAAATCAGCTAAGCCGTTTGAAAGTTTCACTGTGCCACGGATATTATTAAATACAAATTCCTGCACACGGATAGAGTTTATGTTTGCAGTAGTATTGATCGTACTCTTTTTGATGTCGAAACCGTTGTTCCCTTTTGCGCGAATATTGCCGGTAAGCTGACCCAATTGTTCTTCGTCAAAGATCCATTTGCCTGTTTCTAAATTCTGTGCCTGTATATTCAAATCATACCGAAGGCGGGCCGGGTCATCAAAATTGGCCATTGTACCAGCTATTACTGCGTTACCAAATGAAGACTTCACCCGCAGGTTTGTTTTGAGGTTGTTAGTCCCACCACTTACCACGCCGCTGGCATTCATCAGTTGGGGCCAGTTGATGGGGGTTGCACTGTTGGCTAAATAGGGTTCAAAAAATCCCTTTGTGGCTGTGAGATTTGCGATGTTTAAATTGTAGGCGAGGTGCCTTGGATCAGAAATATTATTAAGTGTGCCGGACACCTGCAAACGGAAAGGCCTTCCACTGACTGAGCGGGCATCCAGTGTTCGTACAAATAATCTGCGGGCATCTCCTTTAATGTCAGCATTGATCAAGACGTCCCCCATCGCGTCCAGCTGCTTACCGTAAGTTTGGGTTAGTGTTTCTGCCAGTAACTCCAGGTCTTTTTTACTTAAGATGGTATTGGTGAGAACAATATTATTTTGAGGGAGGCCAAACGGGCCGCCTGAAGGATTGGTGAGAGATAAAGGATAGATGGTGGCCTGGGCCTGTATCACTGAAGACGGGGTTTTTACATACACATCTTTTAGTTCAATTAAGCCACTATCCATCTTCACATATCCACTCAGGCTATCCAGTTGAAAACCACTTTTGTCACGGAATGAAAAGCCTGCAATGGTGGATTGAAAGATCTCATTTTGCAAAGAGGTGTTCAACGCCTTAAGCTTTAAATTCCGTACAGCAAAGTGCGCATAATCCAGCCCGTTTATTTTTACAGGCATTGAATTATTATTATAGGTGATCCGGTTATTTACGAGGTCGATATTGTCGATAATAAATCCAACGTCTTCTATCTGGATAAGCGTATCTTTTACCATGATCGTTTTAGGGGTCGCCTTCAATACCACATGGTCGAAACGGATGTCAGAATTGGACAACTCAATTGACTTACCTTTTAACAATTTTCGGTACTCGAGATTGTTCAAGCCCAGCAGTTCCAGCTGCCCAATGGTATTTACACTACTGATCCTGGCTGCATCGTCCTGGTACGAGATAAAACTGTTTTTAAGAATTAAACTGTCCGCTTTGATCGTAGGCCATACAGCTGCCGTAGTAACCCTGGACGTGTCGACCCATTTATGCTGTTGAACTAATTGCAGTCGTAACTGGTCAGCATAAAGTTTTTCCACATCGAAACTAAGTTTATTGATATCAAGGTTATTCACCCTTAGTTCCAATTCCTTCACACTCATTCTGGTGTAGCTGCCGCTTTTATCATCCAGCAGGTTAAATCTTATATCTTTTAATATGAGCTCCTTTAATGAAAGATCGATCAGGCTGGTATCCTCCTGCTGGGTATTCTCCGATTTTTTCTTAAAAGCATTAATAACAAATTCAAAGTTAAAAACACTGTCTTTTTTAGTCAGGTTCACATACATGTTGTTCAACTCAATTTTCTGCACTTCATATTTGCCGTTCAATAATTTGAGCATTGAAATATCGGCTTTGATTCGATTCCCGAAGATCAAAGTATCCTTAGCCTGGTCTCTCATCAGCACTCCGTTTAGTTCCACCCAGGTAGGTAGCCGGTAATCCAATGAGCCAATAACAAATTCTGTGTTGGTTTTTTTGGAAATGTATGCCTGTAATTTTGTTCTTATCAGGTTTTTGGCCGGACGGGTCTGCAAAAAGAGGAATACAATAAGAAGTAAAGCAAGTATACTTGCCAGGAAGTAAAGAAAACGCCTAACCCATTTATTCATATACATGTGTATTATAGAAAAACCGTACCGGAATTATCGATCTGTATTACCGTTCTAAACCCAATGAGGCTAAAACCCTTGAGGAATATATTCCCCAACTACCTACGGCAAAACACCGGGTTTTTAGCCGTTAGGAGGCCCGCCTTGGAAAACAGGCTTGAATGAATACTTAAGTATGGCACGAAAATTTGATACCAACTCCTAAATAACCAATTATGGCCACAAAAAAAGACAGCACCCCCCTGGACAAAAATACCCACACCGGATACAATGAAAAAAATCCAACACAGCCACAGGGTGCATTTAAGGCAGACTCCCTGGAAACACCCCCGGCTGAGGGAGAGAAAAGAGAAAAAGGGCCAGGGATAAAAAAACAGTACAGCAAAAAATAGCTGCCGGGTATGCTGGATGGATAAAAAAAAATACAACCACTGCATTTTACAGTATTGGTTGTATTTGATCAGGTTACCCTGTATACTTCTCCCAATGGTTCTTAGGCGATTTCCTGGTCATCCCGGTTTTCCATCCTAATTTTTTTAATGAAGTCGTCATACCCTTCAGGGTTATTACTTTCGGCTCCATATGCATCAAGGCTATACCCTATCAACTCATCATTTGCCTGTATCAGGTATAATATAGATGAATCCCCCGGATCTGACTCACCTTCGAAACGATATGTTTTGATAATTGTAAGATCTTCTGGCTGATAAAACTTTTTCCCATTGCAGGTGAACCCCTCAGGTGTCATCGTAAACTCATTGTCACGTCTTTTCACACGTAGTTTTTCCAATACTGTAGAAAGTGTTGTCATTTCGGTTGTTCTTGTTTCCATACTCTGTGTTGTTTGGTGTACAATAAAATTGTTGGTAATGAAAAAGCAAGAATGATGCCTTTAAAAGCTGTATATGTCTTTTCGAATTTATCTTCCTCATTCTCAAACCCGAAAATTTTAATCAAAAAAAAAGGCCTTTCGGCCTTCAGTTATAGAGTTATCAGATAGCATTTTTGCTTTCTTCAAATGCTTTGATCTTGTTGTATAGTGTTTTGCGATCAATATTTAATTTTTCAGCGGCTTTACTTTTATTATATTTTACTTCTTTGAGCACATTCATGATCGTATCATATTCTGCCTGTAACGATGCGCCTTTCAGGCCAACTGATTCATGGAGTGCTGCAGGTTTTTCTGCCACATGCGTGTCCCCTCCTGCATTTGCACTAGGCAGCTGGATGCCACCGATGATCTCCCATGGCAATACATTACTGTTAATTTTACCGGCCGTTGTTAATAACCCCGCACGCCGGATCACATTCCTGAATTCCCTAAGGTTTCCGGGCCAGCTATAGCTTAAGAATAACTGGATCACTTCATCGTCAAAGCCGTCCAGTTCTTTATTAAGCTCTCCTGACACTTTCTTGAGGAAAAAATCTGCGAATAAAACAACATCTTCCTTACGTTCCCGCAACGGCGGAATTGCTACGGAGAATTCGTTGAAGCGGTGATATAGATCTTCCCGGAACTTTCCTTTCCGGTAGGCTTCCTGTAAATTTTCATTGGATGCCACCAACACACGTACATCAGTCGTCAGATCTTTATTGCCGCCTACCCGTTTGAATTTTCGCTCCTGGATCACTCTTAGTAAGCTGGCCTGCACGTCTAAAGGAAGGTTCGCCACCTCATCCAGGAAAAGTGTACCGCCATTAGCTATTTCAAAAATGCCTTCTTTATCAGTTAATGCGCCTGTAAAAGAACCCTTTACATGCCCAAATAACTCACTGCCTGCCAGTTCCCTGGAGAGGGTCCCACAATCAACCGCTATAAAAGGTTTATCATGCCTGCTGCTTTTTTCATGGATGGTCTTGGCCATAACTTCTTTCCCCGTTCCACTTTCCCCATATAAAATAACGCTATAGCTCGTAGGAGCCACGAGGTCTATTTGCTGGTAGAGCGCCTGGCTCAGGGGAGAAATGCCCACAAGGAATTCGCCGCTTACACCCGAGAACATTTTTTTCCCATTGGACCCGGCATTTTGGGAAATCCGCACATCTGAAACATTCCCTTCTAAAATTTGTTGGGGTTCGTTCAAAGCTTTGTTGATGACATTAAGCACCTCTTCCGGAATAAGTGGTTTAGTTATGTAATCAAACGCACCCTGCCGCATAACATCTACGGCCATTTTTATATCGGAATACCCTGTTATAATAATCACTGCTGCATGCGGGCTGATCTTTTTTAATTCAGTTAATACACTCCGGCCATCCATATCTCCCAATCGGAAATCACAGAGCACCAGGTCAAAATTGTCGGCTTTAAATTTCGCCAGGCCTTTGGCACCGGTGAAAGCCATGTCCGTTTCAAAGCCCTTCCTTTGTAGAAATCGGCTCAATAGATTACACATGTCCATATCATCATCAATGATCAGTATATGCTTCATAACTTTCTATTAGGTTTGTTTTAGTTTTTAGTGGTGAATTTTTGAACCCTATTATCGGGTTTTAATTCTACATTAAATGGGCATATTTTTTTACAGCAATTGGCTTCATTTGTTAATGTTGTTTACAAATCCAATGCCTTTTAAACTGCATTCTTTTATTTTGCCACAAATCTTTTGATTGGTCAATTTTTTGAAACATTAATTTAATCAAATAAAATTGAAATAACAGTCGCTTGGACATGAAAACTACAATTATGGAAAATGTATTAATAGTAGATGATGAGATAGATATCTGTTATTTTTTAACACGTAACCTGAACAGGAAAAATTTTTCAGCATCTTACGTGAATAATTTAAAAGATGCTGAGGAAGCACTATACAAACAACATCCCTCCATACTGTTATTAGACAATGATTTGCCGGATGGAAGAGGGGTTGATTTTGCGCAACAGATCAAAAAGGAGTATCCTGAAATGAAAATTGTGATGATTACTGCCCATGATACCCCCACTGACCGTATGCAAGCTATTAAAAAAGGAGTGGACTATTTTATTCCTAAACCGTTCATGATGACAGAAATATACACGGCAATAAATAATCTGAAACATTAGGCAGCTTCTTAGAACCTGATTTTTTCCCTTTTTGAGTATTTTTTTCCTCAAGAAGTGTACCTTTTTTCCGTATTCAAGCTAATTATAAACCTTGTACCCTCCCCTTCCACGCTGCTGACATTGATCGTTCCCTTATGATTTAGTATGATATTCTGTGTGTTAGTCAGTCCTAATCCATTCCCTTTTTGTTTAGTAGTGAAATAGGGTTCAAAGAGCTTGCTCTCGTCTTCCGGATCCATTCCCGTCCCGTTATCCGCTATAATCACAATGCATTTGTCCCGCTCCTGTTTGGTCTCTATCGTAAGTTTTCCATATTCTTTATTCTGCATTGCTTCCAGTGCATTTATGATGATGTTCAGGAATGCAATTTTCATTTTTTCGCGGTCAACTAGGATCTGGCAGGTTTCCCCGGAATAACTCTTTACAAGTTCCACATTGCTCAGCAGCAGGCGGTCTGCCGCAAGTTTCAACGTTTCGTCCAACAGGTCATCAATACAGGTCTTCACAAAGTTGAGTTCGGCAAACTTGGTAGAACTCAACAACTCCGAGATTAACTGATTGATCCGGTTACTATTCCTGGTTATCATCTCAAACAGAAAACCTGTATTGTCGACCTCGGCCGGGAGCTCTGAACTGAGTTGATCTGCCGCCAGGTTTATATTTGTAAGGGGATTTCTGATCTCATGGGCGATGGTTCGGGCGATCCGGCCGGTTGCTGCAAACTTTTCTTCCCGCCGCATGGCGATGAGTTCCTTGTTGGCCTCGGCTAATTCATCTATGCGCTTCCTCAACTCCTCCTGGTAAGCCCTTACTTTGTTTTCTGCAAACATTCTTTCCTTGTTTTCCTTTACATGAAAAGAGAATCCGAAAACTACCAGGAAAAATGCAATTACCATGGAGGCCATCACGAAGCTCTGCACCGTATCAGTTATTTTTTTAAGTTTGGCATCCCGGTCGGCAATCAACACCTCTTCCCTGTTCTGTATGGACTGCACATCTCTCATTATTTCATCCATGGTGTATTTCGATTTTTTAAAGCTATCCAACATGTTTGCTGTGTACACCTCATTATTATGCCTTACCAGGGTTAGAGCGGATTCGAAGTGCGTGTATTTTTTTTCTATCCGGGACTTAAGCAGGTCCAGGTCTTCCTTCTGATCTTCGTTTACTGCCAGGGCCCGTGTTTCATAATAAATAGAATCCACGGATTTCCTGGAACCGAAAAAGGGTCCGAGGTATTCTTCATCACCGGTTATCAGGTAACCCCTGAAACCGATCTCTCCATCTTTAACCTTGGAGATCATCGCCTCCAGGTTAGAAACAATGTTATGGGTCTTCGCCACCAACCGTGCATTTTTGATCAGTTCATTGTTGGCAAACAACGTCAGGAGAAATGATACCAGTAACAACAAGAATCCCAGGATATACCCGGTCCTTACTTTACCTTTATATTGTATATTTTCTAATAATGTGCGCACGCTGAATTAAGCTAATTGGTCCATGTAAGTTTACTACTTTTCCTCTTCTCAATTACCATAAATTAAAATACTTTTATCGGCCATTTTAGTGAATCATTCCAGGAAGGGCACTCCTATATACTTCCACGTCGCATTGAACCTTTTGCAAACACTTAAATCAATCCTTGTAATATGATAATGGTGGGTATACTATTGAGGCATTCGCATACTGTGCTGCAACGGTCAGTAAACCACGGCTATTGAATGTCCTAACTAAAGTACCTTCTCAGCGTCCACCCAATCGTTTCATGTTCCCTTAGTAGATCGGTTAAAAAATCCGCCGTTGCTTTATCTTTGAACTCATCTTCGCTCAGGTCGATATTTTTCCTGAGTTTGATGATGGTATTTTCGTGGTCCATCAATAACTCCTTGAGCATTTCCTGCTGCTCGGGGTAGATGCCGGGTGTTTCTTTTAGGGAGCTTTTATCCAGGAACTCCTGCATGGTACCGGGAGTCTTCACGCCAAGCTTATTGATCCTTTCCGCGATCTCATCGATAGCTTCCTCCAGTTTGTGGTAATGATCTTCAAATAATTTATGTAACTCCATAAAACTGTTGCCTGATACATTCCAATGAAACTTTCTTGTTTTCGTGTAAAGTACCATGGCATCAGCTAATACAACTGTGAGCATTTCTGCCAGGCCAGTAATATTTTTAGCAGTTAGTCCAATATTGGCTTTCATGTTAACTAATTAAAAGTGAGTGAAAAACAAATCCGGCAATATTTGTTCCATATTGGTTATGAAATCCAACCTGCTTCCACAAAATGTGAAATTACTCCCCAGCTTTTAGCTTGTACCTAGTTTTATTTCCCTTAAATTAAATACGGCACAGCATTTTCATAATGATCGTCAGAGATAAAATTTTTATAATTAAAACTTACCATTATGTTACGCTGGACAGTCACTTTTTTAATTATCGCAATTATTGCAGCAATCTTTGGCTTTGGCGGAATCGCAGCAGGTGCCGCATCCATCGCAAAAATTCTGTTCTTTATTTTTATCGCATTGTTTGTGGTTTCATTGATATTTGGCAAGTCGCTGGATCGGTCATAAAATAAACTAACGCCCGTTTTTAAACACCGTATATATGAAAAAAGGATTTCAAATTTTAAGTATAATATTTCTATTAGGATGGCTTTGCGGAGTATTCTTTCTGCACTTGGGCATGCCAATTCATGTGTGCCTTGCGGTTTCGCTCCTACTTTACATTCAATCTGTTATCACAAGGGACGCGGGCGCGGAAGTCGAACCAGAGACTGGGTTTTAACTCTCCCGCAACACTGAATTAAAATAATGATTTTTTGACACTGATTTTAAAACTAAAAACCTATCAAAATGAGTAACACTAAAGCAACCTTGGGAATTATTGCAGGCGTAGCAATTGGCGCCCTGGCTGGAATTCTTTTCGCACCAGAGAAAGGTTCAGAAACCCGGAAAAAAATTGCCTCTAACACGAACGATCTGGCTGATTCTGCAAAGAACTCTTTTAATGATTTCGTTGACAACCTTAAAAACGTTTATGCAGAAGCCGGTAACAAAACAGACCAGTTTAAGCAAACTGCGAAGGCAAAAATGAATAACCTTAAAAGTGAGGTGAGAGCGGAAAACCCGTTTTCTTAATCATCGCTGGCCAGCCGGCCAGGCAAAATAATTTCTATGAACTCTAGATTAATCCATATAAGTGATGTGATAAAAAGAGCGGCAGAAACGAAAGCAGCAATTCTAAAATTAAAAGCTGCACAAAGGGTGAGTTTCCTGTCACGCAACCTTTCCATTATTACAATTGCGGGTATCACTCTTCTGTTCCTGGTGATCATCAACATTGGAAATATTTAGGGCGTAACTCAAACAGAATATAGAACTGGTTTGATATAGAGTTATGCTGTCCGGCTGGCCTTTTTACTTTTTGCAATACTATCCCTTTAAGCCAAGGGCATTTAATGCTCCCTTCCCTCTCTCTGTACAACTTTAGTTTCCCTGATCACGGCTAATACCGTGCTTATCCTTCAATGAGCGTCATGAATAATTTCAATGAGCGTCTTCGGCAGATTTTATTGCTTTTAATTATTATTTTCCTAACGTATCTCTGCATATCCGAGCTTGCGATTTTTTTACCCGGGCTTCTCGGGGCAATCACATTTTATATATTAAGCAGGGCAAGTTATTTTCAACTCGTATTTAATAAAAAATGGAAGAAGGGAAGAGCAGCTGGCCTGTACATCCTTTACTACCTGCTTATTTTGGGAATTCCAATCTTTCTTGCAGTGGTCGTTATTAGTCCAAAAATCAACACATTCCTGGAAAATCCTAATGCAAAGATTGAGCAAGCCAAAACCGCGGTTATGGCAGTACAGCATAAGCTAGGCGTAACACTTATTTCGGTAAAAACTTTAACCAATTCCCTGGATAAAATCTCAGCATTTATACCGACGTTATTAAACAGTACGGCTAATCTCATCGCTAACCTGGCCATAATGCTCTTTGTGCTTTATTATATGTTGTACAATGGGACTGAAATGGAGCGCTATCTGAACAAGATCATCCCACTTCGGCAGGAAAATATAAGCATGCTTGCCTCAGAGACAAAAATTATGGTAAGAGCTAATGCGCTTGGCATACCCCTAATATCAGTTATACAGGGCCTGGCCGCGACCTTTGGCTATTTTATTTTTGGAATCAAGGACTGGGCGCTTTGGGGATTCCTTACCGGTATTTTCGCTTTTTTTCCCGTTGTCGGCACTATGATAGTTTGGGTGCCGCTCGTCATCTTCACCTATGCCACGGGCGGTTCAGGCCAAACCATCGGGGTATTTTTATACAGCCTGATTATAACAGGTAACATTGATTATGTTGCAAGGATCACCTTATTGAAGCGTCTTGGGAATGTGCACCCTGTGATTACAATTCTGGGTGTCATAATAGGGCTGGGATTATTTGGTTTTATAGGGTTGGTTTTTGGTCCGCTGCTGCTGAATTATGTAATTGTTCTGTTCGAAATATATTCGAATGAGTTTGTAATCAGAGACCGGAATGAAAGCCCGGAACAGGGATCTTAAAGATTCCGCAAATAAATCGCCCCGCAGTTGCGGGGCGAAAACTATTTAAAAAATACCAGTCAGGCTTTTATTGCCTCCTCTCCATAACCTTATCCCAGACCGAGGTCCCGTTCTTTTGGCTTGTCGTTCTGCCACGCGTATTCCTATCCGTATTCCGGCGACCCACTGTATTGTCATTATAAGAACCCAGGCGTTGGCCATTGGCCTTGTAACTCACAGAGTTACCTCCGCCAAAAATGCCGCCCCCATTGAACCTCGCCGTCCAAACGCCGCGTTCTTTAGTCCATGAAACATTGGAAGCATTGGGATAATCCCTGTAAAAAGCGTCCCGCACTTTGCGCGGCGTATTGTTCGTATACTTTCCGCTGTTCCCTGCATTGTTTTTGTTGTTACCAGCATTCCGGTCATTGTTGTTATCGCTCCGGACATCGTCGTAATCCCTTCCCTGGTTGGATGAAGCGTGTTTCTTTTGTTTGTTATGGCCCTTTCCTTTACCATTTTCCTGGGCAATTGCGCCGAGACTAATGGTAAATGCTGCCATGATAAATAGAATCTTTTTCATGATTTAGAGGTTTTTGTAAGATTATATGAAGAAAAATCATGCCATGATATCATTAATTTGATAAAATAGCCTTAAAACATATTAAATGTCATTTTGTTACCTGTTACACTAAAAGTTGAATATAGGTCAACGCTTTGCAGAAAGATGAAAGGAGGGCTATTTGAGGAGTAATTTCGCGAATTTTTGGAGTTCGTCTTTTTCCTGCGCACTTAACCCCTGGCGCCCATCGGTTTTCATTTTAAAAAATAACACCCGCTTGTGTGAGGGATATTTAAAAAGAATCGCATCTATCATTTGGGGGGTATTAGTATCTGCCTTTTCCTGCTCCACGGTCCCCGGTTGTTCCGTTTTATACCTTGTAGGTTTTTTCATAATGATCGCTTGCAGCGTGGCCAGGTGGGCCGCGGATATTCCTTCAATTTTACTTGCTTTACTATGGAGGCCCTCCAGCTGTTTCTTACTAAGGCCTCCACGCTCCTGGTACTGTTGCAGGAAACTGGTAAGGAGAGGGGAGTCGGGGCGGGCAGCATGGGAGGCTCGCAGTAACATTAGCACCACGTCAACAGATGGCTCAAGGGAAGTTGAATTTTTTCCTGCAAATCGTTTCATGTAGAATAATGTTTACACCCGTTGTCAGCAATGTTCGAGCCCCAGGTACAACTTTTACAAGATAAACAATTTAAAAATGGAGTTTGGTATTTAAAAGTCTTTGAACCTTCCGCGATACATGTAGAATATTTACTACTTATAAAATATTTGTCGAATATATTTTTCGTCGAAACCATTGCCAGCTAAGCGTTACAAAAGAAAAAAAATTATCAACATTTTTTTGGAATTAATCTATTGTTACACAGGAAATAACGGAAATGACTACCTGAATTTGTAGGAAAATTTTAAAAAGCTGATGGTTGAATCGGTTATAAAACCCATATTTTTGGTACCATAAAAAAGGCGTAACCAATAAATCCAATTATAAATGAAGAACATCGCTTTCTCGGCAGTTGTCTGCCTGCTTGTATTTGCCTCTTGTAAAAAAACTGCTGACACAGAAGATTCCCTGGCACTCCAACCAAAAACCGTTTCAGTTTGTACTTATGAGCCAGAAACGCTGTTGGCTAATATTAAAAGAAGAAAACCAATCTACACACCTGCTCCTACGCCAGAACCAACACCGACACCGGAACCAACACCAACCGCACCTACGGGCACAAATTACTCCTGCATCCTTATTGATTTTGACGGGCAAACCGTGAGTAATGTGTTATGGAATAACGGGGCAACGTTTAATTGCGCGCCATCTGGATTGTCTTCGTCGCAAATGACAGAAGTCCTGGACGAAGTAAATGCCCTTTATGCGGCCTATAATATTGTTATCACCTATGATGAAAACGTTTATAATGCTGCTAACTCATTGAGGAGAACGAGAGTGATCGTTACGCCAACCAGCTCCTGGTACGCAGGAGTAAGTGGTGTTGCCTATACAAACTCCTTCACCTGGGGCGATGAAACACCCGCATTTGTTTTCTCAGACAGGCTGTATTACACTTCACACTATGTAGCAGAAATTGTTGCGCATGAAGCCGGACACACCCTGGGACTGACGCACCAGACAGAATACGATGCCAATTGTACCCTCGTAAGCAGGTACAGGAACGGCGCTGTAATGGGGAACAGTCTTAATTCACCGCAAGGCTCATGGATCTATGGCACCACTATCAGTTGCACAACTTACCAGGATGACAATGCTATATTGAGTGGCTTGCTTGGAAGACGCTAAGACACTAACTATAATTTGATTGAATGCACCGAAGCTGAAAAATTTCCGCTTCGGTGCATTTTTTTATTGTGGTATTCGAACGAAAAATTTAAGTAGGTTTGTTTCCTCATAAAATGTAAAATATCATGAAAAAAATTTTTGTTTCGATTGTCCTGATTGCCTGCTTGTTTAAAGCGCGTGCCGATGAGGGGATGTGGTTGCCCATGTTGCTTGGCCAGCAGGTCTATAACGACATGGTAAAACGGGGTTTGAAATTAACGAAAGAACAGCTTTACTCCGTTAATAAGTCTTCCATAAAAGATGCGATCGTCATATTTGGCGGCGGTTGCACGGGAGAGATCGTGAGCGGCCAGGGGTTAATTTTCACCAACCACCATTGCGGGTATGATGCTATTGCCAATGCCAGTAGTATGAAAAATAATTACCTGCAGGATGGATTTTACGCTTTTAACAGAGACCAGGAAATTCAAAGTGCTATAACGGTACAGTTTCTTGATAAGATCGTCGATGTAACCAAAGAAGTGGAGGACGGATTAAAAGGATTAGTCTGGGCTGACCGGGTAAAAAAGCTTCAGGAGGTTTATAAATCGATCACAGATAAAGTAGCGGATAAGGAAAACGGTAAGGCCGGCAGGATCTACAGCATGTTTAAGGATAATCAATACCTGATGTATGTATACCAGACCTTCCGGGATGTGCGCCTGGTAGGCACGCCACCCGAAAGCGTGGGAAAGTTCGGCGGTGATACCGATAATTGGGAATGGCCAAGGCATACGGGTGATTTTTCTGTCTTCAGGGTATATGCAACAAAGGATGGTAAACCAGCAGAATATAGTAAAGAAAATGTTCCTTTAAAGCCCAAACATTTTTTACCCGTTAGCATTAAAGGGATTAAAGATGGAGATTTTGCTATGATCTATGGTTATCCCGGCGGTACCAACCGTTATGAGACGAGCTATGGTATTACACTAAAGAACGAAATCAATAATCCGGTTCTGGTTTCTCTCCGCGGTATGCGCCTGAAAAATATGTATGACCAGATGATTAAGGATCCTGCAGTTAAATTAAAACTCGCTTCAGATTATGCCGGTATCGCCAACTACTGGAAGTTTTTTGATGGGGAGACTAAACAGCTTACAAAGTTTAAAACCTACGAAGAAAAACAGGCCTACGAACAAAAGTTTTCTACCTGGGCTAAAGGGAAACCTCAATATGAAAGTATCCTGGCTGATTACAGCAAAAATTATTTGGCGTGGACTCCTTACGCCAAACAGCGGCAGTTCCTGCTGGAGGGAATCCTCGGTAGCCCCCTTGCTGCTTTTGCCTCTTCACTTATGGGGCTGGAAGCGGCGATGGTAAAACCCGGTGCCACATCAGATGATATTAAGAAGGCTGCAACAGCGGCAGATAACCAACGCAAAAATTTCCTGGAATCAGAAGATAAGCCAAGTGATGTGAAGATCATTGCCGCTGTAGCACATGCTTATTACACGGAAGTTGATAAGAGCCAGCATCCTATTGGTTTTTACGAAAAAATTAAAGCAACCTATGGTGACCCGGCAGACGAAGCAACCTACAAAAAATGGGCAGCAGACGTATTTGCAAATACAATGATCCTCGATGATACAAAATGGGCCGCATTTATTTCGAATCCTGATGCAAATACACTGCAGGCAGATCCGGCATTTGATTTTGCGGGGGCGTTCGTTAAAAATTATAACACAAAATACGCTTCCCTGTACACTGCTTTCAATAACAAGAACAACGAACTCGGACGCAGTTATATGAAAGGCATTATGGAGATGAATCCTGCGGCCGTAAATAAGATGTACCCGGATGCAAACTTTAGTATGCGGGTAAGTTATGGCAATGTGAAAAGTTATAAACCGCGGGATGCCGTGTTTTATGATTATGTAACAACCAGCAAGGGCATACTGGAAAAATATAAAGCCGGGGATTACGAATATGACCTTCCTGCCAAACAAATTGAATTGATCAGGAAAAAAGATTTCGGGCAATACATTGATAAAACCAGGAATGATCTTGTAATTGGTTTTATTACTACCAATGACATCACGGGTGGTAACAGTGGAAGCCCTGTTATTGACGGCAACGGTAACCTCATTGGCCTCGCATTCGATGGAAATTATGAAGCGCTGAGCCATAAGATTGCTTTTGACAAAGACCTCAATCGCACGATCAACGTGGACATCCGGTATGTGTTATGGTGTATTGATAAACTCGGCGGTGCAAAAAATATTATTAACGAGCTAAAGCTGGTCAGGTAAAAAATTATGCCCTGTATTCTAAACTGCCCCGATGACGGGGCGGTTTTGTTTTATGACTTAAGGAAAGCAACTCCCAGGTTTCTTGCACCGGTCATGTGAGGATGTTCTAACTAGTCCCATCCTAAGAAGCGATCGGTGAACTGCCCTTTTCTGAAGCGGCTTGCCCGCTCATGACCCTTGTTTTTTCGGGCATTGAACTTGTACCGTTTTTATTAAATATGCGATGAACAATTTATTACGCCGCATCCTGGCGTTTTATTTTGTAATTCTGGTTGTCATATATCAGGTAAACTGTCAAAACTGCTCTGAAAGCAGCGGATGTGGTTCACATTGGACTGCAGGCATTAACTTTAATGTTCAAGATTTTTTATGCCCATCCATATTATTGAATTCAAAGCCCGCGTGGCAGACCCGGAAAATATAGAGCGTTCGCTGTTGGCACTGGATCCTTTTTACAAAGGAGAGGACAGGCAGGTAGACACTTATTTTAATATTCAACAAGGCAGGCTCAAACTTCGCGAAGGAATTTTAGAAAACGCATTGATCTGGTATGACAGGCGGAATGCGGCCGGCAGCAAACACTCCACAGTTTTATTACACAAACATTCTGCTGATCCTTCCCTGAAGGAAATGCTTACCAAACTTCATGGGATAAAGGCCATCGTCGATAAGAAAAGGAGAATTTATTACATCGACAATGTGAAATTTCATTTCGATGATGTGGTGGGGCTTGGAAAATTCATTGAAGTGGAAGCAATCGATGAAGATGGCCAGCTCGGTATGGAGAAGATCCGTGATCAATGCCAGTACTACGCAGCCTTATTTAAAATTAAGCAGGAGGATTATGTAGCCGTTTCCTATAGCGATATGATCCTGCAGCAGGAGCAAAATTCAAAAACATTCCCTGTGTTAACGACCCAACGCTTACTGTTGAGAGAAATCCTGCAAACCGATATTAACGAGGTGTTCCGCGGCCTTAGTCACCCGGAGGTGATAAAACATTATGGCGTTTCCTTCCGTACCTTAGAAGCTACCCAGGAACAAATGGATTGGTATGCAAACATGATAACCGAAGACAGCGGACGGTGCTGGGCGATCTGTTCCCCTGATAACACGATTTTTTATGGCGTACTAACCCTTGTTTTCTGGAATAAAGAACATCGCAAAGCAGAAACCGGTTACTGGATATTCCCCGAACACTGGGGTAAAGGAATCGTTTCGGAAGCCCTGGGCAGGGCGCTTGAGTATGGTTTTGCTGAAATGAACCTGCACCGGGTATCTGCAGAATCTGACGATGACAATGCCGGAAGCATTGCAGTATTAAAAAAACTGGGATTTATTCAAGAGGGTACCAGGCGGGAGTGTGAAATCAAAGATGGAAGATTTATAACCCTGGATATTTTTGCAAAGTTCAGCAGTAAATAAACAAGTCCGGGGAAAGACCAAAAGGCTGGGTTTTGATTTCCACTCATCATTATTGGTTGACTTGAAGTAATATTGTCATTATCTTAATCTTCTATTCCATTAACCTACATCTTTTTTATGGACCAGGGAGAACAAACAATGATAGAAAACCTGCACAAAAACACCGGCAGAAGCCTGGAAGAATGGATAGCAGTTGTTCAAAAAAAGAAGCCCGGCAAACATGGTGAGATATTAAAGTTTCTGAAAGAAGAACACGGATTCACGCATGGTTTTGCAAACCTAGTAGCACATAAGTCAAAAGGATCTGATGCCGGTTCGGTGGATGACAAGGACAGCCTGGTAGACAAACAGTACATCGGTAAAGAAAACCTGAAACCCATTTATGAAAAACTCCTGGCGGAAGTTTTAAAATTTGGGAAAGACGTTGAATTGGCGCCTAAAAATGCGTATGTAAGCCTGAGGAGGAAAAAACAATTCGGCTGCTTTCAGCCTGCAACCAAAACCCGCTTTGAAATTGGATTAAATCTGAAAGGCGAGCCTGCATCCGGGTTACTGGAAGAAGTTACCACTCCCAATGCGATGTTCAGCCATAAAATAAAACTAGGGGCACTCAACGAACTCACACCTGAAATGATCAGTTGGCTCAGGCAAGCCTATGATAAAGCAGGGTGAAGGCGCAGCAGGTTTTTGATTTGCTTGAATAAAAAAATATAGTCACACCCGAATGGGAGTGCCTGGAACTGCTGCTAATAAATATAACAGGCAAAAGACCGGATAAATACAATAAGCGAGGGTCAGGATCAAAAAAGGGATCAATACCGTATCTTAGGAGAATACAAAAAACGTATGGAATCAGACAAAGAATTAAAGCTGGCGGTGCTTATAGATGCAGATAACGTTCCTTATTCCAACATCCGCGGCATGTTGGAAGAGATAGCAAGGTATGGGACACCGACATTTAAGAGAATTTATGGTGACTGGACAAAGCCTACCCTGAGCGGATGGAAGACAGTGTTGCTTGAAAATGCCATCACCCCCATCCAGCAATACAGTTATACCAGTGGAAAAAATTCCAGCGACTCTGCCCTCATCATAGATGCCATGGATATTTTATATAGCAGCCACGTTGATGGATTTTGTATTGTAAGCAGCGACAGCGACTTTACACGCCTGGCCACCCGCCTGCGGGAGGCCGGCAAAAAAGTGTTTGGGATAGGAGAAAAGAAAACACCGGCTGCATTCATTGCAGCCTGCAATAAATTTATCTTTATTGAGATCCTGCAAAAGGAATTCCGGGAAGAGCCACCGGTAAGGCAAGGCATCAAAAAGTCAGTAAAAAAACCACCTGCCGAGAAAGCAGCTATCGCTAATCCACTAAGAAAATTAATCATCAATAGTATTAATGATCTTACGGAAGATGATGAATGGGTATTCCTGAGCACGTTGGGAAATCATATCATAAAGAAAGAACCCTCTTTTGATCCAAGAAACTACGGGCTCAAAAAACTGGTAGACATTATCAGGACCATCCCGGAAATAGAAATTGAGGAAAGGGCAATGGGTAAAAACAACATTGCGCATTTATATGTGCGTGTAAGGTAACCAGGTAAAGCAGCCGACATGAAAAAAAAGGTGTTTTCCTTCCTTCTGAGCTGGGCTGCATTTGCCTGCGGCGGTACTGCTTGTGCGCAATACGGTTTCAATGATTTTAAACTCCTGCATGGATTAGCAGGAACCTGGAAGATGGAAACCAAAAAGGGGTTTTTATTCGAGCAATGGTACAGCATGAATGATCCCACCTTACAAAATAAAAGTTACAGGGTAAACGGCACTGATACCATCCCGCAGGAAACAGTGGAACTCAAGATATCAAATGGTGCCAGCCGGTATATTTCCACTGTGGCCAACCAGAACAATCCCCTACCCGTTTCATTTACACTTCAAAAAAAAGAGAACGGAAAATATATTTTTGAAAATAAAGGACACGATTTTCCACAACAGATTAGCTACCTTTTGAAGGATACCGTTCACCTGGATGCAAGCATCAGTGGCAGTATAAATGGTAGGTACCGGGAGATCCCTTTTAACTATAAAAGAGCGCATTAATTGTACTGTATTGGTACGTTTAAAAAAATATTTTTTCTCCTGGCTCGAATGTGCTGTCTGGGTTGGCGGCCTGGTAGCGCTTGCAATTACCAACCCAGCTGAAACAACCCATTTCAGTCTTTGCCTTTTAAAATGGATCGGGCTGTCCTTCTGTCCCGGGTGTGGCCTGGGGCATGCTGTCTCCTGGGTATTTCATGGAGATATCCAACGGTCCTTACAAACACATCCACTTGGAATTTTTGCAGTGATGATCTTACTTTACAGGATAGTGACTTTGACAAGGCACCATTTAATAATGCCAAAACTTAAACCCCACACAGATGAATAACATCGGCAACACGAGCGGGATCAACCCCACCCTAATGAATTTGTTGTATGACACGACCCCGGAAGAATTGATTTACATCGACGCTCTCACCAAGGGATTTTCTGATGAACAGCTGCAACAGTTTGTAATGATCTACCGGACCAAGAGAAAAGACCCCCAGACCATATTGTTATGTTGTTTATTGGGTTTCGTTTTTTTTGCCGGCATCCACCGCTTCCTGATAGGTCAGATCGGAATGGGGATTCTTTATCTTTTAACCGGTGGTCTTTGCCTGATTGGAACTATTGTGGATGCGGTTAATCATAAACAGCTGGCACTGGAATATAATCAACAAATGATCGGCGAAACGCTCGCTATGCTTAATCTCTCCAGGAAATAGGTACTGCGCACTTTTAATATTTAATTTCTACCAGTCATGAAATATATTCCGCTCATTATTTTGTTTTGTTTAGGAATTACCGTTTCATCCACCGCCCAAACCAATGCAGTGTATGACTCTGTACTTGCTAAAAAACTAGGTGGCAATCCTAACGGTATGAAGAATTATATTATGGTGATCCTCACTACTGGTTCGGCAGACATAAAAGACAAAAAGATCACTGAAAGCCTTTTCAAGGGGCACATGAGTAATATGGGCCGGCTGGCCATCCAAGGTAAGCTGGCAGTAGCCGGGCCTTTCGGCAAAAATGACCTTGGCTACCGTGGTATATTCATCATTAATAGCAACAGTATTGATGATGCCAAAGCGCTCGTAGACACGGACCCTGCGGTAAGGGCAGGTGTGTTCGCCCCTGTTTACCTCAAATGGTTTGGTAGTGCGGCTTTAATGGAGACAAGTGACATCCACAACAGGATTGTAAAACCTACACCGTGAAATCCGCGGCGCACGGTATTCATTTTTTACATTGGATGTCCTGTTTTAAAAAATCCAAGGATGGCATGATTGAAAATATTTACTACATCCCTTTCGATTGGGAAAAAATCGCGTCGTAAAGTCATTCAAATAAGGCCAGGCGCTCTTTTTAATGTTTTTCAAATCCGGGATTAATAATCCTGCGTAAATGAATTGTTAATACGCTTTCACAATTCTAAAACGCAATCAGCATGAAGCTCTTACTTTCACCAAAACACTTTAGCATAGCCGCCCTGTCCTTATTATTTTTAAATTCCTGCAAAAAAGAAATGACAGCTGCGGAAGATTTTCCGGTAGCAGAATTCAGTGTAAGGAATAATCCTGACGTAACTTTTTATACCCTTGCCGGCGGCACCATGCTGGACAAGTATAACGCCGGGGCTCCGGAAACTTTACTCAACAGTGCGCAAATCACCGGTCTCCAGTCTCGTGAAACTATCCGGGCAATTGATTTCAGACCGGCCACTGGCCAGCTATACGGCATCAGCAGTGGTAGCCGTATGTATGTAATTAATGCTGAAACCGGCGCTGCGCGAATGATTGGTACAGGGCCTTTTACGCCGGCTCTCATGGGTGATTACATTTCCCTGGATTTTAACCCTACGGTAGACAGAATGCGCGTAACTACCAGCAGTGGGCAAAACCTGCGGCTGAACCCGGAAACAGGCACGGTTGCTTTTGTAGATGGCAACATCAATGGCCAACCCGGTGCTATGATCTCCGAAGTGGCGTATACCAACAATTTTGCAGGCGCTGCCACTACTACCTTATATGATATTGATGTCACCAGCCAGAAATTATTTATTCAAAATCCGCCCAATAACGGTACCCTCGTAGAAGTGGATTCCCTTTTTCTGAAAGTAACTGGCCAGGGTGGTTTTGACATTTCCCCGGATGGTATAGCGTTAGGACTATTTGAAGTAAATAAAAAAGCGACTCTTTTTACTATCGACCTTGGAACCGGGCGTGCGAGAATCATCACCAAGTATGACAAAGAGATTATGTATAACGGTATCGCGATCCCAACTAAACCAGTAGCCTACGCAGTTAGTAGCAACAACCTTTTGATTTTTAATCCTGCTAATACCTCCACAACTATTTCCAAAACCATCACAGGGCTACAGCCAGGTGAAAATATTGCTGGTATCGATTTTCGTCCGCTCAATGGCCAGCTTTACGGATTGGGCACAAGCAACCGTATCTATACGATCAATGCATCTTCCGGCGCAGCCACAATGGCCGGTATGCTCAGCACGGCATTAAGCGGTACTGATTTTGGTTTTGATTTTAACCCGGTGGTAGACAGGATAAGGATCGTGAGTAATACGGGGCAAAACCTTCGGTTTAATCCAAATGATGGCGCGCTGATAGTAGATGGGCCTGTTAATCCTTCCGGTTTTGCAATCACAGCCTCTGCTTATGCTAACAATTTTGCAGGCACAACTGCAACCACCTTATTTAATATTGATGCGAACACAGATATGCTGTATATCCAGAACCCGCCTAATAACGGAACTCAAGTGGCCGTGGGCAGCCTGGGTATAAATGTGGAAGCGATGAGCGGATTTGATATAGGTGGAACCAGCGGGATGGCGTATGCACTGCTGTCTGCAGGCAACATGACCAAACTCTACAATATCAACAAAACAACCGGTGCGGCTTCGGCTATGGGTAATTTCTCCTCCACTGTTTCCGGATTCACAATAGGGCTTGGTTTCTAAAAAAATCTATTGCATTCAGTTATACTCCGGCCTCCTGTGCCGGAGTATTTTTTAGTCACCAACCCAACACCGGCGTTTTGGTCTTCCATCTTAAAAACAAGAGACGGCATGCCGCCTTTTTTTTAAAGCGCATACAGGACGGTGTTATGTTAGCTTGATATGGTGTTGGCGAAGGGAGATAGAAGTGCCTGATTCAAAATCACAAAGGCTGATTTGTGAACTAATAACAGTTGTTTTGGGAAAGCCCGGTTCTTATATTAAGGCATTTTGGAATTTATAACGTACCTTCGCGGCAGTTCATTTATTTAGCGGCATTATTAGCCAGTATTATTCTCCGAAATAATTGCTTACATAGCATACTCGTTTCTTAATGATGAAGCACGCTTCATTCCCGCACTAATTTTAAAAAATACAAATTGTTATTTACAGACTTAAACCTCATTAAGCCCATCCTTGATGCGCTTAAAGAAGAAGGCTACACCCGGCCTACACCCATTCAGCAACAAGCCATTCCATACGTATTGGCTGGAAAAGACCTGTTAGGCTGTGCCCAGACGGGCACCGGTAAAACCGCAGCATTTGCAATACCTATGCTGCAGTTATTAGCGAAACCAAAAACAATGGCTAGCAGTGGTACAAGACCCATCCGTGCCTTGATACTGACCCCAACACGAGAATTGGCTATCCAGATACAGGAGAGTTTTAATGCCTATGGCAGGCATCTTCGCCTGAAAAACCTCGTGATCTTTGGTGGCGTAAACCAGGGACCGCAGGTAGATGCGCTCAAAAGAGGCATTGATGTTTTAGTGGCTACACCAGGGAGGCTCCTGGACTTATTGAGCCAGGGCTACATTCAGCTAAAAGACGTAGAGATCTTCGTACTGGACGAAGCAGACCGAATGCTGGATATGGGTTTTGTGCACGACGTGAAAAGGATATTAACCAAGCTACCTGCGAAGAAACAAACCCTGTTTTTTTCTGCAACGATGCCTCCTGAAATACAGGGATTAGCCAACAGCATTTTAAACCTGCCGGAAAAGGTAACGGTAACGCCTGCGAGTAGTACCGCAGAAACAATTGACCAGTGGCTTTATTTTGTGGCAAAAGAAAACAAAAGATCTTTGCTGGAGTATATTCTTAAAGATAAGGACATAGAAACAGCCCTTGTATTTACCCGCACCAAACATGGTGCAGATAAGGTGGTAAAAGAATTACAACGGGTCGGCATAAGTGCAGAAGCCATTCATGGTAATAAATCCCAGAATGCCAGGCAACGTGCGCTGAGTAATTTCAAAAGCCGTACCACCAGGATCCTGGTTGCTACAGATATTGCAGCCCGGGGTATCGACGTAGATGACCTTACCCACGTAATTAATTATGAAATGCCCGAAATCCCTGAGACGTACGTACATCGTATAGGCCGTACGGGTAGAGCCGGTGCAAGTGGTATCTCCTTTTCATTTTGTGAAGCAGAAGAAACCTCAGACCTGAGGGACATCCAAAAGCTGATCGGTAAATCAATCCCTGTTCAGCAAGACCATCCCTACCACACAGTTTTTACGCAAATACTTAGCAGGCCTCCACAGGGACAAAACAGGCAACAGCGGCCACAACGTGGCGGTCAGCAGTTTTCCCGGGCGGGCAACAGGCGGCCACAAACAAGCCATGCAGGTGGCGGTGGAGACAGGCATAAAACTGCGAGACGAGAATTTTAAATTTATACAGAAAAATAAAAGACACCGGGAAATTGCGAGGGCACTGAAAAAGTAGGATTTTATTAAATAGAAAAAGGGACTACATCATGAATCATGATTAGTCCCTTTTTCTTTACCTTGTAGGAGTTTTTGTTC
>JAYSYY010000057.1:0-11391 GCA_043727215.1 Chitinophagaceae bacterium | reverse complement strand
CCCTTTGCCAATTGGTCGGGTAAGGATTGTTTATTTTGGGGTTGTTGACAGGCTGCCAGTAAGAATAAAAAAAATAGGAACCAATTACTTTTCATTTTAATTAGAAGATAGAGTAAAATTATATCATATTCTATTCCTGGTTATTTGAGAAAACTTAAGCGTTACGATTGTAAAGTCGAAGACAGAATGAATGTCCCAGCCTTCATGTCCCAGCGGGGTTTTCGCAAAATCCATCTTCAAAGCAAAATAGATTTGCATAGCGAAACACCGATGCCGGATGGATTTGCGCTTGCATAGCGCCCATTACATTACAAGTCCTTAAAATGTACCGGGGCAAAATGTTTCACTCTTCCAACTCATAGAATCCCTGACATCTTCACATCAACGGTGAATAACATTATTAATAAAAGGGAAACAGGAAAGCAAAACCTGTTTCACGAGGTTACAGGGCACTATGCAAAAACTGCATCCGGGTTGAATGCAGTTTTTGTGTATTAAAATTTTGCGCCTACAGACACAAAAAATGTTCTGCCATCCCCGGGCAATACCCCGGGACCGGGATAACCACCAGCCCTGCGTGTAAAATAGCGTTTGTCCAATAAATTATTGATCCCTGCTTTTACATTCAAACTTTTGGTGATTTTATAGGCCGCTGTTACATCAGCAACAGTATAAGAAGGGATTAACCCGGTTTGCCCGTTTGCGGTTGCTGTAATCGTATTATTGGCGTCACTGAATGTTTCATCCACATAGCTCAGCTGCCCGGTTACCAGGATGGATTTATATCCTGCAGAAATGCCGGCACGCAGAATATTTTTGGGTGCATTTTCCACCTTCTTTCCCATAGTAGCAGCTTCTTTATGGTCATTGCTATAACGGGCATCAGTGTAACTGTACGAAGCAAAAAGCAATATATCCGTATTTTTATTATTGGTAAAAGCCTTTACGGGGTTAAACTCTACAAAACCCTCAAAGCCTTTGCTTATGCTATTGCCCACATTGGTAATCAAACGATAAGTTGCTCCTGTTGGTGTAATGGTGCCTACCCGGTTTTGGTATAACAGGTAATACCCGCTCATGTCAAACTGCAGAAAGTTTGCTACTTTTCCCCGGTAACCTACATCAACATTGTAACCTTTAGCATCTTTTAAGTTGGGATCTACCACATCTGATGTGGGCGGAGCCTGCAAATTGGCAAACTGAATGGGACGATACGCCTGTGAATAGTTGGCATAAAATTCTGTTCCTTTTGTTACGTGGTATTCAGCTCCTAACCCGGCCAGTAAAAAACTACGGCTGCGTTTAATATCCTGCAGCTGTATGGCAGCGCCACCGGTAGTAAACCCGTTCCGTCCCGAAGCTGCACCTTCCAGCCATTCATAACGCACACCTGGTATCACTAACAATTTGTCGTTGATCCTGAAAATATTTTCTACAAATACTGCAGCATTTTTAGAATCGAATTCTATATCCCGATTATAAACACCGGAAACTTTCATATCATAATCAGTACCTGTACTGCCTTTCCCATCAGCTTCCCTGTAAGTGGTACCGGTGTACAATCGAATACCACCCGAAATGGTATTTTTCATTTTACCCAGGAAATAATCGGATATAATGCGGCTTTCCAACCCGTAGTTTCTATACTTGTCTGCATTGAGTACCCTTGGGTTGTAGTTAAGTGTTGTGGAGTTGATACTGTCTTTCACGGTGATGGGAGCCGTGAAGCCCACACTGTTTCTATCGCCTATTGTTGCCGACAATTTCGTATTCCACCGGGTATGTTCATTGATTCTGTAATTGGCTATCAGTGCAGGTGTTGTCCATAATAAGTCGAACCAGTTCCGGGTGCGAAGGCTTTGTTGTGCATCCTGCTGAAACTGGATATCGGTGAGCCCTCCGGCCTGTTGGCTCCTTGTATGCGAACGCATAACTTCTGCCGTAAGGGAAAACCTCGGCGTTACGAGGTATGTAACGGTTCCAAAACCGGCGTTGGTATAATAGCGGCTGTTTTGTCTCCAGCCATCACCATTCCGGTGGTCAAAAAAAGCATAGTAATGTACTTTCCCTTTTCTGCCGCCAATGGCGTTGTAGGAATTAAACAGTGCCTGACTGCCCACTGTCTGCTGTGTTTCAAACTCCACCGGTTTATTTATTTCACTGCCATTTCTTAAAATATAATTCACCATCCCCCCGAACTGGGGTCCGTATTGCAAAGAACCCTGTCCTCTGATGATCTCAATTCTTTGTACCCCCTGTAACTGCGGGTTATAATACGCTTCGGGATAACCAAACGGATCGGCAGCAATATCATAACCGTTCTGCCGGATGTTAAATTCCCAACTACGGTTAGGGCTAAGTCCCCTCGCTGCTATCCCAATCTGGATGCCGCTGGGGTCGCTTTCCCAGATATGGATGCCGGGTACTTTTGCAAGTACCTGTCGCATTGTATTGGTAACCACATTGCCCTGCACATTGTCCAGTACCACCAGGGAGTTTTTCTTTCCTGCATAGATGGAGGTGCCTACTATTTCGGGCATTTGCTGGATATCACTCTTACTGTTTCTCCCTACCACCGTCACGTCGTCCAGTCTTTTGATGTGCAGTTCAGTGGTATCCCTTTCGCTTTTAGGTGTTTGTGCCCCAACGCCCTGGTAAAATGTAAGGAGTAAAACAGCCCCGATTATTCTTTTATTCATATCTAATTTTGAGTGGCAAAGGTATTTTATGCACAAATGCGGAGGCTCTTAATCGGGAAAATGATTTACGATTTTGGAAACTTACCTAAAATCCCCTGCATCGAAACGTGTTGAGGGCCTTTGTGCGGGGCGTGGATTTAAGTAGTCCCGTAAAAGAATGAAAAAGCGGTACCAATTACTACCCAAACACGGCATATTCAGGTATACCGGGCAACAGTGATTCCCCATTCCCCCATTCCCCATTTCTTACCTCATATTAATGCAAAAGACTGACAATGAATACCACATAGCTTAACACCGTCAAGTTGCCGGATTGCGGGAAACGGGCGCATTTTTTAATTGGTATTCCACCAAACGTTATATGCGGGTGTTAAGGGTTTAACATATACATTTGAAAAAAATATTAAGAATCGAATATATACTACAAAATGCTTATGCTGGTGGTTCTATATTTGCAGTATTCAAATAAAAAGCATCCTGTTCAAGACGCCTTACATTGCTTTATTTGAAACGATAAGTTTTCTGTAAAATATCCTTGAAAGATCTGCCTTCAACATTGTTGTAGCTTCTTTCTCCTTACAATTTTCTTATCATCCATACGTTTTTAATATAACGCTAACCAACCGGCAGTTGATGATATTACCGCTCTGTTATCACAAGAATAATTGAAGTAAAATCTAATCATCTAAAAATGAAAAACCATGAACTTTAAAAAGTTGATGCGTGGCGCAGCCATGTTGTGTGCAGGCTCTATACTCTGGGCCTCTTGTCAAAAAGAAAACGACGGGATCAATGTTCCCACCGAAGAAGTAACCAATTCAATTCTTAGACAATCCGGTGTAGCACCGGATGACCCGGCCCTGGTAGCTAAAGTGCCGAAGATTGTTTCTGCAGATTTCCTGGCCGACACGATTACTAATTATTTCTCTTTTCAACCCCAGACGGAAGCGGCCAAAGGTGGCGGTGGAGGCAGGGACCGAACCACGCCGCAAGTCACTATTACCAGCCCGGGTTCGGGTACAGTTGTCACTGGCACCGTTGGGGTGAATGTGAGTGCCACGGATAATGTAGGGATAACTTCTGTTGTATTAACAGCTGATGGCAATGTGGTAGGGACAATAAGTGTCGCTCCATTTAGTTTTAGCTGGAATACAAGCGGCCTTAGCAGCGGTACGCATACGCTTACAGCAACTGCCACAGATGCGGCTGGTAATACAAAAACACATTCTATCCAGGTTGGTTACAACACTACATCAGGCGCGGATATTACACCCCCTTTGGTGAGTATCACATCTCCTGTAAATGGTAGTTCGGTTACTTCCACAATTTCAGTGGCGGTGTCCGCAAGCGATAATGTGGGAGTAACTGCGGTAAACTTCAAAGTTGATGGTGCTAGCGTTGCCACTGATAACAGTTCTCCTTATAATTTTTCATGGAATACATCGACGGTTTCTGCAGGGATTCATACGCTAAGTGCCACGGCAACAGACGGAGCAGGAAACAGTAATACAAGTTCTATTCAGGTTACTGTAAATACAACCGTTGTTCCCCCCTCACCTTCGCTTCCCACAAGTGTGGAGTTAATGATGCCACCGGTGGCACACCAGGGTTCCGAAGGAAGTTGTGTTTCATTCGCTGTAGGGTATGCTGCCCGGTCAGCTGAAACATTTTACAGGACGAATGCCAGTAGCTACAATAATTCCACCAATGTTTTCAGTCCGGAATTTTTATTCAACCTTACAACATCCGATAGTTATTGTTCAAGCTCTGCGCTGATTTCTGCGCTGGAAAAACTTAAGAGTACCGGAATTTGTACCTGGGACAATATGCCCTACAGTACGAGCAACGGGTGTTCTTTGCTTCCCACAACATCACAATATACTGAAGCATCATCTTTTAAAATTGCTTCTTATTCCAGTATTTATACTTCGGATCTTACAGCCATCAAAACAATGCTTGCGGCTAAACGTCCATTGATGATTACATTTTCGATAGATCAGAATTTTACAAATGCTGCACCAGGATTTATCTGGAGGAGTTATTCTTCCACTAATGGAGCCAGGCATGCGGTTGCTATCTGTGGCTACGATGATGCAAAACGGGCTGTAAAAGTCATGAACTCATGGGGCACTGGTTGGGGAGATAACGGGTATACCTGGATCGATTATGATTTTCTTCCAAGCCTGAATCCGAGTGTGTATGTCATGAACTTCTAATTGTTAAAGATATTCTTTGATTTAAGCCAAACCTATTGTTATTTGGTTTTCCGGAACAAAAAAAGATAGAAATAAAAAAGAAGGCATCTCCATTGAGATGCCTTCTTTTTGTAATCTGAACCGGTTTTGTCAATGATCAGTTTTTATCCGGCAAAATATTGCCCCGGACTGCTTTATCATTAACGGTGAGTTTGTAAATCAATTGTACCCTGTTTACTGCGGGCACATTGTATTTTACATTTTGCGGAATATTTGCTTTCACATTTCCCTGGTACACTACCGCGAGTTTCCTTCCTACAATGTCATAAACCTCCAACACTGCTTTACCCGAAGTAGGTGAAGCAAATTTAAAATTCACCACATTGTTGTAAGGGTTAGGATAAGCAGCAACTTCTATTCCTCCGTCATCAATGGCAGGCCTTGAAATGTCACGGCTCACAAAACTGTTCAGGGCATTGGCTGCATCCTGGCAATATGTACCGGTATGCAAAGCACTGATAGCTCCCAAAGTTGAACCAAGGCCATCACAATCACAGTTCAAGAATGCGTTCCTGATCTGTGTATACAAGCCTGCAAAATTACCACCGCTACCTGCTGGGAACGGATAAGTATTTGGCAACAACGCTGCACTCAACAGGTTGGCTATTCCATGGAACACCAGGTTCTTACAATCCACATTGCTGAGGTTATTGTTAATCATCGCCTGTGCCATGGTTAGGTTGGCATTGGTGGATAGACCACATTTATTCACGGGGATATCAAAGTATGCCCAGAAATTAGTGGTGGAAATAAATGTACCACCAGGGGTTACAGGATTGGTTAATGTACCCGGCATATTATTTACCGCTACATCAGTTTGCTGATCCCAGTACTGGGTTTGATTTCTCCAGAAGCCTGGTGAGCAGGACTGGCCACCTGTGCATTGAACGGTAATAGAACATGTACTGGTACATCCGTTGGCATCCGTAACTGTCACTGTCATTACAGCGGAAGTTGCTGACAGTCCGGAAGTATAGGACACCGAGATTCCGGAACCGGAAACACTGCAATTGCTAACGCTCCATCCTCCATTTACTCCGGCTGCATCAAATGAGGCCGAACATGAGTAGGCGGCGGTACCACCAGTGATCGTGCCGGTAACTGTTCCGGAAGAGCCGCAGGTAAGGATGGTAGGCGTTGTCAGGTTGCAGCTAAGCACTGGGGGCTGACCAACGGTGATCTGATTACTGGCTTCACAACCGTTGACATCTACCACGTGTACTGTATGGCTACCCTGGGCCAGTCCCGTGAAAATATGGCCTGAAGTGGCAGGATCTACATAGGTACCTCCATCAATCTGGGCCTTATACGGGGCTGTTCCACCACTGAATGTTGCCGTAACAGTGCCGTCACTGCCTCCATAGCAATTCACATCATCTTTGTCTAACAGAAGGGTGATGAGCGTAACGTTAGTGGTTTTTGAACACGGGTCAGGATCCTGCAGTGAATTATATTTACCTGTTATGGTCATGGTCACCGTATAACTTCCGGCACCTGCACCAGCAGTAACAGTAACTGAATTAACATTCACCTGTGGAGCGCCATTAATAGTACCATTACCGGAGATCGACCAGGTATAATTGAAGTCAGGATTAAGTACTGACAGGCCGTCCAGATAAGTGTACCCATTTGAATTACTTCCGGCACAAACGATACCCGGGCCATTCACTTGGCAAGGAATGGCGGATGCATCAGGTATAATTCTTACGATATCTTCTGCTACACAACCCTTGTTATCTGTTACCCTTACCTTAAAGCAATAAAGATCAGCCAGGCCGGTGGTAGATAAGATATTGAAAGTAGCGGTTGAACCAGTAGCAGAGAAACTCGTAGCTGCATCACCTGCAAAAGCCGTTTCGTCGGTACAATTAATTCTTGTCCATACGTAGGTGGAAGTTGCTACCGGGTTATTTACATAAAGATGTGCCGTAGTAGCTCTCGAAATTTTGATCCGGTATAGATCGTCATCTTCCAGCGTTACGCCATCTTCTATTGTTATCAATCCATCCACTGTTGGTGTGGGATTAATGATTATGCTTACTGCCCTCGGCGCACTTTCACAACCATCTTCTGTTTTGCAGGTCACGTTGTAATTATAAGTACCTGCAGTTGTACCAACCGGCAAAGTCAATGAAGCACCCGTAGTTACAAGTGCATTGGTAGTTGCATTATACCATTGCGCAGTACTGCCTGTGCATGAAGCAGTGGCAGTGGCTGCAAAGCCAAAACATTTTTCATCACCTACTACTTCCGGAGGATCGGGAATCCCTGAAAATTCTCCGGCTACAAGGTCTACATTCGCAGCTGTATTATTTGCAGACGTTGTTGTCTTCATAATAAATGACTGGAAACATAAACTTGCACCAGTAATACTTCCTAAATCCACCACCCCTTCAAAGAAAAGTGGCGGATAATAATTGCCGGGGTCCCTATTGGTATTGCCTACCGCTTTGGATGCGAATTTCCAGAGCTGTGTTCCGGTGGAAGCTCCGGGAGGAGGGATATTAATGACAGTGCCATTAACGCCACCAGGTGCAATGTAGGTTGTGCCGCCATCAGGAGGTGCACCATTGGTCCTTGAACAGGAGGATGGAAATATTTCCACCAGCGACCCGGTTGCATCGTTTCCCTGCCAGATAAAAACTTTCGGCGTGGCTGCGCTACCACCGCTGGTGAAGGTATTGAGGACCAGCAGGTCACCATTTTTATGCTCTCCGCTAAACGGACTGCCCGGAGTTCCTCCATCGCCGGTGGGGGCCACCTTATCTATCAAAAACCAAAATCCAATTTCGCAGGTACCGTTAAAGGCGCTTCTGTCGCCAAAAAAATAAAGCTTGTTGCCAAGCAACAGAGCGCCAGCATTTTCGATATCACCCTTGGCATTTGTTTGTCCATAGACCCAGCGCCACTCTGCGATAGGCTGATTATTACTTGTTCCTTGTGTATAGCCATCGTCAAGCACCCCTTTATCCAGTTCGCTGTTGACATCACGGGTGAAGGCTTTTTTTGTATTCGCGGCATTATTTAACGCTGCCGGCCATTCCGCAGGGTTGCCATCTATAAAAATGGGGCCCGCTCCAGGGCACAACTGGGCATTTAGCCTGGATGAAATAAAAAATGTAAGAAGCATTGCCAGGCACAGATTAATCCCGGTCCTGAATGGCCGTAGCCACCCCGTACATTTTGAATCGCAATTTTTCAATTGCTTATTCATAAAAAAAGATTTCATAAAAAAAATTTTAAGATGAAAAAAAAGTAACCATACTTTTCCCGGGGTTTCATCGCTGACTTGGGGTAATTCTTTTTTATGATTCTATTGTTTATAGCAACCTGTTTTTGGTAGGATCTTTTGGGGATGGCACGTTGGGCGGTTAGCATAACGGAATGGTAACACGGGATATTACATTCAGTGAAAATGTGCTGACGCTATAGATGAAAAGAAGTTGGACCTATTGCTTTGATGCAGTTACGGAGGGCGTTACAGAAGTTTGTTCTCCCGGTTAAAAAGGAATATAATTCTTCAAAACAATATTGCATTTGTTATTTACACTCCTTGTGCTTCCCGGCATTGTATACTTGGATAGTAAAGCGAGTCAAATACTGATAATTATAATTTTTCAAAAGGATTGAAAAAAAGATCTGTAGTGCAAAGCTGTCTTGTGGAGTTTTGGGGTTGTGGGCGGAGGCAGTAGAAAAAGAAGAGTGTGCTGGTTTTTCTTTGGGCGATTAGTTAATAGAAGTTAAAAGTAATAAGGACGTTTGTAAAATGCAAGGGAAATAAACAATATTTTCTCAAACAATAGCCTGCATGATCAGTCGACTGGTGGTCGGCGTTGTACGCGGCAACCACGTGGGTAGTTCGAGTGAAGAGACGCCGGGGCAGGATTTCTTTGCGTGTGCCAACGCTTCGCAACGGATAACTTGCTGCGGGTGAGGACACCCCGCAGCGGATTATATCACGTACGTGCAATACTTCCGGAAACGCTGGTTGCTGTGATGCCTATGCGAATATATCACGGATAGATTTTGGCGTAAGTTGGAAGGCTTTAGTGACAGGCATTTTGTGTATTTTTTCGAGGAAGATTATTTTCTGTTTCACGCTTTTGAGTTCGATGACCAATAAGGCATGCGTGATTGGATTATATGCTGACAATTTGTTTTCATTTTCATTCAGCCGAATATCCAAAAGCATTTGTCGCCCAGGTTGCGGTTCCCTGGTCCTTACCTTTAGCAGCTGTTTAATGGCTGCCGCTTCAAGTTGATGAGCCTTAAACAAATCTTCCTCCCTGGCTACTTCCCGCTCCAGCCTCTCCGCCTTTAACTTAGCATCTTCCAGGGCCTGTTTTAACTGGCTGCGCAGGGCGGCCCTCTCTTTGGCAGCGTTGTCCAGCATAGCCTCAGCAGACTCGCGTGCATTTTTTTGATAGCTTGCGTCCAGTGTGCGTAACCTGAGTAGGGCCGCTGTAGGCAAGGTTCGCAACCGGAGTTCCACCAGCGACACTAAACTCTTGCTTACGCCAAGGTAATCTGCCATTTGCGCCTGGCTAAACCCGTATTGTATTCGTATAGCCTTGACAGCGCTCATGATTTAAACTTTACTGGTTGTAGTCGATTTTTGTGTAGTCGAAAAAAGTGACTACACAAACATCGACTACAGTTATTAAAAAAGCAAAATTCGTAATTTTTTTGACACCCGGCCTACAAATGGACCCAATACCAATGTCCCGCTGTGACGGTTTCCTAAACATCTCCGGCGTTTTAGATTTACCTGCAGCGGCACGGGATCTAATGTCATTCCAGCTTAAGGGCATAGAGGCGGCAGATAGTTTTTGCTAATGTAATGAATGGAAGGGGATAAGGCAGGGATAGGTGGGAAGGCCGGTGATGCAGTCGGGTGAAAACGCCCTCAGCGGCGGAAATGGGCGTGTCATGGCGAGGCCCGGTTTTAAGCACCGTCTGAATAATAGCAACCGCCCACTACAGGCTGGGTTGCCATATTCAATTGCTTTTTAATAGAGAATGGTTTCCAAAAAAAATGTAGAGATGAAAAAACGGTCGGGATTTTTCTCGTGGTTACTCGCTGACGTTGGGTATTTTTTTTATGAGTCTAATGATTATAGTTTCCTGTTTTTGATAGAATGAGGGTTGCTGTTATGCTAACCGGTTCGCGTCACGGCCTGGTGATTCAGGACTTGTTTGGATGGGCAAACACGAAGCATTCTATGCTGGCGGGCAGACGAGAAGAGTCATTTTGATGCAGTAACGGAAGGGCGTTGCAGAAGTTTGTTCCGGCAGTTGGAAAGGAAGATAATTCTGCAAAAAATATTGCATTAGTTATTTACACTCCTTGTGCTTCCAGGCATTTTATACCTGGATAGTAAAGCGAGTCAAATACCAATAACTAAATTTTTTCAACAGGAATTGAAAAACAGGTCTGTAGTGCAAAGCGATCTTGTGGAGTTTTGGGGTTGTGGGCGGAGGCAGTACAAAAAGAAGAGTGTGCGGGTTTTCTTTGGGCGATTAGATTGTTGGAGTAAAAGTAGTGAGAGGAATTATGAAAAGGAAGCAAATAGAAAAATAAATATCCAACTAAAAACTAAGGTGGCGCTGTCATTTTTGCTCGACTGTTGAAGATGAAACTTTTAAATAAAACCGCCCCGAATTTTCCGGGCGGTTTTATTTTTTAATTTGGAAGGACGATATTTTTATCTGAGTCCTATTAGTTTACCGGAAACTTTCTGCTCACCTACTGTGAACACCCACGTCAGGTTAGTACGCTGGGAAACAGGCACATGGTACTCAATAATTCTTGATTTACCGGCATCCACATAGCCTTCAAAAACAGTTTTTACTTTCTGGCCCATCATGTTAAATAGCTCCAATGAACCCCTGCCGGAACTGGCAGACCGAAGGGCAAACCTGATCTTATCGCTGAATGGATTTGGACCCGCGGAAGCAAGTGTTTTTGATTCCAGTTTGATATCGATGGTTTCTACGCCTTTGAGAGAAGCCGTTTCTTCTCTTGGAGTGGACGTGTTAACCAATAGCTCTTCAATTACCGCTGTAGTTTTTGTAGTTCTTGCCGATGAAACTTCTCCGGCACAGGCACTAGCAGTTGAGACGCAAGTAGTGGATTTATTTCGTGCTTTAATACTATACCCGCTGCCTGCCTGTATTGTAAATTCTACTTCATCCTGCCACGTGCCATCATTATTGTTGTATTGATAGTCTATACCGGCATTATCCAATGGGGATGTGACCTGAAGAACAATTGATGAAGATGAACAGCTGGCCGGCGTCTTCACTGAAACTGTAGGTTGAGACGGCAGGTCGTTTACTGTCACATCCACCGCATCACTTGCTCCAGGGCAGTTTGTAGGAGATGCACCAGTGGATACCACATAATAACCGGTACCAGCTGGCAGGTCTGTCCATGT
>JAYSYY010000056.1:0-11415 GCA_043727215.1 Chitinophagaceae bacterium | reverse complement strand
CGGAGAGCAGACTTGAACTGCCGACCTTCGGGTTATGAATCCGATGCTCTAACCAGCTGAGCTACCCCGGCAAACGGGCGGCAAAAATAAAGATATTTACCTACAATCAATTGCTATTTTATTAAATTTTTACCCGTTGGGTGGATATTAACTACTGTAAAACGGGCATTTATGACAGCATTGGTTCATACCGGGGGTAGTGCCTTACTGGATATTTGCCTGTTTGACCAGGCAATGCCCAGGAACCAATTGTTATCTTTTTTTCAGCCGGTTATTTCATCTCCGTAAAAAACTGGTGGAAGTACGGGATCGTTTCAATCCCTTTATAAAAATTGGCAATATTAAATTTCTCGTTCGGGCTATGCAGGTTATCACTATCCAACCCAAAACCCATAAAGACGATCTTGATGCCTAATTCTTTTTCAAACAGCGCACAGATGGGAATACTGCCCCCACCCCGCACAGGAATCGGCGTTTTACCAAATGTTGTTTCCATTGCCCTTGCCGCTGCTTTGTAAGCCACGCTGTCAATGGGTGTCATGTAGGGTTCTCCACCGTGATGTAAGGCAGCCTTTACGCTTACGGTAGGTGGCGCGATCTTTTGCAGGTGGTTGATCAGGATCTCCGTCATCTTATCAGAGGTCTGATTGGGTACCAGCCTGGCGGAGATTTTGGCGAATGCTTTGCCTGGCAAAACAGTTTTTGCCCCTTCCCCTATATAACCTCCCCAGATACCATTCACTTCCAGCGTCGGGCGGATCCCCGTTCTTTCATTGGTGGTATATCCTTTTTCACCCCACAATTCTTTCACCCCAAGGTCTGTCTTAAATTCTTCCTCATCATAGGGCGCCCGGGCCATCATTTCCCTTTCTCCGGGTGTAGCTACCATCACATCATCATAAAAACCGGGGATCGTAATATGGTTGTCTTCGTCGTGCAGCGAGGCAATCATTTTAGACAAAATAGTGATAGGGTTAGCTACCGCTCCACCATACACGCCGCTATGCAGGTCCCTGTTGGGCCCGGTTACTTCTACTTCAATATAACTGAGTCCCCGCACCCCGATATCAATACTGGGTGTATCCAGGCTGATCATTGCGCTGTCGCTGATGAGCACACAGTCTGCTTTCAGAAGTTCTTTGTGGGAGGTTACAAATTTTCCCAGGTTGGGTGAACCTACTTCTTCCTCGCCTTCTATACAGAACTTGATGTTATTTGTTAATGTGCCGGTCTGTACCATCGTTTCCAATGCCTTCACGTGCATGTACACCTGCCCTTTGTCATCGCAACTGCCACGGGCGAAAATTTTCCCATCTATGATAGTGGGATCAAATGGGCCGCTCTTCCATAGTTCCAAAGGTTCTGCTGGCTGCACATCATAATGCCCATACACCAATACGGTGGGTTTGGAAGGATCGATCATCTTTTCCGCATAAACGATGGGATGGCCTTCGGTGGGAAAGATCTCTACCATGTCTGCACCCGCTTCCAGCAGGCGTTGTTTCATGGCTTCGGCACAACGGATCATATCCCCCTTGTGTTCACTTTTGGCACTTACACTAGGGATCCTGAGCAGGTCGAGCAACTCATTTAAAAAGCGGTCTTTATTTTTTTCCTGGTAATCCTTCCAAACCTGCATATTTACTTTTTTAAGTTAATAGTAATTTAAAGATGGGCACGAATATAGCCTTTTTCTTTGCTGTTATTTAGAAAACAACAGGGGTTTATTGGGAAAAAATTGTGCATTTGTTTTTGGAAATGTACGCACCACTCCCTTAAATTTGCGGCACGATTGCCTGCCAATTTATCAGCCTTTGTGTGGTTTCATCATTTTTTCCTGGTGTTACTTCGCAAAGGCTGAGTCAATTTATAGGATGCCGTTTTAAAGAACCACTGCTTGTAAACCCACCCTGCTGCAATGGACCCGATAACCCCGAAAACCAGGCCCCACTTCAACTTTGCCGAGACGCACGTCATTAACGCGGTAGCATCCGAAACCTGGCCATTCAAGCTGAACAACATGCCCACATTCTCCACAATGTCCAATACACCTGCTGCCAATGCAATGCCCGACAAAACAGAGAAGATTTTTGAAACGATAGGCCGCGCAAATAGAATCCTGGCCAGCCGGTAGCAAAGGGCAGATAAAAGCAGGGAATAGAAAAACAAAAAAATGAAATCAAGATAGGTATTTAGTTTGGCTGCCAGCAGGACATTGCCCGTTTCCGGGGCAGTATTTTTCCAGGCATGTAAAACCTGTTCCACGGCTGTGGCTGTTGTTGCAAATTCAAGACAGAGGATCCCTTGCGGTGTTGCCGGGGTCGCCAATGGGCGGCCGGTAACAAACATAATGATCATCATGATGACGGTACCGGCGAACAACCATCCCACGGTGAAATTATTATAACGCTGTTTCATAACGTTGCTGCACATAATCCCAATTCACTACTGCCCACCAGTTACTCACATAATCGGCCCGTTTGTTCTGGTACTTCAGGTAGTAGGCGTGTTCCCACACGTCCAGGCCCAGCAGCGGGAATCCTTTTATCTCGCTTACATCCATCAGGGTATTGTCCTGGTTGGGGGTGCTGCCGGCTTTGAGTTTTTTGGAACCATCCAGGTAAAGCCATGCCCATCCGCTGCCAAAACGTTTCAACGCTGCGTCTTCCACCTGCGTTTTTAATGCAGCAAAACTGCCGAATTCCGTTTCTATTGCAGCTAATAGTTTACCTGTGGGTTTGTTATCGCCTGTTTTCGGGCGCATACATTTCCAGAACATTTCATGGTTATAATGTCCGCCGGCATTGTTGCGGAGCTTGGCAGAATACTTTGATACTTTCGGGAGGATGCTCTCTACCGCTTTCTCATTTTGCAAACCTTCCGCAGTGATGGCTTCTTTCAGCGCCTTGCTATACGCGGCAGCATGTTTGGTGTAATGGATCTCCATTGTTTTTGCATCAATCACATCTTCGAGTGCAGCGTACCCGTAAGGAAGCGGTTGTTGATCGAAACCTGTAACCGGGGCCGCCATCACTACTCTTTTTGATCCGCTGCACGAAGCGAGAAAAGACGAGACCGTGGACAACCCCAATGTAACGGAGGCTGTTCCCAATGCTGAATTTTTAATAAACTTTCTCCTGCTATTGTCCGGGTAATTTTTCATGTTGTAAATTTTATACGGTTGAAGATGATCTTTTCCTGAACTTATTCAGATAAGGATATATCTTTTTAAAGGTACGATGATAAAATTCTTTGCTGAAAAGCTGGGAATCGTGCATGGCTTTGTAGGTAAGAAAAATACCGATAGGGATCAGAACAAGCACTGCAAGCCACATACCGAGGAAGGGGGTGGTAAGATCCTGCTTCACAAATTTTTCTCCAAACATATTCAACAGGTGAAAGATGAGGAAAAATATGATGGCCACCACCAGGGGCATACCCATGCCGCCTTTCCTGATAATGGATCCCAATGGTGCTCCAATAAAAAAGAGTACTATGCAGGCCATTGAAAACGCAAACTTGCGGTGCCATTCAATTTTATGGAGAAGAATATTTTTTTGCCTGCCATCAGCATCGAAGGAATTAAACTGGATCGCATTTTTGATATCACCTGCCAATGTTAGCGCCCTTTCGTTTACGTCCACACGGGAAGAATCGGGTACCAGAGGGCCTGCATTTTTCAGGGCCGGCACCTTACCGGTTTTCTTCCAGAGGCTGTCCGGTAGTTTGGTAAAGTGAAGGTATGCCTGCAGATTTGTATACGTCCTTTCACTCAGGCTGTCGTCTACAATCTTTAAAGAATCCATGTTTTTCATGAGTTGGCGGGCACTGAGCATCTTATGATTGTTCTTAAAAATGCTATCATTTGTGTTTTGCTTTTGCAACACGCTCAGGTCAAATAATTTTTTAAATTCACGGAAACCTAACCGGATGAATTCAGTGGAGCTGTCGGAAATATTACCCCGCTCCTGGTAGCGAAAACCATTCTCGAGGTTAAACTCAAGAAAATTCTTGTCGGCTGAAATTTGCATAACGCCTTTTTCTGCTATGATACAATTATCCTGCAGAGAATTACCTTGCTCATAGATCAGCACGTTGCGGATAGTTTTGCCATCAGGGTCTTTTTTTCCGACCTTAATGGCATACCCGGGTATATAGGTAAAAAAAACACCTTCTTTCAAATCAAAGGCCGGCTTTTTATAATAGATATCATTGTAAAGTGTGGTAAACTTGAGCGAAGCGTACGGGATTACGTAATTGGCAAACAAAAAAGTAATGCCACTGAGACCCACCGAAAACCAGATCAGGGGCCGCATGAACCTGAGCAACGAGATACCGGAAGATTTTATAGCAACGAGTTCGAAGGTTTCACCCAGGTTGCCAAAGGTCATGATGGAAGAAATGAGGATCGCAATCGGCATCGCCAGGGTAAGCAGGGTAGCGCTTGCATACCACAGGAATTGCCCGATCGTGAGAAAATCCAGGCCTTTTCCTACCAGGTCATCTATATACTTCCATAGATTCTGCATTATCAGGATGAATAATGCGATGAAAAATGTGACAATGAAAGGACCAATGAAAGATTTTAATATTAGAGCGTCTAGTTTTTTGATCATGAAAACCGGGTGACTTTTGAAAATTTATTACTTAACTTTTCAATATGGCTGATAAAACAAAATTAATGCTTTCTGATGGGGAACTGCGCTTTGTAAAAGATACAAACTGGGTTTTAACTAAACACAAAATAATCGAAGTGGTTTACCAGCTCTTTAATCAGCAAGTGCAGGTGATCAACGATGAATTTCAATTGGCACCCACAGCAGGCTTAGAAGCCATCAACGGTTCTATGCCGAAAATAAGTAAAGGAGAAAATTACCGGTCTTTACCCTACGTGATCCTGGATTACCCGGCCGTATTCGGTAAGGAAGATATTTTTGCCCTTCGTACCATGTTCTGGTGGGGGAGGTTTGTAAGTATTACCCTGCATCTTTCGGGGAAATATGCTGCGAACTTACGCGAGCGGGTAATCGAAAAACTGGCGGCTGACTCCGAAGGGTTTTATGCCTGTATCAACGATACACAGTGGGAGCATTACCTGGATCCGCCCAATTATACGCCTGTTTCAACGATCACTGCGGCAGGTGCCAGGGATCTACTGGCAGGCAACACTTTTATAAAACTGGCGCTGAGGTATGAGCTGGAGGATTGGAATCAACTGCCGGCATTATTACAGCGTGGGTACAGGAAGATGCTGGCCTTGATAGCTGCTTAGCTTCCTACGCGGTGAAAAAGGTCTTTAACCTGGTATTCCCATAACTGGCTTTGATCCTTGATATCTTTTTTCTCGGCAAAATCCTTTATAATAAGGATGGTCTGGTTGGTAACTTCCGATTTGTCAATAGAAAACTCAAAGTATTCTCCCTTGCTGGAATGCGTCCAGTGGAAGCGTATGAATTTGGTTTCCTCTTTATCTAAAAGTTCCGCTTTATCCTCAGTTCCGTTCCATCCAAAAGTAAACATGCCATCCCTTTCATCTACCTTATCCGCAAACCACTCCTGAAGCCCGGCGGGTGTACTCAGGAATTCATACAGAATGCCGGGAGAACATCTAACGGGGTATTCAAGTGTGTATAAAATTTTTTTACTCATTATTTTTTTTTAGGAGATCCTTGTAGGCTGCAATTATAGAAAAATAATTAACGTGGCAAAATTTATTTTTTTTTATATTCCATGTCCCCGTTTTTTCACCCCTCCTGTAGGGTGTTTTCACCTGAATTTACAGGGGTTTCAAAGAAAATTATTTTTTTGACAACATAACATAATTAGATTAAATTACGTTAATATTTAATAATGTTTAGACATGGTCCCGTTTTCCCAGTTATAAGCATTTTAACCACTTAAACTACCCGATTATGAGTATGCGTCAGCTGAAAATAACAAAGTCTATCACAAACAGAGAAAGCCAGAGTTTAGAAAAGTATTTGCAGGAAATTGGAAAAGTGGAATTAATCTCGCCCGAAGAAGAAGTCAAATTAGCCATCCTGATCAAAAAAGGCGACCAGGCTGCCCTTGAAAAATTGACAAAAGCAAACCTAAGGTTTGTGGTCTCTGTTGCAAAACAATACCAAAATCAAGGCTTAACATTACCCGATCTTATCAACGAAGGCAATCTTGGTTTGATAAAAGCCGCCCAGCGTTTTGATGAGACGAGGGGATTTAAGTTTATCTCATATGCCGTGTGGTGGATACGGCAGAGCATCCTGCAGGCACTGGCCGAGCAATCCAGGATTGTCCGGTTGCCATTGAACAAGGTTGGATTAACCAATCGTATCAGTAAGGCCTACTCGCAGTTGGAGCAGGAGTTTGAAAGAGAACCTACACCCGAAGAACTCGCCTTCCTGCTGGATATAGACCCTGATGAAGTGTCTGCTACACTGGGCGTAGCCGCCCGTCACGTGAGTATGGATCAACCGCTGTCAGACGGGGAGGAAAGCACCCTGATGGATGTGCTGGTGAACCAGAACGCGAATGGTACCGATGACGAACTCGTTTTAAGAGCTTCCTTACATACAGAGATAGAACGATCGCTGAGTACCCTTACCGAAAGACAGAAAGAAGTGATTCGTTATTTTTTTGGTATCGGTATCGACCATCCGCTTAGCCTCGAAGATATAGGCGAAAGATTTTGTTTGACAAGGGAACGAGTAAGACAGATAAAGGATAAAGCAATCACGAAGCTGAGAACAGCTTCCAGGTGTAAGTTGCTGAGGAGTTACCTCGGCACCTGACCTTTGTATTCCTACTTAGTTTTTGATGAGCGCCAGGTGGCGCTTTTTTTTATGCGATAGCTCGCTCCACGTTTATCGCGCAAGGGCTTTTTCCGCAAATAAAGCGAATGTATAATCCTTTAAACCACCCAGGCAAAGAGCCCATTCAATTTTGAACGGGCTCTTTGCTTATAAGGGAATTAATTGCTTTAAATAACTAGTTCACGATAGTGAATACTTTATTCAGGTCTACCTCGTTATTGCTACTCCTGATGAAGTAATCTCCTGAGGCAAGACCCGCGGTATTTATTTTGAACGTATTGTTTCCGTTCACCACAGACACCTCCAATTTTCTCACCAGTTTACCGGAAGGTTCAAATACCATCAGTTGTGTTTTTGCAGCCCGATCAGACCTGATGACCACGTTCAACACATCCCTGGCAGGTACCGGATATATCACTGAACCGATGTTTCTTGTTTCGCATGTTGTTCTTTCAATATTGGTATAAATATACTGGCCATCCATATCTACCTGTTTGATCCTGTATAAAGCTGTGCCACCCGCCAGGTCCAGCTGCTGGTAACTTCTTTGTGAAGCACTGTTGCCGGCAGCAGCCACGTTGGCTACCGTTTCCCATGTAATGTTATTCACGCTTTTCTGAATTTCAAAATTCCTGCTATTAGATTCCTGGGCAGTAGCCCATGAGATCAGGGTACCGTTACCGTTACATTTAGCGTCAAACCTGGTGAAGGTTACCGGAACAACATTTACACCTAAAGCCCTGTCTCCACTATTTATAAGAAAAGCTATATTAGCAAATCCCGGATCTGATAAGGCTGCACCGGGTGCTTCTGCAGTACTTTGCAGATATGCGTAACCTCCTTGCGGATAGGCAGGCTGCAGTGTATTTAAAGTGATGTAAAGCAAGGTGTCCCAGGCAGCTGATGTTAGTGTCCTGATATTTGATCCCCCCGTTTCGTCAATGTTTCCATAAACATATCGCCTGTCATAAACCTGTCCGCCGGGTGCTCCCGGATCAATGTTCACAGTCTGTTGAGGATTGGTAAACCTCGCACTGGTTCCCCATCCGAAAGTTGTAACAAGCTTGCTATCATCCACACCTCCAACACTGTTCAAAGTTGTAGTAAGCGGAACGGCGTTTAAGCTTTGATAAAGCATGTAGAAGGTAACCCCGATATATTGTACATTGGAACCTGTGGCTCGGGCCCGGATCCCAATTTTGGTTGTCGTTAACGTCGCCTCTTTCTGAAACAAATCTACTTCCACCGTCTGTGCATACGTGGCTACTGAAAAACAAACAAGGGCTGATGTAAAAAGTTTTTTCATAAAAAATAATTCAATTGTGCATTAATTGGTTGGTACGTGAGATTTGGGTTCTTTAATGGTATTGACAGCACGTGCATTGGTATGCGTTTGTGCTGTGCCATTTGCACTCACTTTAGTGAGTCCTACGTCTCCGGCATTTACAGTTCCATCGAGATTGACATCACCGAAGCTATATCCCGTTAACACTACATTCGCATTGGCCTTTACCAGACCCACATCTCCCGCATTTACGTTGTTATCCTTATTGGCATTTCCAGCCCATAATCCATATTTTACCGGTGTTGTTCCGGGCAAAACCTGTCCCGGATCACTCGTTAAGGCAGGATCAGGATTGTCATAAATATTTGCCAGCAGAGAAAAATCATTGGTATAGGTTCCCAAGGCATTTGACGGGAGGGAATTACTCATCACAGCCAGGTGGTTCCTGTGCTTGATGACTATGAAACCAGCCCCTTGCTTGTTAAGGTCAAATGAAAGCGGGTCGGTACCGTTAAGATCGACAATTGCACCTGTGTTAAGAATAAATGCAGCCTGCTTCCCGATCGAGGTAAAGGAAAGCGCATCAAGTGGTAAACCTGAAGAAGGTTTTCGAAAATCAATTAATACCCAGTCAACTATATCTGTGTGAGTAGTGAAAAATCCCGGGGCTACAGATTCTGTTCCGGCGTAAGCAAAAGCCGGGTCTGAGTACGGTTGGGTTAAAGGTAGATAACCTGCAGCGTTCAGGGTCGGATTCATTGCATTACTTCCGTTCCAGCCACCTCTTAAAAAGGCTACTGCATTGAAAGTATAATTAGGATCCGCCAATTTCCATTCCTGTATAAGATCAGCTGCGGCAATACCCGTAGTATTTACATAGTCATTCGCCAGGTCCCTGGTTACCGGTGTTAAGCGTGCATTCCATTCAGATGCAGCCAATCTCCAGGGAACCAGGTTAGCTTCAGTATTGGAATTTAATTCGGAACCCAGATAGGGATACCTGATATCCGCGGTAAACCCTGAACCAGCAGTCTGGGCAAAGCTGAATTTTCTTTTTACTTCCCTTTCTGCCTGTGCGGGATCACCACCCGCACTTTCCGGGATCATCGTCACCGTGAAGTCAGTTGGTGTGCTGCCACCATTAGTGGTTACCAGCATATTTGCCTGGTTAAAAATATGGGCTACACCGGCCGTAAATCCTGTTCGTTTTACCGAGCCGATAATTTCTGTGCCTGTGGCAAAGTTATAAGTGGCCGTTACCGGGGAACTAAGCGTAAACGCAGGATTGGCTATGGGATCTGTTGTAAATATGCCATTGGTGAGTGTAAAAGAATTGCTGACAATGGTAGATGCCGCTAGTTTCACGATATCAGCCGCCGCTGTTTTATTCACTACAAGGTTGGGAATAGCAGAACTACCGGGTGTAATGTTTGAGTTGCCCGTGCCATAAACCTCAAGCACCCCATTAGTAGTTATGCCGGAGTAAGTTCCAGTGTTTAGGTAGTTACCCTGCACTTTCAGCAGGCCGTCATTGCTAAGGGTGCCTGCATTATCCACGTGGCCCTGCACAGTTACTTGTGCGCCCGCCTGCATAGTAAACGTGGCCCCGCTTTGAATCGTGAGCTGGGCCGTAGCTCCAAGGCTGAACAGCAAAAGCCCGGCGATTAACAAAGGTCCTTTTTTTGGAAGCATAGTCATATTTTTTTGAAAGAAGTATAAAGATATAGGTACATGGGTATAAACCATAGATGACTTATCAGGTAGCAGTTTCCATTTAGTATTCGGTAATAGATATTCATTTTTCTCATTAAGTGGATGGATATCAACCTAAAAATATACAATTATAAATAATTTACTGCGTACATGCCGGTTATTTTTCCGGCAGGGGGAATAAATATTTTCTCGTCTGTTTTTTTACCCGAAATTTGCCCAACAAAAATATTTTGAATGGCTTTAGAAATAAAAGTTCCTACGGTTGGGGAAAGTATAAGCGAAGTTACATTGGTAAAATGGCTGAAGGCAGATGGCGACTGGGTAGAGCGAGACGAGGTTATCGCGGAATTGGAAAGTGAAAAAGCCACTTTTGAGATCAACGCAGAACAGGCTGGAACCGTAAAACAAATAGCAAAGGAGGGGGATACCCTGGCCATCGGGGACGCGGTATGCAGTATTGATACCGCCGCTGCTAAACCTGCGGGTAGCGCGGAGGCTGCGCCTGCCGCGGAAGAAGCTGCGCCTGCAAAGGAAGCCGCAGCACCGGGAAAGAGTCCTGCACCGGTTAAAGAAGAACAAAAAGAAGTTGCAAAAGCCGCTGACGTAAAAGCAACACCTGTTGCAGCCGCTATCATTGCGGATAAAAAAGTAGACAGTAAGAATATAGTGCCATCCGGGAGCAATGGCAGGATCGTGAAACAGGATGTAATGGAGGCCCTAAGCAATCCCGGAAGGAAAGCTGGTACAGCTGCGTTCAGCCGGCAGGAAAGGCCGGAGAAGATGAGCAACCTGCGCAAAACAATCAGCCGCCGCCTCGTGGAAGCAAAAAATACAACTGCCATGCTCACCACTTTTAACGAGGTGGATATGGGGCCGGTGATGGAGATCCGTAAAAAATCCAAAGATAAATTCAAGGAGAAACATGGCGTGAACCTGGGTTTCATGAGTTTTTTTACCAAAGCTTGTTGTTTCGCCCTGCAGGAGTTCCCATCTGTAAATGCCTACATTGATGGGGAAAATATTCTTTACCACGATTATTGCGACATATCCATTGCCGTTAGTGCGCCCAAAGGGCTGGTAGTTCCGGTGATCCGCAATGCTGAAAGCCTCAGTATGGCAGAAGTAGAAGCGGCCGTGGTAGACCTTGCCACAAAAGCCAAAAACAATAAACTCACCATTGAAGAAATGTCCGGCGGAACCTTTACCATTACCAATGGCGGAATTTTCGGTTCCATGATGAGCACACCCATTATCAATATTCCGCAGAGTGCAATATTGGGGATGCACAACATCGTGGAAAGACCGATGGCTGTAAATGGCCAGGTGGTGATTAAACCAATGATGTACGTGGCATTAAGCTATGATCACCGCATTATTGACGGCCGCGAGTCTGTTGGTTTCCTTGTGAGGGTAAAACAACTCCTCGAAAATCCTGGTCTGCTACTTTTCGGAAAGGATCCTGTGGACGCACTGCTGGAACTATAAAATAAAAGTTGTTGTAATAGCAAGGCCGGTTGATACCGGTCTTTTTTATATGAGTCGTTACCATTCCTACATAACATCGGCTGCCGCCATCCTGGAGAAATATACCGGCGGACAACCTTTTGT
>JAYSYY010000055.1:0-34639 GCA_043727215.1 Chitinophagaceae bacterium | reverse complement strand
TCGGGTTTTTGGATATTGGAAAACTACTTTTGGTTTATCAGGATCTTTGGACAATGATTGATATTTAATCTCTATCAATCAACTTCTGACACAAAGATCCGGCGAAATACAGGCCCGTACAAGAGCGATACTGCTCTTTTTTCGCTGTGAAGTAATTACTGTGGCACTCGTATATTGCCGCGAAAAACATGCGTAAGGCTACGCGTGCATTCTATCGTAATTCTACGAATCACTGAGATATGCACCTGCAGAAAGGCGCTGTAATCTATGCTGCCGTTATTGCAAAGCAACTGCCCCCTTCTGGCTTTGGGCCAACGGCGATGATAGAACCCTGCATAGAGTATTGATAAGACTCTAGACGTTTATATTGTTCAAGCTTCCCATTTGATTTAAATTCTTTGTGTTCAGGAATATTCTGTTGCAGGCTAATGAATCTTTTAGTTGGCTTACTCACTATTTGGATCATAAATCTGTTAGCGCTAACGCCTGGAATATCGTTGGTACCAACAGCAGGCGTCGGTACTCACGATGGAATGCAATGGTTAATTAATTTAGGAAGAAAAACAGCGGGTGAGGGGGAAACTGAAAGTAGCATATCCATCTTAACTTTTATTCCAATTCAATGAAGTGGTTTTTTTACATTTGCAGCCCATGACCAAAAAAGAACGAATTATACTTTTCCTCCTGGCCACACTCAATTTTACGCATATCCTGGACTTTATGATTATGATGCCATTAGGTAATTACCTGATGCCCTTTTTTAAGATATCCCCGCAACAATTTTCTATGCTGGTGGCCAGCTACACGATCGCTGCCAGTATATCCGGCTTTGGCGCTGCCTTTTTTATAGATGGCTTTGATCGTAAAAAGGCGTTACTCATTGCTTTTACCGGATTCCTGGTGGCCACGATGGCTTGCGGTTTTGCGACCACTTACCTCGTTCTCCTCATTGCAAGGCTGGTTGCCGGCCTTTTCGGCGGGCTCATCGGAGCGCAAGTGATCTCGATTATCTCGGATCTTTTTGTCTATGAAAGGAGAGGGCGGGCGATGGGTGCAGTCATGTCTGCGTTTGCTATCGCCTCTACTATTGGCATCCCGGTGGCATTATATATTTCCAATCTTTTTTCATGGCACGCGCCATTTATCGGCATTGCCTCATTAGGTTTCCTGCTAATGCCTTTCCTGGTTATTTACATGCCGGCTATAAATACCCACGTGGTGCCAGGCCAAAGAGCGAAACTAAACCTCGTAGGGTTCAAGGCAGTTTTTTCTGATAAAACGCACGTACTTGCATTGCTGTTCACAGGCTTTATTATGTTCGGACATTTTATTATTGTTCCGTTTATCAATCCATTCCTGGAGTTTAACCTGGGCTATAGTAAAACGATGACGCCTTTAATTTACCTCGTAGGGGGTATTGCTGCATTTTTTTCTGCAAACTGGCTGGGCAGAATCTCAGACCGGGTTGGCAAAATGAAGATCTTCAAAATCTGCCTGTTCCTATCATTACCACTGGTATTGATCATCACAAATCTCATCCCCATTCCTTATTGGATAGTATTGGTACTTTTTGGCGCATGGTTTACCACAGCCACCGGGCGAAGCGTAACTTCCCAGGCGATGGTAAGCAATGTGGCGGATACTCGTTACCGGGGTAGTTTTCAAAATTTCAACAGCAGTCTGCAGCAGGCAGGCACAGGACTGGCATCTTTACTGGCAGGTTTTGTGGTAATTGAAGAAGTGGATGGTAAGATTGGCAACTATGCAGGGCTTGGTATGATCAGCATTGTTGCATTGCTCATTTCATTCCTGCTTGCGCAAAGGATCTTTGGAGATGAAAAGAAAAAGACAGTTGCTGAGAAAACCGACGAGTATGTTCCGGTTACCAATGAGTGAAAGGGATGGCAGTGCTTATTATGAATTGCCTGCTGTGGGTGCAGCCGGAATTCTACCTGGGTATTGCAGCGCAACGAGCAGCGCCAACCCCGCAGTCAACCCCAAACACCATACGCCCAAATCCATGTAATACCACCTGGTTGCCTGCTTTTGCAACGCGATATCTACCTTGTCGCTATATCCCCTGGCGATCATTTCTGCAAAAAAAGGCTCTAGGTAAAAACCAGCCAACAGCCCGCCTGCAATAAAGAAGAGGAATGCAAAAACGATGAATTTTCGACGGGCTGTCTTCCAGTTAACAACCAGGGCAATGATGCAAAGCAGGAAATTGATCGGGGGGAGCGTATCCCAGAATGCCCGGCTGTCGTATCGGTACGCACCTTCTAAGATGGCAAAAGAACGCGGAGGTGCCTGGGTGATCGTTTTGGCAACAACAGTTATAGCGAAGAGTTGTGCTCCCGCTTGCAGGAGGCAGCTTGCCGCCAGCACAATCAGGGTGAGGTTTGCGAGGTTCAATTTTTTCATTCGTATATATTTCAGCATATTTGAGATGGACTATTCATAGACGTAATCTAATTTCTTAATCGATTACATGTAAAACGCATTAAACGTATGTCCGTCAGGGTCTGCAAAAACAAAACCATAAAAACCTTCTCCAAAATGCCACAATTGCGGAAAACCCTTGTTATAGGCTGGTTGCTCATATACCACTGGTATAGACTGACACATTTTTAAATATCTGACTCAGATTTTTTTATCATTTCTTGTGCAAAGGATTTTAAAATAGCTTGAAAATATGAGTTGGCCCTAACAAAGTTGATCCTTAGTTCTTCATAATATTTTGGGAAATAGTTTTTATCTATTTTATTAGATGTAAATACTAAATCTGATTTCAGAACGGATATATATTTATCAAACCCGATTTTATATTCAATAATTTTTTCCAAATTACCATTATGGATATCTGCCAATTTAATATTATTTATTAGAAGCTTAATCTTGACATCTTTTACATATATTTTTAAATCAAAAAAATACTGCCAAGCCTAAATTGTATGTTCTTTACCTTTTGCATTAGGATAATGAACGGGTATTTTTATTGAACTCTTATTAAATATGTAACCTCCTTCAAGATTTTCAGCCTGTAATCCTGCTTTTGATGAATTAGATGCTTTTAAAGTCCACAATTTAGCCTGTTCAAAATTTTGAGTTTTTTCAGTGTTGGCCTTTGAAATTACAGTGTCATAAACTATATCGTTATCTATTATATTGAATATTTTAGTACTAAAGCATCCTGACAAAAAATATTTGAATAATTTAAACAGATAATAATTGCGAGAAATAATTTCATTTCAAATTCATTTTAACTTGTATCCCCAAAGCTGATAGCAACTCGCCTATAACGGCAGTTTGGATTAATATGCAACTTACAAAATAAAACCACATTGACATTCAATAGATTGATGATCCACTTTTTGACAGCATCACTGCTCGTTACGAAATGTCTGATATGCTTAAGATATTAGCTTGCTCCAACCTTTTTGGGGAGATGGGATGCGAATAGCGGCAGGTTTAAAGGACTAACAGCTCGCGGAAGAAGTACCGCGTTAAAATTCCCAGTAAGAAAGGTGGGCGAGAGGGCAATCAGCAGAGTTTGAGTGTGCGACCATACCCCAAAAGAAAAAACTTCCACAGGATTTTGCTTTGCAAAAAGGCTGTGAAAGTCAGTTTTTTTCATCAACCGCAAGGGGTTGATCAGGAGCTAATCTTTTACATTCTGAGGGGGCTCAATTGTAATTCGTTGTCCTGGTTTCAGTGCCGGGTCTTTTTCGCCATCATTGCCCTTATTGGAGGCATAGGCTGTAGGATATTGGGTTCTGTTTGGTTTGCCATCTTTGCCGCTTTTAGCAGCATCGGCGGATCCTGGATTTGTTTTTTTCTTTCTAAGGGATTTGGATCAATTGTTTGGTTTCGCTTTTTACAGCAGGTTCATTGGATCTTGGTTGTTCTGGTCTTCTGTAGGATTTGGGTTGGTTTGTTTCTGTGGATGCTTGGACCTGTTCTTTCTGTGGGATATCGGTTTAAATATTGGGCTTATAAAAAGCAGAAGTTGACTGATATTGAATTTTACGGTTTTTCCTCTTTCAAGTTGTTAGATATTGGAAAACTACTTTTGGCTTTATCAGGATGTTTGGACAATGATTGATATTTAATCTCTATCAATCAACTTCTGACACAAAGATGCGGCGAAAAATAAGCCCACACAAGAGCGGTATTGCTCTTTTTTCGCCATGTAGTAATTACTGGCTGTATAGTAAATAGACGGCTGGCAGAGTAGGAGGATTACGGGCTGGCCCGTTCGTAGATCTACTAGGGGAGGCCTCCGGAATCTGAAATAAATAATAGGGTGTATGTTGTTAGTAGTTGATTGTCTGATGATTGTATAACTAGGCTGAGTGAACATGTGGATGGTGGTTGAATTGGCTCCGCCAATTGAACCCGTCTTGGGGATCACAGATCTTGTGCCCCCCGGTTGCCTATGTTTAATTTCCAGCCGGCCTATCAAATTTTCAAATCATCAAATCATCAAATCATCAAATTATCTGATCATCAGATATTCGAAAAAGGGTAAAATAAAAAACTTCCACAGGAAATTGCTTTGTGAGCAAAGAGGCTGTGGAAGTTAATTTGTAAACCAACATTTTTAACTCTGGGGTTGGTTTCTCAGGAATCGGTCTTTTACGTGTAGTAAAATAAGTTCTTCCTGGTCTCAGTGTTTCATCGTCTTCGCCATCATCGCCCGGGTCAGGAGCATAGGTTTTGGGTGGCTGATTGCTGGTTTTTGCAGGACCTGGATCTTTTGGTTTTTCAGCCGTTTACTGTTATTGGCAGTAACCGGTTTTTAGGATAATTGGCCTGTTCGAGTGCTACAGGGTTGTTTTGGTTTGCCATCGTCGCTGTATTGGCAGCATAGGCGGACATTGGTTTTGTCTTTCTGTAGGATTTGGATCTGTTGGTTTTGCTATCATCGCTTTTTAAAGCATAAGCAGGAAATTGGTCTTGGTGGTTCTTCAGTTGGATAAAATGATTTCTATTTTTTTGTCATTCTTATTTTAAAAAGTAGAAGTTGACTGATATTGAATTTTAACGGTTTTGCCTTTTTCAAGTTTTAGGATATTGGAAAAACTTTTCGGCTTTATCAGGATTTGGACAATGATTGATATTTAATCTCTATCAATCAACTTCTGACACAAAGATGCGGCGATGCGGGAGCGAAAACAAGAGCGCATTTGCTCTTTTTTAATAGGTAGGTAATTACGCTCCCGCTGGTAAATGAACGGCAATTTTAACCGTAGACATACGAAAAAACAGTTGGTAATTGTACGATGCCCGTAGGGGAACTAAGCCGAAAAAATAAATGCTGCATCGTCCAGGATGCAGCATTTGCAATCCTTTGACGCATGTGCGTAAAATAACGATCCCGTTACTTGCTTAAGCTCTGAATAATGTCGTATTTAGTCACGATGTGAAAAAAGCCACTTTCATCTTTGCTCAGCACAGCCCCGTTTTCCTTATTGATATAAGAACTCAAACGTTCCACCTTCGTATCAAAAGCCACTTCAGGGTAGGCCTTTTCCATCACAGTCCTCACAAGGTCAGCTTTTATATCCTGGTTATTTAAGATTTTAGTGAATAATCCGCTTTCGGAGATTGCGCCTACATTGTTTTCCCCTTCGAATACGGGAATGTTCTCGATATCATACTTTTTCATGAGGTCAATTGCCTCTAATACAGTCTGTGACGGATTCACACTTATTAATTTTTTTGAGCCACGGCCACTCACCAGATCCTTGAAGGTCTTCACATCCAGGAAACCGCGCTCCATCATCCATTCGTCATTGTAAACCTTGCCCACATAACGACTGCCATGGTCATGGAAAATGCAAACCACCACATCATCTTTAGTGAACAGTTGTTTACCATCCTTATCCTTCCCGAGTTGGAACACACCCTGCAGGCAGCTGCCTGCACTATATCCGCAAAACAGACCTTCCTCTTTCGCGATCCGCCGCGCCATCACTGCACCGTCTTTATCTGTAACCTTGGTAAAGGCATCTATCACGCTCATATCATAGTTTTCCGGCACAAAGTCTTCCCCGAATCCTTCGCTTATATACGGATAAACTTCCTTCTGATCCAATTCACCTGTCTCAAAATATTTTTTAAGTAGTGAGCCATAACTATCTACTGCCCATACTTTAATGTCAGGATTTTTTTCTTTGAGATATGTTGCCGTACCTACAATTGTACCACCGGTACCGGTAGCTACTACAAGGTGGGTGATCTTCCCTTCCGTTTGTTCCCATAACTCCGGGCCTGTCTGTTCGTAGTGCGCCTGCCGGTTAGCAAGGTTATCGTATTGGTTCACATACCAGCTGTTGGGCACTTCTGTAGCCAGCCTTTTGGAAACGGAGTAATAGGAGCGGGGATCCTCGGGTTCCACATTGGTAGGGCACACGATCACTTCCGCACCCACGGCTTTTAAGATATCCGCTTTTTCTTTGGATTGTTTATCGGTGGTGGTGAAAATACATTTATACCCCTTCACACAGGCTGCCAGTGCAAGTCCCATCCCGGTATTACCGCTCGTTCCTTCAATGATGGTGCCACCCGGTTTTATTTTACCCTCTGCCTCCGCTACTTCCAGCATTTTTAAGGCCATGCGGTCTTTAATGGAATTGCCGGGATTAAAGTATTCTACCTTGGCTAATACCGTGCAGGGTAGTTGCCGGGTGATCTTGTTTAATTTTATCAGCGGGGTATTGCCAATAGTTTCCAGGATATTATTTAACCACATATACTTTACAATTTTTGCGGCAAATGTACTGATTTAAAGTTACTGCAATACCGGCGCCAATAAAAGGAAGAAAGCCAAGGGAAGCGGCTTTCGGTAAAAGTCTATGACTTGCGTTTGAGGACCTCTATCGCTTTTAAAAGGCTTTTGTCATCCGCATTCATCGCCTCTATATAACCTTCTGTGCGGAAGAGTTGGCGTGCTACGGAAGACTTGAGCGCCTTAAGCAGGTAATTTTTTTCTGCCGCAGGGAGCCGGGATACATCAATGCTGTCTTTGGCGGCAAGCTGCTGAAAATACAACCAGTCATTTTCGGACAGCCGGAACGTTCTTGAAAACTGCGTAGAAGTTTTGAATGTATTGGAAAGCCCACGGTTTTGCATATAATATAAGTAACCGAAGTCGGAAAGTAATCCTTTCACAAATAGTTTAGCTGTTAGTGGGTCCAGCCTGGCCGTGTCACTCGGCACAAAAAGATCGGGACTTATCCCACCCCCGCCATATATTTTTTTGCCCGACTTGCTGGAAAACAGTTTCGTGGTATCGTTCTTCACAGAATCTTCGCTTACCATAGCCCCATTGTGGTAGCGGGTGCTGATCTCGCTGAAATAGGCGTCCTGCCCGTTGCTGTAGGAACGCTGGATGCTCCTGCCCACGGGCGTATAATATCTCGCGACCGTTAGGCGAAGTGCGCCTTTGTTGGACAGGTCAAACTGCTCCTGTACCAGGCCTTTCCCAAAAGTGCGGCGGCCAATGATAGTGGCCCGGTCCCAATCCTGCAAAGCACCTAACAATACCTCGCTTGCACTGGCTGTGCCTTCGTCTGCAAGTATCACCAGGGCGCCTGTTTCAAACTGACCTTCGCGGCGGCACCGGTATTCTTTTTTCTTCACGTGCAGCCCCTCTGTGTAGGTGATGAGTTTGTCCCCTGATAAAAATTCATCCGCAATCTCCACTGCTTCATCCAACACACCACCTCCATTTCCTCTCAGGTCCAGGATGAGCTGCTGCATTCCTTTCTTCTTAAGGTTTTCCAATGCAGTCATGAACTCGCGGTACGTTTGTTTGGAAAATTTATTCAGGCGGATGAAGCCGATGCTGCTGTCAATCATATAACCGGCATCGAGGCTGTAAAGAGGAATAATGCCTCTTTCAATCGTGACTTTTTTTTGTTTGCGGTCCCTTACGATTGTGACGTCCACCGGGCTACCCAGCGGCCCGCGCAGGTTCTTCCTGATACGCTCCACCGATACTTTATTTCCGGACAGAACGCTGTCGCTTGCTTTTAAAATAATATCACCAGTCTGCAACCCCGCTTTAAAAGCCGGGCCATCTTTCAGCACATTTACCACGTGGATGCTGTCATTGAACATATTGAATTCTACACCGATACCGAAAAAGTTACCACTGATCTCTTCGTTCGCCGCCTGCAGTTCTATCGGCGGAATGAATTGGGAATGCGGGTCCAGTTGGTGAAGCAGTGCCTGGATGGCCGTATCGGACAACCTGTTAATATCTACGGAATCTACATATTTGTTATGAATGATATCCAGCACCTCCTGTATGGGCCGGCGGTTTTCCATATAGAAAAAACTTTTCCCTGGTAAGCCGTCCCTCATCTTGTAGCCAAGGAACATTCCTGCAATCATACTAATACTGAACAATAGTGGTAACCAGATCTTTAATTTTTTTTTCTCCATTATGCTTGAAATATTTTGAGCAGTTTCCCCCTGAGTCTTCTGTACGATTGCGAAGGTAATTTTTTGTTTTCAACCGCTTATTATTTTATCGCGATTGATGGGATTGTTTTATCTTACCCCCCTAATCAGCAAGGAATGAAATCCATATTAATTGCAGACAGCGGTTCTACAAAAACAGAATGGTGTTTGCTGGAGAATAATAAAAAGAAAAAAATTGTTACCCAGGGATTAAGCCCTTATTTTTTTAACTCGCAGGAAATAGCTGCCATCTTACAGAAAGAACTGCTTCCCAAACTGAAATCACTGGTGCCCGATGAGGTTTATTTTTATGGTACTGGTTGCAGTAATTCTGCCAATGCAACGATCGTAAAAAACGCCATCAAAACTTTTTATCCCAAGTCAGCCATAAAAGTAGATCATGACCTGGCCGGCGCAGCGAAAGCACTTTGTGGTAACGAAAAAGGCGTGGCGTGTATTCTGGGTACAGGCTCTAATTCTTGTTACTATAATGGCAAAAAGATCGTAAAGAACAGTCCGGGCCTCGGATTTGTGCTGGGGGATGAAGGGAGCGGGGCTTACCTCGGTAAAAAAGTGATCCAATATTATCTCTACAACACCTTTGACGAAGACCTGATGGAGCGATTCAAGAGTAAGTACCATACCACTGCGCCGGAAATTCTGGCAGCAGTTTATAAAAAACCCTTGCCGAATCGCTACCTGGCGGGTTTTGCGATCTTCCTGGCCGAAAACCGGGGCCACTTCATGATTGAGAATATCATCGAGGACGGGTTCAATGATTTCTTTTTTAATCATGTATACAAGTACCGGGAAAGCTGGACCCTGCCAGTTCATTTTACAGGCAGCATCGCATACGGGTTCAGGGATGTGCTGAAGGATCTTTGCAATTCCTACGAATTGCAGCTGGGCACAGTACTCAAAAACCCTATGGATGGGCTTATCAAATTTCATCAATTATCCCGCTGACAACCACTGAAGTATGGCGTTTATCAAAATAACAGAACAAGATTCAATATACCGGCACCTAGACAAAATGCCTATCGCGGCGCTGCTGGAAAACATCAACAAGGAAGACAACAAAGTGCCCGATCTCATCAAGGCGGAGATCCCCCGGATTGAAGTGCTGGTTCAGGTGATCGTGGACAAAATGCTAATGGGCGGCCGCTTGTTTTACATCGGTGCAGGCACCAGCGGGCGCCTCGGAATCGTGGACGCCAGTGAGTGCCCGCCAACCTACGGCGTTCCTTATGGGCTGGTGATCGGGATCATTGCCGGCGGCAATAAAGCCATCACGGAGGCAGTGGAATTTGCAGAAGATGATACAGAACAAGGCTGGAACGACCTTAGCCAATACAATATCAATGGCTCCGATGTGGTAATCGGGATAGCGGCAAGCGGCACCACACCTTATGTGATCAGTGCCCTGGAAAAATGCCGGGAGAACCAGATCGTTACTGGTAGCATCTGTTGTAACCCGGAGGCACCCCTGAGTGCTGCCGCAGATTATCCCATTGAAGTGGTAGTTGGGCCCGAGTTTGTGACCGGCAGCACCCGCATGAAAAGTGGTACCGCCCAGAAACTGGTGCTGAATATGATCTCCACTTCTGTCATGATCCAGCTGGGCAGGGTAGAGGACAATAAAATGGTGAATATGCAGCTTACGAACGATAAGCTGGTGGATCGGGGCGTAAAGATGGTGATGAATAATCTGGACATTTCGGACTATGCCCTGGCTAAAAAATTATTACTGCAGTATGGCACCGTTAAAAAAGCAATGGAAAACTACCGCTCCTAAAATTTTATTGTTATATATATGAGAATGTTTTAAATTAGTAATCTATTTTTCACAATCTTTAAAACGCTCTTATGAATCTAAAATCTTTACTCTCCGCAACTTTTTCCCTGGGTGCCTTGTTTACAACCGCGCAATACAGTAACAAAGCTTTCGTGATCACAGGAGATGGCAACCAGGATCACCTGTGGATGAGTATACGCCAGGTGGATCTCGGAACAGGTCAACTTTCAAAAAATATTTTCCAGAGAAGCAAAACAAATTTCGTACTTACAGATGTAAATACAAAGCAGGTTGCTACACAGGAAACCCCAAACTCCAATATTTTTATGTCCCGGGAATATCCCACCGGATCGATGGTGGCAGCTGCAGCTTATGACAGCCGTAATAACAAACTCTTTTTTACGCCAATGCGTATCGGGGAACTGCGTTGGGTGGAACTGGACATAAAAAATGAAACACCAAAATTCTTTACGCTGTCGAGCGAAGTGCTGAATTTCGGAAATGCACAGGATGAGGCCAACCATATCACACGGATGGTTGTTGCGGCTGACGGTAACGGATATGCGATGACCAATGACGGTAACCATTTTATAAAATTCACCACCGGCAGAAAGCCAGTGATCACGGACCTTGGCAACCTCATAGATGCCGAGGGCAACAATGGCCTTTCTATTCACAACAAGTGCACCAGCTGGGGCGGCGATATGCTGGCAGATGCTTTCGGACAATTGTACGTCATCTCTGCGAACAGGAATGTTTTTGTTGTAGATATCAGCACCAGGGTGGCCACGTTTAAAGGAACGATCAGTGGTTTACCTGGTAATTATACAACCAATGCGGCGGCTGTCAATAAAGACGGCGATATTGTAGTGGGCAGCGCGAATGTTTTTGATGGCTATTACATCGTAAAACTGGCAGACCTGAAGGCGGCTCCTGTACAGGGTTCCGACAAAAGCTACAATGCCTCTGACATGGCCAATGGTAATTTCCTTTTGCAAAAAGAGGCAGACGAAGCAAAGAAATATGACGTAACAGCCGCACCGTTAATGGAAAATGCTTTCAGCAACTCTGATAAAAGGGTCTATCCTAATCCGGTTACTGCTACCACATTTGCAGTGTTGTTTGATGGTTTTAAAGCAGGCACCTACAACATTGTTCTAACTGACCTTTCCGGCAGGAATATGCAATCCCAGAAAACGGTGATAGGAAAAGGCACACAGAAAGAAACCGTGAACCTTAAGTCAATGCCTGCAAAAGGAATGTATATGGTAAAAGTGTATGATGAAGCTAAACAGGTAGTGTTCACGGAAAAGATCGTGATCCAATAAATTTAATTCGAGGGTTAATAAGCGAGGCTGCCGTTAGGTAGCCTCTTTTTTTTGAGTACTAATTGGACATTTTTCAGGAAATTTGCCAAAGCGTAATTGCTGGTACAGAACTGAATAATTAATTACATGCAGGATATTGAACCGTATTATAACTGGAGGCACCTCTATACAGCAGAAGATGATAAGCTTTCGCCCTTTTATGGCCGTACCTATAGCGAATTCGAATTTTCTCAAACACTCTATAATTATTATATACATCCGCAGTGGGATGATTTTGGGAGCCGCACTTTATATATGAAGATCCTTTTTGTGGATTACGATCTTGGCTTCGCAGTCATAGAATTGCTCGGGGAATGGAATGATGCGATAGAAAATGACATCATGACGATGCGAAGGGACGTCACCGACCTTTTGTATAAAAATGGGATAACAAAGTATATCCTGATAAGTGAGAACGTGCTGAACTTTCACAGCAGCGATGATAGTTACTACGAAGAATGGCACGAGCAACTGGAAGATCATAATGGCTGGGTGGTGATCTTAAACCTGCCCGAACAAAGCAAATATGATTTCCGGAAAGCCCGGCTCACCAATTATATTAACCTCATGGAACTGCCCCAATGGCGCACGCTGAAGCCGGAGCACCTTTTTAATGCGATTGATAACGAGATCATGAAACGCCTCGATTGATGATGCAAATATGGGCTCCTGTGGCCAATGTAAATAAATTTTCAAATCTTTTAACACAGACCCCTAATTTTGCAGCACCATTATTTACACTATTCTCACACTTATGACCTGGAAGCAGCTATTTACATCTTCGATCGGAAAAAAAATTACGATGGCTTTCACCGGCCTTTTTCTTATCCTTTTTTTGATCATACATGCAGGCGTTAATTCCAGCATCTTTTTAAATGACGGCGGCCAGACCTTTGAGGCCATCGCTCATTTTATGAGTCATAACTGGATTGTGCGTTTCCTGGAGATCGGCTTATTTGCAGGCCTTATCCTCCACGCCGTGCAGGGCCTCCTCCTTTGGAAACAGAACCGGGAAGCCAGGCCGGTTGCTTATCACAGCAACAAAAGTGAAAGGAACAGTACCTGGTACAGCCGGAGTATGGGGATCCTCGGCACTTTGTTACTGCTGTTCCTTATCATGCACATCTCTCATTTTTTTATCGGTACCAAAGTGGCCTTGTATAGCGGCGACCAGGAACACCATTTATACGATGAAATGAAGCTGGTGTTCAGTGTGTGGTATATCGTTGTAGCCTACCTGCTCGGCCTCGTTGCACTCTTCTGGCATTTACTGCATGGCTTCCAGAGTGCATTTCAAACCTTTGGTCTTAACCATAAAAGATACACGCCGATCATAAAAGCGGCCGGCATTATTTACACCATCATCATCTGTGTTTTATTTGCCCTGATGCCAGTGGGTATTTTTTTAGGCTGGATAGCCTGAGGCGAGGATGAACCTATACAGCTTTTGGCTGTTATACTATAATACATTAATAAATTAATTACCATACTATGGCTTTAGATGCAAAAATTCCAGCTGGTAAAATGGATGAAAAGTGGAGCGAGTACAAGGGACACGTTAAACTGGTAAATCCTGCTAACAAACGCAAACTGGAAGTGATTGTGATCGGTACCGGCCTCGCCGGTGCATCAGCCGCGGCAGCCCTCGGCGAAATGGGATACAAGGTAAAAGCTTTTTGTTTCCAGGACAGTCCACGCAGGGCGCACAGTATTGCCGCACAAGGGGGTATCAACGCTGCCAAAAATTACCAGAACGACGGTGACTCGGTTTTCCGTCTTTTTTATGATACGGTGAAAGGGGGAGACTACCGCGCAAGGGAGGGCAATGTGCACCGCCTCGCGGAAGTAAGTAGTGCGATCATTGACCAATGCGTGGCGCAGGGTGTTCCTTTCGCAAGGGAATACGGCGGGCTTTTGAGCAACCGTTCCTTTGGCGGTACACAGGTGCAACGGACGTTTTATGCCGCCGGACAAACCGGCCAGCAATTATTACTAGGCGCCTACAGTGCATTGGAAAGGCAGGTATCGCTCGGAAACGTGACCCAGTACAGCAGGCATGAAATGCTCGATGTAGTGATGATTGATGGAAAAGCCAGGGGCATTATTGCCAGGGACCTAGTTTCAGGTAAACTGGAACGCCACTTCGGTCATGCGGTACTGTTATGTTCCGGAGGCTACGGCAACGTGTTTTACCTGAGCACAAACGCCATGGGAAGCAATGTGACAGCAGCATGGAAGGCACATAAAAAGGGAGCCTACTTTGGTAACCCCTGTTTTACGCAGATACATCCCACCTGCATCCCTGTGAGCGGCGATCACCAGAGTAAACTAACCCTGATGAGTGAAAGTTTGCGGAATGATGGCAGGATATGGGTGCCGAAAAAGCAAAATGATACCAGGAGAGGAGTGGATATACCGGAGGATGAGAGAGATTATTACCTGGAGAGAAGGTATCCCGCATTTGGTAACCTGGTGCCGAGAGACGTTGCCTCCCGTGCCGCCAAAGAAAGGTGTGATGCAGGATATGGTGTAGGCACAACAAAAATGGCGGTGTTCCTGGATTTTGCAGATGCTATCAAAAGATATGGAAAGATCGAGGCTGGTAAAACAGGTGCATCTTTAGATGAGGCTGGCATTATTAAATTGGGTAAAAAAGTGGTGGAAGAGAAGTACGGCAACCTCTTTGAAATGTATGAAAAAATCACCGGAGAGAACCCGTACGAAATGCCGATGCGGATCTACCCGGCGGTGCATTACACCATGGGTGGCCTTTGGGTGGATTATGAATTGCAGACAACAATTCCGGGATTGTACGCGCTTGGTGAGGCAAATTTCAGCGATCACGGCGCAAACAGGTTGGGAGCCTCGGCACTTATGCAGGGCCTGGCAGACGGTTATTTTGTAATCCCCTATACATTAGGAAACTACCTGGCAGACGAGATCCGTACAGCGGCCATCACTACTGATCACCTGGCTTTCCGGGATACCGAGAGAGCTGTTAGCGAACGCATCAATCGTTTGATGAACATTAAGGGAACTGAAACAGTTGAAAGTTTCCACAAACGTTTGGGGAAAATCATGTGGGATAAATGCGGAATGGCCAGGAGCGCGGAAGGATTAAAGCAGGCCATCCAGGAAATACAACAACTGAAAAGAGAATTCTGGACCAACGTGCGCATACCAGGTGAAGTGAATGAAATGAATCCTGAACTGGACAAAGCGGGTAGGGTAGCAGATTTTATCGAATTGGGCGAATTGATGTGCCTGGACGCGTTGGAAAGAAACGAAAGTTGTGGCGGGCATTTTCGCGAAGAAAGTCAGACCGAGGAAGGGGAAGCCAAAAGGGACGATGAAAACTACAGTTATGTGGCAGCATGGGAATCTAAGGGCGAGAGCAATTGGGAATTACACAAGGAGGCATTGAATTTTGAAGTGGTGAAACCCACGCAAAGAAGTTATAAATAGCCCCCAACCCCCTAAAGGGGGCTTCGGGACTCACTGTCAGAGCTCTTAAATTTAATTATCATCTTAAAACTAAGTTCCCCCTTCAGGGGGACAGGGGGTTTATTATGGAACACTATCACATGAACTTAACATTAAAAGTCTGGCGCCAGAAAAACAGCCGGGAGAAAGGAAACTTTGAGACCTATGATGTAAAAGACATTTCTTCTGAAATGAGCTTCCTGGAGATGTTTGATGTGTTGAACGAAAAGCTGATCGGTGAAGGCCGTGAGCCGATCACATTTGACCATGATTGCAGGGAAGGTATTTGCGGAGCCTGCAGCATGTTTATCGATGGGCAGCCACATGGACCCTGGCAGCAGAACACGACCTGCCAGCTGCACATGCGTGCATTTAAAACGGGGGATACAATTGTTGTGGAGCCATGGCGCAGCAAGGCTTTTCCTGTGATAAAAGACCTCATGGTAGACCGAACCGCTTTTGATCGCATCATCCAGGCTGGCGGCTTCATAAGCGTGAATACGGGTAATGCAGTGGATGCAAATGCCATCCCTATTGATAAAAGACATGCAGATGATGCATTCAACGCGGCAGCCTGTATCGGGTGCGGTGCTTGCGTGGCCACCTGCAAAAATGGGAGCGCTATGTTGTTTGTCAGTGCCAAGGTATCCCAACTTGCCCTTTTACCACAGGGTGGCCCTGAGAAAGAAACCCGTGTATTAAACATGGTCGCACAAATGGACAAGGAAGGTTTTGGGAACTGCACCAATACATATGCCTGCGAAGCCGAATGCCCGAAAGGAATTTCTGTTGCCAACATTGCCCGAATGAACCGGGAATACCTGCATGCGGGGCTCAACAACGAAGATTAAAAAATATTCATACGTATTATCTGAACCTTCTGTTTCCAGGAGGTTTTTTTTTGCAGCATCCCGGCCGCAACCTTCATCTTGAATAATAGTACTAATTTTAATTCGTTATAACTGATATCATAAATTTGAGTGCCAAACCCATATACGTACTGCTATTGAATATTTTCTTAGCGCAGCTATTGCATGCGCAAAATGTTCCCGGCACATTATCCAACCTCCGAAGAAAAAACATCAGCACGCTGGAAAGCAAAATAACCCTTGATTCCCTGAGCATAGCCCCCAATACTTTTTTCATTGAAAATATAGACCCTACCACGTATGTACTGGACGAGATCAATGCCAGCCTCACCTGGCTGGTGAAACCGCCTCTTGCCAACGTTTGGGTGAGCTACCGGGTGTTTCCTTTCAAACTGAATGCGGTGAGCCGGCGTTTTGACTATGACAGCATCCGGAATAACTTTTTGGCAGAAAAAGCGCCACGGGTGAGAACAAGCGGCAAGCCGGTGAATCCATTTATGGACTTTGGTGGTTTGCAGTCCGAGGGAAGTTTCGGCCGTTCGATATCATTTGGCAACAGCCAGGATGCAGTGGTGAATAGCAGCATGAATCTGCAACTCAACGGTTTTATTGGCGACAGCCTGGAACTTACGGCCGCCATTACGGACAATAACATCCCCATCCAGCCCGAAGGGAATACCCAGGACCTGCGGGACTTTGATCGCATTTACCTTCAAGTAAAAAAGAAAAAATGGCAGGCTAATTTCGGTGACATCGATATCCGGCAGAGTAAAAATTATTTCCTTAATTTTTACAAACGCCTGCAGGGAATATCATTTATTACAGACAACAACATCGGAAAAAACATAGAGAATTCCCTGCTGGTGAGTGGAGCGATCGCCAAAGGAAAATTCACCCGTAATGTTATTGTTGCGCTGGAAGGAAACCAGGGTCCCTATCGCCTGCAGGCGGCCAACAACGAACTCTATTTTGTGATCCTTGCCGGCACGGAGCGCGTTTTTATTGATGGTATCCTGATGCAGCGCGGGGAAGACCAGGATTACGTTATCAACTATAATACAGCGGAACTTACGTTCACGCCTAAACGAATGATAACGAAAGACAGCCGCATACAGATAGAATTTGAATATGCGGACAGGAATTTTTTAAACTCGCAGTTGTATGCCAGCAATGAGATGAAAGTCGGGAGAAAACTCGCTGTTAACATCGGGGCCTATTCCAACACGGATGCAAGAAATTCTGCGATTGACCAAACCCTGGACAACACCCAGAAACAATTCCTGGCCGATGTGGGAGATAGTGTAAACCTTGCCTATTATCAAAACGCAGTAAGGGATACTTTTGCCGCCGGTAAGATCTTATACCGCAAAAAGGATACACTTTATAACCTTGTTGTGCGGGATACTATTTTTATACAGTCTGCAAACCCGGCTGATACGTTGTACAATCTCTCCTTCACCTTCCTTGGGCCGGGAAGGGGAAATTACCGGCAAGCACTCAACGCCACGAACGGCCGGGTCTTTGAATGGGTGCAACCGGGCATCAACAACCAAAAATTCGGGGATTGGGAGCCGGTAACCCTGTTGGTGACGCCCAAAAAATTACAAGTCTTGACTGTAGGTACGCAATACCAGCTTTCATCAAAAATGAAACTGATCACGGAAACGGCGATGAGTAATTATGATGTCAATCTTTTTTCTTCCAGGGATAAAACAAACGATAACGGGTTTGCGACAAAGTTTGTGTTGCAGGCCGATGAAGCCGAATTAAAAATAGGAAAAAGTAACCTTTTGGTGCAAACAACTTTCGGTTACGAATACGTGCAAAGCCGGTTTAAACCACTGGAACGATTAAGGAACATCGAATTTAACAGGGACTGGAGCCTGGATTACTACCGGCTTCCAGCAGACGAACATATCAGCAATGTTGCCTTAAAGGTTGGAGACAAAAAAGGAAATGCGGTTCGTTATGAAATCATGAATTACAGGCGCAGCGATCATTTCAACGGCTGGCTGCATAGGCTGAATCACTACTCCGAATACAAGGGGTTTAAGTTCACCAACATTGTTTCCTATACCCGTATCGATGACCTGCTGAATGCAGGCAGTTTCCTGCGCCCAACCCTTGACGTAAAAAAAGAATTAAAAAAATGGAAACTTATGGAAACCGGTTTTAAATACACCGGCGAACATAACCAACTCTTCAATAAGGCAAGCGACACACTCGTGCCATCTAGTTTTGGTTTCAATATTTATGAATGGTATCTGCGGAGCAACCAGCAAAAACTAAATAAATGGGGTTTCTCCTATTTTATGAGAAATGACCTGTTGCCATCCGGTAGCAAACTACAGGCAGCGGATAAGAGCAACAACTTTAGTTTTATGACCGAGTTGTTGAAAAATGAAAAACACCAGTTTAAATTCAACCTAACTTACCGGGATCTGCAGGTGAAAAATCTATTACTGAGCCGGCAGAAGGCAGACAATAGTATCCTTGGCAGAACAGAATATTACGTAAACGAATGGAAGGGTTTTCTCACTGGTAATGTCTTATACGAGCTTGGTAGCGGGCAGGAGCAAAGGAGAGAATTTGCCTATGTGGAAGTGCCGGCCGGGCAGGGCCAGTATACCTGGATAGATTATAATGCGAACGGCATACCGGAATTGAATGAATTTGAAGAAGCGCTTTTCCAGGACCAGCGAAAATACATCCGGGTATTTTCACCCTCCAACCAATATGTTAAAGCAAATTATCTCCAGTTCAATTACAGTTTTAGCCTGGATCCAAAAACAATCCTAAACCCTGCAACAGCTAAGGGATGGAGAAGGATCCTGGTAAGAAGCAATACTAGCTCGGCCCTGCAGGTAAATAAAAAAGTATTAAGTGACGGCAGTTTCCTCTTTAATCCTTTTGATAAAAAACTGGTGGACACATCCCTTATTACACTCACTTCTTTTATTTCCAATACTTACTTTTACAATCGTACCAGTTCCAAATGGGGATTGGAATTCACCCATAGCCGATCCTCTGCAAAATCCCTCCTGGCTTACGGTTTCGAGAGCAGGAGCCTCGATAATATCGGGGGGAAACTTCGTGTCAATTACAAAAGAAATATTGTAAGCAATTTTGTGGTGAGGCAGTCCGACAATATCCTCAACACCAGCTCTGCAAAATTCGATAACCGGAATTATAAGCTGAATACATTATACCTGGAACCCAATATCTCCTACGTATATAAGTCCAACCTCCGGGCAACATTGGGCTATGCTTTCAGCGACAAAAAAAACCGTATCGATTCCATGGAGCGTTCCAGCAACAATGCAATAAAAGCGGAAATAAAATACAATACCCTGGCGAATAGTAGCATCAACGCCAAATTTTCTTATGACAACATCTCTTTTAAAGCCTACAAGGGTGCAGCCAATACAACCGTAGGATATATATTACTGGACGGCCTGCTACCGGGTAAAAATTTCCTCTGGAATATTGAGTTCACCAAACGGATAGCCGGCAATATAGAAATGAGTCTGAACTATGAAGGAAGACAGCCCGCATCTTCCCAGGCGGTGCACATTGGCCGCGCAGCAATCAGGGCGCTCTTTTGATGGGTAGGATGCCCCTCCCGACAGTCAACCTTTTATTCTTTATAGCAGATCTTGCACACATGGTGAAGAGAATATTCCCAGGAAAGATGATTTTCTTATATTTATCGCAAATCTGGAAACATGAAAAAAATGGCTATCCTGTTCACACTATTTACCAGTGTGGAATCCAAAGCCCAGGAAAACTACTGGCAGCAGAAAGTTTATTACGATATGGATGTTTCACTCAATGAAAAAGAGAAAAGGCTAACAGGTAAGGAAACGATCATTTACAAAAATAATTCGCCCGTTTCCCTGGATTTTATCTGGCTTCACCTCTGGCCCAACGCTTACAAAAATGACAGTACCGCATTGTTTCGCCAGATATCTTCCGACAAGTCCAGGAGTAAAGAACTGGATAGCCGTACCTTAGGCAATATCGACGGCCTTTCCTTTCTTGTAAATGGCCAAACGGCCAGCATCGAAGCGCACCCTGATCCCGGTTATATTGATGTGATGAAATTGATACTGACCGCTCCGCTAAAGCCGGGTGACTCCCTCACGATCACTACGGCATGGTCTCTTATATAAAAACGGCACTATGGATGTACATGCTGGAAGGGGCCGTGGGTAAAGAAAAGGTTGACCTCGCCTTTAAAAATTATTTCAATGAATGGAAACATAAACATCCTCAGCCACTGGATTTGAAAGCCAGTTTTGAAAAGACCATGGGAGGGAAACTTGATAGGTTTTTTGCATTGCTGAATAAGGAAGGCAAACTGGAATAGGGGATGTAAATTTGCCTGACCAAACAGCGCGAGGATCTCCGAAGTTTATATTTCTTAATTCCTATTCATGAATGACATCACAAAAAAATACAGTAACGGCGAAGTCACCATTGTATGGAAACCGGCAAGTTGTATTCACTCAAGGATCTGTTGGGATAAACTGTATGGCCTTCCACAGGTTTTTGACCCAAAGGAAAGGCCCTGGATAAAACCCGCCGGGGGCACTACCCAACAAATAATTCAACAGGTACAAAAATGTCCAAGTGGTGCCCTGAGTTTTTTCGTGGATGGTGACGAAGATGCCAACATAACCACCCCGGTTGAAAATAAGGTGGAAGTGACACCCAACGGACCTCTTTTGGTCTATGGAAATATTGTGGTGAAAGATGAAGATGGCAGGGAAACCAGGAAAAATAAAGTGACAGCTTTCTGCAGGTGTGGGGCGTCATCCAACAAACCTTACTGTGATGGCAGCCACCAAAAGGTAAATTTCGAGTCCTGAAAAAATAAGACCTAACAAAAAAAGGCTAAACGATCGTTTAGCCTTTTTTATATTTTAAAAGTTTCACTTTTAGAAGACCACGATCGCCCCGGTTTTAATTTTATCACCCTTTGCATCCCTTACTGTTACACGATAATTACCTTTTCCATGATTCCTGATATCAACTGGCATTAACTGGTAACCCGCTGTATTTGTATAGGTTTTGGTCAAAATCCTTGCACCCTTATTATCATAAACGGAAATGATATTTTTCGCAGGAGTGGCATTATAATATGCTACGCTAAATTGCCCGCGATTGGGATTTGGATAAATGAACAAGTCTGTGCTTGCAGAATCCGCTATACTCACAACCGAAGATGTATTAGTACATCCGCCGGTATTGACTACGGTTACAAAATAAGCTCCGAGGTTGTTAATGGTTAACGGTATGGTTGAACCTGTAACGCCGGGAATCAACACACCGTTTTTATACCAGGAATAGGTTACCGGTCCGCTGGCAGTGGCTGTAAGTGTGGTGTTGAGGCCAGGAAACAATTTGGTATAGGGACTGGCAGACAAACTGACTGCAGGCAGGGGGCTCACCGCAACGGTAGTAGATGCGGAAGCAATTGAGCAACCCGCTGTGTTTGTTACCGTCACAGAATAATTACCAGCTGTTGTTGCAGTGATGGCTTGTGTAGTGGCACCGTTGCTCCACAGGTAAGAATTGCCCGGAGAGGCTGTAAGAACAACCGACCCTCCCTGACAGAAACTCATAGAACCGCCGGCTGAAATAGCTGCTGTTGGCAATGGATTCACTACTACCGCAGTGGCAGCAGAAGTATTCACGCAGGAGTTACCCTGGTTCACGGTGACGCTATACGAACCGGGAGTAGTTACTGTGATAGATGGCGTGGTAGCTCCATTGCTCCAGAGGTAACTGTTACCGGCACTCGCAGTTAACGTTACGCTTCCTCCCTGGCAGAAAGTAGGGGAACTGCCGGCAGTGATATTCACCGCGGGTAGAGGGTTCACCAGCACTGAAGTGGCTGCCGAAGTGCTGATGCACCCGCTGCCCTGGTCTACGTTCACACTAAATGCACCTGCCGTTGTTGCAGTAATAGATTGTGTAGTAGCACCATTGCTCCAGCTATACGTGTTACCAGGTGAGGCCGTAAGCAACACTGATCCCCCCTGGCAAAAAGTTAGTGAACCACCTGCAGTAACCGTTGCCGGCGGGGCAGAAACAATTGTTAGCGTAACACCCGTTCTTGCAGCACTCTCGCAGTTTACCGCATTATTCCTGCTGGCAGCATAGTAGGTGACTGTACCGATGGTATTCAACACAGGATTCGCCACAACAGTACCACCTGAAGCTGCAGTATACCAGATAGCAGTATGATTAGGAGGAACGGTTGCTGAGGCTGTGAGCGTTGGCAGAGGGCTGGCACTGCAGTGTGCCTGGGTCTGGTTACCACCACTCACGGGCGCATCTACCGGGGTGCTATTCACCACCACAGGCAGGGTAGCAACCGGCGTCTGGCAGGTGCCCGCACTTGCGGAAGTGGTAACATTACCACTCACACTACCTGTCGGGTAGCCTACTATTATAGTGCTGGTGCCCTGGCCGCTGCTGATCACCGCTCCGGCAGGTACAGTCCACGCGTACCCGGTGGCCCCCGCTACGGCTGGCACAGTGTAAGATACATTTGTGGTGGCTCCGCAAATATTGGTACTGCCGGTTATTGCCCCGATGGCGTTGAAACCAGTTGCGGGAACCACCCGGTTTATTGCAACTGCCCGGTCGCTTACTGCGCCAGTTGTTGTATTTTTTGAAACCATGGTAAACCACAAACTGGCGCCCGCAGTTAAACCCGAAAGTGTATAGGTGGTCCCGGTGATACCGGCAGCTACAGAAATAAACTGCCCTGTGGTAACATCCAGCCGGAGGAGATCGTAATGTGTTGCATTTGCCACAGGCCCCCAATTGAATACAAGTGAGCCGGGATTACAGGAAATGCTGGTACTAAGTCCAACCGGAATGCCAAGTATTTTAAAATTGGCATCACTTGCATCACTAAGCGCACTGCTGGAAACCCTCACCAAAGCAGTGGAAGTGTTGGCACCTACCGGGGTTACCCAATTCCATCTTGTGATGGAGGAGGAAAGGCCGGAAGTGATGAGGGTCCAGGTAGCACCATTATCCAGCGAGTATTCAAGGGTTTGTGTGCCACTGAGCCCCGCATTATCCCATGTGATGGTTTCAGTTGCGCCGGGACTGAATGATTCCGCACCGTTCGGAAATATCATTTCGATATAAGGTTGTTCGATACTCCAGGTTAAACTGTATTGCTGGGGGCCTACTGGTACGGAAGCGCCGTCTACGCGAAAAGTATATGCCCCTGCAGCCGGGTTAAGGATCACTACTTGTTCTATATTACTCACGTTATCTATACCGGTGCTGGCAGGTGAGGATGGATTAGCTGGATCAAGCACCCACGGCAAACTTATGGTGGCGCCGTTGATCACAGAAAGATTCAAATTATTCACCAGTGCCGGGTTGGCATTTGCTGTAGCGGCCGGGTCGTTCCAGATGATCATCACCTTTAACCGCACCGCGCCTGCAGGTATGTTTATGGAAAGGTCGTTGGCAACGCCGGTAACAATCGTATTGACTGCGTACCTGTTTTGTTCCAGCACTTTCACTGCGGAAAGCGCATTTAGGCGGCCGTATCCAAAACGATAATCCGGACCAGCATTGCCCAGGTCATGGGCTGTATTTAAAATCGTGTTTTTTATCAACGCAGAAGATGGTTCTGCATTTGCATTCAGTTGCCTGTATCGTTGAACTAACAAAGCCGCAGAACCTGCTACGCCAGGGGTAGCCATTGATGTACCGCTAAAAGTTGCATAGCCGTTGTTCAAGACCGTTGAAAAAACATTTGTGCCCAATGCGCTGATCTCGGGTTTTACCCTGCCATCGGCCACCGGCCCGCAACTACTCGATCCCGAGAGACCTTCAGTCGTGGTGATATCGGCTACCAGGATGTTGTTCTTGGCAGACTTGCCGGAACTGGTAATGGTACTCCAGCCCCCGCTACACTCAGTCTGCGAGTTACCCGCAGAGTGAATATGAAGGTGATTGGGAAAATTATTCAAGTTCAGGTCCGTGTTCCTGCTGGTGGTCGAATAGGCCACGGCAGAACTGGAAAGACCGCAGGCAGGTGTACCGCTTCCATAAGAGTGGCTGCTCACAGAAAGTCCCTGGGCAGGAATGGCCGCTGCCTGTTCCGCAGGTATATTCCCACTAAAATCAAAAGAAAAGATCTTGCTCAGCGGAGCCATACCCCTGGCCTTCGGATTGATCAGGCCACCACCGCCTATTGTTCCTGAACAATGGGTTCCGTGGTCGGTAACGCTGGAGGTTTCCACAAGGGTAATCCTCGTATTTACCGGCGCAAAATCAAGATGCCTTTGTACCTCACCCCCATCCCAGATGCCGATATTGATTCCCTGCCCTTTAAGATTTCTTACTCCGTCATTCAGCGTATTTACCCTGTGAAGGCTTCTTCCCAATAAGTTCTCTTTCCTGTTTGGAGGATCCACTGCTTCTACCCACTGCACAAACGGGAGGTTGAGAAGTTCTCGAAGTTTTTGTTGTGGCACCCGGAGGGTGAAATTCCTGAAGATGGAAACCTCTTCAATTATTTTTATGCCCAGTGCAGCAAAGGCCTCACTAACCTGGTTGCTGGTGAACCGGCTATAAGTAGTAACTGTAACTTCCAAAGTTCCCGCACTGCGCATAGCGTGCTCCGGAAAATTCCCATTTATAAGGGCGGGCATCGTTTTGTGAGCTGCCTGCAGCTTGAAAAGACTTCTTGCCGGCACAGTTTTCAGCGCTGCCAGATTGAAATTGGTTCTTACTGCCGCAGTGAAAGCATTGTTAGGAATATAATCTATCAACTCAATTCCCTGGCTTTTTAATTGACTTTTTAGCTTTTCAGTAGGCAGGCTGGTGAACTGAATGACCACATAATGGTGATCGAGGAACCGGCTTTCAGCGAATACTCCGGCGCTTTTTGTCAACGCACCAAGGTTGGCACCAGGGGTAAATTTCCCGGAATGCAGTTGGATCTGGTAGTCTCCTTTATTCTGCCCCATAAGCAGGGTGGGCAAGAGTAGAAAAAGTAAGGTAATTAGGCGTGTAATAAATTGATTCATATAAATTTTGATAAAAAAATTAGCCTTAAAGATATAACCGAAACCTGTACCTCCTGTAAAACCAGGAAATTTTTTTATACCAGTTTACAGGTACAGGGCAAATTAAAATGCCAATCCCCAGGTGGCAAGGTTACACACTGAGTGCCAGCTAAATAAATTGGCGTATTACAAATTTTCCTACCTTAACGGCATGAAACATTTTAAGTTTTATTCCAAGAAGGATATCCTTTCGCTTACAAAAGTGCGTCGGTACGAAACCAGGATCGGTGAACGTTTACAATACTTGGCAACAGATGCTGAGTGGCCCCAGGCCCTGGCCGAATCCACCGCTAAATATGTATTGCTGGGTATACCCGAGGATATTGGAGTAAAGGCAAATCACGGACTGGGTGGGGCCGATACGAACTGGTTACCTTTCCTGCACGATTTTTTGAATACCCAAAGCAATGATTTTTTACCCGGAGATAATTTACTCCTGCTGGGACACTTCGATTTTGGGGATATGAAATACCTGATAGAGAATAATGCCTATAACCCGGGGGAACTGGTGGATGCGTACCGTCATGCGGTAAATATAATCGATGAGGAAGTGGAAGATATGATGAAACTCATTGCCGCAGCCAAAAAGATCCCCATCGTGATCGGCGGTGGGCACAATAATTCTTATCCAATTATTAAAGGGGTGAGTAAAGGAATGCACAAAGCAGACTTGCTTCCACTGGCGCAGATCAACTGCATCAACCTGGATGCACACTCCGATTATAAAACTATGGAAGGGCGGCACAGCGGTAATGCATTCCGGTATGCAGAGGCAGATGGTTATATGGGTAAATATGCTATCATCGGGCTGCATGAAAGTTTCATTCCTCAGAATGTACTGACTGATATTCATGCCAACCCTTTTATTCAATATTGCAGTTTTGAAGATATTTTCATTCACGAAAAAAAGAATTTTATACAGGCCATAGCGCACGCTACCGGTTTTACCGAAGATACCTACACGGGCATCGAACTGGATATAGACTCCATTGAGGACGCCTTGAGCAGTGCTTGTACACCCTGCGGTATCACACCGCTCCAGGCAAGGCAGTATATCAACTTTGCATCCACGGATGCCAAGGTCGCCTACCTGCATATTTGCGAAGGGGCCTGCCAGTTAGCGGATGGTTCCAAAGATGAAAAAACCGGCCGGTTGATCAGCTACCTTGTTGCTGATTTTTTGAAAGCGAATACCAGTTCCTGAACCAGCAACCTGCTTCCCGGAGCTTTCGGAATTTGCGATACTTAAAAAAAATGCCATTTCCTGGGAAATGGCATTTTTTTTAAGTATCGGTATTGTTTAATTAACCGCTTCGAGATACTGCGCATAGGCATATCCTTCTTCACCGTCTGCAGTTCTCACCAGCCACCACTGTTCATTACTTCGGCTCACCAGTGTGATGGTTTCGCCATGGGCAGCTTTACCAACAATCGGCTGGTCAGTGCCCGGTCCTTTGCGGATGTTGAGGTTGCTGCTTTCTGTAACTACTTTTACCTGGGACACAGATGCATCCATCCCCACTTTAATATTCATCACCAGGTCGCCACCAGTAAAGTTTGGATCTATCTGGCCATAGGTTTGCCAGAGCTGGTCTTTCACCGCCCCCGTTGGAGCTGTGCCATCAATGTATAACACACCATCTTGTTCTCTCACCTGCAGGTCTGACACGCCTGCTGCGGAGGCTGCATCTGTTAATGCTTTATATTTTTCTGTAGCTGCCATAATTTGGTTCCTCCGGTTTTTATTTAATAGTTAATTTATTGTCGATTTTTTTTGGCTTCAAAGTATTCAAGGCCATCATTAAATTAGGAAGCGAAGCCTTACTTATTTCGCCTGTGAGTGTGATCACACCATCATTAACGGTAGCATTTACACCTGGATAGTCCTTGGTAGCATCCCTTACTCCAACCGTCAGCGGATTGTCGGCTGCGATATCAACCGGGGCAGTTGCCTGTGGCGCAGGTGCCGTGGTTGTGTTGTTCTGAACACTATTCACACCTTTCACGGCTTTCGCCTTTGTTTCGGCGGTAGTCCTTGCGGTTTCGTCTGCAACCTCCCCGCTCAAGGTGGCAAGTCCCTTATCAACCATTACCATTACACCTGCTGTAGAAGGATCTTCCTGAAGACTTTTCTCGATAGAAGCTTTCACGTCTGCATCTTTTGGCTTGCAACCTGTGAAAGACAAACCGGCAACTAAAACAAGTGCTGGCAGTAGTTTTAAAATTTTCATTTGTATATTTTTTGGTGAGAAAAGAAAACAATCTATCAAATACAATGCTACAATAACCCGGGAATAAAAAATCGTTAAAGGCTGGTCAATCTTCCCCCGTCCACGGGTAAATTAATCCCGTTTATGTAGCTGGCTGCCGGTGAAGCCAGGAAAGCAACAGCTGCGCCAAACTCATCAGCGCGTCCGATCCTGCCCACAGGAATTTCTGCTACCAGTTCTTCCATCACTTCTGCTTCTGTTTTACCAACGGCTTCTGCTCTTTTCTGGATGACATAATCTGCACGCACCGTTTTTGTAAAGCCGGGTAATACATTATTAACCGTGATACCGAACGGCCCGAGCTCCCATGCGAGGGTTTTACTCCAGTTGGCTACGGCTGCACGTATGGTGTTGCTTACACCCAAACCTGGAATGGGTTGTTTTACAGTAGTTGAAATGATATTAATAACCCTGCCATAGCCGGCTGCTTTCATACCCGGCACCAAAGCCTTGGTTAGAATATGGTTACAAAGCAAATGATTATTAAAAGCCTGCAACATTTCATCCACTGTGGCATTCAACACCGTTCCCCCCGGTGGACCACCTGTATTGTTTACCAAAATGTTTGCGATTTTTCCCTCTTCAAGGAAGCGGTTCACAGCCGCAATCACCTGGTTGTTGTCATTAAAATCTGCAACAAGCCAATGATGTTCTTGTCCTTTGGTTGTGTCCAACGTTTGTACCATTACTTTCAGTTTGTCTTCATTGCGTGCCATTAATACTACGTTTGCACCCAACAGCGCTAATTCTACCGCGCTGGCATACCCAAGCCCCTGCGTACTCCCGCACACAATAGCTGTTTTACCGATCAGATCTAAGTTCATTTTTATTTATTTTTAAGGACGGCCGCTAGCTATTACAAAGCTTGCTTAAAGCCAGTTTCAATTTTTAATTCTTCCACAACATTATAGATTATCGGACACATAGCATAATGTGTCAGGGTGCCAAACAGGCGATCCTTGAAATTTTTGCGATGCAGATGAGGAAATTCCCTGCATTCGGAAAACCGGTTTGTATACACGGTGCAGATCTTATCATCCAGGAAATGACAAGGTATGGCGCTCATGATCATTTGTCCCTGCTGGCTCTCTTCGATATAGTTTTCTTTGAAGCCACTTACGGTGATGCCGAGATGTGCCGAAACATCTTCGGCTTCCGCCGGCGTAACATTTATCATCAGCATTTTGCAACAAGCGCCACATTGCGTACAGTCAATCTGCGGGGTAATGATCTCATTCAACAGAAACACTTGCTCGTCCAGTGCTTCTCCATCCTGTGTGCTAAGGAAAACCCGGAACCCATCATTCTCCTCCTCGCGCATTACGGCCAATCTTTTGATAGATTCCTTATTTGTTTCCAGTGTTGCGATGATCCTTAAATTTCATCGAAAGTAAACCTTCCCCGTTGCGGGTTCAAATAAACTTCTTTTGTTTAATATACCAGGGCGGGTGATGGCATGTCGCTATCGCTGTAAGCCTCCTTCAGCGCTTTTTTGTAGTGCATTTGTTGTCTGGTATCCTTTTCTTTTCCTGCGATTAATACCAGCGCCGATAATGCATAGAAATTGTTTGGATTGATACCAAGGTCTTCCAACAGGAATTTTTTCGCCCCTGCATGATCATTATTTTTTACCAGGGCCTTTGCCAGGTAGTGACGGGTGGGAATGAGCCAGTCCCTGGGTTCGGTATAAATTAATTTGTCCTCCAACAATACGGCTTCCCGGTAGGAGGCGATGGATTGCACAAGATTATTTTCTTTTTCGGCAATGGTGCCTTCCAGGATTTTATCAGCAACCGTTCCCTGGTCATAGGGCATATTGAAGGGTTCCAGTCGTATCTGCAAGTCAGGATGGTTGAGCTTTTGCTTCAGTTCGGCCAGTGCAGACTTAGCCCCTGGCAAATCTCCTGTATTGGCCATTGCCATGCCCCGTGCCCACGTATTTAACAGCGCAGCAAAAACATAATTGGAAGATATCTCCTGCTCTGCGAGTGCTTCTTTCCATTTTCCGTACCGAACATTCACCAGTTGGGGTGTAAGGTATACGTATTGAATAAAATTTCCCAGCGGGTGGGGGATAGATAAAAACGACGTGTCAAAGCTGGAGGCACATTCCCGTGCTGCTTTAAGGCTGACCTTATAGCCGGGTTTCATCATGGCGCACGCCGCTTTCATATGGTAGTTATGGATCTGGTAGAGAAAAGCATTATTGACCACATCCGGATAAAGGGCCTTATATTTTTCATAGCCGTTTAAAGAAAGATCATTCACCGCCATTCCCTTGTCATAATGGCCGGTACGGATATAAATATGGGAGGGCATGTGCACCATGTGCGAAACGTCCGGCATCATTTTGCCAAGCCTGTCTGCACTTGGCAGCGCCCTGCCCGGGTTGGGGGAGGCTTCCACCATGTGAATGTAATAATGATTTGCACCCGGGTGTTGAGGATGTTGTTTTAGTACGGCTTCAATGACGGTAACGATTTCCGGGGTCCAGGAATGCGGCTGCCCGTTGTGCTGCCAGTAATCCCATGGGTGTTGCAGCATCATAGCGTCTGCATAAATTGCGCCTGCATCTGCATCATTTTTAAACTGCAGGTAAACGGACTTCATTGCGGTAGTATACCGTTGATTCAGTTCTTTCCTGCTGATGCTTGTATCCAGGCTATACCTCACAAGCATTGCATTTACCAGGGCTTTATCTTTTGCGGATGCCGAAACCGAAAGTTCAGCTGCCTTTTCTGCGGCTTTGAGCGCATCAGGCGCGGTAGCATAAGCAAAATCATTGATGTTCGGTCCGTACGCGAGTGCCTGCCCCCAGTAGATCATGGGGTTCTTTTCATCAAACGATTGCGCTTTTTTAAAAGATGCCATCGACTCGATGATATGGAAAGCATAATACATGTTAATGCCCTGGTTAAAATAAAAACGGGCACTGTCCGATATTGTTCGAATCTCCCAGCTGTAATTCCCCCAGCCTGGCAAAGGTTTCATGGCCTGGGCCAGGCTATCCACATCCAATAAATTCCAGTCAGGCGAACAATTCATTACCTGCCGGGCTTTATAGATTTCACTCCGGGTAGCGCGCGGAGCCACTGGTTCGACAGGCGAGCTGGTGAATTTAAAACCCAGCACAATAACGAGGGCAACTCCAATTTCCAGCAACAATATTCTTTTAGTCATGGCGATAAAAATGAATACGGAAGTTATGTAATTTAATGCTGAACTGCAATAGCAGCAAGCATCCCCAATATTGGGGATACTTAATAACACCTGTGGGTAAAACTGTTTTACTAAAAATGATAGCATTCTTTATATTCGCAGGTTTAAAGCCCGATGCAGTTTTTATATAACCCTCATCCAGGAAACCATCTTTCCTGGGGAACAGGTCTGCGAAGCTTAAAACCAAAACAACAGATTGTAACAATTATTATGGCCGAAAAACATCTATTTGATTATACAGAGGAGAATATCAGGAGCCTCGACTGGCAGGAACATATTCGCCTTCGTCCTGGAATGTATATTGGTAAACTTGGTGACGGCAGCAGCCCCGATGATGGCATTTATGTATTGCTAAAGGAAGTGATCGATAACTGCATTGATGAACACACGATGGGTTACGGCAAACACGTAGACGTGAAAATTGACGGAAAAATAATCACTGTGAGAGATTACGGACGTGGTATCCCGCTTGGTAAGGTGGTAGACGTGGTGAGTAAGATGAACACCGGTGCCAAGTACGATAGCAAGGCTTTTCAAAAAAGTGTAGGATTAAACGGCGTGGGTTCCAAAGCCGTGAATGCGCTAAGCAACCACTTTAAGGTGACGGCTTTCCGGGAAGGCAAGGAAAAAACGGCTGAATTTGAAAGAGGCATGCTTACCAAAGAACACAAGGAAGCCGCTACGAAAGAAGATAACGGCACGCTGGTAACATTCATACCCGATGAAAGTATTTTTAAAAACTTTCATTTTGTGCAGGAATACCTGGACAATCAGTTCTGGAACTACTGCTACCTGAATGCCGGCCTGGTGATGAACCTGAATGGGAAAAGGTACATCAGCAAAAATGGCTTGCTGGATCTGCTGCAACGCAAAACAAACGAGGACGAGATACGTTACCCCATCATTCATCTTAAAGGAGAAGACATTGAGGTAGCCATTACCCACGAGAACAGTTATGGGGAGGAATATTATAGTTTCGTAAACGGGCAGTTTACCACCCAGGGCGGTACCCACCTTGCCGCATTCCGGGAGGGATATGTAAAAACCATCAGGGAATTTTTTAAAAAGGATTATGATGCCACGGATATCCGGGGCAGCATATGTTCGGCTATTTCGGTAAGGGTACAGGAGCCCGTTTTTGAAAGCCAGACCAAAACAAAATTGGGTTCACTTACGGTGAGTGAAGGCGGCCAGAGTATGAAAAATTTTATCGGGGATTTCCTCATGAAAGAACTCGACAATTTCTTACATCGTAATCCCTCTACTGCAGATGCCATTAAAAGACGCATTGAGCAGAATGAGCGGGAGCGGAAAGAACTGGCCGGCATTAAAAAGCTGGCGAACGAGCGGGCCAAAAAAGCGAACCTCCACAATAAAAAATTGCGTGATTGTAAATTTCATTACAATGATGAAGCGGCCGGAAAAGAAAAGGATAACATCCTCGAAAAACAAAAAGAGAGTACCATATTTATTACGGAAGGTGATAGTGCGAGTGGATCTATCACAAAAGCCCGCAACGTAAACACCCAGGCAGTTTTCAGCCTCAGGGGAAAACCCCTGAACTGCTTTGGACTGACCAAAAAAGTGGTGTATGAAAATGAAGAGTTCAACCTGCTGCAGCATGCGTTGAATATCGAAGAAGGGTACGAAGGGTTACGGTATAATAATATCGTAATTGCTACGGATGCGGACGTGGATGGTATGCATATCCGGCTCCTGCTGATGACTTTTTTCCTGCAGTTTTTTCCTGACCTGGCGAAAAATGGCCACGTGTATGTGCTGGAAACGCCCTTGTTCCGGGTAAGAAACAAACAGGAAACGATCTATTGTTATGATGAAGCGGAAAAGCAGGCGGCCATGAAAAAACTCGGCACCAAACCAGAGATCACCAGGTTTAAAGGACTCGGAGAGATCAGCCCGGATGAGTTTGCCCGTTTTATCGGTGCAGACATGAAGTTGCAGCCGGTGATCATGGAAACAGGCGAACACATCCAGAACCTGCTGGAATATTACATGGGCAAAAATTCTCCCCAGCGGCAGGATTTCATCATTGATAACCTAAGGATCGAACTGGATCTCATTGAAACCCCAACCCCTGAAGGGGCTTTAGTTCTAAAGGAAAATTAGATTGAACCAAAAAAGTAACTTTAAAATTTAAAAACTTCTTTAAGCCCCTTTAGGGGTTGGGGCCGTTATGTACGAGTTTCACACCGACTATAAAAAATATTTTGACATTCAGCTGTCCAATGCCCGACAATGGTTGCTGCCTTTCATCATGCAATCAAAACCGATTGAACCCGGTATGCAATTGCTGGAAATTGGTTGTGGCCAAGGCTCCCTCCTCAGGGCATTCAGCGAAGCAGGTTGTATCTGCACTGGCGTGGAAATGTTTCCTTTATGGCTGGAAAAAGCACATGAATGGCTGGCGCCGGAATTGGCGGAAGGTAAAGTGAGGTTAATAGATAGTAATATTTACGATGTGGATGCGGAAAAGGACCTGGGGACCAAATTTGATATTATCGTTTTAAAAGACGTAATTGAACACATTCACGACCAGCAGAAACTCATCGGGTGGATGAAACATTTTCTCAAGCCCCGAGGAGTTATCTTTTTTGGATTTCCGCCCTGGCAGATGCCTTATGGCGGCCACCAGCAGATGTTGCAGGGCTGGCTGGGAAAAACGCCCTACTGGCATTTGTTGCCCATGCCTTTGTTTAAAGGATTGATGAGGGTGAACAAACAATACTCGGAGGACCTGGTGGAGATAAAGGAGACAGGCATAAGCATAGAACGTTTCGAAAAAATATTGAAAACAACAGGGTATAAAATCCTTAAACAAAAACACTGGCTGGTCAACCCGGTTTACGAATATAAATTTGGCTGGAAACCCAGCGTTCAGTTCACCATGATCAAAGCCATCCCTTTTGTAAGAAATTTTTTGACCACTGCAGTGTATTATATTGTTACACCAGCAGCTACAAATCAAACCAGTTAAATGATACATATAGTTTTTAATGAAGCCGATGTGAAAGTGCTAACCGAGGCCATCAGGCTGGACGAAAGTCTGTCAGGGGAAGTGATCCAAATAAAAGATGACTATGCCGTGGGACCCCTGGACAATGTATACGTTGGCGAAGGAATGCTCGCACGCAGGGAATGGTGGCGGGAAGTACTGACCGACGGAGATTACGAAGGCAAGATAGACAGCGGGGAAGTTGACGACCTGAAAACTATAGCAGAACTCGTGGGCACTATGCGTCGCAATGAAGAAACGATTATTTGGATATGGGCGGCACAGAACAAACATGATGTAAGCGGTTATTATTGGCTGTTGCATTTTGTAAAAGAATTCCAGGGCCGGGTATCCATACTTTACCTGAATAATCTGCCTTTCTTCAATGATAAGGGCCAGATATTTTATCCAAACTGGCTGAGCGAGATACCTGCGAAAGAATTTTTGAAGGCAAAAAAACTGGCGAGGGAAATAACACTGAGTGAATTTGAAGTGGACCCGGATGAGTGGACCAGGTTGTGTATGGAAAACCGAGGCGTGCGCCTGCTGGAAGGGGGCAGAAAACTGGTACAGGAAGATTACGATTTTTATGATGCAGAATTAAAAAAACAGGTTACTGCTGATTGGCAAAAAGCATCCAAAGTGATCCATCATTTTTTGAGCAAGGCTAAACATACTACCGGGGATGCTTACCTGCTTTGGAGACTAAAAAAAATGATCGCCCAGGATATGTTTGATGTGCAGGGAAAGGTGGGAAATATGAAAGATTTTGAGATAAAGACTAAATCTGCCTGATCAGCCAATCACAATTTGACGTGAGAAGGTGGGGATTTATAAAGAATGATATGCCGCTCCTATGGAGCGGTAAAACACATTCACAATTTGTGCTACAAAGTGGTTGCCCCGATGGGGCAAAAAGAAATTGGGTAAAGGCAAAGTAAAAAGATTTGATGAAGTGCTCGTAGGAGCATCCTCTTTGCAGGTAAAAAGGATTTGATAGAATTGCTCCGTAGGAGCATCCTCTTTGTAGCATTGAAATTAAAA
>JAYSYY010000054.1:0-34668 GCA_043727215.1 Chitinophagaceae bacterium | reverse complement strand
CCTTTCCATAATAATTTCCACCAGGGAATGGCTTTACATGATAGCCTGTAAAAGTTTGCTGAATACTTTCATAATAAGTCCATGGAAGAAAGCAAGCTCCAATAATAGCAAGGCAGGAAAGTAAACCGGTGTAATGTGCGACTTTGTTTAACATATTTATAAAATCGTCCCGCCATAAGGCGGGACGATCAGGAGGTCCCTAGCGGATTCGAACCGCTGTAGAAGCTTTTGCAGAGCTTTGCCTAGCCACTCGGCCAAAGGACCATCTCCAAAACCGGCGTTCCGAATTTGGATTGCAAAAATAGGGGAATTTTTTATTAGAAATTCTAATTAGTATGTACGAAATTCGGCTTTCAAAAAAAACCATATGACCAGCATCGCAGCATCGGAGTTAATTATCAATGATCGTGGGGCAATTTACCATGTTAATTGCCGGCCCGAAGAGATAGCTAACACGATCATTACTGTGGGCGATCCGGACAGGGTGAAAGAAGTAAGCAAACATTTTGACAGCATAGAATTTCAAAATCAACACAGGGAATTTGTTACGCACACTGGTTATATCGGCAAAAAAAGATTGTCTGTTACCAGCACAGGTATCGGGCCGGATAATATTGATATCGTTTTAAATGAACTGGACGCCCTGGTAAACATTGATTTCTCTACGAGAACGATCAGGGAAACCCTAACCAGCCTGAATGTTATCCGTATAGGCACCTGCGGATCCCTGCAAAAGGAATTCCCGGTAGATAATTTTGTGGCCAGTACGCATGGGCTGGGCCTAGATAACTTGATGAACTTTTACCAGCACAGCAGTAACGAAGAAGAGAAGCAGATCCTTCACGCCTTTAATACGCATACACAATTGCACCAGGGAATCACGTCACCCTATATCACAGGTGCCGGTGTAAGTCTTTTGAAGGAGTTCGTGGAAGGTTTCCACCACGGTATTACGGTTACCTGTCCTGGCTTTTATGGACCCCAGGGACGTGTTCTACGAATGGGATTAAAACAACCGGAACTCATCGATCGCCTCACCAGTTTTAGTTTTGGTCAGCACCGCATCAGTAATTTTGAAATGGAAACATCTGCTATTTATGGAATAGGTAAAGTGCTGGGACATCACTGCCTTTCACTAAGCGCAATCGTGGCCAACCGCATCTCAAAAGAATTCAGTAAAGACGGCGCTGCGGCGGTAGAGAGACTTATTGTGAAAACCCTGGCAATTGTGGAGGGCGCAGTTGGGTAGTGGATAGTGGCAAAGCATAAAAGAGATCAATGCACTTACTAAATGATATCCCAACGAAGAACGGATTACCTTAGTTGCAAAGTTACGAAGAGCTTCTGTCCCGGTATGCAGTAATTTAACAGGAGCGGCCGCAGAAAATCTTCAAAAGGAAAAAGATTTTTGAGACAGCAAGGGCTTTAGTTGTTGAAATCGATATACAAATTGAAATTTCAATGATGTTAGTATAATTAAACAAAATATAAATACAAGAAATGGAGACAAACCAGGAATCAATCTTTAAAGTACTTAGCAAAATGATTGGAAATATCGAATCTAAAAACACACCTGCCTCTTCCTACCCTACACTCCCCCTATCCACCAAAAGCACTCCCTCGTAAATATGAACATCACATTCAACAAATACCACGGCACCGGAAATGATTTTGTTATCATTGATAACCGTGACAACCAGTATGATTCGCTCACACCTAAACAGGTGAAATTTTTATGCGACCGGCATTTTGGTATCGGGGCAGATGGCCTGATGCTGCTGAAACACAGGGATGGTTACGACTTTGAAATGATATACTACAATGCCGATGGCAACCCAAGCAGCATGTGCGGCAATGGTGGCCGGTGCCTGGTGAAATTTGCCAACCAGGTAGGCATTCATAAATACACGTACAAATTTTTAGCGATCGATGGCGATCATGAAGCGGAGATCGACAATAACAACATCATCCGTCTGAAGATGAAAGACGTGGATACCGTTGATGAGCATCCCACTTTTAGCGTGCTGAACACCGGCTCGCCGCATTACATCAAGTTTATGAATAATGTTGTTCAGGCGAATGTCGTCCACGATGGAAGAACGATCCGCAACAGCCCCGCTTTTGCAGCCGAAGGGATCAACGTGAACTTTGTAGAAAGCACCGGCCAGGATAGCATCTTTGTGAGAACCTATGAAAGAGGCGTAGAAGATGAGACCATGAGTTGCGGCACAGGTGTGACGGCCGCAGCCCTCATGAGCGCACATAACGACAGGGGATTTAACCGGGTGGAAGTAAGAACACCTGGTGGCCACCTTAGCGTGGAATTCAATAAAACAGGAGATAATGAATTCAAGGATATCTGGCTTTGCGGCCCGGCCACTTTCGTATTTAAAGGAGAACTAGAACTAACCAAATGATCAATTCGTTTAAGATTGAGGCCAACAAAACATTGGCAGTAGATAAACCATCTGCAGGTACATGGGTGAACGTACTGCCGCCATTGAAGCAGGAGGAGTTTTCTGAACTCAGTACAGCACTGGGAATACCGCTCGACTTTTTGACGGATTCATTGGATATTGATGAAAGAAGCCGTTACGAAATAGAGGACGACACAAAACTGATAGTGATAAAAACACCTACGGAAAACAATTCATTTAATGAGAGTGATGCGTTTTACGTCACGATCCCTATTTGTATCATCCTTACGTCTACGCAGATCGTAACAGTGAACTCCTTTGAAAATGAAGCGATCAAAAAATTCCTGAACAGTTTCCAGAACCGCCGGCCGGATAAAATGAATATGATGGTGCTGAAAATTTTTGAGAAGATCACCAAGAATTTCCAGGATCACCTTAAAGAGATCAATCACCGGAGAAACACACTTGAACAGCGTTTGTATGATTCAAATCGTAACGAAGAACTGTTGCAGTTGATGCGCATACAAAAAAGCCTTGTTTACTTTGTAACTGCTCTCCGCAGCAATGAATTGCTGATGATGAAACTGGCAAGGACAAACTTTTTAGGGTTAAACGAAGAGGAAAAAGATTTCCTGGATGATATGATCATTGAAACCTCGCAGGCCCTGGAAACTGCCAATACTTATACCAATATACTTAGCAGTACTATGGATGCGTATGCAAGTATCATCAGCAATAATCAAAACGTGGTACTAAAAAGGTTAAGTACATTAACCATTTTCCTGAGTATCCCGATCCTGATCGCGAGTATTTACGGGATGAATGTACCCCTGCCCTTCCAGGAATCCACGCATGCTTTCTGGATACCTTCCCTCCTATCTGTTATCATCCTGGGATATGCCATTTTCAATTACTTCAGATCCGCAAAAAAATGATACATGTTCAATATTAGAGTGTATGGTATCCTTATAAACGAGCAAAAACAGGTGCTTGTAAGTGATGAGTTTATCAGGGGCAACTTTTATACGAAATTCTGCGGAGGAGGCCTGGAAAAAGGGGAAGGCACCCGTGATTGCCTGAAGAGGGAATTCATGGAGGAGATGGGTTTGAACGTAGCAGTAACGGACCACCTCTACACAACGGATTTTTACCAGCAAAGTGCTTTTGATCCTGCCCACCAGATCATTTCTATTTACTACCGCGTGAAGGCATTAGAGGAGATCAAAGCGCCGCTGAGATCCGCAGCTTTCCAGTTTGATGAAGTCCAGCTAAAGGTTTATGAAGCAACAGGCGAAACAGAAACCTTCCGTTTTATTGATTGGGAACATTTTTCCGAAGAAGCTGTGAGTTTGCCAATTGATAAAATCGTTGCTAAACTTGTGAAGTCAATTTTGTAAGGACGATTTTTTCCGCGGGAGATTTTTGTAAAATGAAGGGGCGCGGGTTGAACCGCTGACGATGGTCATTATAATCTTTTATGGCCAATGGCACCACGCGAGGTAAGTTAGCAGTTTACCTCTGCAAAAGTGAATACCATAGAAGACTTTAAAAGATATTTTTCCCGGGCTTTGCACAAAAGAAAAAAAATACCTCACCTGTCATCACCATGGTTTCAAAAGAACGGCTTTGAACCGAGCAGGCAAATTTTGGTTACCTCGTTTTGCCTTCGTCGCGCCTGGGCTGAAACGCATCTCGTTAAAACCATATTCTGCCAATGCAAAATCCTGCCATGCTATCGCAAAGATCGGGGCTACCCGGGAAGGTATCTTGCGGAAACACATGATCAACGAAGATGGCAGCCCTTGGGATGCTGTATTGTTTTCGTATTATTGATGAGGAATGGCCTGCGATGAAGCAAGGCATTTTCGGGGGCCAGGTATAAAAATTCTATCAGCCATAAGCCGGATTCTGTTACCCCTGGATTTTAACTCCAAAAGTGGCCATCATTTATCTGGCCCATACATTACTGCATGGATCTTGCTGCCTACCCTTCCCGGTACATCAGAAATGATAGTGAGCGGGCCGCTCACCTTCTTCAACTACTGAAATAAATTCGGCAGCCAAAAAACCGGGATATACGTGGCATTACAGCACACAAGGTTTACCCGTAGAGATTGTTACCAACCTAAACCGTGAGCTCTTACCTCACATTTTCAACCTTACCTTCATCAATTCCGTACGGAACTGATGCGGGCAGTTATTTTCTGTGGCACTGTCTCTTCCGCATTTCATCGTGTTGCCACGATTCACACGGAGCCGGTCGTTAGCCGGTGTGTTGCCCTTTGCTGTCCGGACTTTCCTCCCTGTTTTTGAAGCAAGGCGACAGCCGGCTGATAGAACTGCAAAACTAACCTTATTTAGGGGAGTGCTTTCGATTTTATTATAACGCCACGACCGTGCGGGTTTTGGCTGCCACCTACATCCCCGGCCGGGCAGGTTATAGGCAACCTCACGAAAAATAACCCCTTGCATTTGCCCGCTATTTTTTTTAAATTTATCCCAGTTCTTTAAAATCTTAAACTTGTTTGTTATGAACCTCTTACAAAAAATTGAGTATTGGGGTGAACATCATCATCCCAAATGGCTTGACATTCTCCGGATTGCCCTGGGTATTTTTTTGATCTATAAAGGAATTGATTTCCTCATCCACATGGGAGATATGGTTGGCCTGCTCACAACCAACCAGGTAATGTTCGGTTCTTTCAAAGTAATTGTCCTCGCACACATCATCGTTTTCGCCCACATCGTTGGAGGGGCATTAATAGCGGTTGGATTCTACACCCGGCTGGCCTGCCTTATACAGGTCCCTATCTTATTAGGCGCTCTTCTTTTTGTGAATTTATCAGGGGACTTATTCAGGCCCTATTCGGAGATCATTTTATCTGTCGTAGTGCTGATGTTACTGATCTATTTTCTTATTGCGGGCAATGGCCCATGGTCTTATGAAAAGATGAGTGCGAAAGAAGAAAGGAATTACCTTAAGCCCTGATTCCCGGTTTTGCCCACACAGTACATGATTGAAACCGGACAGGTTGTTAAGCTATTTTTTCTTCCTGTAACAATTCCTGCGGCGACGCAGTTGAAGCTATTTTTTGTGCAAAAGCAATGAACACCAGGGATAGGAATAAGAATAGCCCAAGGATGACCAGGCTGCTCATGATCACTTTCGGGTAACCGTGGTTGTAGGCATCAAGGAACGGGTATGGGTAAATATCAGTGATGGCTCCGCGAATCATAATATAAATCAAATAGATGAACGGGTATAGCAGCCAGTGCAAAGCATAACGCCATTTCAGCCCTGCTTTTGGAGCGATTAAAACCCAATAAAATAAAAACCAGCCAGGGGCAACAGTGTGTAGTAATTCGTCGATTATTTTCTGCATGCCCGTTGGTGCCCACAGAAAACGAAGCACCAGATTATATACTATTCCAACCACTAGAATATAAACAGCAATACCTGCCTGGGTTTTTGGGAAAACCCAAAACGTCCGGCCCTTCTTACCCGGATCAATAAGCAGGAATGAATAACAAAGCGCCACAATGGTGTTCGTGAGAATCGTAAAATAACTAAAAAACTGAACGATGGTGCCGGGCACTGAGAGGACCCTGTTTTGCAGAATCAATATTAATTGTCCCACCACGGCAAACCAACCCAAAGCTGCTCCAATTATCAATATTATTTTTGCTGCAGTTGATGATTTCATTTTTTGTCCTTCAAATTAAATACAAGGCCATCCTGTAAATTAGCCCCAAATATTTTTCAATGTAGCGGTTCCCCGGCGATTAGCAACCCTAGTCTGCGTTTTTTATTTTATATTTAAGCAAAGCTCGGTACGCCGGCGGTTCAGGCCAAAAAAATACAATTTTCCGAATAGGCATTCCAATACAGGTAATGAGAAAAACAACCCTGCATATAATAAACGTGTATCTAAACAGGCTCAGGGGCAATGGCCAGTTTGAGAGTATCAGCGATGCCCGGATGTTTATAGAAATGAAAATTCTTCTCAGGAAACTTATCACAGATTTTTTTCTGATAACCCTGGGAATCTTATCGGCGGGATTGGGGCTAAAAGGATTTTTATTACCCAACAATTTCCTGGATGGTGGGGCCACCGGTATTTCCCTGTTGATTTCAGAACTCACCGGGATCAATCTTTCCCTCCTCCTCCTGGTTGTGAATCTGCCTTTCATCGTGCTTGGTTACACGGTCGTTGGAAAAAGATTTGCTCTAAAAACAGCCCTGGCCATAGCCGGGCTTGCTGCGTGCGTAGCTTTTGTACCTTATCCTGAAATAACAAATGATAAAGTGCTGGTGGCTGTGTTTGGTGGATTCTTCCTTGGTGCGGGTATCGGACTGGCAGTTCGGGGGAGTGCCGTTATTGATGGTACGGAAGTGTTAGCGATTTTTGTGAGTAAAAAATCAGGACTTACAGTCGGGGATGTCATCATGATCGTGAACATTCTTATATTTTCAGCAGCAGCATGGTTCACCTCCATGGAAACTGCGCTTTACGCTATGTTAACCTATTTATCTGCCGCTAAAACAGTCGATTTTATTATAGAAGGTATTGACGAGTATATGGGTGTCACAATAATTTCCGTAAAGTCTGAGAAATTGCGGAACATGATCACGAACAAACTGGGCCGCGGTATTACTGTCTACAATGGTGAACGGGGATTTGGACATACAGGTGAAAAAAACTACGACATGAAGATCCTGTATACCATTGTCACCCGGCTGGAAGTCGGGCGCCTCCAGTATGAAATAGAAAAGATAGATCCCAATGCGTTCGTCGTAATGACAAGTGTAAAAGATATGAAAGGTGGTATGATTAAAAAGAGGCCACTTAAATAGTGCATGCCTTAACTTATTCCACGTGTATAGCCGTAATTCCCCGGCTTTTACAAATTCGAATCTGCATAGTGCATAGAATATAAACAATCCTATTTTTACCGCAGGAAGGTAGTTTACAATAGCCGAAAAGACGATACGCCATAGACTGGCAATAACAGTATTCGCAACCTAATATAATGAGAGTCTATGGAAAATGGTATGTGGAGCCTGTACTATTTAAAATAGATCTCCGTAGCCCCAAACCCATATAAAGGGTGAAACTGGTTCACGAATGATTTCACATCATTTTTCACCCGCAGGCTCTCATGAATCTCGTCCCTAAGTTTTCCCTCTCCCACTCCGTGGATCACTATCAGCGTAGGCTGGTGATGGGCTACGGCCAGCTCATAATATTTTTCAAATTCACTTAGCTGCCGGGTGAGTATTTCAAAATTGCTTAGGTGGCCATAGTCATCCGTTAGCTTTTCTATGTGAAGATCCACCACAGATCTGGCCGGTGGTAAATAACTTCGGGCATCTTTAGCATCGTATACCCTGTAACCTGCATTGCCAAGTTTACTCAGGTCTACTCGTTCTTCATTTACCCGATCCGGGTAATGAGAAAACAATTCAAACGAAAAAGAGGCATCATTTTTTTGTTGCAATTCCTCTATTTTTTTAAAGAGCTGTTTCGCCTTGGGTTTTATCGAGGTTTCATAGTAAGGCGCTTTCTTTTTGTTTTCTACCTGTAAGGAAAATTCCACATCAAACTTTGGGTTGTCGCTCATGTCTTCGAAGCTGATATCGTGCAGATAAAAATCTGAGAGCCCTCCAATGCTGTTTTTTAGCTGGAAATTATTTTCTCCGCCAAAAAAAAGCTTGTAGTCAAAATTATATACTTCCTCATTTTGATTCACCAGGTAGATCTTCAGTTTTTCAACGATGTCATCATCAAAAACATCCTTATCAAATACTGGGATAAACTGGAGAAGTACCCCATCTGCCAGCTTTTTCTTCGGAGCTGGTTTCTCCTTGCGAATGTCATCGACAAATATCTTTTTCTTTGGGACAATTGTTTTTTGTGAAAACATCTTGAAATAAGGGAAGTCGATCTGGTCCATGTAGGCGGGAAATTTTACTCCCCGGACTTCTATCATCACCATTTTTTCGTTAATAATATCCACCACCTGCCCTTCCTCGTCGGAATGCAATACGATAATCTTGTCGCCAATTTGGTATTTCATACCCCTGACCCCATTCGGGAATTAAATTTAATTAAATAATAGATGCGTTGTCCCGCCTCACTTGTGCAAAGTTACAACAGTCTCCTAACAGCAACGAAGAGAATAAATGATTGTCTTTCTAAAAGCCTGTCACGGTAGAGGAGTTGAGGCCAATTTGCTTTTTCTATATCCATAGGTAAAATAAAAAATAATACCGAGGGCCAGCCAGCCAATGAACCACAACCAGTTGCTCTTACTCATACCTGTGAGAAGATATAGACACGTGATGACGCCCATAAGCGGGATCAACGAATATTTTTTAATAAAAGCCAGCACGGCCAACACCAAGGCCAGTATCCAAAAGACTATCAGCGAGATGTTGGGTGTCGCCAGGTCCATCAATGTTTTTTTACCTGACATATAATCAGGCTCCCCATTAAAATCAAAGCTAAACATATCAGTAAAATACGTATCCGATAAACTGAAAGCTAAGATGATAGCTCCCATCACAATGGCTGGGAAAATAAGCTGCCCGTTGATATAAGGAAGGTGGAACCTGCCATGTAATTTTTCCTTTGGGGGTATCAGTAACACACCTCCGCACACCAATACGAAGGCAAACAAAGTGGCAATACTGGTAAAATCCAGTACAAAAGTTTTATCAGTGAACAAGATCGGGATTCCGACTACGAGGCCTGTGACAATGGTAGCGAAGGAAGGCGTTTTAAACCGGGGATGAATTTTTTGGAATGCGGACGGCATCAGACCGTCCCGGCTCATCGTCATCCACATGCGGGGCTGACCCATTTGAAACACCAGCAAAACACTGGTCATGGCCACGACAGCAATTATGGCAACAAAAAGCTGCATCCAGGCAACGTTGAGGTTTTGTGTTTCAAAGATGAATGCCAGCGGGTCTCCTACCCCTTCAAAATTTCTGTAATTAACAGCTCCGGTCAGTACGAGCGCCAACAGGATATAAATAATTGTGCAGATAACCAGCGAAAGTATCATACCTCTCGGCAGATCCTTCTGGGGATTTTTACTCTCCTCTGCCAGTACGCTCACTGCATCAAACCCAATGTATGCAAAGAATACGCTCGATACTGCTAGCATCACTCCTCCAAATCCATTCGGCATAAAGGATTTAACTCCTTCATCATTGGCAGGCATCCAGTTAAAGGTTAATCCTCGCGAGAAGACGAGGTAGCCGCCCACAAGGATGATCAGGGCAACAACAGCCAGTTTGAGGATCACCATCACGTTACTAAAATTCCGGCTTTCCTTGATGCCTCTATAAACCAGGTAAGTAATTAAAAAATTGATGACCAATGCAGGAAAGTCCAGGATCATCCTAAGGCCACCCACCACCGGGGCGGTATTCCAGGCAGCTAATTCATCGGCATTTGTGCTACCACCCTCCACAGCATGTTTAGCTTCCATATAACTGGTGCACAGGTATTGGGGAAGATGAATATCCATTTTTGTCAGCAGTGAAGTAAAATAATCACTCCAGCTAAATGCTACATAAATATTACCGATAGAATATTCCATGATCAGTGCCCAGCCAATGATCCAGGCGAACAATTCACCGAAGCTGGCATATGCATAAGTGTAGGCACTACCGGCAACGGGTATACGACTTGCAAATTCAGAGTAACACAATGCTGTGAATCCGCATGCAATGGCAGTGATCACGAACAAGATCACTACACCGGGCCCGCCATGAAAAACGGCGAAACCCAGGCTACTAAAACTGCCCGCACCGAGGATAGCAGCTATGCCAAAAAAGGTGAGGTCCTTTACAGATAACACTCTTTTTAGCGCATGTCCGCCGTGGCCATCATCACTACCTTCTGCTAAAATGGATGAGATATTTTTTCTCCTGAATAAAGAATTAGACATAGCCCAGTTAAATTTTGAAAGGGAAAATAGCGAAATAATTCTATTTTGCCCGAAAAGCAGGATTATATGGTTTGCACATCCTCGTTTGGGCTCAACTGTCTCTCTGAAGCAGGTATTCAGCCAACCGGGAAAGTTCAGATTTCCTGGAGTTAAGCACTGCTGTGTCTTCCAGGTGTTTAATGGCTTCCTTAAAATATTTCTCCTTTAACGAAGAGGCCCACTGATCGGCCTTGCAATCGAGGAAAAGTTGCAGCACTTTCGGTACTTTGTCTACAGCATTTGACGCAAGAAGCAATTTCAATTCCGTTTTTTGAGCCTCATTGGCAACATCCATTGTATGGATCATCAGGAATGTCTTTTTATTGGAAAGGATATCTCCACCGGCCTGCTTGCCAAATTTCTCCGGGTCGCCAAAACAGTCCAGGTAATCATCCTGCACCTGGAATGCTATGCCCAGTTTTTTACCAAATTCGTACAGGTGTTGCTGGTTACCTAACCCTGCGCCTCCAAGTACAGCGCCCATCTGCAGGGAAGCAGCTAATAACACTGAAGTTTTTAGGGTGATCATGTGCTCGTATTCGTCCATAGTCACCGACTCGCGTTTTTCAAAATCCATGTCCATCTGCTGTCCTTCACACACTTCCTTCGCCGTTTTGTTGAACAAACTAATGATCTTGTGCAAGTGGTCGGTTTTTATTTTATTCAGGTATTCGTAGGCTGCAACAAGCATCACATCACCCGCCAGTAAAGCAGTGCTGTCACCATATTCTACGTGAACGGTTGGCAACCCTCTTCTTAACGGGGCTTTGTCCATTATGTCATCATGTACCAGGCTGAAATTATGGAACAGCTCTATTGCATTGGCCACATGATATGCATCAGGATCAATCTCGCTGAACAACTCATTACCCATTAATACTGCAACAGGCCGCACTCTTTTGCCACCAATTCCCAAAATGTATTGGGAAGCGTCATACAAATTTGCAGGGGCCATCGGAAAATGCCGCTTTGCAAACTGTTCCTCGAAAGCGGTGGAGAGGGATATAAACGATTGCATATTATTTGATTGGACGATGGTCCATCGTCAATGGTCAGCAGGCGATTGACCGTGATTTAAATGCTGGTTTGTTTTATATAATTAAAAATTATGAATACTTCCAGGGGCTACCAACCATTCAGAACACAACTACTGGTGTTTCTTCGGCTTTGATTTTGCAGACTTTGCTGGTTTTACCTGTTTTCCTGTTTTTTCAGTGTTTAGCACCTGGGTAGTTTTTGCATGATCCCTTATCCATTCGTAGTCCAGTTGCCGCTTGGTGAGGTTCGCTGCAATCACCTTTATTTTCACCTTATCGCCCATGCGGAACTTTCTTTTTGTTCGCTGACCCACTAAGGAATAGTCCGCTTCGTCTAACCTGAAATCATCATATTCACTCAGATCACGAACGCTCACCAGGCCTTCACATTTATGTTCAGCAGTTTCGGCCCAGAATCCAAAAGCGGAAACGCCGCTGATAATGGCATCAAATTCATCAGCAATGAACTGCTGCATATACTCCACCTGCTTGTATTTATTCCCCGCTCTTTCACTCTCCATGGCAGACCTTTCCCGGTCGCTGCAGTGTTTGCATTTTTCGTCCATCTTCTTGTCAACCTTCAGGTTTTTATCCAGGCACTCCTGCACAATCCGGTGAACCATCACATCAGGATAACGCCTGATTGGTGATGTAAAATGGCAGTAATTTTCAAACCCTAATCCATAGTGTCCTATGTTGGAAGAAGTATAGATCGCCTTGGACATGGTGCGTATGCCCAATTGTTCCAGCACATGTTGCTCAGGTTTGCCCTGTACGTCTTTCAGCAATTTATTAAAGGACGTCGCAACCTCCATTTCATCCTTCATGTCAAAGGTATATCCGAATTTGCGCGCAAAAGCTGCAAAGGGAACGAGTTTTTCTTCGCTGGGCTCATCATGGATCCTATATGGAAAAGGAATGGGTTCTTTGTCAATCTTGATCCGGGAAACGTACTCCGCCACTGTGCGGTTGGCAAGCAACATAAACTCTTCTATCAGCTTATTAGCTTCCTTACTTTCCTTTATTACAATGCCAAGTGGTTTGCCGTCGTCATCCAGTTTGAACTTCACTTCCTGGGAGGAAAAATTGATAGCGCCGTTTTTAAACCGCTCCTCCCTGAATTTTTGGGCAAGATCGTTCAGCAAAAGGAGGGGTTTGAAATGCAGGCCTTCCTGGGTTTCAATAGTAGTCTGCACTTCTTCGTAGGTAAAGCGATGGTTACTGTGAATAATAGTTCGCCCTATCCACTTATGTTTAACTTCTGCACGATTTGTTATCTGGAATACCACAGAAAAGGTGTATTTATCCTCGTTAGGCCGCAATGAGCATAACTCATTTGAAATTTTTTCAGGCAGCATAGGATTTACCCGGTCCGGGAGATAGACGCTCGTGGCACGGGCATAAGCGGCCTTGTCCAGGATACTGTCTGGTTTTACAAAATGGCTTACATCCGCAATATGAACCCCGATCTCGTAATTTCCATTATCGAGGTTACGAATTGAAATAGCGTCGTCAAAATCTTTCGCATCTGCCGGGTCAATGGTAAAAGTGAGAATATCCCTGAAGTCTTTTCTTTTTTTCTCTTCCTCGCGTGTGATCTTACCTGCCAGTGAAGCAGCTTCTTTTAGCACCGCATCTTCGAAAGCGAGGGGGAAACCTGCATCGATCAGTATTTCTTTCATCGCCATATCCCCTTCGTTCTTCGCAGACAAAATGCTGACCACTTCTCCTTGCGGTTTTTTATCATTTTTGTCCCAACGCATTAGGCGGGCAACTACCCTGCTGCCGTCTACAGCACCATTTAATTTTTCCACAGGGATATAAAAATCCGGTATTGGCTTTTCAGAACCGGCAACAAAAAATGCTACATTTTTGTTGAGTTCCACCGTACCGATAAATTCGGTTTGCTTCCGTTCCGCCACATCCATCACGATGCCTTCGGTCCTCCGTGCATTTCCATTGTCTTTCTCCACCTGCACTCTCACAATATCTCCATGAAAAGCCTTCCCGAAGTTATGAGGCTTGACCATGATATCCGTGTCTTCTCCTTCCACGATCACAAATCCCATACCGCTGCGACTGATATCCAATTTACCTTTGAGGATTTTTGTTTGAGATGATTTTTTCTTTGGGTTGTCTGTTTTCTTTTTGTTCATACCTTATTACTTCTGTTCTTTTGCCGCTCCTGCTTAATACAAATGGCTATGCAAAATGAACTGTTTTTTCCCCTGCAAGTTAAGGATTCTATCATTCTAAAGTTTGGCGGCCAGCTAAACCGGCCCAAATTGACAAACAGCCCCAGGTATCCGGCCCATGCTGCAGAACAGTACCAGCCGGACATGTATCCTGCGAAATTTTCTTCAGCAGATTTTGTGACACAGCGTTACCGCCACCCTCGCTCCGGATGCCATTTACGTCGGTACCTGGTCCTGATAAAAGTAGCTACTTATTGCTCCTATTGCAAGAATACCGATGCCTGCCGAATGGCCATCACCGAAATTGCTAACTGATTATGTAACTTTAGAAAAAATTAGTGTTATGTACCAGTACGACACGGTGGTGGCGGCTATCGACGGCCTCAAAGAAAGGGGTTATACGCTTGATTTTAATTTAGCATTTGATAAATTGATCTGTGTGCAGACCGATCATTGCCTGAACCCTTCTGAATTTGAGATCACCGAGGTTCACCGGTTTGAAGGTGACAGCAATCCTTCTGATGAGGATGTGGTGTACGCCGTGGAATCGAAAGATGGCAAAATGAAAGGTGTTGTGAGCAGCGCCTTTGGACTTTACGCTGACAGCATTTCTACCGAAATGATCAATAAGCTTTCTATGCACACCCACTAACCAATCCTGATGAACAGAAAAAAGTTTCTAAAAATAAGCTCCCTTGGCTTTGGCGCACTGGCAGTACCGCCCTGGTCCGCCCTAGGAAAAAAACCAATTGTAATATCCACATGGGACAGTGGGATGTCGGTGAATGCAGCGGCCTGGAAAATATTAGAACCCGGCGGCAATGCATTGGATGCAGTGGAAAGAGGCGCGATGTTTATCGAAACACAAAATAACTGTTGCGTTGGTTTGAAGGGTTACCCGGACAGGGATGGATTCGTAACCCTAGATGCCTGCATTATGGATCACCAGTTTAATTGCGGTGCGGTTGCAGGAATTGAAAGGATCAAACACCCGATAGCCGTTGCGAGGAAACTGATGGAAACAACGCCACACGTGATATTGGTAGGCGACGGTGCACAGCAGTTCGCAAGGGAAAATGGATTCCCGCTGGAGAGCACCGCATTAAGTTTGGATGCAACAAAGGCCTATGAAGCGTGGAAAATAAAAAGTGAATACAAGCCTGTTATTAATATTGAGAACCTGCCCGGCAGTCACCGGGATAAAAAACAAAATGGCCCCTTTGCCCCTGCATTTTTTGAAGATGGCACCGCCAACCATGATACCATGGGCCTTATCGCTTTGGATAGAACCGGTAACCTCTCCGGGGCTGTGACCACGAGCGGGATGGCGTTTAAAATGCACGGAAGGGCGGGTGATTCACCGGTAGTGGGCGCGGGATTGTATGTAGATAATGAAGCAGGTGCTGCCACCAGCAGTGGTGTGGGGGAAGAAGTGATCCGCATTTGCGGAACGCACCTGGTGGTGGAACTGATGCGGCAGGGTTACGGCCCCGAACAAGCCTGCAAAAAAGCGGTGCAACGTATCGTGAAAATTGATCCTGTAAAGGCAAAGACCCTGCAAGTGGGATTTCTGGCGATGGATAAAAAAGGCCGGCATGGCGCTTATGCTATTCAGGATGGTTTCGTGTATGCTGTAAAAACCTCCAGCCAAAATGAAGTGGTAAAGGCGAAGTTTTTAATTTGGTGATTTGGTGATTTGGTGATTTGGTGATTTGGTGATTTGGTGATTTGGTGATTAATTTAAGCCACGGAAGTTACAGAAATTGTCTTGCTGTTTAACTTTAACCTTCTACCGTCTACCTTCTACCTTCTACCGTCTACCCTGCACCTACACAAATCACTAATGTCGCCCGAATAAAATCACGAACTTCGCGCTTTCATCATTCACCATTGACATTTATGGATTTCCAACTCGAAGTAATCGGCTTTACGATTGATGCGTGTATTGCGGCGCAGCAAATGGGTGTTCACCGTATAGAACTTTGTGATAACCCGGGAGAAGGTGGAACTACGCCGTCTTATGGTTTTATTAAAGCTGCAAGAAAAAATGGTGACATTGAATTGTACCCAATCATCCGTCCACGTGGTGGCGATTTTTTATATACAGCAGACGAGTTTGAGATCATGAAGGCAGATGTGCAGCTTTGCAAAGGCCTGGGCTGTGATGGTGTTGTTATAGGGATGTTGGATACATATGGCTCAGTGGACAAAATCAGATGCAGCCAATTGGTAGAAACTGCTTATCCCATGGGTGTAGCGTTTCACCGGGCGTTTGACAGGGTGAAGGAAGCCGCTGAAGGCCTGGAAGACCTGATAGAAATTGGTTGCGAAAGAGTGCTTACTTCGGGGATGGTTCCAAATGCACTGGATGGTGCAGCCTCTATCGCTGCAATGGTACAGCAGGCGAATGGTCGCATCATTATAATGCCCGGCAGTGGTGTACGTTCAGAAAATATTTTACAAATAGCCCGCGTCACCGGCGCCAATGAATTTCATACTTCCGCGAGAATGTTGTACGGTAGCCAAATGCAGTTTAACAGTCCCGGGATGAACGAAAATCTTCAGTCTGTTGCGCTGGATCTTGAAGAAGTAAAAAAGATAATGGAAATATTAAATAAAATCAGTTGAACCTCCGCCAGGAAATACGCCGGGCAAAAAGGATGCTAAAATGAATCGGGCTCACAAAGACCGTTTGTCCGAAACTGTTATTGCCGAGCCTTGCGCCATAAATACGGAAGATGGGACGGCATCCTGTAAGAAGGCGAATGATTTCCCATAAAGCGCTTCAAAATCACAGTCGACGAGGTAGTTTTTCACAGGATACACATTCCACCTGGGATGGGAAACCCTGTACTCATATGTTTTGAGGGCGTTAAATTTAGAATAACCATAATAATGTTCAGCAATGAATTCTTCCTCACTCCCCGCGGCGATCGGCACGGCCACAGGATCAGCTACCGCTTCAATAGAATTCCATTTATTGTTGAATTTCCATTTATAACTGACCTCCAGTTCGGTTGTTTGTTTACAGGAAGAAGACATCGGCATCCTGCAATATTTTTCCCGGTAGAGTGTATTGGCAATAAAACTGATAGCTGCTTTAGGAACGATTTCTTTAATAAATACAACCCCTCTTTTCTCTTCACCTTTATCCTGGTGCTTTACGTAAAATCTTAGATTTACTTCTTCAAAATTGATATGGAACGGCACGCGGAATCCCATCACTTTTGTATTGGCAAATAAAAAACCAACAACGCTCACAAATACCTTTCCATTGAAAAGATCCAGTTCGGTCTTGCAGGGTAAAAACGGCTTTAACACTTCCGCTTCCACTGCATAGTTGGCCATGATCAGGTTTTTCCATTCTGCTGCTAAAAATGTCTTGCCCATTGTTTACCTCACTTTTTTTCTTTGTAAAACTCCCGGAAGATCAGCCGCAGGTTTTGATCCCTCGTGAAATAATTGCTGACCCAGTTAATAAAAACGAAAAAACGATTTTTCACGCCCAATATGAGCATCAGGTGCAGGCTCATCCATATGAACCATGCCATTATGCCTCCAAAATGTAATTTAGGTTTAGGGATGTCCACCACTGCAAGGTTCCTTCCAACAGTTGCCATAGCACCCTTGTCTTTGTATTCAAAGTTCAGGAAGTGCTTGTTGCTACTTTTCATTTGTATCCTTTTCAGGTTATTCGCCAAAAGGTCGGCTTGCTGCATGGCCACCGGCGCCACCTGTGGATGTCCTTTGGCAAATGCAGGTTCTTCCATGTAGGATACATCGCCAATTGCATAAATATTATCGAAACCCTCCACCTGACACTGCCTGTCTGTCTTTATCCTATTGCCCTTTACCACTAGTTCGGGGCTCACCCCCGCTGGTACATTTCCCTTTATACCTGCGGCCCAGATCACGGTAAAGGTTTCAATTGTTTTCCCGTCCTGCATTACAGCAGTGTTGCCGTCATAATCTTTGATGAGGGTATTCGTCATTACTGTCACGCCTAACCGCTCCAAATATTTCTGGGATTGTTCACTACTTTTTTCACTCATTACACCCAGTGTTTTGGCCGTTCCTTCCAGCAAATAAATATTCATTTTGTTGAAGTCCAGTTCGGGATAATCTTTGGGCAACACGAACCGTTTCATATCCGCAAGAGCCCCACTCAATTCCACCCCCGTGGGACCACCGCCCACTACTACGATATTCATCAGCCTTTGCAATACCAAAGGATCTGTGGTGCTGAGTGCGTCTTCAAAATTATGCAGAATCCTGTGTCGCAACTGGAGGGCCTCCGCAGTGCTTTTCATGGGAAATGCATGCGCCGCCATGTTGGCGTTCCCGAAAAAATTAGTGTCCGCACCGGTAGCAATTACCAGGTGATCATATGAAAAATCCCCTATATTGGTGACTACCCTGTTCTCCGCGGTAACAATCTTTTCTACCTCCGCCATCCTGATACTTACATTTTTACTATGGTGGAACACCTTTCGCAGCGGAAATGAAATATTGCTGGCATCCAGCCCGGCCGTGGCTACCTGGTAGAAAAGCGGTTGGAACTGGTGGTAATTAAAACGATCGATCAGCGTTATCTCAAAACCAGTTACATCATTCAGTTTTCGCGCCAGCCGAAGCCCCCCGAATCCCGCACCTATAATGACTAATTTCATAAGTGGTTATTTAAAAAGCAAAGATATTAAGCTTTCAGTAATTTCTGAAAACTAAGAATACTTTTTTTATGATTAAAAAATGCCGGTACTACCTCGCGGAATACCGGCAGAATATAAGCCGTTAATTATTTTTAGTGGCGAGCGTTAATAAAGCATTCTCACTTTAATAGTCTCTTTTACACTCCTGAGCAGTTCGATCGCATTTTTGCTGAGGTTTTTGTCTACATCCAGTACTACATAACCAATACTGTCATTCGTTTTCAGGTACTGCGCAAGAATATTGATGTTGTTTTTGCTAAGCAACGTATTGATCTGGCTTAAAACACCCGGCACGTTATTATGGATATGTAATATCCTATGCGCGCCTTCCTGCGGCGGCAGCGCCAATGCCGGGATGCTGTGCGATCCCGTGCTGATACCTTTTTCCAGGTAATTAAACAATTTGGCGCTTACATCCACGCCGATATTGTTCTGGGCCTCCTGTGTACTGCCACCTATATGCGGTGTAAGCAGCACATTTGGCAAACCTTGTAACACACTGGTAAAGGCATCCCCGTTCTTCTCGGGTTCTACCGGGTAAACGTCGATGGCAGCGCCTCCCAGTTGCCCGCTGAGAATTGCTTTACTGAGGGCGGGCAGGTCTACCACTTCTCCCCTCGCATAGTTGAGCAGTATCGCACCTTTTTTGAAGTGAGCCAGGTTATTTTTATTGATCAGGTTTTTTGTAGAAGCCAGTTCAGGTACATGGAGGGTTACTACATCAGATTGTTGCAGCACCTCTTTCAGGCTGTTACTGTCAGTTGCATTGCCGAGGGGCAGTTTGGTTTCGGCATCATAAAATATAACTTTCATCCCTAGTGCTTCTGCCAGCACACTTACCTGGCTGCCAATGTTACCGTACCCTATAATACCCATGGTTTTTCCACGGAGTTCGTGAGAGCCTGACGCATCTTTCATCCAGGCACCATCGTGAGCGGCTTTGTTTTTATCAATGATCTTTCGCACCAATAATATAGATGCCCCGATAACCAATTCAGCTACACTCCGCGTGTTGCTGTAGGGTGCATTAAAAACTGCTACACCATGATCGGTGGCTGACTTAAGATTCACCTGGTTTACGCCAATACAAAAACAACCTATGGCCTGTAATTTTTTGGCGGATTCCAATACCACCGGGGTCACCTGTGTTTTACTTCGTATTCCCAGGATGTGCACGTTTTTTATTTCCTTCACCAATTCTGCTTCGCTCACAGCACCTGAAAGTTTTTTTACATTACTGTACCCTGCATCTTTAAACTGCTTTACCGCCAGGTCGCTTATATTTTCTAAAAAAAGGATATTGATTTTCTCCTTCGGATAACTTGTATTTTTTTTCTCTGGCATGATAATATCTGTGTATTTTGCGCAAATATATTCTATTCAAGGTTTACTCTTTTATGATCAAGGTTTTTAAGTTGTTATCTTCATTCCATCCTGTCAATGAAAAATCGCCTTCTCCCAGCATTTTTTATGTTCCCGCAACGGCCTTTTTGTTATTTTGTGCCGGTTGTAATGCACCTGCTTCCGGTGATCCGGGCATTGTAGCAAAACAGCCGGGAATATTTGAGTTGCCACCGCCCTCGCCACTGGAATTAAAAGAAAAGATCCATTTACAAAATACCTGCGCTCACTGGTTTGATTCTGTGCTGGGGAGGACCAACTTCAACGGTGGGATGCTGGTAGCAAAAAAAGGGCATATCATTTTCGAAAAATACAAAGGCATTCCAAACCTTAAGGGATCGGACAGTGTGAATGCTGAAACGGTATTTCACATAGCCTCCGTGAGCAAGACCTTTACCGGCATGGCCGTATTAAAATTATGGGAAGAAGGAAAGATAAACCCTGACGACGACCTGGTTAAATATTTTCCGGCGTTCAATTACCCCGGGGTTACTATACGTACCCTTCTCAACCACCGGAGTGGCCTGCCGAACTACCTGTATTTCATGGAAAAACTCAAGTGGAACGATTCAGTCGTTCTGCAGAATAAAGACATTCTTGAAACACTTATTAGCCGGAAGGCCGAAATTGAGGACATTTCCCGCCCAAACACGCATTTCAGTTATTGTAATACTAATTATGTACTCCTGGCGCTCCTGATAGAAAAAGTCACGGGTTTAACATACCCTCAATATATCAATCAAACTTTTTTTGATCCGCTGCAGATGACACACAGCTTTGTTTATACTCCGGCGGATTCTGCCAGGGTAACACCCAATTATGATTGGCGGGGACAGGCAATCCGTAACAACTACCTGGACGATTTGTACGGCGATAAAAACATTTACACTACCCCTCGGGATCTGCTCATATGGCACCGGGCTTTGAACAGCCAGTTACTTTTCAGGCCGGAAACCCTGGCCGCCGCATACCAGCCTTACAGCAACGAACGCCCTGGCGTAAAAAACTATGGACTGGGCTGGCGGATGAACATCTACCCCAATGGTAAAAAAGTGATCTTTCACAACGGTTGGTGGCATGGCAACAATGCAGCTTTTATCCGGCTGCTGGATGAAGACGTCGCAATCATAGTATTAGGGAACCGTTTTACCCCGGCCACCTACCGCAGTTATAAACTCATTAACTCTTTTGGGAATTACTTTGAAATCATGCAAGAAATTGAGTAGTTTTTGTAATAGCCTGCAGGTTTCTGGATTTTATCTGCGGTTTTTGCGGGTTTACACACACAATGTGCAATACTTCAGTAAAAAATTTGCGGCTTTTTGCAATATTTGATTTTAATTTGGCTTTCAATTTCTTCGAATGCTAAAAAGGGAGCGACAGGCCTACATATTACACCAGGTTAATCTTCACAATAAAGTGTTATCTAATACGCTGAGTTCAGAAATAGCAGTATCAGAAGACACGATCCGCAGAGACTTGCAGGAATTGTCGGAAACTGGAAAACTCATCAAGATTTATGGAGGCGCATTATCCCAGTCATTTAGTAAAATTTCCTACCACCAGCAAAACATATATGCACAAACAGATAAAAGAATAGTTGCGCAGAAGGCTGCCAGGTTGGTGAAAGACGGCATGTTTGTGCTCACAGGTGGTGGCACTACCATCATTGAACTGGCCAGGGCGCTCCCACCTGCTTTGTCCGCCACTTTTATCTCCGGTAGTATACCGGCGATTGTGGAATATATGAATCATCCGACTATCGAAGTGATCGTGCTGGGAGATAAAGTGTCGAAAGTTTCGCGTATCACTGTGGGGGCTGATGCCCTATCCCGGATCAAAAGCCTGCAGGCTGACATTTGTTTTCTTGGCATTAATGCGATCAACCTGGAAAATGGGATTACAGATAATGACTGGGACGTGGTGCAGCTAAAACAGGAGATGATCAGGTCTTCACAAAAGGTAGTCTGCCTGTCTATTTCCGAAAAGATAAACAGCTTTCAGCCAATTCATGTGTGCGCGGTGAATAAAATCGACATTTTAATAACTGAACTGGATCCTACGAATCGGATCCTACAACCTTATGTAGACGCAGGTATTACAGTTTTGTAGTTTCCTACTAGTATCCAAGATTGACCAGCTATTTTCAAATTTAAACCAATTCAAAAAACAGATTGTTATGAGAAAAATTCTGCTATTAACGACTTTCCTTGGGGGCATGTTGCTTTATGGCATGCAGAGCTTCGCCCAGGGAAGGACAGTATCTGGAACAGTTATCGGGGACGATGACAACACCCCGCTCAGGGATGTAACGGTTACCGTAAAAGGTACTGGGACAGGAACTAAAACCAACCAGGCAGGTTATTACACTATTAATGTAAATGAAGGCCAGGTATTGGTTTTTACTTTTATTGACTATGGCCGCCAGGAAATGAAGGTAGGTGCCACGGGTAATATAAACATCCGCATGGTAAAAGCCCAGATGCAATTGGGTGAAGTAGTGGTAACGGCATATGGTACTAAAAAAAGTAAAAGAGAACTGGGATACTCGGCGCAGGATGTTAAGGGCGAAGAAATAGCCCAGACACAAAGAGATAACTGGATCAACGCCCTTGCAGGACGTGTAGCGGGCGCAAATATCACCCCCACTTCAGGTACCCCAGGAGCATCAACATCTATCGTATTACGAGGAGCGGTTTCCTTAGGAGGTAATAACCAACCGCTTTTTGTGGTGGACGGGGTTCCATATGACAACCAAACGATGAACCAGGAAAATCTGGCTTCAGGAAATTCTGTTTCCTTGGGTAACAGGAATTCTGATTACACTAACAGGGCCGCTGATATTAATCCCGAAGATATTGAATCAGTTACAATTTTAAAAGGACCGGAGGCTACCGCCTTATATGGTTCTGATGGAGCTTCCGGGGCCATTGTTATTACTACTAGAAAGGGTAAAAGCGGAAAGGCCATTGTCAGTTATGGGAATTCGTTTCGTATGGAAAAGGTTTATCGCTTTCCTGAGATTCAAAACGTTTATGGTCGTGGCTTAAATGGCGTGTCTGATCCCAATGCTACTGTTAACCCTTATGCGGCAGGTCAATTATTTGCTTATTTTGGCCCAAAATATCCTGAAGGCACAAAATTGTATGATAATGTCGATGCATTTTTCAGAACGGGTTTCACGCAAAAACACAATATTAACGTAGAAGGCGGATCAGATATTTCCACCTACCGCCTTTCCACAAATTATACTAACCAGACAGGTATAGTACCGAATACTGCATTTGAAAGTATTTCAATCCGGTTGAGTGGAACAGCCAAACTTTCCAAACAATTAAGCCTTACAACCTCGATGAACTATGTGAATACCGTTAACGATAAAGCTTCTAAAGGCGCCGGAGGCTACCTTTTGAATCTTTTGAATTTTCCACAAGACCTGGATGTAAGGGATTACCGCAATACCGACGGTTCAAGGAAATTGTTCCGGTCTGCGGGCACAGGATTAAATGCTGAATTTGATAACCCTTTCTGGGATGTAAACAATAACGTTGCACAGGATAAAGTAGACCGTTTTACAGGAAATTTCAATTTAAATTATGATCCTTTTAAATGGTTGAACCTAAGTACAATCACGGGAATAGATGTGTACAGTCAGACCGGTAACCTGATCATTCATCCCCAGTCCCGTTATGGTTTTGCAACCAATGGATTTTATTCTATTTACCAACAGAACACTAAAAATATAAACAATGTTTTTAAAGGTACCCTAAAGAAAACCTTTGGAAACTTTTCTAACACACTAACGCTGGGTGTTGCGATAGATGATAACAAAACCAGGGTGGATGCACAAAGGGGAGAAAGGTTTTACGAAGTGAATTTTGCATCCATTAATAACACTGACCCTACAAGCCGCGATGCAAAAACCACCTTACTTAATACACGGAAAACAAGGATGTTTGCAAACTATGGAATTGGATATAATAACATGGTTTATTTATCGTTTGCCGGGAACAGGGAAGGTAGTTCCACCTTCATGTCACGCTTCGTAGATAAAAATCCTTACTTCAATTACGGCGCGGCCTCCCTTAGCTTTATCTTCACCGAATTGAAACCTTTGCAGGATATTGACTGGCTCGATTATGGAAAGGCACGGATATCTTACGGTACAACAGGTAAAGGTCCTTATGCCCCGTATATCATTGATTATACTTTCCAATCCCAGATAACCACAGGCGGTGGATACTCTTATGGTTTTACAGGAAATAATTTTAACCTGAAGCCTGAATTTACCAAGAACTTTGAATTTGGGGGTGAGGTAAAATTATTCAACAACAGGTTGTCCCTGGATCTTACAAGATACTCCTTAAGAAGTAAGGACCAGATATTGGCGGCTCGTTCAAGTTATGGAACAGGTTATGTCATTAAGTGGTTCAATGGTGGATTAGTAGAAAATAAGGGTATCGAAGCCATCATGAATTTAAGTGCGATCAAGCAAAAGAATTTTACCTGGGACATAACGGCGAACTTTGACAGGAACAGGGGCAAAATTTTAAAAATGCCGGCAGATCTTCCTACCTATTATGATTCAGATACCTGGGTAGTTGGAAATCTTAGATCACAGGCTTATGCGGGTGCCTTTTCTGGTAACCTTTCCGGATCTATTTACCAACGAAACACCAACGGCGAGTTATTGATCAGTCCCCTGTCAGGTTTACCTACATCGACAGGTGCGGCGTTTTATATAGTGGGCGATCGTCAACCTGACTTCAAGGTTGGTCTGATTAACTCTTTTTCCTATAAAGATTTCAGTCTAAGTTTCAACCTTGACTTTAGAAAAGGTGGTGATGTATTTAATGGAAATGAATTTATCCTTTATCTCACAGGACTAAGTAAATTAACATTAGACAGAGAAAAAGCTGTCAATATTAGTGGGGTTTTAAATGATGGATTACAAAACACCACCAATTCCACTCCCAGCAAAATAACGGTCTTCCCTTACTATCGGAGTGATTATTATACGGCCACTTCAACCACTGAATCCGATTTTATTGAATCTGTTAACTGGATGCGGTTGAGAGATGCGACCCTCACGTATCGCCTACCCAAAAAATTACTCGAGCGTCAGAAATTTGTAAGGACTGCTTCTGTATTTGTGACCGGTACCGACTTGTTTATGATAACCAATTATAGCGGTGCAGACCCCAGTGTAAATGCCAACAGTGCTTTTGCCAGGGGATATGGCGGCTCTGGAATTGACTATGGCGCGATAGCTACTCCCCGGGGGATAAATTTTGGATTAAAGGTTCAATTTTAGACAATAATGAAAAAATACTCAGTAATGAAAAAGATAATTATAATAGCAATTTTTTGCTTCTTAGCTGTTGCATCTTTCACCAGTTGTAAAAAGTTTCTGGATATTAACAGTGATCCGGATACACCACAGTTTCCAGACCCATCGTCGGTATTTCCCACGCAGCTGGCTGCCATTCCCAGGGGTCTTCAATTTGATGCACGCTATGCCGGAAGATTTATCCAAAATTGGACAACGGTGTCTGCCAACGCTGCTATAGACCAGATGGGTTTCACAGCGAATAGTGATATAAATGGAGATATCTGGCGGCAAACTTATTTTGGTTTAGGCCAAAACCTTAATTATATTATTGACAATGGCATAAAAAATGGCCAATGGGATTATGTTGGTGCAGCTTATGCGCTGAAAGCAATGATGTTTCAATATGCCACAGATTATCATGGGGAGATCATTTTTACAGATGCTTTTAAAGAAAACCAGGCCTTCTTCAAATATGATGACCAGGAGACAGTGTACAGAGGGGTAGATTCATTAGCCAGATTAGCTATTCGATACCTAAGCAGAACGGATTATAACCTCTCTACCACCCGGCTAGCGAAAGGGGACTTTGTATATAATGGTGACGTAGCCAAATGGCTAAAGTTTACGAACGGTCTCCTGGCCCGCAATTTCCATCGCATCACCAATAAATCATCTTACAATGCAGATTCCGTAATCGCTTTTTGTAATAAATCACTTGCCAGTGTCAACGATGATTTCGTAATTCCATTTGATGCTTTGAAAAATGATGATGCAAATTTTTTCGGTACTTATCGCAATAACCTTACTACTCTTCGTCAAACCAATTTCATAGTTCGCTTATTGGATGGTACCATCCTGGCGGGTACACCAGCTACATCGCCTACTTATTTTAACAGGGATCCCAGGATGAAGCATATGCTATCAGCGAGTAATGATACCAGTAATGGCAATGGTGGTTACAGGGGTTTAGAGCCTGGTATTGCTGATCCTTATGTAGGTCTTGCTAACTGGTGGACTTACCCTGTAGGATCTGCCAGCTACAATAATGCCCGTGCCAAGGTGGCCAACCCATTTGGAGACACTACCTATGGCAATCCAAGTGCCAATGTGTTTTCAGCCCAGTATCGTAAATATCTTTTTGGAGACAAGATTGTTATGCCTGTTATGACGGCTTCCGAAATTCAGTTTATGAAAGCAGAGGCGGCCTTTAGAAAAGGAGACAAAACTACGGCACTTTCCGCCTACACTTCAGGCATTAATTTACATTTTGATTTTATTAACCGGCCAACGTTCCCCAGGGGAAACAACCCGTTATTTACAGGTAGCCCCATACCTGCTGCCGAGCGAACTGCGTACTTAAACGGCAATAATGTAAAAAGATCAGCAACTACTTTAACCTTGAGTGATATAATGTTACAGAAATATATTGCTTTATGGGGCTGGGGTTTCTTTGAAACGTTTGTTGATATGAGAAGATTTCATTGGACCGATATTGATCCAATCACAGGAAACCAGGTTTATCTTGGTTTCAGTTTACCTGCAACATTAGCTGCCGACAACCTGGGCAAACCCGTTTACAGGGTAAGACCAAGATTCAACTCAGAATATGTATGGAACAGGGAAGAATTACTTCGTATCGGTGCTTTAAATATTGATTACCATACCTACGAAACATGGTTCAGCCAACCTTAAAACAATCATTTATTTAAAAAAATGGACAAATGAAAAATAAACTTGTATACCTGTTGGCAATAGTAGCAATGATACTATCTGCCTGCGAAAAAAATACTTTCAGAACGACAGCCAGAAGCTTTGAAGAAGGCAAGGCGCAGATCAAACTTGGTTTGTTTAATGCACCACTTGCGTCTACTGCGGTTCTAGCCTATTTGAATGGTGAAAAAGTGAGCAGCCCACTCGTACTACCCTACCCATTTCCTGGCGGAGGGTTTAATACTGGCGGATCCAGTAACGGGGACTACCTGGCTGTAGATCCGGGGCCCAACAAACTTGAGCTTTTTACCACCAACGTAGGTACGGTTAATTTGATAAGTAAATTTATGGAGGCCAATTTAAACTTCGAGGCAAACAAAAAATATACTGTGTACACCACTGACACGGCTGAAAATGCCGTAGCTGTAGTAGCACCGGACGATGCAACAGCCCCGGATTCAGGATACAGCCGTATCCGGTTCATAAACCTGATGCCTAATGTTCCGGCAGTTGATTTTTACAAAGGTGCCACCTTGTTAAAGTCCAACGTGAAATATAAAGAGTTTACAGAATTTTTTGATATTGAATTTGGACCAGACTTATTTGCAGTTAGGGTGGCTGGATCACCGGCAAGCTCAGTAGCATTGGCATCGCGTTCGATCACTCCTACCAACAGACGCATTTATTCATTCCTCAGCAGGGGGTACCAGGGTGCTACGCTGTTAAGAGCACCAAACGTATCTGCCATTGTTAATCAATAAAAAATTTACACGATGAACATATTTAATGGAAAATATTTTAAGCTGAGTTGCCTCCTCGTTTTGATAATTGCAGTCATGAATAGTTGCGACAAGGATGATACAATACCAGTAACAGGGGACAGTCTTGATAAGTTGATCACCGAAAATTCAGACCTGTCATTGTTTGCAGCCGCGTTGGAAAAAACCGGGCTCAACATTTTTACGGAGGGGAAAGGTCCTTTTACAATCTGGGCTCCCACTAATGCTGCTTTTAATGCGAGTGGCATTAATACAGCCGCAGACCTGAATCTTATAGATTCAAATACCCTGGTGAGAATTTTAACCTATCACATACAGGCTGGGTCAAGATCTTTTACAGAGATTCCATTAGGACCAAACGCAACAATGTCCACACAGGGAGGGTTAATTCAATATGCCAGTCGCAAGACAGGTGGCAGTGCATACATCAATGGCGCAGAAATAACAACACCTAATATCCTTGCATCCAACGGGTACCTGCATATTATCAACCGCGTGTTGGTTCCGGCTACCCTCACTCCCGCGCAGTTACTTGCCCAGGAGCCGAACTATGCCAGGTTTTACCAGGCATTGTTAAAAACCGCCACCAGCACCATAACGAACCCGTTAACGTTTTTTGCAGTTCCTAACTCGGTGATGGTAGCTGCCGGTTACGACTCCACCACCATCGCATCTGCAACGGGTGCTGCTCTTACAACACTCACCGGAGTTATGCGGTACCATATTATTAACAAGAGGATTTTTGCATCAGACTTTGTAGCGGGTACTCTCAAAACGGTACAAGGCACTAATGTTATGATTAATACTACCGGGACACTAACCGTGAAAGGCACCAGCAACCCCGCCCCTTTCACCATCACCCCGAACAATCTCCTCGCCACAACCGGAGTTATCCATACAATCAACGGTGTACTAAAGCCTTAACTTTCGGATAGTTATTTAAAAGGCGCCTGCTTGGCGCCTTTTTTTTTATACCTTGAAAGTTATTCGCAGATTATGAAAATCTTTATCGCCCTCCCGTTATTATTTCTTTCGTTTTTATCCGTAGCCCAGGGCCTGGAGGAGCGAATCGTATCCTCCCTTGATTCATTCTCCCTTGCCAATCCCCAGGAAAAGGTATACCTGCAAACTGACAGGCAAAGTTACCTGGCGGGTGAGACGATCTGGTTCAAAGCCTATTGTTCACTTTTTGAAAAACCCAGTATACTAAGCAAAGTCGTTTATGTAACCCTTACGGATGCAAATGGAACTATTTTACAAAAAAAACAATTAATGCTAAACAATGCTTCCGCTGCGGGGGAATTGGATTTGCCACAAGGAATGAAGCCCGGGGATTACACTTTAAGTGCCTATACCTTATGGATGTTGAACTTTCCGCGTTTTATAGACAGGAAAAATATCACGGTATTCAACACTGAAAACAGTGAGCCACAAGAACTGCCGGCTTCTGAAAACCCCCTGCTAACCCTGCAATTTTTTCCGGAGGGGGGGCAGATGGTACAGGGAATTTCATCGAATATAGCTTTCAGGGTATCCGACCAGTGGAACAGAGCCGCAACAACGAGCGGCAATGTGATGGACAGCAAAAATAGCATAGTGGCTCGCCTCCAGCCGGCCCATGATGGCAGGGGAATATTCAGTTTTGTTCCGGCGCCCGGAGAAACTTATCATGCGATAGTGTATGAAAACGGTCGTCCAAAAAAGTTCTTGTTACCGCCAGTTTCGCAGGAAGGTGTCGTGGCATCAGTTGACAACAACAATGAAGCTAAAACCTTTGTAAAACTGGAGCGGGGAGAAAAAAATAAGGATGCCTACAACAATTTGCTACTGGTTGCACAGCAGAACTACCAGGTAATTTACATGGCTAAAATTAATTTTGATGAAGGACAGGATGCGGTAGCAATCAGTAAGAAAAAGCTGCTTCCCGGCATCCTACAGATCACGGTGTTTAACAACGATGGAAAAGTATTGGCTAACCGGGCTGTATTTGTTGTGGGAAACGAAAAAATGCCAGCTGTTTCTGCCAACGTCAATAACGGCAGAAGGAAACAAAGCAGCATAACGGTTGACTTGTCCGGATACCTGGAGCCAGATGTTGCTGTTGCCGTGATCAACTCAGCGGCAGACAGTATTTTTCGGCCAGCAAATATCAAATCTGCTCTCCTCCTTAATTCAGACCTCAGTGGCCATGTGCATGAGCCCGCTTATTATTTACGCAATAACGATAGTATCACGAGGAAAAACCTGGACATGCTGATGATGGCTGTGGGTTGGTCGAGGTTTGAATGGGCCGATGTTTTAGTGTCTAAGTTTCCGGCTTTAAAATATCCTTTCGAAACGAGCCTAAGCATAGCTGGTAAAGTGCTGAAGGTGAATGGAAAATCACCTCTCTCATCTGGAAAGATCAACCTTATTATTAAAGGGGAAGATTCAACCACAATTATGTCCGAAGCTGCCGTAAATGCCCGTTCGGAATTTTTGGTGAGTGATCTCGCCTTCATGAAACTGGCAACGGTGTATTACCAGGGAGTTAACCAAAATAATACGAAAGCGCTGGTTTCAGTGAAAATGGATGAAGGATATTTTGACACACTGCGACATTTTGCACCTCCTGGTTCGATGGAGCCGGCCAGGAATTCGCCATATATTACGGGGTATATGCAAAATCTGCTGTCTAAAAAAGAGAAGCAGGATAAGTCACGGAGCAAGTTACTTCAGGAGGTAGTGGTTATTTCAAAGAAACTTTCCGCGATCGACTCAGTCAATAATTTGTATGTCTCCCATGTTTTCGAATCCAGCGATCAGACACTCATAATGGATGACGGTAATTATTTTGATATCTGGCAATACCTCCAGCGCATGGTGCCTGGTATTACTATTGACCGCACAGATGCCACGCCACGGGTTAATTTTGCGCGTTACCAGGGACTGAGTTATTTTTCAACCGAAGAACCGGCAAGTGGAGTTCAGTTATTCTTAAATGAAGTACCAGTTTCCCCTGAAATTGCAGATAACCTGGCCCCTTCAGACGTGAGTATTGTTAAAGTGTACAAAGGGATCACAGGGATAGGGCTCGGAGCAACGAGGGGTGCTATCGGTATTTACACCAAAAAAGGAGTTTCTGCCAGGGACTGGAGGGTAAAAGGTTTTGACTTCATAAAAAAGGCAGGGTACTCTGTGAACAGGGATTTTTATCAAATGAATTATTCCCTGTTGAACCCGGAAAGTGACTTCACGGATGTGCGCCCCACCCTTTATTGGAACCCGTTTGTAAGGGTTATTAATGGGACAGCGATGATTGAATATTACAATGATGACGTGAATACCCAACCCATGATAATTTTAGAAGGGATGGATAAAACGGGCCGGCTGATATCGATAGAGCAGCTACTTCAGCAGGACCAATTCTAACCGAAGAAAAAGTAACAGAGCAATATAGATGTTATAACCCCCACCAAATCTGCCAGCAGCATGGCTCCTACCGCATAGCGTGTGTTCTTAACCGATATAGAACCAAAGTAAACAGCTATTACATAAAATGTAGTATCGCTGCTGCCCTGCAGAATACTGGAGAGGCGGCCTGCGAAAGAATCGGCGCCGTAGGTTTTCATCGTATCCAGCATCATGCCTCTGGCACCGCTGCCACTCAGGGGTTTTATAAGGGCGGTAGGTAAGCCATCTACAAAACGGGTGTCTGTTCCCAAAGCAGTAAACAACGACTTCATGGCATTAATGATTACATCAAAACTGCCACTGCTGCGCAGCATACTAATGGCAATGAGCATTCCAACGATGTAGGGAATAATTCTTACGGCCGTTTCAAAACCGCCCTTTGCACCTTCTACAAAAGCATCAAACACATCTATCTTTTTATACACGCCACCCAACACGATAATAAAAAAAATAAACAAAATAATGCCGTTGCTCAATATGCCCGAAAAAGTTTGCGCATACGAAACGTTGAGCCTGTTTACATAAACCACCAGCAGGGTTATTAAAAGCGAGATGCCTCCGACCCATGCCAGTATAACCGGCTGAAATAAATTAATCTTTTGTTTAAATGATACAATAAACATGGCAGCCATAGTAGCTGCAAAAGTGGCAATCATGCAGGGGATAAATATATCTGTTGCGTTTTGTGCCCCCAACCCCGATCGATAGGCAATGATAGTAACCGGTATGAGCGTAAGGCCGGAAGCATGGAGGGCAAGAAACATAATTTGGGCATTGGAAGCCACGGCTTTATTTGGGTTTAGCTCCTGCAGGCTTTCCATAGCTTTTAAACCAAAGGGTGTAGCGGCATTATCCAGGTTTAAAAGATTGGCGCTAAAATTCATCATCATGTGCCCGGTGGCAGGATGCCCTTTTGGTATATCAGGAAAAATCCTGGAGAAAAAAGGCCAGATAACTTTTGATAAAAGCCTTACTCCCCCTGCTTTTTCTGCTATGCTTAGAAAACCCATAAATAAGGCAAGAATACCAATGAGCGGAAAGATAATATCAATCACTGCATTCTTGGCTGTTTCAATAATGCCATCTACTTTGCGCACTAATTTTTTTTGAATACCGATGTAAGTAAATACGGCGAGAGAAGAATTAGATGCCTTTACAATATTTACGGAATCTGGCTGCATATTATCAGTTAGTAAAACGGAAGCTTTGCTCACCAAATCAGTTTTGTGGTATCCGTATTCTTTCAGTAAATCTGCATAGCCGGCAGAAAGTTTTTGATTGGCAGCAGAACCCAGCGCTACATAAAAAGTACTGTCATACTTTTCTGAAGATTTACCTACCACCATGCGGGTAAATATTTTTTCATCGCCGTTAATCATTTTTACACAAGCAACCAATATTGCAATAATGATGAAGGCCGACCATATCCTGCTTAATACCATTGGAGGTTCAAAGTTTAAGGTTCAAAGGTTTCAGGTTAAATGCAGTTATATTTGCATACAACTTTTTTATAAGGATTGAAATTAGTATTTTATTATTGAAAAAGAATATTTCCCTAACCCTTACCTTTGCAGCCGTTTTAAAGCTTGTGTGCCCTGGTACCTGGCTTTCCAACTATCAACTATCAACTATCAACTAATATAAATGGCATTACAAGCAGGCATCGTGGGATTACCCAATGTAGGAAAATCTACCTTATTTAATGCGGTAAGCAACAGCGCCAAAGCGCAGGCAAGCAATTACCGTTTTTGTACTATTGAACCCAATACAGGTTTGGTGAATGTTCCCGAACCAAGGTTAGATAAACTGGAACAACTGGTAAAACCCAACCGGGTGGTGCCCACACAAATAGAGATTGTAGATATTGCCGGGCTCGTTCGTGGTGCAAGCAAAGGCGAGGGATTGGGCAATAAATTTTTGGCCAACATCCGTGAAGTGGATGCCATCATCCAGGTGATCCGCTGTTTTGAAGATGATAATATTTTAAGGGATGAAGGGCCCATCAATCCGCTTTCAGACAAAGAAATTATAGAAACAGAACTGCAATTGAAAGACCTGGAAAGCATTGATAAAAAAATTCAGCGAAGCGAAAAGATGGCAAAGATCGGTGATGCCAAACTAAAAGCTGAATACGAAATTATGTTGCGGTGCAAGGAACACCTGGAGAAAGGTAAAAACATCATTTCGCTTGGCCTGAGCAAAGATGAGAAAGCTGCCGTAGCAGATCTTTTTTTGCTAACTGACAAACCGGTGTTGTATGTGGCCAATGTAGATGAAGCCAGCATGCACACGGGCAATAAATATTCTGACGCTTTACTGGAAGCGGTAAAGAACGAGGGCAATGAAGTGATCATCATGACAAATGCTATTGAAGCCCAGATCGCTGAACTGGAAAACCCGGAAGACAAAGCCATGTTCATGGAAGAATACAAGATGACTGAGCCGGCATTAGATCGCTTGATACATACCACTTATAAATTATTGAACCTTTCAACCTACTTCACCGCGGGTGTTCAGGAAGTGCGGGCATGGACGATCCACAAAGGCTGGAAGGCGCCGCAGGCCGCAAGCGTAATCCACACCGATTTTGAAAAAGGTTTTATTAAAGCAGAGGTGATTGCCTATGATGATTTTGTAGCCTACGGGTCTGAAGCTGCCTGCCGGGACAACGGAAGATTAAGAATTGAGGGCAAGGAATACATTGTAAAGGATGGAGATGTGATGCATTTCCGCTTTAATGTATAGTGGATGGTGATGGGCTAAAGATTTTTTAATGACCAGGCAAAGAAAATAACAATAGAAAAAGGCTTCCGCGGAGAAGCCTTTTTCTATTGTACTCGTTTGAAAAATTTATAGCGGTGCAGGAGATAATACCTGGTTAATTTGATACAGCAACCCGTTGGTATAACGCTGCCGGCTGGAGCCGCCCGGCAACGGATTGATAATAATATTGGCAGCTGTCGGGTTAAACAAACCTTTGACGGTAGCCAGGGCTAGGAAGGATTCATAGTTAGGGTAACTTTTGAAAGACGGGGGAATGCGGAGATTTGTATCTCTCAATTGCAGGTCATTGTTGTAAAGCAGGGCTGGCAGCACTTCTGCTTTTTTACGGACGTATTTTTGTACACCCGGGAGCTGTGCTGATTATTTTTAAATCATTAAAAACGAGCATATACTTGTACAGTGCTTTGCAGTTTGCCTTCGGCCTCCTTCGCCTGAACGCTGTTTTTCTGTCTAACAGGACTTTTCTACCTCCCGGGATCTGCATTCTATGGCATGTAAATAATATTTTGTGAATCTTTTTTTATTTACAAAAAAAAATTTACATGAAAAGGTATAAGCCCCCCAGCCCCCTTCCAATAAGCCAGCAGGACCTGGCGGCCATTCTGGCGTGTCTGTTACCCTAGAAACAAAAAGAGCCAAATCCATTTTATTTCGGGCTGCCCGGAAGGAGCTGATGAGCAGGGTGCAAGAAGAGATGATAAGCATGGCTGGGACACCAAATCAAAACCAGGAATTCAGTAATGATAAGGGTTATACCCAATGGTGAGATTTTTGGAGAGAAATGATGAAGTCAGGAAAGCAAACGAGCACAATAGAAAAAGGCTTCCGCGGAGAAGCCTTTTTCTATTGT
>JAYSYY010000053.1:0-11546 GCA_043727215.1 Chitinophagaceae bacterium | reverse complement strand
TGCACATAAAGCGCAGCGCCCAGAGAAATACCAGCATCATGGCCGGCAGAAGGGATATACACCTGTTTGAAAGGCGTATTACGGGTGATCTTTCCATTAGCCACACTGTTCTGCGCTACCCCACCTGCCATACAAAGATTATCCAGTCCTGTTTTTGCATGCAGGTGATTGAGCATATGAAAGATCACTTCTTCCGTGATACGCTGCACAGAAGCTGCCAGATCTTTATGGTCCTGTGTGAGCGGCTCCTCTTTTGGCCTGGGGGCACCAAATTTTTTGACCATATAAGCACTATACATAGCTGCCACCACCGGTCGGTGATCGTCGCCGTAGCTGATGACACCTTGCGTACCCTTCCTGAAATACCGCAGGTTGAGTTTAAACAAACCATCATTGCTGGTTTGTACCACGTCCTTTAACTGCTCAACAAACTTTGGCTCCCCGTAAGGCGCCATGCCCATCACTTTGTATTCATCGCCATAATGGGGAAATCCCAGCAACTGGGTGGATGCCGTATAAAAAATACCCAGCGAATGCGGGAAGTCTATGGATTGTAATACTTCGATATTATTGCGTGTACCCCTACCCGTCATGGCTGTACTGAAATCACCGGAGCCATCGATGCTGAGGCAGGCAGCTTCTTCAAAAGGAGAAGCAAAAAAAGCAGACGCCAGGTGGCTCCGGTGATGCTCAATATTTTTTATCCTGTCTTTAAAGCCCGCAGCAGGCAAGCCAGATAGCAAGGCCAGTTCTTCTTCCACGGAAGCCACTTTTTTACTGTTGGCTAATCTTTCTTTAACTGTACTTACACTGCCTGCCGGGTTCCGCGCCAGGTAAAGCATCTTGTTGAAAAGTTTGGCATATGGATCCCGGCCTATGGCGAAATAATTAACCTGCTTAAACCCTACTCCTGCTTTTTCAAGGCAAAACAATATCGCCTGCCGCGGAAATCCCGCCCAGTGTTTTATCCGTGTAAACCTTTCTTCTTCTATCGCCGCCACCAGTTTACCGTCTACAAAAATAGCAGCCGATGCATCGGCGTGGTAAGCGTTAATTCCGATGATGATCATCTGGTTCGAGGTTCATGGGGTTTAAGAGGTTTAAGAAGTTTCAAAAGTTTAAAAGGTTTCAAAGGTTTAAGGTTCGGAGGTTTAAAGAGTTGTTTTGTCGTGAGTAAATGGTGAATAGATGAATAGTGAATAGTGAAACCATTGGAGGATTTTACTGCTGAGGAGGTTTGCAAGCACTCTATATTTTCAGGGTTAACGGTCGTATTATCGAATGCAATCCAAACCATATAAACCTCCGAACGAGAAACCAGAAACGACCAACGAGAAACGAGAAACGAGAACGCCAAACACCAAACCCCAAACAACCATTACAACACAGCACTCTAAACAAACTTCCACCTTCAACCGTCAACGTTCCACCTCCAACCGTCTTTCAAAAAAATACATCATCCCAAATATAGCCGCATAAGCAAAAATATTAAACCAGGTATGATGGTCAATCCCCAAGGGCATGGCCCACTGCCTGTTAATGGCAACAAGTACTCCACTTATCCGAATCACATTGATCGCCCATAATAATAACAATCCTCCCGCCACCCATTTTATTTTTCTTCCGATACTATCATCACCTGCGATCACATAGGCAGCCCAGAAACTATAAACTCCGTACCCAACGCAATCCATAGCGAGTTCTACCCTGTAGCCATTTTCACCCTGCATGATAAAGCCTGGTTCGATATAGGATTGGATACCAAACATCAATAAAAAAAATTTTGTCCCGGCAAGCAGGCTCCATTTGATCCAACTTACATAATCGAGGTATAGGGCAACGAAGGGGCTATACAATCTCCCCGGAGATGCCAGGCCGATCACGCCCAGTGTACCAAAATAGAACAGGGCGAAAAGCAACAGGAACTTTGTAGCAAAAAGGATAGATTTTCTCTTCAATATTTTTAATTTTTACAATACATCATTACTTCAATACCTCACGCCGCAACCCACAACACACAACTCTTAACTCTTAACTCTTAACTCTTCCCAAACATCCTTCCATATTGAATCCTCAACTCTTCCTCATCCACCGCCCGCTCCGCATAACTCACAGCCCCTGCCTTCCAATGCCCGAACTCCTGCTGATCCATCCCGGCAAAAACAGCTATTGCTTTGCTGATCTCATCCGGTATAGCTTTAACATTTACCCCGGCCGCTTGCGGCTCCAGGTTAATCCAGGGTGTATTATTACTCGTGATTACCGGGAGCCCTGCATGCAGCGCTTCATAAATGGCATGCCCGAAATTTTCACTCTTGCTTGGCATTATGAAAACATGTGCAGCATACAATTTACCGGGCACTTCGGATGGTGTAATTTCTTTGTGATAATTCACTTCAATATTTTCAGGCAATAACTTGATCTGCTGCAGGCAATGCTCCCAGTAAATCGTATCCTTCACCGGTCCGTAAATATCATACCGGATGGTTTCTTTACAAACCGCCAGTGCTTTAAGCACCAGCAAGGTATTTTTCATCGGGCTTACTATCCCGATACTGACCAGGAAAAGATCGCCTTTTGTTTTGGCAGGACCCGGCAATGGCGGTACAGCACGTGGAAAGTTACCTGCCTGGAAGATCTCGCTGGATTTCCCAAACTGGTTGGTAACGTATCCTGCTTCCGTGGCATCTGTAGCATGAAAAGCCGTGCGGTTCTCCAGCTTGATCCATTTCATCATTTGCAGGAACATTTTTTTCTTCATGGCTTTTTGACCAAGTGCGCCGGGGTGCAACATGCCGCGGGCAGATAAGATCTTTTTTACACCCTTGCAAAAAAACAGGGGAACAAGGTTAAAATGCCAGTCAAATAACCCGATGATAAAAATGCGGTCAGGTTTTATATTAACGACTTGCTCTACAAGGTTTTTGCTCCGGTCCGTTCTGCCTGCATACCAAACCTGCGTATAGGCGTTGTAGGTAGTCCAGCTGTCAGTTTGGGTGATATGCAATGGAAGCCCATGCAGGTCGGTGTTACTACAAAAAATATAAAACGAATACCCTTCTTTCAGTTCGGCTACAAGGTTACTGATGCTTTGAACAGGGCCACCGGCTTTAAAAGCAGGGGAGAACCACGGGATAGTGATAAAGATTTTCAAATAAATATATTCTTTTACTCGTTCGTCAATTTTGCCCAGATCATCTCGCTACCCGACCTCACTATGTTGTGGAGTTTCCTGTTATTCAACGTATACAATTTATACCCCATCTCTACCAGGAATTCCTGCGCCCTGCCAGCGCCGAAGTCGGCATTAGTTTCTGCCCAACCCTCAAATTCAAATATGATGTTTTTGATTGTCTTTTGTGCCAGCATTTGATGACAACCTTTCAATACTTCAATTTCAAACCCCTGCACGTCGATCTTCATTACCTGGATTTGTTGAATATTATTTCTTTTACAGTATTCGTCAATCGAAACAGTTTTCACTTTGTAGTGAGGTTGATCGCCATAAGTCCGGATCAATGAACTTCCCCCATAATTTTCCGGCACGTCATAAAATATTACTTCGGCGCCGTCACTCATATGTACAGCTGACTCATTTAAAATCATATTGTCCATCCTGTTAACCTGCTTGTTTTTCTGCAGGAATTGAAAAGTTCTCCTGGATGGCTCAAAAACATGTACAGTAGCATTTGTTGCCTTTGCAACTGGTAAACTAATAGCGCCAATATTTGCACCGATATCAAAGAACACGCCGCCTCGTTTTAACAAGCGGGTGATCAGGTCAATTGTAACTTTTTCGTAGACGCCCTTTATGAATAACTCCCTGCCGATATTATCGATAGTGTTAGGCAGGTTGTACCTGATATGATCCTTACCTACGAATTCCACCGGGCGGTCGATTATCAGCCGATTCCCGAATAAGAAATGAGCCAGCCGGGATTTGCCCCTGAAATTTGGCAGCTGTCGTAAGAACGGGTAAAGTGATTGCATTATATTAATCTTCTGAAAAAGTGATTATCCCGCGACCTGTGGTTTCACCAAATCTCGTTTCCTCGCAATAAACCGATGCTTCCAGATCTGGATCATCATAAAGATCAGGAAGCAGGATTTCACCAGGTGCCCCAGAGAAGTTTGCAATTCGCAGTCGGGTCGCATGGGATAATAAAACACCATCGGCGTAAACAATAAAAGGACAGGGTAATACCTACTAAATTTATGGAATGCATTTAGGGTCTCACTAAAAAGAAGGCCGAGGAAAAACATAAAAATACTGCCTCCAAAAGCCCCAAAATTAATGTACCCATCTCCCGGAGAACTGAGGGCCATTGAAGTACCCGGTGCGATAAACATCCCGGTATATTTCATAAAAATATTCCGGTCTCCTGCATTCAATTTATTTGGTGCAAGAAACCTTGGCAAAAATGCGGCTTCTAAGATTTGTAACAATTCCTTCCCATTTTCGTAAGGTACTCTCGCAGGTACTGTGCGTAAGATATTGGTTATGATGAAGCCCTGGTTGATACGGACGTTACTCCTAGCCAGGCTCTCTTTTGAAAAAAAACCTTGATTCTCCTGTTGTTTAGTATACACTTTTTCAAAAGCATCAATACCGCCCCCACTCCCAAACCAAGCTTCCTGCCGATATGCCCCTTTGAGTTGTTGTATTACCAATGCCAACACAATAAACCCAAAAGCAACACTCGCTTTAAGTAAAAGAGAAGGTTTGTATTTGATGGCCAGAATGGCTCCCAGCATAATCAGCCAGGTAAGCAGGTCATGAAACATAGCAGAAAGAAGCGATGAGGAGATCACAGATCCGAATACTATAACTAACATGACCGGTTTGAGTCGCCTGGTACCGAGCAATAGCATAAAAAGCCCAATAAATTTAAAACTTGCGAGTAGGTAAAAAACAAAACTAAATACAGCTGAAAAATATGTCGAGATAACGGTGCTCAGAAATCCTATTGCTATAAAATAGTAGGCAAGATCCCCAGATCGATCTACGAATGCGCTAACTGCCTTTACATTAATAATTTCCCCCTTCAATTTCCGAGCTGTGACGTGTAATCCCACAATGAACATGCTTATTGCAGGTATCATATACATGTAATACACCTCCTGCTGAATTTTCATCTGGTACACTTCATGCTGGAATTCATCCAGCCCGTGATATGCGAATGTTGGGCCAACGAACATCTGCAGACACATAAATGATCCCAGCAGGTACCGTATGGGCATAACGCTGCCGATTGAATAAAAAAGTAAGAGCACCTGGTGAACCGAAATACACAGCGCAATAAAACCAAACCAGCTGAGATCCATCCATGCCAGGCGGATAAAAAATATGATTCCGGTAAACAGCGCCCAGTTGAAGTTTACTTTAAATAATGATTGCACTGTTTAGTCTTTTGAATTGTTCAGTAAAACCTCTTTCATACCCGGGAACACTTCTTCAGCATAAAACATCTTACGGCCGGGTGCGTATTTCGGGATCACTAAATCCGGGAACTCCTGTGACCGTAGTTCATTGTAATCAATAGTCTGCACCTGAACCCCATCAATGTACTCCATCGCACCGGTCATTTCGCGGGGTATCCATACCTGCAATCCCGAATTCAAATATTCGAACATTTTGTTGGGGGCATTATATATATAATTTGGAATATGGCCCTTGTATAAAATTACGCCAATATGGTAATTACAAAGAATCCCTGGCAGGGCCGTGTAATCTTTACCTTCTTGTAGTTCTACCCATGGGGAATCGAGACCCTTTAGGTATTCCTTTGCTTGGGCTGTGATATTGAATGAATAAATATGCCAGCTGGCCCGCCCCTCCTGATTCAGGATCCACTCGGCCATTTCCCTCGTATACATGGTATCCATGGCCAATGCGCCGACATAGACGAACCTGGTGGGTAAACAAGACGGCGCAACATTCTCTTTGTGCCAGTACCGGGATGGAAAATTTGGCACCACTACTGGGTTCGATATTTTAACCGGGGAAATATCCCGCCGGAATAAATCCATGCGATGTTGGTTGGTGTGTGAAACCCAAACTGCCTTCGGGTATAACCAATGTTCCAGCTGATGAAAATACCTGGTCAGCCACATACCCTGCTGGTATTCTTTGGGGCTGGTATATTCATGGTAATGGATCATGATCTTCGTGCGTGGTGCGAAAAAACGTTTGTAGCAATACGCCGGGAAGGAAGAAATGGTTTCATAATACAAAATAGTCGTTGGACGCTTCATTAATAAATACCAGGTAGATCCCAGGTAAAATGATACATAATTCAGCATCCGGGAAACCTTACCAATATCTGGTCCGGACCTTCCCATTCTTTTAATTTTTATAGAAGGATGTACAGGATTAAAATCCTGCAATTGCTTATACATTCCGGCCGTGGTAAGGATCGCTATTTGCCGGGCGGGTTTTGATGTTTCCAGGAACCGAGTAAAATTCTGCAACGGTGGATACAATTCCACGGGGCCGAAGTGGATGATCACGATATTATCCAAGATGCTGTTTGATTGATTCCAGGGCTTGCGCGGATCTGCATTGGTAGCTGTAACCCGATTGCAGGGATCTTTCTCTTGCCCGGCTGCGGACCAGGTCGGCAGCTGGTTGAGACATTGATAGAATTTTGTGAATTTGCTGTATACAATCTTTCATATCCAGAAAAATAAATATTTCTTCCCCGGCCTTAAATGCCTTCTCATGATCCTCCGTTGCCGGTGCCAGTTGAATTGCACCCACACCTCCCAGTTCAAAGGTTCGCATGTTATGTGAATAAGGATTGTGCGGGCGCATCAGGTTCAATTGAACGCGATACCGCCGAAGGGTTTTCCAGGCCTCGGTAGCATATACGGGTTGAAATATGTTGATACCCTGATGGCGTACAAAACCTGCCCAGCCATTCCCATACAAGTCAATCGGGACCCCACTTTCAGCTAGCTGTTGCAGAAATTTTCCCCGGAACACGTCAGGGTTTCCCAAAAAACAAACACGTTTGATCTCCGGATAGATGCAGGAAGTATTGTAGGTTTTTTCACTGATGTCAAATCCAAAAGGCAGTATTACGGTGGGCAGGCTGTACCTCGCATCCATTTGCTTTTTCACTTCTTTATCGTAGGTAAAAAAGAGGTCATACAAACCCGCACTCCTGGAAACGTACTTATTACCACTACCACTGCCGGAGAAAAGAAAGGGGCTGTCCCCATTAAAATTTACAAGCTTTATGCCTTGCTTTTTGGCCCACAGCAGGGTCTCTGGGAAAAGTTCCATTCCTTTGAAAACCCAGATGATGTCTGGCCGGAAACCGAGCACTTTATTTTTTACATGCTGGTTTATTCCCCGCAGCACCCTCGAGAGACCAAGCCGGTAGGTTATTTTATTGACAAGACCTTCCTGGTAATAATCGTAAAATATACTTTGCGCAGGAAACATCTGCACGTCCACCCCTAACCGGGCCAGGTGTTTCACGTAAAAATTTTCTATAGCATAGATCTTATCAGATCCTATGATCATCAGTTTCATTCAGCCATGATTGTTTTTGATTAATTTTTATTCGACGGGGGATAATGACACTACCTGCTGATTGGAAAGAATTTTTTCGATCCCGGCTTCCAGTGGAATGAGTTCACGGTTCAGCGTTGCACGCATGCGGGAATTATCAGGTTGCCTCCTTGTCATATCGCCTTCTTTTAAAGGTGGAAAACGGCTTAACCGCGAAGGGCTTCCTGCGAGGTTGATAATACATTCGGCCAATTCATTGATGTTGATTAGCCTGTCGTCTCCCACATTCACCACATCATTTACAAATAGGTCCTCCTCCAATATCTTCAAAGTAAAATCCACGTTATCATCAATATGGCAAAAAGTGCGGCTTTGTTTGCCATCACCATAGATCGGGATTTCCTGCCCGGCAAGGGCGGCAGCAATAAATTTGGAAACAACGAAATCCTCGCTCTGCCTGGCACCATAGGTATTAAATATCCGGAGAATGGTGTATTTCAGTCCATACACCTGCTGGTAGGTCTTACAAAAACATTCCCCTAAATTTTTTACAACCGCGTAAGGCAGCCTGGAATTGAGCGGCGTCTCATATTCATGCTGGGGCAGGTGAACAGGTTCTCCATACACTTCAGAAGACGAGGAGAAAAATATCCGTTTGATCCGCCTTTTGCGGGCATATTCAAACACCTGCTGCATGCCTGTTATATCATCCATCACCATCTTGGGATTTTCGGTGGTTCTGATAACACCCACTACTGCCGCATAGTGAAAAAGATAGTCAAACTCGTAGCCGGCAAGGGTAGGTTCAAAGGCCAGTACGTTATTTACATCACATTCAATAAAAGTATAGTTGGGATGCTTTGGGATGAATTCTTTCTTTCCCGTAAGAAAATTGTCTACACCAACCACGCTGTATCTTCCTGTACGCAATAGTGCATCCGTGAGCGAACTGGCAATAAAACCTGCGGCTCCGGTAATTAATACTTTTTTCATAAAGTCAGTTGAGTAGGTTCAATATTTTTTTTAAGCGTTCCACGTAAGTGTGACGCTCTCTCACCAATGCCCATGAATTTTTCCTGATCAATTGTGCGTGCACCTTATCATCTAAAATAGCCCTTAGCTTGTGTACCAGTTCCATTTGGTCGCTGTACGAAATGATCGATTCATTGTCTACAAACTCGTTCTCCCATTCCGGGCAGGCGGAAGCAACCTGTAACCCGCCAGACACAGGTATTTCAAAAAAACGCATATTCGCGGCGGGATAATTGGTATCATCAATAATATTGAGATTAATACGGCTCCGGTTAAAATGATTAGCCAGGCTCTGGCCATAAAAGCCGTTCGACTTCCAAAGGCTCATGAGGCTTTTATCCTGGCAGTTGCGTTGCCAGTTATTGCCATGCAATTCTATCCTGCAACCCTTGAAATTATCTGCAATCACTTTCATAGTGCGTTCTCTTTCCGGTCGCCACATGCCCACAAAGGAAATATCGCAATCAAATTCCTCCGCCTCCCTTACTTCCCGGCCATGCATAAAATGATCTCCGGCCAGTGGGATCCACTCACAATTTCGAAAGCCATAGTCAGCAAAAACCTTAGCGGCTGATTTGCTATATACGGCGCTCAGGTTGAACAATGGCGCATTGGCGATGTTGTGGTTTTCGAGGTTCATGGGCGTATCGGGCCACACCCAAACCAATCGGATGTCCGGAAGCAGCAGCCGGATGGTCATCAATGTGCCATACAATACCCTCGCCGCGCCAAATATGATCATAACTGCCGGTTCCTCTCTTTTCGACTGCACAATGAGTTCACGGTTCATCTTTTTTACCCATGCTTCAATGGGTAAAAAATCATTCATTTTTTTTCCAACCATCCCGAGCTTCACATATTTCTCCGTTTCAGTTCGTGGATCAAATTGGCGGACCTCGTATCCCATGGAACGTGCCGCATTGGTGTAAGAAGTTTCCAGACAGAACTCGTTGATCGTTCCCACAAGCATTATTTTATCGCCTTCCTTCATAATTATCGAATTATATTTAAAGGGTACACGGTTAGTTCACTGTGATAGACCGGATGAGGCTTGCCAACCGGGGCTCATGTTCATCAAAGATTCCTTCGTAGCTTAACTCATTCACCTCCCCGGGCCGGATGGGTTCGTGCAGGTGATCCGGGTGCATCACTAAAATCGCGTCGGATAAAAAGCCTGCCCAATAGCTGAATGTACTACCGGCCGACGTGATAATTATTTTGCTCCTGCTAAGTAAAAACAAATCAACGAGGTCATTGTTACCGGAAACTAATTCTACCCCGGGTAAAGCCAGGATACGCTCCAATTCCCCGGCATGCCCATCCGTAAACACAGATACGGGCAAATTGGTTCCGTGTATTTCCCTGATCCCATTAATAACATGAATAAAATAGTCCTGGGGTGTACGGACCGCACCTACCCTGCTGAAATCTTCACCTGGGTTCAATTTCCTGAAATCTCCAAGCCTTACATGCACGCCAATGACAGGTTCGCCTGATTGATTTACCCGGATAGCCAGTTCAGGCCTGACAATTTTATTTAAAATTTCTATCGCTAACTCCCTGTTTTCTTTTAGCCCCTCAAAATAATTTACCCATGAAGGCATGGCACTAAAAACATACACGGTGTCCTTTAAATATTTAGCACCAATATTCGTAATTGGTGGCTCTTCCACTGATTTATAATATTTGGTCACTGCCAACTTTCTCCTCTCCCAAAGGGCGCCCAGTGCAGACCGTTGAAACCTGAAAAAACCGTGGTATTTTCTTTTATTCTTTTCACGCCGCAGGTAGGGCCCGAGTCTAATATGATGATAATTTGTGACAATAATCGGTAATTTGTTCAAATGTGCAAACACATGTGCTTTTATCAAAGGGAATAATTGATTTCCCAATCCCGCCTTAGGGAGTTTGCAGATAACGAAGCTCATTTGAAAGGTTCTAAGTTCAAAGTTTCGGGTTCAAGGTTCAACCGTTCAAAAGGTTTCAGAGGTTCAAGAGGTTCAGAAGGTTAAGAAGTTCGGGTTAAAAAATAGCATGTACTGCGGGCCATCGACCAGCCCCTATTGGACTATTGACCCCTTCACACAACCAATCAACTTTTCAAGAACACCCCTATGCGCCACATCCTGGAATTGGACCGCACGCTGATGTGAACGTTCCCCGAAATCTTCTCTCCTCGTTTTATCGAGAGTTAGTTGTTCTATAGCATCTGCCAATGCATTGATATCGGCAAAGGGAAAAACGATCCCATTTTCACCATCCTGCACATCATCCGTTTCCCCGTAACTTCCGCAACGATCGCTTAAAATAACGGGGTTACCCATGTAAATAGCCTCGCTTATCGCGATACTGTGGGGTTCCACAGCAGCGGGGTGTACGTAGATATCCGCTGCTGCGTAATAAGCAGGCAGGTCATCAATTGAAACAAAACCCGGGAAATACACTTTGCTTCGGGTAAGCCCGGCAGCGGCAGTTTCCCAGTCGTGGAGTTTTTCTCCCGACCCCAGGATAAAGAGGTGTGCTACAACAGCTTTTTTCTCCAATATGGCAAGGGCGCGGATGATATGATCCTGGTTTTTCCAGGCTACCAGTTTGCCGACAACGCAAAGCACGATCTCATCCACACCTATCCCATATTGCTGGCGAATACCTGCATTGAGTAAAACGTGGCGGCGATAATGATCCGCATATTGAGCCAGGTCAATTGGAAAATGCATACGCAACATTTTACTGTCGGGCACGCCATACCTGCGGTAATACAATTCGTTGGCATCACCTACAGTAAGAAAATAACTGATATCCCTGAAATAATGGCGAAGCCTAAACGCACGCAACTGTTCTTTAATGGGATGCCTTTGTTGCCTGCCTTCGGCATCCGAAATATATGCCACGGGCACCTTGTGCCGGATCGCCCATTTTTTTGCGCGTCTTTGCAGCTTTTGAAAATAGCCATATGAGATCAATACGTCGGGTGCAAACTCTGAAAGCTCCTGTT
>JAYSYY010000052.1:0-34772 GCA_043727215.1 Chitinophagaceae bacterium | reverse complement strand
CTAAAACAGCTGTTAAAAAAAACACTTTTGGTTATTTCGTACTAACATCTACATTTGCAAAAAATTAAACCTATTAACGATGTTCTGGACACTTGAATTGGCCTCCCACCTTGAAGACGCACCCTGGCCTGCCACCAAAGACGAATTGATTGACTACAGCATTCGCAGTGGCGCTCCGATCGAAGTAATAGAAAACCTCCAGGAGCTGGAAGATGAAGGCGACCTGTATGAAGGACTGGATGATATCTGGCCCGATTATCCCAGCCAGGAAGATTTCTTTTTTAATGAAGATGAATATTGAGCCCCCCGCCCCCTGAAGAGGGGACCGGAAGTTTATAAGAATTTTACATCCCTCCCCATAGGAGGGTTTTTTTATTTGTATTAACAATAGAATGCTTTAAATACCACACGGAGATTTTAAATTATGAAACCCTCAAATGTTGAGGGCTTCATTTAAAAATTTCAATTTTAATGAATAAGATTCAATCAATGAGTCCCCAGTTCCACCTTCAGGGGCGGAGAGGCTTTTATTTCTCCATCTGCTCAATAACAGACTGGGTTACGCCTGTATTAGAGAACCCGCCGTCATGAAACAAGTTTTGCATAGTAACCATTTTAGTGAGGTCGCTAAACATCATAACAATATAATTTGCACAATCCCCGGCTGTAGCATTTCCCAAAGGGCTCATTTTTTCTGCGTAATGCATGAAACCATCAAACCCTTTCACACCGCTACCCGCAGTTGTTTTGGTGGGGCTTTGCGAAATCGTATTTACCCTCACATGTTTTTTCACAGCATAATGATACCCGAAACTCCGCGCTACACTTTCCAGTAAAGATTTCGCATCAGCCATTTCATTGTAATCCGGGAATACGCGCTGTGCCGCAATATAAGTGAGGGCCACCACACTACCCCATTCATTGATCGCGTCCTTTTTCATACAATTCGCCAGTACGCGATGCAAACTCATCGAAGAGATGCCCAACGTCTTTTCATTGAAACCATAATCTATCTCTGTATACTGTTTCCCTTTTCTTACATTCAGGCTCATCCCTATTGAATGAAGCACAAAGTCAAATCCGCCACCAAAATGTTCCATTGCTTTGGTCACCAGGTTTTCTACATCTTCAGCATTACTCACATCACAGGGAATTACAGGAGCATTTACTTTTTCTGCAAGTTTATTGATCTCGCCCATTCGCATAGCCACCGGGGCATTGGTCAAAACAATTTCGGCACCTTCTTCAAAACAACGCAGGGCGGTGATCCAGGCAATCGATTTTTCATCAAGGGCGCCGAAAATGATCCCTTTTTTTCCTTTCAGTAAGTTATTACTCATATGGTTCTTTGTTATAGATGAATTGTTTTTTTGGTAAAAGTAATTTTTTAGGGGCGAAATAAAAAACGGCCAAATTTGAGAATGAGCAGGTTAACAAAAAAAACAAGGAAAAAGATGCCTACAAAATGTGCCAGGAAAAACAGGAATAAATGATTCAAAGAATGTTTGGGATTGATAAATTTCCATATGAGCCTGTGCATGCCATAGCCCAAAAAAATAAGCAAGGCCAACACTGCTAAAATGGTAAGCTTATGCACGTGGTATTCTCTTTAAATTTATCAAATCAGTTCCCCACCATTTCCCGCGCATTTTCGAGAGCTGCAGCAGTAGGTTTTTCGCCGCTAAGCATCTGCGCAATTGCAGTTATTCGTTCATCCCCATTCAGTAACCTTATCGAGGTTACAATCTTATCCTTCACAATTTGTTTGTAAACAAAATAATGCGCCGATGCTTTTGCAGCAATTTGCGGCTGGTGAGTGATGGAAATGAGCTGGTGCGCCGCTGAAAGGTCTTTCATGATCACTCCAACCTGCCTGGCAGCCTCCCCGCTGATGCCGGTGTCTATTTCATCAAATATTAAAGTGGGTAACTGTAGTTTTTTGGCGACAAGAGATTTTACACTCAACATCAGCCTGCTAAGTTCTCCCCCGCTGGCTACCTTATGAATGGGCTCAAAACGGTCACTCTTATTGGCGTCAAATAAAAAGTCAATCTCATCCTGCCCATTGGCTGAAAGACTTGTTGGATTCAACACAACTTTCAACCGGGCATTTGGCATCCCCACCTGGGCGAGGAGGCGGTTTACTTTTTCTGTAAAGGGTTTTAATTGTTGTTTCCGGTTTGAAGAAATGCGGGAAGCGATTTCAGCACTTTCCTTGTGGAAGGCCTCCATTACCAATTCTGCCTTTTCTATAGCAGCCCCGATATTAAAAACCATATCCAGTTTTTTCTGCAATTCCTCCTGTATGGCAAGCAGATCGACGGTTGTGGTAACATTGTGTTTTTTCAATAGTTTGTATCCGGCGGCAATCCGGTCACTGACCACCTGGATCCTTTCAGCGTCATAATGAATTCCGTCGTCTATACGTTCCAGTTCATCTGCAATGTCTGCAAGCTCTATTAATGCACTGTTCATCCGGTCATGGAGCCCGGGTAGATCCGCATGATATTCCTGGAGGGAAAAAAGTTTCTGCTGCAGGATCTTCAGCTGTTGAATAATAGGTTGTTCACTGTTCTTCATTTCAAAATGCGCTGCCCCCAATTGTTGCTTAATCGTTTCTGCATTACCCAGCAATTTAAGTTCGGTGTCCAGGCTTTCCAGCTCATCGTCCTTTAGCGAAAGTTCATCCAGTTCGTCAAAAAGGAAACGATTATAATCCAGTTCTTTATTGGCATTGGCCTGCTCCAGCTGAAGTAATTCCAGGCGCTTTTTTGCGGCGGCGTATGCACTAAATTTTTTGTTTAAGAGATGCAGCAGGGAACCGTTCTCCGCCAGTGCATCTACGACCTGCCTTTGAAAATTTTCCGAATTCAGCTCCAGGGTGTCGAACTGCTGGTGCAAGTCTACCAGCAGCACTGCCAGCTGTTTGAGCTGGGAAAGATTTACCGGTGTATCATTGATGAAGCTCCTTGATTTCCCATTGGCGGCGATCTCCCTTCTTAGGAGGATCTCAGCTTCCTGGTCCAATTCCTGTTCGCAAAGGAACTGCTTCACTGCTTCGTTTTCTTTTACAAGAAAGTACCCTTCTACAACACATTTTTTCTGCTTGTCCATTAATACGTTACTATCTGTGCGCTGGCCCAGGATAAGGCCAAGGGCTCCCATCAGTATACTTTTCCCGGCACCGGTTTCGCCGGTAATGATATTGAGGCTACCAGAAAAATCGATGACCAATTCTTCTATGATGGCGTAATTCTGTATATGTAACTTCTGTAACATAGCGAGGGGCAAATTAGTGAATGTTTGCCAACCCCGGTCGGAAAAAAAGGAGCTGTTCCTTGTAAGAAACAGCTCCTTTTTTTTATCTCCGGATTATTTAATTATGGGTAATAAGGCCCGCGTTGAGTCCAAGTGTTGTTCCAACACCATTTGCCAGCAGACCCCTGGCGTACACTGTATATATTTTGCCTGCTGCAAAAGTAAGTGGGGCAGAAAGTACAATTGCGGTGGAACCGTTCGCTCTTACATTTACTGTGTAAGCACCTGCATCTATTGGTGTAAATGTACCTAAAGTGGATGCGTTGGGGGAGGGTCCTACATACGGAATATTGGCAAGGTTGATCGAAGCTGATCCGGTTTTTGCTAACTCTATATCCACAGCCGGGGCATCAGGCGCAAGGTGAACAAAACGGATATGTGCCTTGCCGGTTGCGGGAGTAGTGAGATCATCAGTCAATACCAGTGCCCGGAGTGTAGTACCGGTTCCCAGCACTCCATATGCAAATACACTATATGCTTTGTTAGGATCCAGTGACAAGTTAGCATCAATAACATTTAATGTTCCATTGGGCGACACTTTAATATTCCTTACTCCGGCATTCACATCCAGGTAGGGATTACCTGCAACTCCCGTGGTGCCAGGGTAACTCAACTGGGTGGTTGTGACTTTTGCACCGTCCACATAGATATCAACATTTGGGGAGCCTGGTGATGCATGGGTTGCGGACAGTTTTGCGGTAGCGATTATCTCGTCATCATCCTTATCGCAGGATGAAAGTAAACCAAGGGCCAGCACAGGCACTAACATTTGCTTTAGGCTAAATAACTTTTTCATAAATGATAAATATTTTGTTTAAAATTATTGCTATATAAGTTAAACACTCTCTGGTGCCTAAAAGTTTTTACAAGACGCAAAAAAGAATAAAAAAAGGCCGCAATTGCGGCCCTTACTGATTTGTTTAACTTTTACTAACTGAACATCTCCCTTACTTTGTCAAAAAACGATTTTTCATTTTTTTCGGGCTTGGGTTCAAAGTTTGGTGAAACAGCCATTCTCTCCAATACTTCCTTTTCCTCTAAACTTATGTGTTGAGGTGTCCATACGTTGACTTGAATCAGTTGGTCACCTTTTTCATAGCTATTTACATGCGGGAAACCTTTTCCCTTCAGGCGGAAAATTTTCCCACTTTGTGTGCCTGCTGGTATTTTTATTTTGGCCCTCCCATCTATGGTTGGCACTTCCACCTGCGTACCGAAAACTGCATCCGGGAAAGAAATATAAAGGTCAAATGCCACATTGAGGCCATCCCTGTGCAGGTGTGCGTGTTGTTCCTCTTCGATGAGCACGATCAGGTCACCAGCGCTGCCACCTCTTTCGCCGGCATTCCCCTTTCCATTTATGCTCAATTGCATACCTTCCTGCACGCCGGCGGGGATATCTATAGTCACTGTTTCTTCACCATATACCCTTCCTTCACCCTTACACGGGCTGCATTTGGCAGTGATGGTGGTACCTTCTCCATTACATGTCGGGCAGGTAGTTACGGTCTGCATTTGCCCAAGAAATGTATTCTGCACCCTTCTAACCTGCCCGCTTCCTCCGCATCCTGAGCAGGTCTGCAGACTATTTTTATCTTTTGCACCACTACCCTGGCAGGTATTACATTTTACGTACTTTTTTACTTTAATGGTCTTATTGGCCCCCTTTGCTATTTCCTCATAATTCATCTTCAATTTCACCCGCAGGTTGCTACCCCGAGTCCCTGTACTGCGGCCACCCGAACTGCGTCTTCCTCCCCCTCCGAAAAAACTACCAAAAGCATCATCGCCAAAAATATCTCCAAACTGGCTGAAAATATCATCCATATTCATCCCTGCACCGCCGCCCTGTCCACCCCTGCCGGGACCGAAAGCATTGTGCCCAAAACGATCGTACTGGACCTTTTTATCAGGATCATTGAGGATCTCATAAGCTTCCGCAGCCTCCTTAAATTTCTCCTCAGAAGATTTATCACCCGGGTTCCTGTCCGGATGGTACTGCATGGCCACTTTTCGGTAAGCTTTTTTGATTTCGTCCTGTGGTGCATTTTTTGACACACCTAACACCTCGTAATAATCTCTTTTCATACCCTGGATTCCCCTTCAGGGAAATTTATCGAGCCTGTCAGACAGGCCCATTTGATTGTAATAAAATGTAATGAAATGATTGAGTTATGGCAGCGTCGCCCCCAATTATTTTCCAACTACCACTTTGGCAAAACGGATCAGTTTTCCATTGAGTGAGTATCCTTTCTGCACTTCATCCACCACTATTCCTTTTTTTTCCTCTCCCGCTTCCACTTCAGTAATTGCCTCGTGTTTCTCTACATCAAAAGCAGTATCGATGCTGCTCATAGATGCCAGGCCTTTTTGTTGCAAAACATTCCTGAATTTATTAAAAACGAGCAGGTTTCCCTGGATCACCTGCTGAAGGTCTTCGCTCTGCTGCATTTGTTTTTCTGCGCGGTCACTATCATCCAGAACATCCAGCAAGGACGTAATTATGTCTTTCCCCGCCGTCTGCACCAGCTCAATTTTTTCTTTAGAGGTCCGCCGTTTGTAATTATCGAATTCGGCCACCAACCGCAGGTATTTGTCTTTTTGTTCCTGTAATTCTTCTTCAAGCTTCTCAATAGATGCATCATTGCCATCTAAGGGGTTGCTCATATGGGTATTCCCGGGTATGTCTGAGTCGGCATTGATATCCATTTCGTTTTCAATGATAGGCTGCTTATTATCTTCCATAAATGTTGTTTTAAAAAATGAGTGCAAATGTACGATTGTCAAACATTTTGCCAATAGACCAATGGCAGTCAAAATGACACTCACACCACAAAGATGAAATTGATTATTTAATCACCTGGAATTTACCGGATTGAACTATGGCACCGTTTTTATCTCTGAGCTGGAAAATGTAGATGCCCCGGAAAAAATCATCGAGATTGAGGGTGATTCGACTGGGCGTTTTTTTGATATCATATACCTTTTTGCCCATAAAATTGAAAACCTGGAGCGTGTAGGAATTATCAGTCACCCGCAACAATTCGAACGTAATGACGGAACTTGCAGGGTTTGGGTAAAACCGAATCATTTTAGCCGCAATTGCCAGGTCGCTCGTGGCTATTTTGTTCTGACCAAATGATGTAAAGTTTATTCCAATAAGTAATAATAATATGTAAATAACTTTATTCAACTAAGTAAAAATAGCATAATCTTTCAATTCCGCAATTAAAATAGTATCAAATTTAATGCTAATGTTATAACGATTAAGAACCGGGATTAGTATCCCGGGCAGCCTCAAACTAATCCAGTTCTGCAAGAACCTGGTCGATCCTGCTAAAGTCCGGCAATAAACCCGGGTTATCCAACACTTGAGCGTATTGCAGTATTCCTGCCTTATCGATAATGAATGCAGATCTTTTGCTCACGCCCAGCAGGCCCATATTTCCAAAACTTTCATGAATAGCCTCATAATTTTTTGACACCTCCTTATTAAAGTCACTCAGCAAGTGGAAATTATAGGCCTCCTCCTTTTTGTAACGTGCTAGTGAATAGGTAGAATCCACTGATATCCCTAGCACTGTGGTCTTCTCATTCAGGTATTTATTGATATTATCTCTTACAGCACATAATTCAGTTGTGCAAACGCTTGTAAATGCAAGCGGGAAAAATAACAAAAGAACATTTTGTTTCCCCTCAAAGTCTGAGAGATGTACGAGTTTTTTATCACTATCGTAAAGGCGGAAGGCCGGGGCCTTATCTCCTGGTTTTAATGCCATTGTTGTTGTGGTTAGGTTGATTAACGATGTAACACAGACAGATCCGTTATTGTTCAGAAAGCAGGATAAAAAAACCCCGCCACATGGCAGGGTCTGTAATCCAAACAATCCATAAAAACAAAATTTTGCATACAGGAGTAGAAAATTTTCCAGACTGTGGACTTAAACTTTCAATAGGGTGTATTCATTCAGGCATAAGGTATTCCGTGGATCTTTGGCCATCCGAATACATGGCAAATGATCATAGGTCCTTTATGCGATAGTCCAATAAATTAAGAGGAAAATGTATGTGTATTATCATGCTGGTAATTAGAGGTAAAACAAAACGGACCTGACCTCCCAATAACGCAAGTGGCATGCCTTTATTGTGCAGGGGCAAAAAAAGCAGGTCTCCTGGGTTAGCAAAAATATTTTCTTTTTATAATCTCCGCATATGGAGAACAACCGGGGCGGTACTACCCCAGGGCGCCAGTTCCATGGTTGGCAGGTCTTTTTTTGTGAACCGCCACTCCCTGTTCAGGAAAACAATTTCCCCGGGAACGGAAGGAAGCGTAACATTGATGATAAGTTTGCCATAGTCCTGGTTACTGCTCCATGTACCAGTATAGGTATTGCCGTTCTTAATTGCTGTCATCGGCCCATCGTAATAAGTATTCTTGAGTAAACGGAACACCCAGCCATTGTATTGGCTGGTAAGATCAGTACCGTTATCTGAAGCCAGGGAAACTACAAAATCACTATTCAATACATTTTGTTCAAAATATTTTTGGTAAAGGTCTTCTGTAGGGCTTTCGCCTTTGCCACAACCTTGCAGGAACAGGATTGCAGCGGCAAACAATACCGCGATAACAAATCGCCACTTCAGCAAAAAGCTTACAAATGGTTTTTTAGACTGTTTCATAGATTCCTGCATATTTTTCACTTGCATACTTATTAAAATAATGACTATTCAGCTCTTCCCCGGTGGCTTCTTTGCAAAGCTCGCCAGACGTATGATAACGTCCAAAGCGATAAATATGTTGTTGAAGCCAGGTAAGCAATTGCTGATGGTTTCCGATGCTGATTTCTGCTTCTATAGAGGGGTTTTGCCTTAAAATAGCTGCATACAACTGCGCCGCATAGAGGCTTCCGAGGCTATAAGTGGCAAAATAGCCGAAACTGCCGTGGCTCCAATGTACATCCTGCAGGCAGCCCTTTTTATCGTCGGGCACTTCCACACCGAGATAATCTTTATACAATTCATTCCAGGTGGCGGGTATGTCTTTCACACTGATACTGCCATCAACAAGCTGTTTTTCAATTTTATAGCGGATCATGACATGAAAATGATAGGTAAGTTCATCTGCTTCTGTCCTTATCATTGAGGGCTGCACTTTATTGATGGCCCGGTAGAAATGATCCAGGGAAATATCATTGAATTGTTGCGGAAAATATTGTTGGAGCAGTGAATAATTATTTTGCCAGTATGCCCTGCCCCTGCCTATACAATTCTCCCATAACCGGCTTTGGCTCTCATGAATACTTAGGCTGCAATATTCACCCAGGGGCAAGCCATACTCTTCAGATGGCAAACCCTGCTCATACAGGGCATGCCCGCCTTCATGGATGCAACTCCAAAGCATGTTAGCAAAATTCTTTTCATCTATCCGGGTTGTCACTCTCACGTCATTGCTGTTGAAGTTGATGGTGAAGGGGTGTTCGCTGATATCCTGCCGGCCGGCCTCAAAACTAAAATTCATCCTCCTCAGTATCTCCATTCCCAGGGCCCATTGTTTGTCTTTTTCAAAGTGGCCGCACATAAAAGAATCGTCTACCTGCGGCAGGTCTGTAATCCTTTGAATAAGATTAAGCAACTGTGGCTTCAGCGAGGAAAACAGTTCATCTACTTTGGCCACAGTAAGCCCTCGTTCATAGTCGTTCATTAACGCATTATAGGGATGCTGTTCATAGCCCAACAGATCGGCTTCCTGCTTTTTTAACTCAATGATCACCCCTAGCGGTTCACGGAAGACCCCGAAGGAATTTTCCTTGCGCGCCAGTATCCATGCATGGAAACTTTTATTAATAGCCTCGCTTAACTTACGAACAAAGGCCGAGGGTAGTTTTATACTCTTGTTGTAATCGTATAGGCTGAGTTCCACATTGCGTCTTTCCATTTCCGTTAGTCCGCCGGCGCCTGCAAGGTCATGCAGCAAGGCACCAAGTTTTTCATCCGTGAACTGCTCGTGTGCAATTTCAGTGAGTGTTGCGATCTGCCGGCCACGGATCTCCGCACCACGCGGGGGCAGGTAGGTCTCCTGGTCCCATTGCAGGAGCGCAGATGCATACTTTACATCGGCTATTTTTTGCATCTTTGCTTTGTAGTCGGCATATAGATTTGCAGTGCTCATCGGGTTCAAAATTAGACAATGAAGATTCAAGATATTACAAGTTTACTAGAAAAAATTGCGCCTGTTTATTTACAGGAAGAGTATGACAATGCCGGCCTGCTCACCGGGAGACCGGAATGGGAATGTTCCGGTGTACTTCTTTCACTGGACGCTACAGAAGAGGTAGTAAAAGAAGCCATTGCAAAAAGTTGTAACCTGGTCGTTACCCACCATCCGATAATTTTCAAGGGGTTGAAGAAACTAAATGGCAAAAATTACGTAGAACAAACCCTTATAACGGCCATTAAGAATGACGTCGCTATTTATGCCATTCATACCAACCTGGACAATGTTTTACCGGGAGTAAGCGGAAAAATAGCGGACCTGCTAGGCCTGAAAAATCAACAGATCCTGGCGCCAAAACAAGGACTGCTGCAAAAATTGTCCGTTTTTGTACCTGTGGCTGACACAGAAAAACTGATGACTGCTCTTTTTGAGGCAGGCGCCGGCAACATCGGGAAATACAGCGAATGCAGTTTTGCCACCGAAGGCACGGGCACTTTTAAAGCGGCCCCGGGTGCCAGTCCGTACGTGGGAAAATTGAACGAGCGGCATTATGAAAGGGAAACAAAACTGGAAGTGATCTTCCCGGTTTGGCTGCAGAGCAAGGTATTAACAGCGATGCTAACGACCCATCCTTATGAAGAAGTGGCCTATGACATATATACCCTTTCCAATCAACACCAGCAAACAGGCAGTGGAGTAATCGGTGAACTGCAGGTGGCTATGGAAGAAACAATCCTTCTGCAGCAGCTGCAAAACATATTTAATATTCCCGTAATAAAACATACTGCTTTATTGGGCAAACCTATTCAGAAAGTAGCCCTGTGCGGTGGGGCCGGCAGTTTTTTGACGGGGGCCGCTATTGCGGCGGGCGCTGATGTTTATATTACCGGCGACATAAAATACCATGAGTTTTTTGAGGCGGAGGGAAAGCTGCTTTTAGCGGATATTGGTCACTACGAGGGTGAACAGTTCACCGTGGACCTCTTGTTTGGTATTTTGAACGAAAATTTCCCTAACTTTGCCGTCCTTAAAACAGGCTTAAATACCAACCCTGTTCGCTATTTTGAAGGTAAAGCCCAATAAAGGGATGCCGTACAAGGGAGTGACACAACGATGGTGAGGTAGACACAACCGCCCGTAAACAAAAAAACAACTATTAATATGGCTTCCGTTAAAGAATTCTCAGTAGAGGAAAAATTAACTTCCCTGGTTCGTTTACAAAAAATTGACAGCAAACTGGATGAGATCCAGATCCTTAAAGGAGAACTGCCGATGGAAGTGAAAGACCTGGAAGATGAAATCGAAGGATTACACGCCCGCCAGACCCGGGTAGAAGAAGAAATTAATGGCATCACGGAATTTATCGATCAGAAGAAAGAAGGTATCAAAGAAGCACAGGCGCTGATAAAAAAATACGAAAAGCAAAGTGAGAACGTAAAAAACAACCGGGAGTTTGAAGCGATCAACAAGGAAATCGAGATGCAACAACTGGAAGAAAAACTTTGCGAAAAACACATCAAAGACGCTACTGAAGAAATAGCTGAGAAGGCGAAGCAACTTGACTTTGCAAAAAAAGCGGTAGCTACAAAGGAATCAAACCTGAGTGGTAAAAAAGGTGAACTGGAAAAGATCATCAGCGAAACAGAAAAAGAAGAAAAACATTACAATAAGGATGCTGGTGAAGCCAGGGCGCACGTAGACGAACGTTTATTAACCAGCTATGACCGCATACGGAAAAATTACCGGAATGGCCTTTCTGTTGTGCCGGTAGAAAGGGATAGCTGCGGTGGTTGTTTCCACGCGATCCCTCCGCAAAAACAAAGCGAGATCAAATTGCGCAAGAAAATAATGGTGTGTGAAAACTGTGGCCGTATCCTCGTGGACACTGACCTTGATGACAGTGTGGAAGTGAAATAAATATACAGCGACTTCAGATAAGAAACCCCAGCCAACCGGCCGGGGTTTTATTTTGAAAGTACTTTATCCGACCCCGATGGGGCCTTCCCTTTCTTTTTCTTTTTCTCAGGATACACTTTAGTCGCTTTATCGATAAGTTGTATGAACTCGTTTTGCAGGTAATTGGATTTATCGGCGGTGGCATGTGCCATGGCAAGGATGGTCACCCAGTCTACCATTGGAAAAAATTTAGACTGCTTTAATTTCAATCCGAACATAGTCACCGTCGTAGCAAACTTTAAATCACGGTCAAGTTTATCGAAACTGACATAATTATTTTTTACCGCAAAAGGCAGCACCTTGGTGAGCGTATCGGTACAAAGACCATATTTTAAATTCAGGTAAGCTATATCATCGGCGAAGGTTGTACCCTTTGTAAGTTGGTTCTGTTCTGTAGGTTCTATCTCAAAAACCGCCAGGGTGCTGTTACCGCTCCCGATCTCCCCGCCCTCCAGGTCATTGATGGGATCTGCAAGTGCTTCTTTTTTATTATCAAAGCCGATGAGCCGGTACGTACTCACCATGGCTGGATTAAGGTGAATATTCATATAGACATCATCCGCAACAGCATAAAAGGTTTGGGTGAGTTCATTCACCAATACTTTTTCCGCCTCAAACTGGTTATCCAGGTAAGCATAGTTCCCGTTCCCTTTTTTTGCAAGCGTTTGTAATTTGGAATCTTTCAGGTTGCCCATGCCAACGCCCAGGCAGGTTAAAAAAACGCCCGTTTGTTTTTTTTGTGTGATCAGTTCATCCAGCGCTTTTTCGGAGTTTTCCCCCACATTAAAGTCCCCGTCGGTGGCAAGTATCACCCGGTTATTGCCGCCTGTAATAAAAGTATTTTCTGCGAGGGAATATGCAGCGCGAATGGCCGACTCACCGGGTGTATCGCCGGAAGCAGTGAGTTCCTCAATAGACTTTATAATCTTTTCTTTTTCATGACCCGGGGTTGGCTGCATCCAGATACCAACGGTACCGCCATAAACCACAATGGATACTTTATCAATGGCCCGGAGGTTTCTTACAAGGGATTGAAAAGCCGCTTTCAATAGTGGCAGACGGTTATCGGCATCCATACTTCCGGACACATCTATCAGGAAAACAAAATTGCTCGGTGGTACGCGGCCGAGGTCCAGTTTTTTTGCATTTATATTAAGAAAGAGCAACTGGCGCTGGTCGTTCCAGGGACAGGAAGTAAGCTGGGAGCGCATATTAAAGACCTCGCCCGGCAAGGGTTCCCTGTAATAGAGATTAAAATAATTCATCATCTCCTCTACCTTAACGGCATCCGGTGGTACTGCACTTTTGCTGTTCAGAAAACGGCGCACATTGCTATAAGAAGCCTTGTTTACGTTCAGTGAAAAACCAGTATTAGGATATTTGATGGTGTTTACGTACTCGTTCTCCACCAGCTGAAAATAGGTCTCATCACCTGTATACCAGCGATATTTTGAAGTTTGTTTAAAATCTTTGGTGACCGAGATCAGTTTTTGTTTATGCCTGGTTACAAAGTCGGGGGATAATTTTAGAATAACAGATAACCATTTATCGGTTTTTACCCAAAGGGTCTGGGAAACATACCCATCCATGCTGAAGGTAAGAGAGTCATAGTTTTTGGCGATGTTGATACCAAAACTTCCGTAACTGCCCGAGTTAACGATTGTTTTTGCAGAGTGTACAAATATTTTTACATTTTGAAGCGGGCGAAGTTTTTCGTCTTTCACTTCTCCCCTTAGATAGAACTGACCAGATGCAGGTATTGCAAAAAAAAGGAAGCTGCAGTATATGGCAATTATTCTCAAGTATACATTAATTAGCAAATCCTGGAACCCGGTAAAAAAATACTCCGGAACAACCAAAAAAGCTACCTTAACCGTCTGTCAGTTGGTAAATTTCTTTCAGGTTCCTTGCAAGACCATCATAGTCCAATCCATAACCTAACAAAAATTTATCGGGCACACTAAAGCCAAGGTAATCGATCTTAATTGGGTGAACCAGTGCTTCCGGTTTGTGCAGCAAGGCTGCGATCCGGAGTGATGCCGGTTGCTGATCCCTTAACTGAGGCAGGAATTCATGGAGCGTCTTACCTGTATCAACAATATCTTCTATGATCACCACATCGCGGCCTTTTAAAGAAGCATCCAGTCCTATCGAAGTGATCACATGGCCCGTGCTCAAGGTTCCTTTGTAAGAAGCCAATTTAATAAAACAAATTTCAGCGTCTACAGTCAGTTCTTTAAAAAGATCAGAAGCAAACATAAAAGACCCGTTCAGTATGGCAATAAATAATGGATTTTTCCCTTCGAAATCCCGGTTAATCTCCTCACCTAATCGTTTGATCTGCGCATCAATATCGGCTGAAGTAAGAAATGGAATGAATTTTTTGTCTTTGACCTGTATTACAGACATAGCTTTTATTTTGCAATAATTAATTGTTGGCCCATCTGTAAATCATAAGAAGAAAGGTTATTCCATTCTCTTAATTCCTCTACTGAAACGTTGTACTTCTTAGAAATAGTATATAACCCTTCTTTTGGTTGAACTTCGTGGGTTCTGATGATGCCGACTTCTGCCGCTTTTACAGGAGTTGTTGTTCCCGGCCTTAACCTGATCACTTCTCCCTTTTTTACATGTGAGTTCTCAGGCACTGCATTGTAAGCCGCCAGCATTGCCAGTTGCACGCCGTTATTCTGGGAAACTTCGTGTAAGGTCTCATTTTGCAGGGAGGTGTAATGATCCCGGTTACCCTCCTTGTGTTTTTTCTCAAGGTAGATCCACTGGTCGCCCTTTACCAACCCATCCACTGCCAGGTCATTAAATTCCAATAATTTGGGAAGTGCGATATCCTGCTCGGTTGCAATCACCAGGAGGGAAGTCCCATTGAAGGCCATCACTGCTTTTAGCCGGTTAAAATACTGGTTGTTTTTATTTTTCCTGCCAGAGAATAACTTCTGAAATAGGTTGGATTCTTTTTTTGGTTCCGCCGCAGCGATTATTTCCTTGGATTGGTTAGCCGGGTCTGCAGCACCCATCTTCGCTATAAGCGCAGCCTGTGACTCCTGAGAAAGGGGTCCATTGAATTGCTGCAGGTTGTATTTTTCTATATTACTGATAAGAATCTGGGGGTACTTTGGATTGGTTGCATAACCGGCCGCCTTCAACCCATAAGCCCATCCACGGTAATCCGTTGACGGCAGTTTGAACAAGGATGCATACCGCGGGGTGTTGTACAGGTAATCACTATGGTCTTTGTAACTATCAGCAGCAGAATTGTATTTCCTAAAACACTCATTGGGTGCATCGTCGGTATGCCGCACGCTTTCGCCAGTCCAGGTGCTTTTACATTTTATCCCGAAATGATTATTGGATCGTCTTACCAGGTCACTGTTGCCACATTCTGTTTCCAGAATACCCTGGGCCAAAATGATGGATGCCGGCACCCCCAGCCTTTTCATCTCGGCAATGGCAGCATCTTTGTAAGTAGCAATGTAACCCTCCACCGTCATCCTTTGAGCCTGTGCAGTGGCGACAGCAAAACAAACAATAATGGAAACAATTGTTTTCATCATCCCTATTAGATTTTTTTGATAATTAGTAATCCGTCTCTAACGGTGAGCAGTACCTGCTCAACCCTGGCGTCATTTTTTACATGTTCGTTAAATGCATGTATCGCTTTGGCGTTTTTACCTTTTATTTCCTCATCCAGTACCTGGCCATGAAAGAGCACGTTATCGGCTATGATCCAACCGCCAGGTTTGAGCCTTTGCAAAGTTAATTCGTAATATTCAATATAACCCACTTTATCGGCATCAATAAATACAAGGTCCCAGGATTTATTTAGTGTAGGAATGATACCACGGGCATCCCCAACGTGTAAAATTATGCTTTGCCCGTAGGCTGAATGGCTAAAATACTGAGCTGCTTTTTCTGCATCCTCCTCCCTCAGTTCTATTGTATGCAGCGTACCTCCTTTTATTAGTCCCCCTGCAAGGCAAAGGGCACTGAACCCGGTAAAAGTGCCTACTTCCAGTATGTTCAGAGGCCTGATCATTTTACTGATCATCTCCAGGAACTTGCCCTGTGTATAGCTACTTAGCATTTGCGCTTGCGGGTGAGTAGCCAGGGTTTCATCCACGATTTTTTGTAACAAAGCTATAGGAGCTGTAGAAAACTCCTGTGCATACGCTTCTGCTTTTTCATTGATCAATTCCATCTGCAGTTTTTTGGTGCGTGGATCTTTTTGATATCATTAACAATCCCAGGAAAGTAAATGCGCCATTAATAAGGATAAGTTCATTACCGATCTTATAACCATTAAAAATACTTTGTGATAGTCCTTCAAGCCCGAATTGGGTATGTAGCTTTTTCTCATACCACTCAGGACTGCTCAGCACATCTACCCCGAGGGCCAGCATTGGTGCCAATATACAAACCGCCCAGATCAGTTTATCATTCAACTTTCTTTTAGTTAAAATACCAAAACTGAATAACCCAAGTAAAGGACCATAGGTGATACCCGCAAATTTTAAAATGAAATCAATGATCAATTTATCGTTGATGAACTTAAATATGAGCACCAATAAAAAGAACAGGATGGCAAAGCCAAAATGCACTTTCAGGCGGGTACGTTTTTTCGCTTTTTCATCCGCCTGGCTTTTGTTCAAACCGAGAATGTCTATGCAAAAACAGGATGTAAGAGAGGTGATCGCTCCATCCACGCTAGGAAACAAAGCAGAGATGAGGGCAATGATAAAAAGTACCCCGATGCTGGCACTGAATTCGTTGCTTAATGCGATGGTTGGAAAAAGGTCATCCGGTGCTGTCACAATATTATTTGCAGTGGCATACAGGTAGAGAATACCTCCTAAAAAAAGGAACAAAAAATTTACCACCATCAACACCGCAGTAAAAGTCATCATGTTCTTCTGCGAATCTTTCAGGTTTCTTACGCTGATATTTTTTTGCATCATCTCCTGGTCAAGACCGGTCATGGTGATGGCAATGAACATTCCGCCAATGATGTGTTTTAAAAAGTAAGACCCTGATTTTATATCTGGATTAAATATCTGTGTGTACCCTTTGTCGGACATCATATCCAGTGCACCGGAAAAATCGGTACCCAGTGCCTTTATGATCACAATAATACATACCACCAGGCCAATAAGCATTCCCGAAGTCTGAAGCGTATCTGTATAAATAATGGTTTTTACACCTCCCTCAAAAGTGTAGAGAAGTATCATTGCGAGTATTACCAGCGTTGTAACCACGAAGGGTATACCAAGCCGGTCGAGTATAAAAATTTGTAAAATATTAATGACCAGGTAAAGCCTTGCAGTGGCCCCCACAGATCTTGACAGGATGAAAAAAGAAGCGCCGGCTTTATGTGCATTAATGCCGAATCTTTTTTCCAGGTATGTGTAAATGCTGGTTAAATTCATCCGGTAAAACAAAGGCAGCAATACATATGCGATCGTGATATAACCAAACAGGTATCCGATCACGATCTGGAAATAATAGAAGTTGCCACTACCAACGCCGCCTGGCACACTCACAAAAGTAACACCACTGAGGGATGTACCGATCATGCCGAACGCAACCAGCATCCAGTTGCTCTTGCGGTTACCTATAAAAAAAGATTCATTGTTAGAACCTTTAGAAGTAAACCAGGCAACAGCCAACAACACCAGGAAATAGCCGATAATAAAAGTGAACAACAACGTAGGCGACATATATTGAATTTTGATTTAATTATTGATTCCGGAATAATTTTTTGAAGATAAACAAAAATGGTTTCCCTTTGGGGCTAAAGCATTTTTTATGTCCATTAAAGCAATTGCAGTTTTTTGCGGTAGTAAAACAGGCAACAATCCTTTGTTTGCCCAACACACCCGCCAACTCGGCTACCTGCTGGCAAACAAAAACATCCCCATCATTTATGGTGGTGGTAATAAAGGACTTATGGCGGCGGTTGCCAATGCAGCGCTGGAACAAAAAGGAAAAGTTATTGGCATTATCCCTAAAGTTTTAAAGGACTGGGAGCACCAGCATGATGGCCTCACTGAATTGCATATTGTGGAAACGATGCATACCCGCAAACAGATGTTGTATGAAAAATGTGATGCCGCCATCATTCTCCCCGGCGGTTATGGTACGTTGGATGAAGTTTTTGAAATGCTCACCTGGAACCAGCTAAGTATCCACAATAAAAAAATATTTTTCCTAAACAGCGACGGGTTTTACGATCACCTTGTTGCCCACATCCACCGCATGATGCAGGAAGATTTCCTGTACGGCCACCCCGATGAAAAAATGACGATACTCAATTCGCCGGAAGAAATATTGCCGTTCCTTTAGTCGCGAAACCTTCTTGCTGCGTGTCCCTGGAAGAGAGCTATGTTGTAACCTGCCCGTATGATCGGCACCGTACGACGCTGGTTATCCAGGTACGGAGAGTTTTCATTTCCTGCAATATCCCAGAAAACCGAGATGTAATAAAAAGACCTGGAATCCCTGTTCCTACCGCCGGCATATCCACCCCCAACTAAAAAGCTGGATGCATCCAAAGAATATTTCTCCGTTGGTACGGTGTTATTATTGTTATCCGGGATGTATTTGAGCTTAATAAAATTGTGTTCGAAATGGGCCTGGGCGAAAAGAAAATTTAAAGGAAAAATCCTGACAAAAGCCCCGGGTCCATACATTGTCTGCCGCAGCCTGTCATCCAGAAACTGGAAATCTCTTTGGGACGTATAATTGAAATTCAAAGAGGCTGCAACATCCAGCCACCTGGTTATACTGTACCCAAAGTAAGGACTTACACCCAGCGTGGTGGTTTGGTTACCAAACTGGAGGGTTAAGTTACCCCCCGTAAACAGGTTTTCTTTTTTAAAACCACCTTCTTTTGTGATTTTTTCATCTTTCTCTTCTTCCTGTGCAGTTGCGGTTAAGCAAACAAGCGTCGCAAAAGCCGCAAACAATAAAATCTTACTTTTCATATAACCGGCGTTTATTTATTGTAACAGTTTTTTGTCGTCGAATATTTTTCCTGTGTTAAGAATATTATTAGGATCGAAGGTTCTCTTGATGCCCCTCATTATCTCGAGATGTGACTCTTCAAAAATGATATCCATATATTCCTTTTGTATAAGCCCGATACCATGTTCGCCGCTGATGGTCCCGCCCAGGTTTTTTACAAGGGCAAACAGCGCTTTCAATGCGGGGATAACATCCGGATTGTTCAGGCTGTAAATACTTCCTTCTTTTTTGATACGGACATGCAGGTTACCATCCCCGGCATGGCCGTAACATACAGCCTTGAAATTATACTCGCGGCCGAGTTCTTTAACGCCCCTGATCAAAGCCGGTAGTTCGGCCCTTGGCACAACGGTATCCTCTTCAATGGTGTAACCGTCCAGCTTCACAGCTTCGGCCACGCGGCGGCGTAGTTTCCACAATTCCGCTTTTTGCTGTGCATCATCAGCAAAAAATATTTCACCACAATCAAACTGTGCCAGCAATTCCGAAATTGCTTCCATTTCTGTCATCAGTGATTCCATGTGATTGCCATCTACCTCTATTATAAGATGTGCTGCTATATCATCGCTTACCGGAACAGCCGTACTGTCCACAAAGGTGCTCACGATCTTAAGCGCATCAATTTCCACCAACTCCAGCGCACTGGGTGTAAAACCTGCCCTGAATATGGCACTCACTGCCTCACCTGCTTTCTCCAGGTCTTTAAAGGGCACCAACATCAGGAGGTCATATTTGGGAAAAGGCAATAATTTTAAAACGATCCTGGTAACCAGTCCTAAAGTTCCTTCACTACCAACCATCAACTGGGTAAGGTTATACCCGGTTGAATTTTTCAAAACATTGGCCCCGGTCCATATAATATCCCCCGAGGGCAGCACCACCTGCAGGTTAAGTACATAATCTTTCACCACGCCGTATTTCACGGCTTTTGGACCACCGCTATTTTCAGCAATGTTGCCCCCGATGAAACAACTTCCCCTGCTGCTGGGATCAGGTGGATAAAACAACCCTTTATCTTTCACGGCATTTTGGAGCACTTCCGTGATCACGCCTGGTTCAGTTGTAACCTGTAGGTTTCTTTCATCAATTTCATAACTGTTCATGCGCTCAAATGAAATGAGTACACCTCCGAGATGAGGCAGGGCGCCGCCACTAAGGCCTGTTCCCGCACCACGGGGTGTAACAGGAATTTTATACTCATTGCAGATCTTCATTATTGCACTGATCTCTTCAGTCGTCCTTGGCTTGATAACGATATCCGGTAAAAAATGAAGATTTTCTGTTTCGTCATGCGCATAATTATTCAGGCTTTCTTCGTCCGTAAATACAAATGATGGACCCGATATAGCCTTAAACGCATCTAAATGTTCGATAAATTGCTGCGCCTGGATAGAAATTTCCATGTAATTTTTTTGGCAAAAATCGGAAAAAATAAATTCATTTCCCCGAATTTGGATATGGTATGCGGATTTCTTAAAACTGCGGGCACATCGACTGCCTTCCTGCATTGTTCGGATAAAATCCTTTTTTCACCAATGTAAACTCACTTGCCCCCCTATAGCCGTTAAAATTTTTAAGTGACGAGGTTGTAACGTCATAACTAAAGGTGAACCGCAGGTTATTCAGCTCAAAACCTGCCATTGGGATGATAGCATCCTGGTGACGGTAATATAGCCCGGCAATCAGTTGTTTTTCACCGGCTTCAGAAAGATTATAATTTGCAACGAGGCCGCCGTTTATTTCTGTGGCTTTGGTCTGCATGGAAAAATAGGCATTGGGCGAGATGATCACTTTCTCATTGACTTTCAGGATTGCATTAACAAACGCAATGTGCCGCATGGGCAATATCCCCGTTTCAGATTTATCCTGGTAAAAACTCTCCCGGGGTTTATTCACATGATGTAAAGAATAGCCGGCGTTGATGTAAACATCTTCAGTTGGAAAATAGGCATAGTTCATCCCCACCTGCATATCAAAATAGCTCACACTATTATTCTGCGGTATCCCGCTGGTAGGTCGCGTGCCATCGAAAAATTTTCCATCAAACTGGTCCGGGAATATAAGTCCGCTCGGATCGATCCTTTTATTAGCCCATCCAAGATTGAATCCTGCACTTAACAAGCTACTATAGCCAAGCATCTGGTGATAAGCGATTGAGCCGTACACCTTAGTAGATCGTAAACTCCCGCTCCCTGCCACATCACTCAAAACGAGCGCTCCTGCCCCTAACCAGCCACTTTCCAGCCGGTCGCGGAATAATTGCGCATCAGCAAAAAAACTCATGGTTTTGTAAGGAACAGTCATCACCGAACTCCATTGGTTACGATAGTGAACGCCCAGGCGATAATCTGCATCCGGGATAAAACCGGTGTTTGCAGGATTCGTGGACAGGGGCGAATTAAAAAACTGGGAAAAGTGGAGATCCTGCGCTGCACCAGTTAAAGTGCAGGCGCCAAGCACGTGGATCAAAATTATTGTATTCAAAACCTTCATCTCAACCTCCTTTTTATTTTTTCTTGTTGTTATCGTAGTAGTGTTATATCACCGGTCTTCCTCAATTTTTTACCATCGGCAAATTCAGCATCCAGCGTGTAGGCATACACGTCAGTTGGCTGTAGTTTGCCTTTATAATACCCATTCCATCCTGAATTTTTATTTGTTGACTGAAAAACAAGCTGACCCCAACGGTTATAAATTTTCCATGCCATTTTACTGATTCCAAAACCTTCCACTTTCACGATAGAGTTTCGTCCACCCTGTGCCGGGATGAAGGCATTCGGCACATCCAGCAATGGGATAACGATCACGCTTACCTGCAGGCGGAATGTATCACTGCAGCCTGCCACATTAAATGCGATCAGCTCTGCCAGGTAAGTACCTGTAGCATTATACTGGTGGAAAGGGTTTACGAGGGTGGAGGTGTCGCCATCCCCAAAATTCCACAGGTACGAAACGGCCCCTGTTGATAAATTGGTAAACTGCACGGGCGTATTTTCCTGCGGTGGATCCGGCTGCCACGAAAATTGTGCTGCTGGATTCGGGAGCACCGTAATCGTGAAAAATGCGGAAGTGTCTATCCTGTTGCAGGTATTGGTATCGGTGGCGATCAGGCGTACATTAAAAGTACCTGTCGTTGAATAAGTATGGGTTGGAGTGGGCACCGAAGAAGTGGTGCCATCACCAAACTCCCATAAAAAATCTGTCCCCGCCAGGGAAGTATTTTCAAACACAGCTGTGTAGGGAACACACCCGAATGGATCAGTTTCAAATTGTGCTTTTACCAACGGGTTCAACCTGATGGTTTTCTCAATGGAGTCGGGAGAATTACAGAACGAAGTATCCAGGATGATCAACTTGACTTTGTATGTACCTGGTGCTGCATAGGTATGCAGGCGGGGGGGTGCAAAGGCAGTGGTGTCCCTGGGTGACCCGTCGCCATAATCCCATATAAAAGTTTTTAGACCAAAATTGCCTATGGCGGTGGATGTATTGGTATACTGCATCGTAAGGCTTTCGCAGGGAGCAATTTTTGCAAACGTGAAATCCGGGGTGGCCCGGTTGTTCCCCGCGATGATCGTGATAAATGCGGTGTCGCGGATATTACAGGTAGCGCTATCCTCCGCTATCAGCCGAACGATATAAGAACCCACTGCTGTATAGGTATGGGAAAGCGACGAAGAGGTGGTAACGACCTCCGGGGACCCGTCACCAAAATTCCAATAGAATTTTTTCCCCTTCCTGAGCGTGTCTGTAAAATCTACCAGGAGTGGAACACACCCGGTGGTATCATTCACCACTGCATTAATTGAAGCCTGAACACCTGCTCCTACACCTGCAAAATTCATTTCGATTTTGATGCTCGCCTGGTTACAATTGTTGCTGCCATTGACCGTGGACCATGAACCCGGTGTGGTAGGAAAAACGGCGCCTTGTGCGCAATTGGCACAGATAGCCTGGTAGATCACCCCATTATCATCAAACCGGCTTGTGCCGCCATCCACGTGGTCGCCCAGCCCCCCGTTCTGCCCAAAATGTGAACCAAACAACTGGGCATTCGCATTTTTCTCCAATACAAAAAAGTAAAAATCCTTACCATCCGGTGGAGGTATCCCTGCAAGTGGACTCACATTGGGTAAGCCGGTAGTTGTGCCGGTGGTGTAACCTTGCTGCACATTTATTCCGCCGCCCCAGCCGGACACGTACACATTTTCGCAACGGTCTACCAGGAATGCTGTGGGAGACAAATTGGGGACTGAAATATTGGTACCGAAAACGGTAGAGTAAACATATGCAGAAAGATCGGGCTGCAATTTGCTGATGAATTGTTTCGCATTGTTGCTACCAAATACATGGCTGAAATTGGCGTTCAATACCTGCCAGTTACCCGTGGAAGTACCGGTGACATAAGGAAACCCTGAGCGGTCGAATTTCAGTCCGTAAATAAGGTCAACACCCGAAGTCCCTAGGTAAGTCGTTCTTATAATTGCGCTACCGTCATTTCTCACCTGCGTGATGAAACCATCGGCTACCCCTCCTTGGAAAGCTGGACCAATGACCCCGGCTTTATTTCCGGGTAAATCAGTGCTCGCGGTTGCTCCAGCCACGTAGAGGTCACCGTTGGTAGGGCTAATACTTGCAACAAAACAAGCATCATCCCCATTGCCACCAAAATAGGTACTAAATATTATGGACGTTACAGAAGGGTTGAATTTAATGATCACGCCATCCTGCAGCCCGCCGCCGAATGAAGCCTGCAGGGGATTAACTCTTGGAAAACCGGTGCCGGTAGATTGTGTAGAAGACACGAGGTATACATTATTGGCGCCATCCAGTATCACTTCACTCCTGGCATCATCCCCATAGTTTCTCCGGAGGCTCGTAGCTGCGGGAGTAGATTGGGGATATTTGGGTTTTATATTAACACCGTCATCGCCTGGTCCACCCATTTTTACAGATCCGATAAGACTAGTGCCAGAGGCATTAAATTTTGTTACAAAAATATCATAGCCTGCTCCTGTCACTGATGGTATAGTATTTGGAAAATCAGCGGTGGTAGTGCGGCCAGCAACGATAAGATTTCCCTGCGGGTCAACGATCATACTGTGCGGCTGCTCATTTCCGGCGCCGCCGAGATAAGTAGCATACAGCCTGTTCGCTCCGTTTGGTGTAAACTTAAAAATAGCAACATCGTAACCTCCGAAGCCCCCTTCATTGGTACCCCCGCCATAGGTCGTCTGGTAAGCACCGGGAGAAGTAGGATACCCTGCAGCAAATGCCACGCCCCCCGCATAAAAACTACCATCAGGCCCCGGCGTAGCGGTGTATCCCCAGTTATCTGCCCTGCTTCCTGTAAAGGTTGAAAATATTACAGAGGGATCTATTACTAGCGTTTCTTTTGGATCGTATTCATCCACCCGGAATGTAACCACATTTTTGCTGACCATGTAGCGTGCATTCACCGGCGTTCTTTTTCCACCGCCTGACTGGTAAGTATAGGGATAGAGTTCTTTCACCTCGCCGACGGGTGTTGCTATCACAAGCTCTTTATCGATCACCGAAATTCCATTTACTCCTTCATATTGAAGCGCAATATCGGAAACCTTGCCACCGGGCCGGACAATAAAATCATATTTGAGTTTGCCTCCATCGCTGTAATAGCGAATATCAACACTAGGATAAACATCCTGGTAGGTTACGGCAGTATACACTTTGCAATCTGATGCCCACTTAGTCCTGTCATTGCCTATATAATAATTATTATGCGTAGGCAGCATTTTATCCGGCACCTGCATTGATTTTAATGAGGCCCCTAAAAATTTTACTTTGTATGCGAAAGAATGAAAGGTAAATGGATCATTCAAATTTTTAAATACGCCGGCATCATCGTGGCCATGGATAATTGCACCCATACGCTGCACGTCTTCCGGCTTATGAAGTAATACCGTGAAGCCACCATTTTCCATGAAAAAGGAGCCTGTATTAAAATCGCCGCGGTAAGCAACATCCGGGTGCCATTGCCCTTTGTTTTCAACAAACTCCATTTGGGCCCTAACGGTGATTGAGAAAAAACAAAATACAAAGCTGCAAAAAAGGGAAGCAAATATTACGGTAAATGGTCTCAACTATTTTTATTTACAATTTAGATAGAATAAACGTAATAATCAACGGGATTGTTTGTCAGCGGGTTATCTTTTAGGGTTGATTTAACTTATTAGTCTTCTCTGTTAAGCAATTTTGCCCCAGCCGGTTGTGTTGGTTTGCTGATGGAGATAATTTTTTATCAGCAAATTTTCAGCCAAGCTTAGGTCCGGATCTTTATCCAGGATTTTTTCAACTTCATTCCGGGCTACTTCCAGCATACCCTTATCCAGCACGATGCTCGCCAGTTTGAAGTTCAGTGCCCCGCTTTGCCGGGTACCCTCTATTTCTCCCGGCCCACGTATTTCGAGATCCTTTTCTGCCACCAGGAAGCCGTCATTGGTGGCTACCATTATCTTTAACCTTTCCCGGGCATCCCTGGAAAGTTTATTCCCCGTGAGCAGGATACAGAAACTCTGCTCTGCCCCCCTGCCCACCCGCCCGCGGAGTTGGTGAAGCTGGGAGAGGCCGAATTTTTCTGCACTTTCAATGACCATCACCGAGGCATTGGGCACATTCACCCCCACTTCAATTACAGTCGTGCTTACCATAATATGGGTGTCGCCTGTTACAAATCGTTGCATGTTGGTCTCTTTCATCCTCGGGTCCTGTTTTCCGTGCACCATACTGATCCAGTATTTTGGCTCCGGGAAAAAAGATTTTACTTCCTCAAAGCCTTTCATCAGGTTCTCATAATCCATCTTACTGCTTTCTTCAATGAGCGGGTAAATAATATAGGCCTGCCGCCCCGCTTTTACCTGTTCTTTGATGAAATTCATAACCTGCGGCCTTGCAGTTTCATTACGATGAATTGTACTGATCGGTTTCCTGCCTGGTGGTAATTCATCCATAATACTGTAATCAAGGTCCCCGTACGCGGTTAGTGCAAGGGTGCGCGGAATGGGCGTGGCAGTCATAACCAGTATATGTGGTGGCAGGGTATTTTTCTTCCAAAGCTGCGCCCTTTGCGCCACGCCGAATTTATGCTGTTCATCTACCACGGCAAAACCCAGGTTCTTAAATTTTACCTTTTCCTCGATCACGGCATGTGTTCCCAATAGGATATGAACGGAGCCATGCTCGCAACCTTGCAAAATGGGCTTCCGTTGTTTAGCCGTGGTAGAACCTGTCAGCAATTCAATCCTCACCGGGAGATCACGCACATACTCGATAAGCCCATTGTAATGCTGGCGGGCAAGAATCTCCGTTGGAGCCATCAAGACGCTTTGAAAATTATTATCGGCTGCGATCAACATACTCAATAATGCCACCATGGTTTTTCCGCTCCCTACATCGCCCTGGAGCAAGCGATTCATTTGTTTCCCGGAGCCAAAGTCTTTCCGGACCTCCTTCAGAACACGCTTTTGTGCATTCGTCAAATTGAATGGGAGATACTTGCTGTAAAAAACATTGAAAAGGTCACCAACCTTATCAAAGATCCAACCCTTGCTAAACCGGTGCCGTTGCAATTTTATAAGGTTGATACGGAGCTGCGCAAAAAAGAGTTCTTCAAATTTGAGGCGCCTCACAGCTCCCTCGTAGTGTTTCGTGGAAGTGGGGAAATGTATTTGCCTGTTGGCATCATAACGGCTCATCAGTTTATAATCGGTGATGATCTTTTCGGGAAGGTTTTCAGGTAGGTCTTTAAGGGTGATTTTTTGGAAAAGTTCGTGGGTGAACCTGCCAATAGCTGCCCCATTCAGTCCTCTTGCTTTCAATTTCTCCGTAGAAGGATAAATGGGTTCCAGGGATTCTTTGCCTGTTGCTTTTTGAGGCGTGAAGGGCTCCACATCCGGATGCGAGATCTGTGCGGCGCCCAGGAAAAAACCCAATCTTCCAAATACGAGGTAATGATGGCCTTCCATCAAAGATTTCTGTACCCAGCTTATACCCTGGAACCAGACCAATTCCAGCACACCGGTACTGTCTTTTAATTTACCTACCAGCCTCTGGCCACGACCCTGGCCCACTAGCGAAAGGCTGGTGAGGGTACCCGCCACGTAGGCATATTCATCTCCCTGCCGCAGCGAGCTGATCTTGTCCACTTTGGTTTTATCGATATGGCGCAGGGGATAATGTTCCAGCAAATCTTTGAAACTGTAAATATTTAGTTCCTTGCGGAGAAGTTCGCCACGTGGCGCAGAAATACCCGTAAGGTATTCTACAGGACTTGATAATATGGAAGGGATGGCGCTAATACGTTTTTTTACAAATATATCTCAAGGAGGCTACAATGATACTCGTATAAGTTATTGCTTTGTATCACCCCTCTGACAGGCGCACTCTTCATGGTGAGGGGGCGTGGAATGTTGTTCTTATGTACGGTCCCGGTTTATTGGTGCCTGGCACCTTTACTGTAGAATTTCTTGTTGCCTTTTGGCCGAAAGCCTGTAGAGGATGTTGGTGTATAAGCAGGCTGTTCTCCCAGGCTTGTTGGCACAGAGATTTTAGAAACTTCTTTCCCAATCAACTGTTCAATCGCATGAAATTTCCGTTGTTCTTTCACGCTTACAAGGGTATAAGCACTACCTTCTGCTTCGGCGCGCGCTGTCCGCCCGATCCGGTGCACGTAGTCTTCCCCGTCATGCGGCACATCAAAGTTGATCACCAGTTCGATGTTATCAATATCGATTCCCCGGCTAAGGATATCTGTAGCTACCAATACGGGAAGGCGGCCGCTTTTATATTGTATCAGGATATCTTCCCTGCTATCCTGCTCAAGGTCACTATGGATCTCCCCGGCATTGATACCGTTCCGTTTCAGGTCGCGGGTCAATTGTTTTACGTTCAGCTTGCTACTACAAAAAACAAGCACTGTTTTATACTTCTTCTCTTTAAGGAGGTGAACGATGAGCGGAATTTTTTGGGGCTCATAAACCAGGTAAGCCTGCTGTATGATCTTCTCTGGCGGTTTGCTAAGGGAGATATTAATTTCTGAGGGTTCATGCAGGATCTGCCTGGCAAGTGAACGTATCTTGGGGGGCATTGTTGCAGAAAACAATAGGTTCTGCCTTTGTTTAGGCAGGTGTTTGATGATAAACATAATGTCATCAAAAAAGCCCATATCCAGCATCCTGTCTGCTTCATCCAACACCAGGTATTGCAGATGGTCCAGTTTCACATAACCCATTTTTATATGGCTCATCATTTTCCCGGGAGTGCATACCACGAAATCAGCACCACTGCTTAATGCTTTTTTCTCCTGTACGAATGCATTCCCATCCCCGCCCCCATAGACTGCAATTGAACTCACAGACGTGAAGTAGGAAAGCCCTTCCAGGTGCTGCGCAATCTGGATTGCCAGTTCACGCGTAGGAACTATTACCAGGGATGTAATCGCATGGGGATTATTTGGAATAGTCAGGATCCGGTGGATCAGGGGCAACAGGAATGCTGCCGTTTTGCCCGTGCCGGTCTGGGCAGACGCAATGATGTCTTTTCCTTGCAAAATAAGCGGGATAACCTGCTCCTGCACCGGTGTTGCTTCTTCGTAATTGGAGGCCTCAATGCCTTCCATCAGGCGCTCGTCAAAACCAAATTCTGTAAACTTCAAAGTATTAGGGTTGTTTAATTATTGCGTAAAGGTACTGAACTAAGCACAGAACACGAATTTTCCGGGTGTTTTGCAGGCGTTCGGGCCAGGTTGTTGCTTGCAGGCAGCCAATTCCCGGCCTTAGGTTGCTATCTTTGCCACTGTTTTAAACAAACGATTATGGTTAAGGTTGGTGAATACAATACATTAAAAGTTTTAAGGCAGGTAGATTTTGGTGTATACCTTGATGACGGGGCAGAAGGCATCCTGCTGCCCAAAAGATTTGTGCCGGCAAACCTGAAAGAAGGAGATGAAGTCAAGGTATTTGTCTACCACGACAGTGACGATCGCCTGATTGCCACCACCCAAACGCCACTGGGTATCCTCGGTGATATCGTGAAACTGAGCACAGTCAGCGTGACGCCGCAAGGTGCTTTCCTGGACTTTGGCCTTATGAAGGACCTTTTTGTACCCAAATCGCAGCAGGTGAATCCCATGCGCCCCAACGGGGAATACCTGGTGAAGATCTACATGGATGAACAAACGGGCCGCATCGCTGCTACGGAGCGTTTTGATGACAGCCTCAGTAATGATTTACTTACTGTAAAAGTGTTGGACACTGTAGACCTGATCGTTTACAGAAGGACAGATATTGGTTACGTTGTGATCATTAATGATAAACACACCGGCGTTTTGCATCATAACGAAATTTACAGGAGCATCGGTGTGGGAGACAAGTTCCCCGGTTTTATAAAAAAGATCTACCCGGATAACAAAATAGATGTGGCTGCAGGAAAACCGGGCTACCAGAGAGTAGAGGATGAAGCCGGAAAAATTCTGCGGCTGCTGGAAGAAAATACTGGTTTCCTCGCGTACCATGATAAGTCGGATCCGGAAGATATTTATGAATTTTTCGGAATGAGTAAAAAAACTTTTAAAATGACTGTGGGAAATTTGTTTAAGCAGAAAAAAATAAGTTTGGAAGCCGGGGGGATAAGATTGAAGGAAGAGTGATAGCCATATTAAACTTTTTAAAGTCAACATTGTGGATGCTGCTGAATAAAATTTTTTGCTTATTGTGCTTTTAAAATAAAGTAAGCATAAGCAGGCAATACGAGGTATTTATCATTGGATCCTACCTTATAATATTTATCCTCGTAATAATTATACAATTGTTCCGGGGCAGGGCCATGCTGTTTAAATGCACTCCAGGTTAACCATGCCGGCTCAGCACTGAAGTTAAATACACAATACAGCCTTTCCTCGTCTAATGTGCGGAGATACCCGGCTATATGAATATTATAAGGTGACAGCCAGGCAAGATTTTTATAATCACCCACTACTGCCAGTTTTTTTCTAATGCTTATTAATTTTTGAGTGCCGGAGAATATTTTTTGTTCAACCGACCCAGGAACATTTTTTTTATTATTTTTTTCCCAATTTACCAGGGGCCTGTGCATCCACCGGTTATCATAACTTTTACCCGCATCATTCATATAAGAATAATCGTTGGTATAACCCACTTCATCGCCGTAAAACAACATAGGTATCCCTCCAATAAAAAAGCTGTGCGCCTGCATCAATAAAATTTTTTTGATAGAAGTTTCAATGGCTCTTTCATCTTCAAGCTGCAGGGCGGTTTCCAGTCCGCAGAGCGAAGCCAGGGTGCCACTGATGCGGGCATCCTGCGTTTTTAGATTAACCGAAAAGAGCGCACCCTTTGCAGGAGAATCTTTCTGGTTGCCGGAATAGTAGTTCTTAAGGTATTTCCTGTGTTCAAAAGGACTGAAACCGGCACTTTCAATCATATAATCATCATAACCCAGTCCGATATCATCATGGCAGCGGGTATAAGTAATCCATGAAGTGCCATAAGGTTTTTGCAGGAGTTCATGTTGTGCTGCCAGCATGATCCTGGTATCGCCGGTAGCCAATGCATCCCATTGCAGGGCCATTTGAGTGGCATTGTATGCAAGGTCACATTCTTTAGCAGTAAACAATCCAGATCCGAAATATTTCATTATTTCTTTCGGCGCTACAATGGCCTCTCCCAACAGGGCCATGCCGGGTGTAGCTACCTGCACACATTGCTTTATGAGGCGCAATAAGTTGTGTGCCTGAGGAAGATTCTGGCAAGTAGTCCCTTTTTCTTTCCAAATAAAAGCAGGTGCATCTATGCGTAATATATCTACACCAAGGTTTGCATAAAAAAAAATGGTACCAAGCATTTCATTCAACACAGCAGGATTGGTATAGTTTAAATCCCATTGGTAATTATGAAAAGCCGTCATCACCCATTTTTTGCATTCCTCGTTCCATGTAAAGTTTCCGGGTGAGCTTTCTGGAAAAATATCAGGCATTGTTTTGTCAAACTCATCCGGAATGCTGCGATCGCTGTACATATAGTAAAAATCCTGGTAAGTTTCATCACCCTCCTTTGCAGCCGTTGCCCATGCATGTTTATGCGAAGTATGATTGAGCACAATGTCCATCATTAGATACATACTCTCCTTACTCATTTTCTCCTGTAGTTTTCTCAGGTCTTCCAATGTGCCAAATCGATTATCCACTTTTCTAAAATCAGAAACGGCGTACCCACCATCACTTTCACCCGTGGGGCTTTGCATTACAGGCATGAGGTGAATTAAATTCACTCCAAGTTCATTTAAATAATCAAGCTTATTATTAAGGTTGCCAATGCTGCCACAAAATCTGTCTACATACAAGCTCATTGCCGTAATATCATTGCTTAAAAACCAACTGCCAGCTTTTTCTTTTTCTTCATCTCGTTGTTTTAAAGCAGCAGATCTATTCGTATATGCACTTATGATGGTTTCCACCAGTTGAATAAAGTTTCCATTTGTATGGCTTCCGTATAATTCAGTATATAAAAAATGAATGGCAGAAGTGTTTGCAACAAAACGGGTGAAGAACAAATTATCGGCTCCTGCAATATCAATACCTTCTTTTTGAAGGCATTGATTCACTAATAAGTGTATATGAGGATTGTACATACCAGTACTTCTTAATTAAAAATGTCGTTACTCAAATGTTTAAATGCTTCCATCGCGCCCATATACTCACAGGTACGGGCACCTGCTTTATTAGCATGGGTTACTATCTGCTCCCATTCCGGGGTAGTTAAACTATTGATTTCCTCTTTATATCTTTTGCTAAGCTGGAATAGTACAGCCCCCACAAAGGCATCCCCTGCGCCCGTAGTATCGACTGGCTTTATGGGTATACTGGGGACGGTTATTAAGTTGCCCTGAATACCCAGCAGGGTTCCTTCTTTTCCAAGCGTGATAGCAAATATGGCGTTGGTATTTTGTAAAAGATAATTAGCAGCTTCTTTTACATTGCTTTTGCCGGTAAGCATCATTGCTTCGTCGTCGCTGAGTTTAAAAAAATCGCTGCTTTTTAAAAAATGCCAACTGTGTTCTATAAACGTATTTTTATCGTGTTGGAATAATAAATGACGGTAATTTGGATCGAAACTGATGAACAGTTTTTTCTCCAACGACTTTTTCAATAATATCCTGTAGGTTTCCTGCAACGGTCCCGGCAAAAAACCGGTGGCAGAACCAAAATGAATGATGGAGAATTCATCGAGGTCAATGGCTGCGACGTCTGCAATGCTCAACTGGCCATCGGCACCCCGGTTAAAATAAAAATCACGCTCACCGTTTTCCATGAGCGACACAAATGCAAATGTTGTAAAATATTGCGGGTCCTGGAGCATCCATTTTGTAGATACGCCAAACCCTTTCATTACCTCTATTAAATGCTTGCCAAAGGGATCTACACCTACTTTAGCTGCCAGTTCCACCTGGCCACCCAATGCAGCAATGGCTGCCGCTACGTTGGTTGGCGCCCCACCCGCCTTTTTTAAGAAGTTATCGCCATCTGATAATGGTTTGCCGCTATCAGTACAAATCATATCAATAAGGGCTTCCCCTACGCAGAGAATCTTGCCCCTGTCCCCTAAAGGGGAGATCAGGTTATTGGTCTTTTTGTCGTTGGCATCAGGAATTATACTCATAGAAGTAATTTAATTTTATTTGGTGCATACCCCCTCTACTTTTTTCTTCCTAATTGCCTGGGATAAGTATTAATGCCCGCCACCAAGAGGCATGAGTATTTCGCCTGAAGGTTTTTCTGTTTTTATTAAGAGCGTTAGTAACGCGGCAATTAAAAGAAAGACCCCGGCAAATAAAATTGCATTGCCCGGATGGTTGTTTAAAAAATGTTTAAGTATAAAACCGAAGGTTGTTGTTTGAATAAACATAGGAATTACAATCATCATATTTATAATGCCCATGTAAACGCCATATCTTTCTTTAGGGATTTTACTGACTACCATCAGGTAAGGTATGCCCATCATGCTGGCCCAGCCAATACCAAAACCGGTAATGGCAGGAAATAATAAATATTTATTTTCTATAAAAGGGAAAAAGAGCAACCCAATACCGGCTAACAGCAGGCAACCAAAATGCACCCCTTTGGGTGAATACTTTTTGGCAAACCACACCAGGCCAAAAGCACAGAGGAAGGTGACAATATTGTACCAGCCATTTACCAAACCCGTCCAGCCAACCGCTTTTTCGTAAAGATCGCTGTTTTGTTGTGGTGTGGTTTTCCATACCGATAGCGCAATACTTTTAGAGGAATTCTGCCAGTAGCAAAACAATGCATACCACTGAAACAAATATACCAGCGCCAGTTGCCACATTACTTTGGGCATATCTAAAACAGCATCAATTATTTCGATATTCTGCGCAAAGAATATTTTTACAGTTCTGTGTCCCCTTGCATAATTCAAAACTTTTCTAAACAATCCTTTCGAAAGAAGAGCAGGAAAAATTAGTAACACAATCACCAAATAGGCTATCACCGTGCTAAGTATAGAAAGAAAAAACTGGATAGCGGGATGTGGCATCCCTTTATTACTATCTCTGAGTTTCTGTAGCTCGTCATCAGTTGGAGGAATCTCAGGCGTAGTTTTAATACTCCATAAAATAGAACCGATCGAACATACTGCGCCCAGGAAAAATGAGGCAAAAACCCAGGTGGGCAACTTACCCGTTTTGCCAATAAAAATAAGGGGAAATATAAACAACGAAACATTGGCCAATGTTTGTCCAAATCCCGTAAAAAAACTTTGCGCCTGAAAGCCGGTAGGTTGTTGGGAGGCATCTAATTTATCTGCAATAAAGGCACGATAAGGTTCCATGGCGGTGTTATTGCCTGCGTCCAATACCCATAATAAACCTGCAGCCATCCATAAGGCACTGCTAAAAGGAAACAAAAACAATGCTATACTGCATATCATGGCTCCAATAAAAAAATAAGGCGTTCTCCGCCCAAATTTAGGATGCCAGGTTTTATCACTCAAGGCACCAATGATGGGCTGAATAATTAAGCCGGTAAGCGGGCCCGCCAAATTTAGCCAGGGAATTTCATCGGGCTTGGCGCCCAGAAAATCGTAGATAGGATTTACGGCACTTTGTTGTAAACCAAAACTATATTGAATGCCAAAGAACCCCACATTCATATTAATAATTTGCCAGAAACTCATGCTGGGTTTGCGAAGGGTCATAAGCAATCTTTAGTTGTAAAAACCAAGTTATAACAAATAGAAGTGCCTTACTAGCTGCAAACGTTTGTGGTGGATAAGAAATCAGGCGGGTAAATGGACAGATGGGCAGCTGGGCTAAGGAAAAAGTGAAACCTAACTATTAGCCATACACGAAACTCTAAAATGGGAAGCATTTATTTTTCTTTTATGTTTTTTAAAGCCAGGTACACGCCATTGGTCCAGCCAAAGCCATCCTGCGATGTGTACTCGCCTCCACCAGCTTCTTTGGATAAATCTTCTACATTGTATTTCTCCATCATTTTGCCTGTGGCCGTAAATACCTTATCATTAAGAGCCAGCCACCGGCTGGAAATTTCTTCCGCTAAACTATGATGACCATAATTTGTTAACCCCTTTGCCGCCATCCATTGCAGCGGTGCCCAGCCATTGGGAGCATCCCATTGCTGGCCCGTTTCCCGTAAAGTTGTTACCAGGCCACCTGGCTTCAAAAATTTTTGTTGTAGCACCGTATCCATTTGAGCGGCCTGCTCAGAAGTTGCCAGGTTACAAAACAATGGGAGCACTCCTGCCAATGTGAGCTTATTTATCGGCTGGCTTTCTTCCCAATCATAATCGGTATAAAATCCTGCTTTTGTGTTCCAGCAATATTTACGGACTGCCTGCTTCCTGGATTCTGCCAATAATTTATACTGCTGTGCTAATGCATTACCGCCATTGGTCAGATATGCCTCTGCAATGGTTTGTTCTAAATGAAATAATAAACAATTCAAATCTACCGGTATAATACAAGTAGTATGAATACTGGCAAAGTTTTTTCCGTCTTTAAACCAACGGCTGCTGTAATCCCAGCCAGATTCTGCACCCGCTCTTAAATGACGAAATAGTTCTTGTGGAGATTGTGCACTTTCTTGCGACAAAACAACATCTTCCCGGTAAGATTCAGGCCTGGCAGTAACCTGCGTATCCCAATACCTGTTCAA
>JAYSYY010000051.1:0-4284 GCA_043727215.1 Chitinophagaceae bacterium | reverse complement strand
GTAGCCGCATTTCTAAAATGGAAGAGAAAACAAAAAACTTAGCGGCTTTGCCAAAACAATCTGCGGGTGATGCAGTTGCGGCAGCAGCCAGGCATTTACAGCTGCCGGTTTCAAAACCAGGGTATGCATTAAAGGAGGTAGAAGAAGAGCACAAATTCACCTTTGGAAAGTTGGACATTTCAAGGCAGGAAATTACATCACAGTTAATGTGGATACCCGTAGAAAAAGGACAGATGAAATTAGGATGGCAGGTTCAAATAGTCCCACTAAAAGGAGCAGACCACTGGATGGTAAGAGTAGATGCGGAAACGGGGGAATATATTGCCAAAGATAACCTGACAGTTTATTGTAACTGGGGGCCTTCTAATCATTCAAATGATACTTACGTGTTAAAACATTACGACAATAAAACAGCAGGCGTCAAATCAGTAGATAAATTTGTAAACGCAGCAAGTATTAATTCAAGCACATACAGGGTAATACCGTATCCTGCAGAAAGCCCCGTACATCCCGGTGGCGCGCCTGCTTTAAGAACAGACCCCTGGAACCTTGCCCCGGTGGGTAGCAATGCTACCACACTTAAATGGAATAGTGACGGTATTAACGATTATGATATTTTGCGGGGCAATAATGTATACGCTCAGGAAGACAGGGATAATAATAATACTACGTTAGGATTTGCTGACCTTTCCACTACCCCGCTGCCGAGCCTGACTTTTACAGCTATTCCGGATTTTACGCAAAGCCCGTTAACTACAAATAACCAGCGGTTTGGCATCACCAATTTATTTTATTGGAATAATATCATTCATGATATTTCCTACCTGTATGGTTTTGATGAAGTAGCCGGAAATTTCCAGGCAAATAACCAGGGAAGGGGCGGTGCAGAAAATGATTATGTTATAGCAGATGCACAGGATGCAGGTGGATTAAACAATGCTAACTTTAGTACCCCACCTGATGGCTTTACGCCCCGGATGCAAATGTATTTATTTAACGGGCCGTCATCTCAAACTGCATTTATAAATGCGCCAGCTAACCTGGGTGGTTACATGAATGCAATAGAAAGTTCATTTAGTACAAACAACAGGTTATCAAACCTGGGCCCGGTTACAGGAGATATTATATATTACAATGACAATGCTGCCACCACCCATTTAGGATGTGTGGCACCCGCGAACGTACTAACAGGCAAAATAGCACTCATCGACAGAGGGAGCTGCACTTTTGTAACGAAAGTTAAAAATGCACAAAATGCAGGTGCGATTGCCGTGATTGTGGTAAATAATGTTAATTCAGTGGCTGGCATGGGGGGCACAGATAATACCATTGTAATACCTGCTGTAATGATTTCCCTCTCCTCGGGTGCATCCATTAAAACAGAATTAGCTAATAATGTTACCGTCAATGTTACTTTAAAAGCGCCTAATCCAATAGATGGGGATCTTGATAACGGAGTAATTGCGCATGAATTTGGACATGGTGTTTCCAACAGGCTTACCGGTGGCCCATCGCAGGCTGGCTGTTTACAAAATGAAGAGCAAATGGGCGAAGGCTGGAGTGATTATCTGGCACTGATGTACACAACCGATTGGGCAACAACGTTAACTACTGACGGACCGAAAAAAAGAAGCATTGGTAGTTATGATCTTTCCTTTACACCCACCAGCGGCCAGGGATTTAGAAACTTTCCCTACTCTACTGATATGTCGATTAACCCGTGGACCTACAGTATGCTCGCAACCAATACCGGAGGGCAGGTACATAATGTGGGTGAAATATGGTGTGCCACTTTATGGGATATGACGTGGGAGATGATACAACAGGGTGGTATTAATCCCAATCTCTATCAACCTGCAACTATTGGAGGCAATTCAGATGCATTAAAGCTGGTAATGATGGGTATGAAACTGCAGCCATGTAGCCCGGGATTTATTGATGGCAGGGATGCAATTTTAAAAGCAGATTCTATTTTATTTAATGGTAAATACTCCTGCTCTATCTGGCGGGCATTTGCAAGAAGAGGCATGGGTGCAAATGCATCCCAAGGCAGTTCGGCGAGTTTTACGGACCAGGTAGCAGACTTCAATACGATTAACAGTGCTTATGTAGTTAAAACCAGCAATAAAGATTCTGCTTACACCGGGCAAACCATAAATTACACTTTAACGGTAACCTGCAGGTGTACGCCTGTAAGCAATTTTAAGCTTGTAGATCCTTTACCGCCTAACGCTATTTACAAAAATGGCGGTACCTATAACGCTGCAAACCATACCGTTACCTTCAGTAATATTAACCTGGTACCTTCACAGGTTAAGCAATACAAATTCCTTGCTACTGTGGCAGATAATGCACCCCAGTTTCATATAGATCATATAAATGAGCAAATAAGTAATGCTTCTATTCCGGCAGGATGGGCGACCAGTTCTACTACAGCGACACCATTCATTCCTACCGCCGCCAGGAGTAACAGCCCGTCATATTCAATATATGCGGAGGATTATGATTATACATCCGATGCAACATTTGAAAGCACCGGCTCTTATGCAATTGATGGAAAGGTAACGCTAAGCTTCTCGCATTATTTTGATACGGAAGCCGCCTGGGATGGAGGTGTAGTAGAAATATTTGCAGACGGCATATGGAGTGATGTTGGACAATACATGGTGAGCAATGGATATAATGGCACCTTATCCAGTTTTTCTGTTCCACTTCAGGGAAGACGTGCATTTACCGGCAGCAGCAATGGGGCTTTTATTAAAACCATTGTTGACCTCTCAGCCTTCAGAGGAAAAACTGTTCGACTCCGGTTCCGCTTTGTTTCTGATGAAATTATTCCCGGAGATGGATGGTACATTGATGATATATTCCTAAACAGTCATTCTGCAGTTATAAACAGTGCCCAGTTATTTAATGCAGCCGATGTAGAGCAAAATTCATCTACTACGTCAACATTAATAGAATCAAAAGTCTTGTTTGTACAAAGGGGTTTTGATGTACTTAAGCAAAATGACGAAGCATTACTTTCCTGGAATAAAGCAGTAGACGAATCAGAAACAGACAGGTATATTATTGAAAGAAGTAATGATGGAAATACTTTTGCTGAGATTGCCCGTGTTGAAAACGACCCTGCAAAAATTACGGGAAATGATTATAGTATTATTGACAATAATCCAATGCCCGGCATTAATTATTACAGGATAAAAACCGTTAACGCTTCAAGTGATATTGCTTATTCAAAAACCCGTTCGCTTATTTTCGATGCCAAAATGGGCTCGGTATTTATTACCCCCAACCCGGCAAAAGATAATATCAACGTAACAATTATAGGCAATACACAAGCCTTAAAACTATCCCTGATAAATACCAGCGGGCAGCAGGTGAAACAGTATTTATTAACAGGCCAAAGCATGAGGTTGAATATTTCAAATCTGCCCTCCGGCCTTTATACTATCAATATTTTTGGAAATGGAATTAATTCCAGTCATAAGGTAATCATCGCTAAATAGTTTTTGATAGATCTCAAAAAAATCGGCAGGTAAACAAAAGGAGGTGGTAACAAAGCGTTACCACCTCCTTTTTTTTCGCGGGCATTTTCACAACTGCATTCCCGAAAAAAAAACAATGATCCGTACAGACCGTTAGTCTTGTACACAAATTTTTAGCAAGCATTCTATCAACGGCGATCATCCTTATTACACTATCTTTTGCAAAGCGAAGTGATGAAGCGTCCTCTAGTTTCGAAGATTCTATTTTAAGCCTTCTTTTTTAATATTCTATTTAATCAGGTACTATCTAATGCATGATCTGTCGTATAAATAGTTACTAGTTTAAAACACCTTCGATCTAAACGTTGTACCGATATTGTACCAGGAATTAAAAAAGCCTTATAATCTACTGACTATAAGGCTTTTTTCACTTTCTAATTGCGGGCTGGACGGGACTCGAACCCGCGACCTCTGCCGTGACAGGGCAGCATTCTAACCAACTGAACTACCAACCCGTTCCTTTCTAAACAACTAATAGCTGTTTTTCGGGACGGCAAAGATAGGGTTATTTACAGACTGAAAACAAAAGTTTTATAAAAAAGTAGTATGCGCTATTTTTACAAACTAACTTACTTGCGATTTTCTAAATTATATCTCAAATTATCAGTATGCCCCAATTAAAAAACAGGCAATTCCTTGATTTTGAAAAGCCTATAAAGGACCTGTATGACCAGATCGAACAGCAACGGTCCATTCAGGATAAATCGAGGACTGACATGAGTGCGGCAATATCCTC
>JAYSYY010000050.1:0-1765 GCA_043727215.1 Chitinophagaceae bacterium | reverse complement strand
GCGATGAGAATAAAGATCTATTCTACCTGGAGCAAAAGCATGCACTAATCAGCCATGCTGTTGGACAAATTCAGCATATAGGGCGACAAATTGTGCATCAACAGGATCAATTTGCCTTAAAAGATTGTGCAACTACTTAACAACCGAAATTTTACAGTTAATTCTGCGGGCTAGTTTAAAAAACATTCTAAAAGTTTCACTCCCAACTTTTTACAGGTATCTTTAATACATCATGCGATTTTTGATAACTGCATTTGGGATTGCTGTAATGCTCACCGCAACTTTATGCGTACAGAAAGTTGCAGCTCAAAATGAACCGGCTTACCAGAGTATTTCCACAGCCCAGGGATTATCACAAGGGATGGTGTTCGATATCCTGCAGGACAAAGAAGGCTTCATCTGGGTGGCTACTAAAAATGGGCTCAATCGCTACGATGGTTATACGTTTAAAGTATTTACCAATGACCCATACAACCCAAACACGGTAAGCAGCAGCACTGTAGTAGAACTTTTTGAAGATGCGAGAGGACATCTTTGGATAGGAACTGAAGATGGGGGCTTAAACATTTATCATAAAAAAAAGGGCAAATTTTATCACCTTGCACATAAAGTTTTAGATCCTTTAAGCATATCGGGCAATGCCATTGGGCCAATAGCAGAGTTACCCGATGGTAGAATGTTAGTGGCAGCGAAAGGCGCTGGCCTGAACATTATACAACTGCCAAAAGATTTTTTTGAAAAGGAATTACCGCCTGTTATCACGCGCCTGCATTTACCTAACGGTATCGATGTTGCCGGAATAGGAAAAGACAAAAACAGTAAGTTATGGATCGGCGGACAGGATGGAAGCGTTTATAGCTTCGACCCATTAAAAAACAGTTTTATAAATTTCCCCGGCGCGCAATTTCTAGACAATGGATATGTTACCAAGGATGGCAGCGTCTTGCGAAACCGCAACCACTCATTTCTTTATGATGGAATTGAGGCGCGCCCATTATTTGATACAAAAAAAACACTCCCTGGTAATATAATCTTTAGACCAGTAGACAGCTTATTTGAAAACATACACCGTGATTTTTTTTATCTGGAGATGAAGTTTGAGGTGTCCAAATGGGAAAAGGACAAGCCCCTGAATTGGGGCTTACAGTTGCCAGAACACAAAAGAATATTTTATCCATTTATGATTGACCGTTCGGGTATGATATGGACCGGCACAGTTGGTTATGGTTTGCGCAAATACAACACAGCAGGAAACAAATTCAAGGCATACCTTCCACAATACAGTGTTCGGTGCATCATTCCAACGCCAGCAGGCGAAATATACCTGAACGACTTTGGAGCTCGCTGGAAAAAACTTAAAGAAAATTCTATCGACGACAACCCGCTTGAAAAAATCAGGAAACTGACCAGGGTTGACAATTTTTTGATTACAAAAAACGGAGATTACTGGATTCAGAGTGACCAAAAAGGTTATTACAACTATCAATCTAACACAGGGAAAATTGTTGCTTATCCCTCTATAAATAACGGGGAAACAATTGGTGATAAACAGCCGATGCTTGAAGATAGCAAAGGCTACATCTGGCTACCCGGTCTGGGTGGTATCGTCTCACGTTTTCATATAACTTCTCACCGCATCGAACGGTTGAATATTAATACCAACGCTGCAAGGCCAATGTCCCCGAAAGCCGGCACTACAGCCTTGTTTGAAGATGCACGAGGTACATTCTGGATTGGAACACAAGATGGATTTGCAAGAATAATT
>JAYSYY010000049.1:0-94630 GCA_043727215.1 Chitinophagaceae bacterium | reverse complement strand
TGATCCAGCCTACGTAGGCATAGCGGGGATAGATAAATTTTTTGTCCGGGTTGATGCTGTTCACCTGCTGGATCAGTTCATCCAGCCATATCACGCCGGCCAGCATGGCTTTTTGGTCAAAGGTTTTAAGGACCCTGTTAATATTTTTTTGAGAGTCGCGGGCGTCTGCTGCATTGGACACAAGCGAGATATCAGGCTGGGTCACTTTGTCATAACTGGAGAAGACCAGCTGGCGGAATGCGGTGATATCCTGGTGCGTGATGTCCATGTAATTATCTTTGATCTTGTCCGGATGTATAAACGAGGCAATGGCCCAAACGATTCCGCCAGACAAATACACCACATCCTTTGATTTAAAATCCTGTTTATTTGCAAACTCATAAACCATCACACGTCCCAGGCTGTCTGTAAATAATTTTTCTGCTTTGTGCAGGTATTCCCTCATATCAGCCGGTGTTTTGGATTCTATGAGGCGCTGGAACGATTTTGTTCCCAGGGGAAAGGTCAGGGGAACAAAAACTTTATTGTTATTAAAATACCCTCCTTTGGTATTGCCGCTACCCACATCCAGTTGGTTGGCACTCAGGCGATTTTTTGCGGGTACAATTCCGAGAAAACTCAACTCTGCTTCCTGTTCTGGAGTGATATAACTGATCCGGATCTTAGGATCGAGATTGGCGGGGCGAACAATGTTAGCGAAAAATTCAACCTTTTTGTATTTGTCCAGCTCCTGCTTAAGGCCGCTGCTGATAACGATATGGGTCCGGGCAGTCGGCACCTGGAATCTCTTTTTGATGATGTCGTAAAAAATGGTCACCGCATCAAAGGTTTCCTTTTCGCTTTGGTAAGAAAGGGAGGCAGCATCGGTATTGATAGAGGTGTCCAGCACAAGGCTGTAATCGTAGTCACGGCTTCGGCTCAGCTTAACCTCTATCACGCTCAATTTAATACCTTTCGCTCCTATTTCCACTCCTGCGTACAGGTCGCCAATACCCTGAACTGACTTCAAAAGACTTTCCACCACGTTGGCAATCACGGTCAATCCCTGACCACGATAAAGTTTTATCGCCTGCTGGTAAGAAGATATGGCCAGTTTAGGTTGATCTGATTTAGAATATAAATTACCAAGTCCTTCATAGGCCTGTGCCTGGTTGTACACGTCATTAGAAGTCCTGGCAGCTTGTAATCCTTTTTTAAAATATTCTTCGGCAGCCTCGAACTGCTGTGCCTCCAGCAGGGAGGTAGCCGTTTTTAAAGTGCGGGCTGTGGACTGAGATTTTGTGGGTGCCTGGGCCTGGGTGGAACACCAGGAAAATAATAATATGACAAACAGGAACTTTCTAAATAGCATTTGCATGGTTGTTTTAAAATATCATGAGGGTTGGGAACCGGTTACGGACAATCTTTTCTTGAGAAGTTTCAACAGGTACGATGGCAACAAAAGTATATGTTTAGATTTCTGAATGTGCATGTGAGGCCAGGCAATTGTGAACAGGTTTTCAACAATTTTTAAAAGGGTTAACTCCTGGCCACGAAAAGCAAGGTGATGACGGATGGGCATAGCTGCACCAATAGTTATGAACGGGCAGGAAATATGACCAGCTTAGGTGAGACCTGGTATATCACAAAAGAGAAAACGAATAATTTAATTTTCTATCGGTGGCTTACGAGGGCCATGAACGCAGGTTGGAAAGATTTATTTACAGCGTGTAATCATTGCACAAAGACTACCGGATAAAATGTCTACATTAGTTTGGTACTTTTTTGTGGGATCAACCGCATTCTTTGCATGTAAACAAAGCCTGCCCGCATATTCATCGTCAAAAACCAAATCAATTGTATGAAATGTTTATTTTTTTGCCTTTGCTTTTTAGCGTTGCAACCACTCTCCGCCCAAACCTGGCTGATAAAAAATGTAATGGTAATAGACACGCGGCAGGGAAAAGTTTTGCCTAGTAAAAATGTCTATGTAGAAAACGGCATCATCCGATCCATCACGACTAGAAGCAACAGGCCCATGCCGGCTAATACGCCAGTAATAGACGGCGGGGGTAAATTTCTCATGCCCGGAATGGCGGATGCCCATATCCATTTTTTTCAATCGGGTAGTCTGTATACAAGGCCGGATGCAGTGGACCTTCGTAACAAAGTGCCTTATGAAAGGGAGATCAGTTTCACTTCCAACAATGTAACAGATTACCTGCAAAGGTATCTACGCCTGGGCATCACGACGGTGGTGGATGTAGGCGGGCCTTTTGCAAACTTTACCATTCGCGACTCTACCAGTAAAACCATCACAGGGCCCAATGTGATGGTGACAGGCCCTTTATTCTCAATGGTTGCAAACGATTTTTTTGGCAAAGACAGGCCGATCGAAAAGGTCAGCAACCTGGCAGAAGCAGATCTTCTGTTCGATAAAATGCTATTGTTCAAACCTGATTTTATTAAGATCTGGTATATCGCCAATTCCGCTATGCCGGCAGAAAAAAACTTTTCGCTTGTACAACATATTGCCAGCCGCACGCATGCCCGGGGTCTAAAACTGGCAGTGCACGCAACTGAATTAAAAACAGCGCAACTTGCAGTAGAGGCGGGCGCAGACATTCTTGTGCATAGCATTGATGACGCAGCAATACCCGACTCATTTATTCAAAAACTGAAGGCAAAAAATATTACTTTCATTCCTACCCTGCTGGTGGGGCTGAATTATTATAAAGCTTTTTCAGGCCGGCTCTCACCACACCCACAGGATCTTGCCTGGGCCAATGCTTTCACCTACGGTTCGCTGACCGACCCGGAAGCAATGGATTCCTCAGAAATGCCCCGGGTTATAAAAATGCTCCGGCAAATCGGGATACCGGAAACCGAAAAGAAAGGATTGCTGCTGATGCAGGCGAATTTGAAAAAACTATATACTGCGGGGATAAACATTGCTGCAGGAACCGACGCCGGCAACATCGGTACAATGCATGCGTCTTCGTACATGCAGGAACTGGAAGCGATGCAGGAAGCAGGGTTAACAGTTCCCGAGATCCTTAAGACTGCAACCCTCAATGTGGCGCTTGGTTTCGGAAAAGAATCGAGCTGGGGCACCATAGAAATTGGCAAAAAAGCTGATATGGTACTACTAAGTAAAAATCCGTTGATTGCATTACAACACCTGAACAGCATCGAAATGATTTTCAAAGATGGAAAGCGATTAATTCCGGATTCCATTGTCATGGAATCACCTGAAGCAGTGGTGCAGCGGCAGCTGAACGCATACAATGCCCGGGACATTGAGGCTTTTTTAAATACTTATTCGGATGATGTGGAACTGCATGATTTCCCTGCCACCCTTTCCGTGAAAGGAAAAGCCACTATGCGTAAAAGTTATGATAGCCTGTTTAAAGAAGTTGCTAATCTTTACTGCGAGGTGGAAAAACGGATCGTAATTGGCAATAAAATAATTGATAAAGAAAAAGTGCGGGCAGGCAACCGGTTTATCCATGCCGTTGCGGTATATGAAGTGGAAAATGGTAAAATAAAAAGGGTTACGTTTTTGAAGGAGCGGTAAGTTGGAGGTTGCGGGGTAAGCGTTAAGCGTTGGGGGTCTCGGGTTTGAACTTTGAAGCTTGAACATTGAAACTTCAATTCTCACGCTCCTCCCTCCAGGTACCAGGGATCGCGCATAACAAATGTCAGTGAAACTTCCTGCCCCCGGGCGTATTCCGCCTGGGGCGACTGTATCCTGATCAACTGGTCTCCAGCTGCGATATCCACGGTGTAATAGCTTCCCCAAAAAAGAATATCTTTCACAACCCCCTTCAGCCCATCGACTGATGAATTATGGAGGATGATATTTTCCGGACGTGCAAAAAGCTTACTGGCGGCATCCTTGTTATCAACCGGGTTGCCTTCCGGAATTTTTACGAGGTTATAGCTTCCGAGAAGGCCTGCGCAGTATTCATCAACGGGCTGGTTATAGACTTCGGCTGGTGCACCTCTCTGCACGATTGATCCGTTCCTGAAAAGGAAAACGGTATCGGCCCAGGATAGGATATCCGCTGCATCATGGGACACAAGGATACAACTGATCTGCATTTTCTCACAGGCATCGCCCAAAACAGTTTTCATCGTACTTTTATGAATGGTATCCAGGTTTGAGAAGGGTTCGTCCAGCAGGAGAAGGCGTGGGGAACTACTGAGCAGTCTTGCCAAGGCAATGCGCTGTTTTTCTCCACCGGATAGTTCGTCTGTCCAGCGCTGAAGCAGGTGTGTGATCCTGCAAATATGGTAGATATTATCGGCTTCAGCGGGGGCAAGCTGCCTGGCCATATCCAGGACCTCGTGCACCCGGTAGTTATTGCGTAATTCAAAATGCTGGCTTAAGTAAGCGATATTTTTATTGCCTGGCATCAACTGTTCCTCAGGCCCTTTTACCCGCCTTCCATTGAGGATAATTTGTCCACCCGTTGGCTGCACAAGTCCGGCAATCATCCTCAGCAAAGTAGTTTTACCAGAGCCTGTTTCGCCGGCAATGGCAATTTGTTCAAAAGGTTGTTGTTTAAAGCTGATGTCCTTTACAGCTGTTGTTTCCGTTTCAATTTTTGATAAACCGGTTACTGTTAATAAAGCCATGTATCCATAATTTTCCTGCGATTCCAACAGTAAAGCTACCGTCTAAATCCCAACGCAACAAGGGAAAATTGATAAGTTATTCCGCAAAATTAGTTTGTTTGGCCAGGCCGTGCGTAATCACCAGAACATACTTTATTTCCTCAGGTAAGCGCAGGGGACATTGGGCGGGATATACCGGATGCCAAAAGATCTCTCCAGCAATAAACTAACCACCTGCGAGATAGTAGTTTCATTCCTATGCATCTGTGGCAGGAGGCCCATCATTGTATAGCTCAGGGGGTTGACGGCGGGGATAAAAGTTTCCCATTCGTATCCTTTGCCCCAAATCAGCCCCGGAACAGTGAGCGTGGTATCTGCCCCGTGAGCAAGCAGGAAGTGAAGCATCTCCAGGGATTGGTTGCCATTTTGATTCACTGTGTGAAAAATGGGCGTCTGCCCACCGAAACCCTGTTCATCTATACCTGCAGGAGCATTAACATCTGCGCCAAAACTGTAAAGGATCCTGGCGGCATTCACATGATTAAATTCAGCACTAATATGCAGTAAACCTGCTTCTAACATAGGCGTATAGGCGCATTTAAACGAGTACTTCCGGTGGATTACCGAGGGATTCGCATTCAAGAGAACCTCCAGTCCGTCGGCATCATCCAGCAGCACAGCAAACAACGTTTCATCTTCCACCAGTACACCAGCTTCTGCAAACACCTGCATACAGGCTTTAAATCCGGTCCCACGGCCATATCCGCTGACGAGTTCCATCAGAAGCGGTTGCCCCCTGTAAGTGCAGTCAGGGCTCACACCCTTGGCGAAGCAGTTCCGGATGCCCTGGGGCAAATGCAATTCTATTTGCTCAACAATTTCGGCTAACCAATCCATACCTGACTTGTTAGAAATTCTATGCTAAAATACGCAAAATAACCCCCGGGGATTTAAAATCGATCCCACATTAAACCATTGATTGGCAGCGGGAAAGGTAGCCCTGGCTTATCCAAAGCCGTCAATCTCACCAAAAACACCTATATTTGCAACGATCATTTGAGTTTTTCTCTTGTAAGCGAACGATTTTCTTCTCTTGTATTTTTCTATTACAGTCTACCGCTCAAGTTTTTAGCGAGAATCTATACCGCACTGAAAATGGCCAACCGGTTAATGAAACCTACCAATAAAATAATTTATAATTAAACCAACAATATCATGACAAGCGACATCATCGAAAAATTTATAGACACGAAGGTTCAAAAGAACGGTAAAGTCAATATTCATTTTAAGCAAAGAGCTACCCTCAAAGGTTTGTTCATCCGTACCAATGATTTCGAAGAACTTAAGGCAAAAAATTTCTGGAGAATAGTCGCGGAGGCGAAAGTTGAAGAATGGGTAAAAACCAAAGACAGCAGCCTGGCACGCATTTTCAATGGCGCAGAATTTACAAGGCTGAGTGACAGCAATTGAAAAGTTTAGCGCATTTCCCCTTTGGTTCACAACAGGAGTTTTTGCATCATATCAATAATTACCAAATAATCAGTTATGTTCTCACAAACCTGGAAAAAATACCTGCCTGTAATTACCATCCTCCTTAAGAGGGCGTCGGCAGGTCCTCAAACATTGAGTATGAATAGTACCGATTTTGAGCGTGCAGCTGCGGGACGAAAAATCAAATACAGTTTCACCCATCTTTTTATGACGCGGGGCCGTATCAATATCGAGATAAAACATTCCCCGCTCGCGAGAGAACTTGCGACAATGCTGCAGGAAGATGACTTGGTGAAAAAACTTTTGGCAGACCAGGCCTTTGAGTTTTCTATGACGAATGATTTTGTGCTGACCATAAAAAATAATACCCCCTCTACTACTGACGATGTGAGCGAAAGCGCTACCAGTAACATAGAGGCAGAAAGCGTAACTGCTGAATAAACTTTTCCTAAGATACCTCCAGCATTTTCTACACCGGAAAAAAGGGGAGGTTTTTTTGTGACATTCATTGAAACAAAAAAAATTGTGCCAGGACAACTGGCACAATTTGATGAGATGGTAGGTGTAAACATAATTTGCTGACGTCTGATTTTAGAAAAGTCCAAACGAAGAGCAATTATTATAAATTTGTAAAGGTTATTTACCATTTCTCAGGATATACCCGGAATGTGTCCTTATACAAACTTTTTCCATAGAGCCGGAAAAGTAAATTACGGGGTGAAAGCCGACATGTTTTACTTAAAGTGTTCTCCGGCCGGAAATGATCTGGATAACAACGGCAATAAGTGCGATCACAAGAAGAGCATGAATGATGCCTCCCACGTTAAAAGCAAAATAGCCTATTAGCCATCCGATTACGAGGATAACGGCTATGATGTACAACAAATTTCCCATAAAATAAATTTTTAAAATGATAAAATCCGGTTGAACGGGTTAGAAAATATACAATTCCTGCTGCCTGAAATGGCAATTGAAACCATAATACAAAAGCATAAAAATAGCTGGTACCTGGGATCTTGCTGCCCTGATTAACCTTTCGATTAAATGGTACACAACATAATATTCATACATCATGCCAAAAAAAATGCTTAGAAAAAACTGTGGAAGATCTAATCATATATTGTGGAAATAGTTCCGGCTGCAAGGAATAATTATCACATGTTGAGGTAAATGGCCTCCGCGTGTTGCCTCATTCGTCGCAGCGCCCGCTATAAATTCTCGCCAGCAAGGTCTTTATTGAGTTTTAACTCGTTTATGACCAGTGTCCTTTCTACTTTCCTGTTTGCTTTATCGCTGAACAGTACTTCTTTATGCCTCTTTAGCAGCAGGGTTCGCTGGTATTGCCTAATGGCGGTTTACATTTCGCATGACATCTGCAGGTCCGGACGTAAAAAAAGAAGGGTAATAGCAAGTGCCGATATCGGCCGATCGCAGTCCGGAATTCATGCCAGGATGTTTTAGACGCAGCATTACATAAAAGCGGAGGCAGCATGATAATAAAAACCCCATCCGGATCCACGGCCAGGTTCGGTAATGCCGGGACGAATCCAATGATAAGGCCGGCAAAGATCAGTACGGTAAGGTAATTTTTTGTTATTGGTAAGTGCGGTGAACCCTGCAAGGATCACCATAATGAACATAATCATTTTAAATTTTTCCATACTAAATGATCTCACCCGCAAAACCAGACACTGATTATATTCATGATCCTCTGCCGAAACATTGCCGAGTACGCCTTCCGCAACATTTATCCAGCGCAATTGTGAAAATCTAAAAAGAGGATTAAAATGATTTGGCACGAGCCCTGATAAGCCCGCGGAAAAAGATTATCTTTGCAGAAATACGTGTGGTATTTCCACTTTCCCAGGTTGGCGTACTCACTAATCTAATCAATAATTCAATACAAACAACATGGCAGAAACCTGGAATAAAAAAGAACGGGAAAAGAAAAAGCAGCAGAACAAAAAAGAAAAGGCAGAAAAAAAGCAGGAAAGGAAAGACAATCCCAAAACCAAGAGCATGGATGATATGATGGCGTACATCGATGAGAACGGTAACCTGTCGTCTACCCCACCGGATCCGAAGAAGATGAGAAAAATCAATGCCGAAGATATCGAGATAGGTGTACCAAAACAACAAGATGCGGATCCTGCAGACCTTCTTCGTAGAGGCACCGTTACATTCTTTAACAGTTCCAAAGGATATGGTTTTATTAAAGACCAGGATTCCCAACAGAGTATTTTTGTACACGTGAACGGCATCAATGAACAGATTGAGGAAAACAGTAAAGTAACATTCGAAATTGAGATGGGCCCCAAAGGCGCTAATGCTGTCAATGTGAGTCTGGCTCCAAAGGTTTAGTTGCCCCCAAACCGGGGGCTGGCCATTTGTACCTGAGGTAGTTTTTAAAGGAAACAGCTATCGTTATTTAGCAATTTTTTTTTAAATTTAAACAAACTTTCGGTGCTATGAACTGGCCATTTATCCTGTTTTTCAGCATTGTGATCCTTGCACTTGTAGTTTTCCTAGTGATGCGTAATCAAAAGGATGAGAAAAAATTTGAAGACGAACTAATGAATGATTACCGAAAACCATTGCCGGATGAAAAGGATATTGAAAATGAGGAATTGCTGAAGTGAAAGGCTAAATGTATACTGAACAAAAATAGAAAAGCCCCGGAGATCCGGGGCTTTTCCTTTGCCATTTTATTAATTATTTATCATGAACTTTCGTACCTGCTTTTCTTTCCCGGTGTTCCATTTAAGACACTCCCAAAAGCTTTTCCAGTGTCATAAATTCAAGTGGCTGCAGGTGCTTACCAGTGAGACCATCTTCTTCAAAAAATTTTCTTTCCCCTGTATCCTTATAGCCATGGCGTTCATACCAGGACACAATATCGGTGCGCACGGAGATCACCGCCATATATATGGCCTTGCATTGCTTGCCGATGGCAAACTCTTCTGCTGCGGCTAATAACTCTTTTCCTACTCCTTTGCCCTGGAGTTCGGGTGAAACGCTCAACATCCCGAGGTAGATCCTGCTCCCATGCCGCTGTAGATTTACGCAGCCAATGACCCGGTTTTGGCCATCACGGTATTTTAATAGCACACTGTCTTGCTGTTGCATTGTTTGCAGGAGGTGTGGCTCATCGGTACGTACATTCCCGCCGATCAGGTGTGCTTCTGTTGTCCAGCCACGGGTGGAGCTTTCCCCCCTGTAGGCCCTATTCAGCAAAGCAGTGATAACGGGCACGTCCGCAGGGCAGGCTATTGAAATGGCAGCATTAGAGAATGGATACATAGCCGGCAAAATTACATAATCCCGCTTCAAACTTCCAAACTGGATTCCTTATAAGTATTCATATTTATATCTTCTTCTTTCCCTTTTCATTTATTAATTTTAGCTGGAAGTTATACGGTAGCGCTTGCCAGCCCTGTTTTTTGAAACATAAGACCACTCGACACCTTTTAATCAGTCGGTATGAAAAATTTTCAATATGCAGATCTGCATTGCCATCCCAACCTGAAAGCTTTCGGGCATAGTTTCGACAGCAGGAAAAGCCCGCGGAGCGATATTTGGTCCGCCTATCTACCCGCCTATTTTTCAAGAAAAATTCACCGCTATATTGGCGTTACAAAGTTTACGCAGACCGATTTTACCACCCTGGCCCGGTCAAGGGCAAGAATCGTATTATTATCCCTTTATCCTCTTGAAAAGGGGTACTTCATCAGCAAAAAACTGTCCCCTTTTGTTGCCGCGCTTGTCGCAAACTGGAGTGTTGAACTGGGGTACAACCGGGTGAAATACTTACAACGTCACACAAACTATTTTAAAGACCTTAACCACGAATACGAGTTTATTTTAAACAGCAGGCGACAGCACGTCGTGGATAACCAGCAAGTGCACTGGGAACTTACCAATAGCTGGCAGGAGGTACAAAATGTGTTGTCCAGGCAAAACACTATAGCCGTTATTATTACGATAGAAGGTGCCCACGTTTTCAACGCAGGCCTGGGAGAATACGGCGTAGCGACAGATGAAAACGAGATCCTGTCAAACATTCTCGCGGTAAAACAATGGGCGTATGTGCCCGCCTTTGTTGGACTTGCCCATAATTTCAACAATGATCTGTGCGGGCACGCACGCAGCCTGCACAGGCTGGGAAGCCTTGTAAACCAGGAGAAGAATTTGGACATCGGTTTAACGGAACTTGGTATTAAAGTGATTCATGCCTTACTGGATGATAGCAAGGGCAAACGTATCTATATCGATATGAAACATATGAGCCTTCGGGCGAGGAAGGAATATTTTGTATTGATCAAAACAGGTTATCGCAATTGCAACATACCGTTTATCGTGAGCCATGGGTCTGTCAATGGTCTGTCTTTAAACCGCAACAGGAGGGTTTATAAATGCCCGGATATTTTTAATGAAAGCGACCTTAATTTTTTTGATGAAGAGATCATTGAGATCGCAAGCTCCGGCGGGGTGTTTGGCCTCCAGATGGATATGGGCAATAATGTTGATGCAAAAAAAAGAAGGTGGCACCCATCCTTCCGGAACAAAGAATCGGAATTGAAAAGGTCTGCCCGCATCATCTGGTGCCAGATCCAATACATAGCCGAATTACTGGATGAAGCGGAATTGTTTGCATGGGGCTGCACTTCCATCGGCAGTGATTTTGACGGCAATATCAATCCCCTGCCTGGGATCCTTACAGCGGCGGATTTTGAGCCCATGGCGAAAGAGCTTATCATTCTGGCAGACAATTTCCTGTCGGGTGGAGTACTTTCCCTGCAAATGAACAATACAATAACGGCGGAGGAAATTGTAGACAGGTTTTTATTCTCGAACACGGTAAATTTCCTGAAGGAATTTTATTAACCCTTCCAAAGGAGGCCGGCAAGCTGTATTGAGCGGAATAAACAGCTGCTGCAAAAGGTTATCTTCTATATTTAAACAGTAAAATATTTGCTCTAGCCCCTTTCCCTTCATTGGAGATATACAAGTCCCCGTTTGCTGTAATGGTGAGCCCTTCCGGCTGCATAAATAGGCTGCTCTTCAAATCATACCGGTTCACCAGTACCCCGGCCCTGCTTAATTCGATCAGTCTCCGCTTTTTTGCTGATAAAACAAAAATATTATGGCTAACCGGGTGTATGGCCACTGCAGAAGGGGCAAATTCCGGCTCGTCAAAATTGAGGAAGGGTTTGTCTGCAATTACTTTTTCCTCAAGGCTAAACGCAAATATGGATTTTGCCGTTGATCCGGATTCAGCCTGCTTGTCTTTACATGTCACGAGCAGGGCTTTGGTCACCGGATCATAGCAGAGCCCTTCTGTATCATTTTTCCCGGAAAGGGTTGTTTTGAATTTGTTAACCACAGGGGATTGCCGGTAATCGACGATCTGCACAATGCTCCCGTTTGATTGTAATACATAAACCTCGCTGCCTACTATCGCGAGATCCTCGTAATCATTTTGTTTGCCGAAACTAATCGTTTTATCAACCTGTTTTGTAAAAAGGTTGTACAGGTAAAGCATCCCGTTTTCATCTTCCTGGCACACCATAATAGAATCATTTAGCAAACCGATGCCGGATATCTCGTCGAGTGATGAAGGTAGTTCCCATTTTTCGTCGGGTTCCTGAAACTGGTAACTAGGCGCGGCGGGTTCCCTGTTATAATTTTCCGGCGTTTTCAGTTTTCCCCTGCAACACAAAATGAAGATGCAACAACCAAAACAAAAGCTGACCAGGATTTTCATTTTACGTTTTTTTGGTTTACGGTTTACCTGCTCGTGTGCACTGCAAAAGCAATGATGAAGGAAAGAATGGTGACGACAAACCCATACATAAAAATATTGTAAGATATCTTTATGTACCGGTATTTCCACACCAGGATGATACCCTGGTAATAAATATCCTTGGTTATGCTGTCATACAAATCTGAGTTGCTTTTATAAGTTGCTTTCATCTCTTTTTTGTACTCGGTGATGGATAACTTAGAAAAATCACCAAAGAACAAAATATTTATTTCATGGTCATCGGCAGGCTTACTTTTAGAGTTCCCATCTATTATCCTGGGCCTGGTAGAGAGGATAGCAAAAATGATCGTGGTTGTGCAGGTGATAACGAGTAACAAAGTAGGCAGCAACAGGTGTTTGTTATCGTCAAGCTTTGTAAACAATACTGACAGGACAATTGAGATCACAATAGAGTTGACGCTGATAAGGAGGCTTGCCTTGTCATGCGCATTTTTAGATAATTCCATATGCCTCCGTTCTGTAATCCTGAAAAAAGTCTCCACACCGCGTTCCAGTTTGGCATCTTCTTCACGAATAGTTTTCCCGGCAGGAATGGATTCAACCGTTTCGGCCGGCTCCTGCACTTCATTTTTTTGGTTCCGCAATTGCTTTAACTTTTTTTGGTACTGTTCCAGTAATTTCTCTTTTCTTTTCTGGAAAAGTTCACGGGCTGCTGCTGTAAAATAAAAATGATTGCTGATGAATGTTATATTATTTGTCAACCATTCTTCATCTGTATATTCTTTTTTGGCAATGGCTGCATACTCTACCCTTAACGCATCTAATTGCTGGGACGCCCCCTTACTACCCAAATGATACATGCGGGCATCACAGAGTATCTGTGAGGCCGTCGATACAGGTTGCTGTGGCTCCCGCGTGCTCAGGATACTGTCCTCGATCTGCTGCATTATTTCATCGCCTCCCCCGTTGGTTTTAAAATATTCCCTCGCTAATGCTACAGCACCTTCCTGGGGATCAATGTCATTAGTGGCATAACTGAGTTCTACAAACCAGGCTGCAAGGTGGTTTATTTTTACATCATGGCTGTCCACCTGCATCCGCACAGCCATTGCATCACAGTGCCGTACAATGTTAAGCGTTCGGTTATAATTGTGAAAGCTGTATCGCTCACCAAAATGGTCCTTGTAATAATCGTTTACATAAAGCGCAGTTTCTCTCAGTAGTTCAGTTGTAAGTTTCATATTTTTGGGTTATGGAATAACCGGGCTAATTTACCAAAGCATTATCAATACAAATGTTTTTGAGCCTTTTTTTATTTTTAACCTGGGCAAAAAAATCGCCTATAAAATCGAGCATGTCAATTTTATTTTTATTGGATAACAGGGTAAAATTGTTGATCAGTGAATAAATTGCCTCTTCCTTCTGGCAAAATATTTTAGCCACGGCTTCTATTTCTTCCAATGATCGTTTGTATCCCCGGTATAACCGGTCAGTAAGTTTTTCCAGTCCTAATTGCGGGTTACCTACGCCATAAGGAGGATTCACCAGCCCGGTCATATCAAAATCATATGCCACTGGGTAGGGACGGGACGTGGTGTCTTTCCTGTCTACGATAAGTTTTATGTTGTGGTAAAATGGCATCGACCAATCTGTGTTCCCGATCATGTATTGAAACAGGTAAACCAATGCAGCGTGGTTACGATCCAGTTTATGATGAGCATAATTCGCCTCTTCTTTTTTCCTGCACTTATTTCGTTTTGCCATATCATCAATATCTTCAATAAAAAATGCATATTGAGTCCAGGGTTTTACCTTGCCCTTGGTATCATTATAATTCACGTGCATAAGCCGCACCCTGAAGCTCTTATCGGTTAAGAGGTTGTATATTCTATAGGCCAGGTATTCTTTCAGCAGGTATTGTTCATCCTTTTCCGACGTTCCGCATCCGCCAACGAGTTTTAAAGTGCCTAGTTTTGAGAATGCAGGGTAATCTTTGTTATTGAAATCGAATGTAAGCGAGGAAAGCCGGCAATTTTCTTTCCTGAAATGCCCCCTGGGTTTAATACGCACCTGGCCATCTACAACTTTGTTGCCAGGGAAAGTGCAGTTGATAGTACCATACACATAATTAAGCGATTTTTTTTGAGCCAGTAAATTCCTGACATCGGTGTAAACCTTCATTTCCACAGGCTCTTCATCCTGGAAAAATTTATTGTCGTCTACAATTGCTTTTTGACCAAGGCCGAATTGGACAAAACACAGGAAAACGCTCATGATCACCCACTTCCTACTTTTCATAACGATGTATTTAAAGTTAAAAGTGATTATGCAGAGTCAAGCATAAGTTATTTTCAAAAGACAACAAGGCAGGTATGAATTACCTGGTCACTTCTGGAATCGGTTTTCCTATATTCCCACTGGGCGCCTGGATCTTGAGCAGTGCAGCCAATGTGGGAGCGATATCGGTCATAAAGGTTTCACGGGCTGAAGATCCGGCCTGGATATTCCAGCCATACCAGATCAGCGGTATGTGAGCGTCATACGGGTTCCATAATCCGTGCGAAGTACCTCCCTTATCAAATCCGTCGAGCCACTGGGGTTTGTATACAATTTGTATCTGTCCCGAACGTTTTTTGTAATAGCCATTCGCAATCATCTTTTTTAAATTGCTGTTTAAGACCGTGGTTTCCAGGTCGGCAATAGCAAATACCTGCGCTATGCTTTCTTCTTTACCCAGGTATTGCACTATCCAGGCTATTATCTCCCCCTGTTTCAACTTGTTACTCCCTTCTATAACAGGCAGGTTTAACACTACCTGGAAATTGACGATACCTGTGACCAGGTCAGCTGTCCCAAACTTTAATTTTAAACCACTGTTCAGGGCATCGTACAATTTACTTGCATCAGCATTTCCGGCCGGAATTTTATTGTCCTTCATAAACCGGGGATTGTGGGCGGAGCCATGATCACTTGACAAAAACAACAGGTATTGATCTTTTCCCACTCTAGTATCCAGGTAATCCAGCAGTTCTGCAAGTTCCTGGTCCAGTCGTAAGTAAGTATCCTCAATTTCCACAGAGTTTGGCCCAAAGGAATGCCCCACATAATCGGTGGATGCGTAACTGATAGTTAAAAAATCAGTGATGGAATCCAACCCCAGTTGCTCCTGTTCGATAGCTGTTTTTGAAAACTGGGTGGTCAGAGAATTCCCATGAGGCGTACCCATGATAATATTAAAGTTTTTACCCACCAGGGTTGAAAAATTATACGGGAAGTTCTGCCCGAGCATTTTGATCTCATAATTATTATCGTCCCTTGTACTTTGCACGTACGTTTCTATGGGATAAAGCGTGCTCCATCCTTTGGCGTAGTACTGGTCAACTAATTTTTTCTTATTAAAATCATTCACCCAGTCCGGTAATGTTTTCATGTAATAGGTAGAAGTAATCCAATCCCCGGAATTGGCATCATACCAATAGGCGGCATTGGCACTGTGCCCGGCAGGTAGGATCCCTCCCCTGTCTTTTAATGCAACGCCAATAACTTTACTTCGGAAATTCGTTGCCAGTTTTAGCTCGTCACAGATGGTGGTAGTTAACATATTCACAGGGCTCATCTGGCCAGCTTTGGCATTGCTGCTACCCACTGTGGCTGCACCCTGGTCTTCCGTGCAGTAAACATACTGTTGCTTGTCGTTATCAAACCAATCATTTCCCGTGATACCATTAATAGCAGGTACTGATCCGGAATAGATGCCTGCATGCCCACAGGCTGTATAGGTCGGCGTAAAAGGGATCAGTGTATTGTTGCAGTTAAAGCCCTTTGTCATCAACCGCTTAAATCCGCCGTTTGCAGTATAACGGGAATTGTAGCGATAAAGATAATCCCAGCGCATCTGGTCTACTACTATTCCTACTACCAATTTTGGCCTTGAGACTTGCTGTGTAAAACCTCTGAAACCAACCAGGGAAAAAAATACGGCGAGAATACATTTGCTCATAACGAGGGTTTGTATTCCTCCAAGGTAAGGCAAAATAATTATATATAATAATTATGAAACGGTTATAAGGAATGACTGTATAGGGTTGAGACTATTCCCACTGGTTTAGGGGAATTCCGGCAATGTGAATAACTTATCACTCCTATTGATTAGCCAGGGCCTGGGTTTAAACGAAAGATTACCGGGGATCCTTAGCTGGGATGCCTCCTTTAACATTGCAAAGCCGGGGTCTGATTTGATCCCCGGCTTTGAAGCTTCTTTTTTATGTGCAGCGCTTACCCGTTAGTGAACATTTTACGCATGATTGTTTTATCATGGTCATAAATATCATCCGCAAAATGCAACAATCCTTTTTCATCAACCCATGCAGTATAATAGGTAATTAACACCGGTACAGGGTCTTTCAGTTTTACATATTTCTCGGTGCCGCTGTTCATGGCCGCATCGATGTTTTCGGGACTCCATTGCGGATCATCTTTTAGCAGGTAATTAGCCATTTTAGTTGGATCACTCAGTCGTATACATCCGTGGCTGTACGCCCGTTTATCTTTGTTGAACAAGGATTTCGCAGGGGTATCATGAAAGTAAATATTAAAGCTGTTTGGAAAAAGAAATTTGACTTTTCCCAAAGAATTGCCATCACCCGGTAGCTGCCTTATCACGGGAAGGTCACCGTCGGTACCCACTTCTTCCATGTTATTACTCGCCAGGTAATCGGGGTTTCTCGCTATTGCAGGCAGGATCTCTTTTTCTACAATGCTGGGGGGTAGGTTCCAATAAGGGCTGAACACCACCTGGTTCAAATTCCCCGTAAACATCATCGTGTTGTGCCCCTCCTTTCCTACCACCACATTCATATCAAAAACTTTTTGTGGACCATCCTTCACATGTAAAATAAATTCAGGTATGTTTACGACGATCATTTTACCTTTTGGTTCCTGTATGATCCATTGCATACGACCCATATTCACTAATATTTGTTTAATACGCTCGTTTACCGGAACGTTCATGTCCTTTAGTTGCTGATCTGTAAGTGTGCCTGTTGGGCTGTAGCCAAACCTCTCCTGGAAATTGCTTATACCCGCACTAAGGGCAGGGGTAAAAACCGGGGTAGTATCCCCGGGCATATCACCAGTTAGCGAAAGCCTTTTTTTAAGCAACGCGACTTCAGGGGAGGAAACACCCGGCTTTAACTTTTTTGTGGTTGCCGGGATGACAGGCCATCCTCCGACCTTAGAAATCTCATAATAAACTTTCAACTTTTCTTTCAAGAGTTTGTAGGAATTATTTACATCCTCATAATATCTATTGTCTTTGTGTTTTTTGGTGAGAAGCGAATCTGCCAACAAAAGTGCATCCTGCCGCTTTATGGGAATGAACCTTTCCATTTCTTTTCGCTTGATATAACCATCCTCGAAGTTATTCAACGAATAAACGATGAAATGCTGGGTAAGCAGCAACTCGGTGTTCATAATATTTTTATCTTTTGCAGAAACAGCAAATCCTTCGGCCTCTTCAACGTAATTATCCATCCTTTTCTGGAGTGTCTTATTTTTCAGGGTGGAATCTTTGCCGTAAGTGGTTTGGTAATTGTGCATGTTCCAGAAACCACGCGCCTGCTCGGTGAGTCCATCAGAGGTAAACCAGGCAAACTGGTAATTCCGTGCATTATAAAAACTGGTCATTCTCCGCACGAGGGAATCATCCAGTTTATTTTCAGCCATGTAATTAACAAGTGCCAGACTGTCGAAAAAGATATCGTTGTAAGCATTACCCGGAGTAATGCTCACATCCCTTTTGGTAACCTTTTTTTCTTTTTCGGTTTTTTTTGAAGAGGACTTTTTGCCATCGGTTTGGTCATTACAGGAGACCAGCATAGTGGATATGAGGCCTGCGTACATCAGCGTTTTTATCATGCCAACAATATAAGCAAATCTTGTGCCTCAGCAAATAAAGGGATGCCCGAAGAAGGATGGGAAAAAAAATACATACATTCAAAAGACAGGAGACTTACTACTTTCTTAATTCCTTAACGAAAAGGTTACTTATTTTTAGGCAATGAAAATGAAGTTGTTAACCTTTCTTCTGGGCTTGCTCACTATTTCGAACCTGTCATACTCACAGTCACCAGCCAGTCATTATACCAGCACTGATAGTTTTATTCAAACACTAGGTTCCCTGGATAGCCTGAACATGGCCCGCATCACTGATACGCTTACCCGCCGAATCACGGATAAAGAACAAAAAGCCAGGGCAATTTTTTACTGGATTGCCCACAACATTTCATGGGATATTAAGGCGATGAAATCAGGCGACCAGCGCAAATCCAACCCGGAGGATGTTATTAGATTTAGAAAAGCTACAGCCCTCGGTTTCGCCAAATTGTTCCAGGAAATGAGCAGCGCAGCTAATATCCGATGCCTTGTGGTGGATGGATATGTAAAAAATTATACGGATGATATCAATAACCCCGCCGACGAGCTCAATCACTCCTGGAATGTAGTGCAGTTGGGCACAAGCCCTGATCAGTGGTTTTTTGTGGATGCTAGCAGGGCTAGCGGTTATGCAGACAGGAAGCTAAGTCTTTTTACATCGCAATTCACCAGCAATTATTTTTTCCCGGAGAAAGCACTTTTCAACCTGGATCATTTCCCGGATAATGATGCCTGGCAACTAGGTGGCGGACCGAAAAGCAAAAAAGATTTTTATGCATTACCTGTGATCGATCGTGCAGCATACGGAATCAGTTTAAAAAAGCCGGTGCCTGTCAGCGGGTTAGTAAAGGCAAGAACGAAAACCAAAGTGAACTTTAGTTTCTCCTACAATGCAGATACCCCGATTTCCAATGTATCCCTTCTTGTGGGCGAAGGAAAAAAAATGCGAAAGCCGGAGCCGATGAATTTTACTGCGGCAAATGGTGTGGTTAATTTTAGCTACCAATTTAAGACGGAAGATAACATCCCGGTAGCAGTGCTGGTAGACGGGAAAGAGATACTGCATTACCTGGTAGAAGTTACCGAATAAGATTCAGGTCTCGTTGTTCTCTTAGCATTGCGCCATAATCCATATGCCTGGCCAGCCCGTTTACCACGATCGCGATCCGTTTGATCCTTGTGGGTTCTGTTTTCGCACTTTCTATCCATTTGGAATAGTATTGCTGGTGCGATTTCGGAAGTTTATCAAACCAGTCTTTGGCCGTCGGTTCATCTGCGAGGCAGGCTAAAAAATCACCGGATAGTTGTAATTCACTGTTATCGGTTTCCAGCACAACAGCGATTTTATCTCCTTTTTTTTTGCAAATGGATCTGCGCATGCCGGCATTCACGGGGAGAATAAAATTTCCGTCCCCTACCGGTAGAATCGCAACCTGGCTTAACAGGTAAGTATCGATATAACCTTTTACCCGAAAAGTTTTTCTCATGCCAGGCTGAAGTTTAGCTGCCAGCTTCCCGGGAATTTCAAAATAGGTCCAACCGGTTTTTTCGCCTTGTTGCCCGAACTGTTTAAGTTCAGTGGCAAAGGAAATTTTCATTTTTTTTTAAATATAAAAACAGTTTCGCAGACTGCAAACAAACTAAAGATCCGGCTTTTTGTTATATTTTGAATTATGAATATTCTCATTACGGGGGCAAATGGTTACATCGGCCAGCGGCTGATGCCGGGCTTGCTGGAAGAAGGCCATACCTTATATTGCTGTGTCAGGGATAAAAAAAGATTCGAAGCTGAACACCCGCATGAGCACTTACACATTATTGAAGCGGATTTTTATAAAAATTCCGGTATAGTGGATTTACCCAGGCAAATAGATATCGCTTATTACCTCATTCACAGTATGAGCAGCGGGAAGGATTTTGAAGCGATGGAATCTGCCACCGCAGAAAATTTCAGCTGTTATATCGATACTACGGAGTGCCGCCATTTGATTTACCTGACCGGGATCGTGAACGAAGAAGAACTCTCTCCCCATCTTTCTTCCCGCCTGGCGGTAGAAAAGATCTTGGCTAAAGGAAAGGTTCCACTTACTGCGTTACGTGCGGGTATCATCGTAGGTTCTGGTAGTGCATCTTTTGAGATCATCCGGGACCTGGTGGAAAAACTCCCTCTGATGATTGCTCCTAAATGGCTGAACACTTTATGCCAGCCGATCGCTATCCGGAACGTTATCCAGTTTTTGAAAGGAGTGGCTTTAAAAGACAGTTGTTTTAATAAAGATTTTGATATTGGCGGGCCCCAGGTGCTGACTTACAAAGAAATGCTGATGCAATTTGCAAAAGTACGGGGCCTGAAAAGACATATTGGTATAGTGCCGGTGATGACGCCAAAACTTTCCTCTTACTGGCTATATTTTATTACTTCCACCTCTTATGCCCTCGCACAGCATCTGGTGCAGAGTATGAAAGTGAACGTTGTGTGCAGGCCCAACAAACTGGCAGAAGAATTAGGAATCGAGTTGTTGCCTTACCAGTCCGCCGTTCAGCTGGCCTTTGAAAAAATAGAACAGCAAATGGTTCTCAGCAGCTGGAAAGATGCTTTCACCAGCAGCAATACCCGGATGGACCTCCTTAACTACGTTGAAGTGCCAACACATGGATGCTATAAAGACCTAAAATGGCGAGAGATTAAAGGGTCGCCGGAAAAAGTTTTACAAAACATCTGGAGCATAGGCGGAGAAAGAGGCTGGTATTATGGCAACCATCTCTGGAGGTTGCGGGGTCTGATGGATAAATTCGCAGGAGGGGTAGGTCTTCGACGCGGACGAACGGATGCCAATAAAATCCAGGCTGGTGATGCATTGGATTTTTGGCGGGTACTGATCGCCGACAAAAAAAACAGCCGGCTATTGCTCATAGCAGAGATGAAGTTGCCTGGAGAAGCATGGCTTGAATTCCGAATCATGAGAAAACACCACAAGCTGCAACTAAGGCAAACGGCCACCTTCCGGCCACGGGGATTATGGGGTCGATTCTACTGGATAGCGATGCTGCCTTTCCATTACTTTCTTTTTAATGGCATGATCAAAAATATCGTGGAGGTAAAAACACCAGGATAGCCTACGAAGATCTCCCGCAACCGTCTGACCGAAGTCTGAGCGAATGCATAAAAAAACCCCCGTGCACACGGGGTTTATATTTTTACGATTAAGCTCTTTGTTTAACCGGCGCTTTTTTCTTCACTTTTTTTAAAGCGGATTCAATTGCTTTACTCAATTCATCGTAAGTAGGCTTGGCCACCCTTTCCCCGTTTACAAAAAAGGTGGGAACATCCTTCACGCCACGGTCAATACCTTCTTTCAAATCACCCTGCACTTGCCAGCCATAAGTAGCATTTACCAGGTCATCGAGGAAACGTTTGTTGCTTACACCCGCTTCTTTGCTGTGTAGTTTAAGGCTGGTAGTACCCAGATTCTTACGATTAGCAAATAGAATATTGTGCATTTCCCAGAACTTACCGTCCTGGGCAGTAGCAACTGCAGCTTCGCCAGCCTTAAGGCTACGCTGGTGAATCTTTGTCATTGGGAAATGGCGGAAGTTAAAACGGATCCTGCCATCATAGTCGACAAGTAACTTTTTTACGATCTCATTCGCCTTTGCACACACCTCGCTCTCATATTCACCAAATTCTTCAAGGGTAACTTCTGCTTTCGGATTTCCTACAAATACGTCTCTCGGTTCGATAATTTCTACTACATCTTTTTTAAATGCCATATATAAACTCCTTTTTATTAGTTAAATGCTGCTATTTCGGAGGAACTACAGCCGCTTTATTGTGATTAATATTACTAAATACTGTTATTTAGAATCGCCTGAAGATAGGTTTTTTTGCCTTCAAGCCAAAACGACATCGGGAAAAATATGCCAAATAGGCTACAAACCCCTTTCCAGTCAACCCATTAAATAAATGTTAACATTCTTAACTTTAAACGTTTGGGAGTTTCGCATCCACGAATTCTTCATTCCGGAAAACTACCGTGCCATCGAAAACATCCACCAGAACAGGCTTAGTTTTGTCAATGTCCCCTGCAAGAATTCGCCTGCTAAGGCGGTTGACTATTTCCTTTTGGACGAGCCTTTTTAATGGGCGAGCCCCAAACTGGGGATCATATCCATTTTCAGCGAGGTAGTCAATGGCATAATCACTAAACTGCAAGTCTATCCCGTTTTTAAGAACCTGCTGGCGGAGACCCTCCAATTGAATGCGGATGATTCCCCTGATCTCCTTTTTCATTAACGGCTGGAACATAATGACTTCGTCGATACGGTTCAGGAATTCAGGACGGATGGTCTGCCTAAGCAGATTTACTACTTCCACCTTTGTTTTTTCTACGATTTCCTCTTTGTTATCCTCCGTTACGTTTTCAAAGTTTTCCTGTATCACCTGGCTCCCCATGTTGCTTGTCATAATAATAATGGTATTCTTGAAGTTTACCACCCTCCCCTTGTTATCTGTTAGCCTGCCATCGTCCAACACCTGCAACAGAACATTATATACATCGGGATGTGCTTTTTCAATCTCATCCAATAAAACCACAGAATAGGGTTTCCTCCTCACGGCTTCTGTAAGCTGACCACCTTCATCATAGCCCACATAGCCCGGCGGTGCACCAACGAGCCGGCTGACCGAATGTTTTTCCTGGTATTCACTCATATCGATCCGGGTCATCATTGCGTCATCATCAAAAAGGTAATTCGCGAGTGCTTTAGCGAGTTCTGTTTTACCCACACCCGTAGTGCCAAGAAAAATAAAAGAGCCGATAGGCTTTTTTGCATCCTGCAAGCCAGCCCTGCTTCGGCGAATTGCATCAGATACAGCTTCGATCGCCTCTTCCTGGCCTACCACCCTTCTATGCAACTCTTCTTCAAGGTTCAACAATTTCTCCCTTTCACTCTGCAACATTTTGGACACCGGTATTCCTGTGGCCTTTGCAATGCTTTCTGCAATATCCTCTGCATCTACTTCCTCTTTCAACAATCTTTTTTCGCTGAGGCCGGAAAGTAAGGTTGTGAGTTCCTGTATCTGGGTCTCCTGCTCTTTTACTTTACCATACCGGATCTCGGCTACTTTTCCGTAATCGCCGTTTCTTTCCGCCTGTTCGGCTTCCTGCTTTAGTTGCTCGATGGCAGCCTTACCATTCTGGATCTTTTCCACCAATTCTTTTTCCTCCTTCCATTTGGCTTTATAGGTGTCTCTCTCTACCGAAAGATTCGCAATTTCGGTATTGAGGTCTTTTAATTTACTTTCATCATTTTCCCTCTTGATGGCTTCTCTTTCAATCTCCAATTGGCGGATCTGCCTTTCCAGTTTGTCCAGTTCCTCGGGCATACTGTTCATTTCCAGTCTAAGCTTGGCCGCACTTTCATCAATCAGGTCGATTGCTTTATCAGGTAAAAAACGATCGCTGATGTAACGGTGAGAAAGTTCCACCGCGGCAATAATCGCTTCATCTTTTATGCGGACATGGTGATAGGTTTCATACCTGTCTTTGAGACCGCGGAGAATAGAAATAGCGTCTTCGGTGGATGGCTCATCGATCAATATTTTCTGGAACCTCCGTTCCAATGCTTTGTCTTTTTCAAAAAATTTCTGGTATTCCGTTAAAGTCGTGGCACCAACTGCTCTTAATTCTCCCCGTGCAAGTGCGGGTTTCAAAATATTAGCTGCATCCATTGCCCCGTCGCCACCCCCTGCACCCACCAGGGTATGAATCTCATCAATAAATAAAACGATATCGCCTTCGCCGGACACCACTTCTTTGATCACAGATTTCAATCGCTCCTCGAACTCACCTTTATATTTTGCACCCGCGATCAACTGTCCCATATCTAATGCATATATCACTTTTGATCTCAGATTCTCCGGAACATCCCCATTGATAATGCGCATTGCAAGCCCTTCTGCTATGGCGGTTTTACCTACGCCTGGTTCGCCCACGAGTATTGGGTTATTTTTAGTTCGCCGGCTGAGGATATGCAAGGTTCTCCGAATCTCTTCATCCCTCCCTATTACCGGGTCCAGTTTGCCCTGCCGGGCCATTTCATTGAGGTTTTTCGCGTATTTATTCAGTGCATTGAACTGTGTTTCCTGTGTCTGGGAAGAAACCGTTTCGCCTTTCCGCAGATCTTTGATTGCGGTCACCAAACCCTTTTCGGTGAGGCCCGCATCCTTTAATAGTTTTGCTGCAGCATCATTTCCCTGCACCATTGCCAGTAGGAGGTGTTCGGGCGTGATAAACTCGTCCCCAAAAGTTTTTAATGCCGCGCCCGCCCGCAACACGACATTGTTTGCATCCCTGCCCATGGCCTGGCCAGGCTCGCCACTCGTGGTTGGCAGTTTTGCAACCAATTCCGCGAGTTTAGATTCCACAAGGTTTACAGTAACATTATTTTTTTTGAGCAAGTAGTCAATCGGAGAATCTTCCATGGCCAGCAAAACCGTAAGCAGGTGTTCAGGTTCAATGGTCGGATTTTTATGATTAAAAGCGAGCTGCTGTGCCTGTTGTACAGCTTCTGCCGCTTTAATAGTGAAATTATTCAGGTTCATATCTTGAATTTAGTGTGGTTAATTTTAAACCTTTGTAACAAATCAAAATCCAAACCAACAATTAAGAAATTATGGCATATAAAACCAACAAATACTGCCTGCTTAGCAGTATTCTTCTCGCCTTCATGCTATTCTATCAGGTTGGTTTAGGCCAGTATGATTTCAGACCCGCAGATGAGTGCTCAGAAAAAAATTACAGATACTCTTATAACAACTGCTAAGAATTAAAAACGGGCCTCATGAAAGCTTTGTATTTTTATTACAAAGAGCAGGTATGTACGAAAATAAAAAGCAGAAGTTAGCACCCCGTCACATTTTCTACCAGCGCCTAAGGTATACTGCTTCGCTGGCTTGTGCTGTATTACTTGCGAGTCTTGGCCTGGGTGTTGCCGGCTATAAACTCACTGTGCCGGAATTTGATTTTTATGATAGTTTGTTAAATGCTTCCATGATCCTCAGCGGAATGGGGCCGGTGATCGCACCAGAGATCACACTTTCCAAAGCTGCCAAAGTCTTCGCATCCTTTTATGCGTTATTCAGCGGAATAACTTTTCTTTCTACATTCGGCATTTTAATAGCCCCTATCTTGCATAGGTTTTTTCATAAACTTCATGTAACAGAAACGGATGATTAATTAATGTCCTCAAAAGCGGAAAATACGGCATTTGTAAAGCAGTCTGCTGCGCACCTTGGCTTCGAGTTTTGTGGGGTGGCCGCGGCAGCTTTCCTGGAGGAAGATGCCCGGAGGCTGGAAAGCTGGTTGTCCAGGGGAATGCAAGGGAGCATGGGTTACATGGAAAATCACTTTGACCTGAGAACAGACCCAGGGAAACTTGTGCCGGGTGCGAAATCAGTGATCACACTGTTATTTAATTATTACCCGGAAGAAGCACAGCCTGGAGCTGTTCCTAAAATTTCAAAATATGCCTATGGGAACGACTACCATGATGTGATCCGGAAAAAATTGCAGGATCTGATTGCCGGTCTCCGGCAGGTGCTGGGGGATTTTGCAGGCAGAGGATTCGTGGACAGTGCTCCGGTGCTGGAACGGGCATGGGCGCAGAAAAGCGGGCTCGGGTTCATCGGCAAAAACGGAAACCTCATCAACAAACAAAAGGGATCTTTTTTTTTCATTGCAACATTGATCACCGACCTGCAACTTGTGGCAGATGATCCCTACGCCAAGGATTATTGCGGGAGCTGCACGCGATGCATTGATGCCTGCCCGACAAATGCTATCCTGCCAGGTAAAGTAGTAGATGGGAGTAAGTGTATATCCTATTTCACAATAGAGTTAAAGGATGCGCTGATCCCTGACCAGGTGAAAGGTAAATTTGACAACTGGGCATTCGGATGTGATACCTGCCAGGATGTATGTCCCTGGAATCGTTTTGCAACGCCGCATAGGAAGGAGGAATTGAAGCCCATTCCCGAAATTTTATCTTTTAACGAAAAGGACTGGGAAGACCTTACCCAGGAGTCCTTTAAAGTTATATTCAAAAATTCCCCGTTAAAACGAACGAAGTATGCCGGGCTGAAAAGAAATTTACAATTCCTTGCAACATAAAAAAATCCCAACAACCATTTTGTTATTGGGATTTTTTTACACTTTATTAAAATGGCGGGTCAGGTGGTGTATTTATATTATTGTCTCTTTCCCTCAACGGATAAGGCATCAGGTTGCGTTTGAATTCTGCCACGGGCCTTGCAAACCTTCTCATATCCTCCAACTTTTGGCCACTCATGTATAATTCAATACTTCGTTGCTTGTATATTTCGGTAAGCAAAGCTGCATACGACCCGAAAGAATTGATAGCAGGCTGACCGGCACCAACACCAAAAGGATCTGCGGCGGGGGTTTTCGTGATCACCTGGTTCAAAAAGATTTTGCTGTTGGTACTATCATTTAACCTGGCATATGCTTCGGCTTTTATCAAGGTCATTTCACCGGGTAAGTAAACAGGGAAAGCGGTTGTAACCGCGGCACCAAAACCTCTTATCCGATACCGGGGTGCAATAGTGGGATTGATGGAAGTATAAAAAGGTATCCTTTGATCAGTTAAGGAAGGAGCAAGCGAAGGCGGCAGACCTAGCGTAGAATCCGTAGGCTGCACCACGTTGTTGGTAGCTGTTGCAACCTCAAATAATGGATTAGCAGAGGTTGCGTCAAAATTGAAGGTTGACTTAACGGCCAAATTAACAAGGTTAGCTTCCGAGAGCGCCTGGGTATTCAACCCGGCGTAAAGCGAATAACGTGCTTTTAAGGCATGAAGGGTGTTGAGTATATCGATCCCTGCAGGAACATTTGCCGTGAAGCCAGTGCTGATCGGATTTGCAGCTACTGCCGCCAGTGCTTCGTCCAGCACTGCAATCGCCATTTTAAAGCCATCGATCCGGTCCACAAAAGCCACATTACTTCCAATGCCCGCTGGGACTTTTTCCCAGAACTGGGCCATTGCAGCTATAGAAAGTGCTTTGAAAATACCTGCATACGCAATGAGGCCGCTTGCATAATTTTTATCTGCAAGATTTTTTGCATTGGTAATAACCAGGTCCGCATCGTAGATCACTTTGTTGCTGCTCGTCCAATAGGTAGTCAACATGGAATGGTTACCATCCACCTGGGTTCCTCCCGCGGCCAGTTGTACCTCCGCAGTGTTGCCTGGATTCACCACGATTAGTTCATTTGTGAGGAGCCCGTTTATTGTTACAAGGTTATAAAGGGTACTGGCTCTTCCCAAAGTGTATACTCGTTGCAAACCCACAACCATCCCTGTTAACCCTTTTGCTGAACTTAACACTTTGTCTTCCGTAGCCCGGGAAGGGTCGATGTAATCTTTCTTACATCCCGTTGGAAGTAAAGCAATGCCGAGCAGCAACAACGACACTGCAATATTTATGTTTCTAATTTTCATACTATTTTTTTTAAAGTTTAGAATTTGGCAGAAATACCTACACTAAATGTTTTTGGAATCGGCACTGCACCAAAATCAATGCCCCTCAGGATTGTACTTTGACCACCCGCGTTCACTTCCGGGTCGTAGCCCTTATAATTATCCCAACTCACAAGGTTCCTAGCGGAAACACTTGCTGTTATATCCTTAAAGACGCGAATTTTTCCAAAGGAATAACTGAGGGAAATCTCGCGCAGTTTAACAAAAGAACCATCGTCGATACGCCATTCCTCTATGGCCCCGTAAAAACTACTTATGTAGCCCCTGGGATAAACTCCTGTCTGCTCTTTCTCTGCTTCTTTACCGTTACCAACACCCTGTCTTGTTCTCCAGTCGGCATTAAAAACTTCATTGCCCTGCACAGCATCGAGCTGAATCCGGAGACTTGCTTTTTTGTAAGTGAATTCATTGGTCAGAGTTGCCGTGTAATCAGGATTTGGATCACCGATCACTTTTCGAACCAGTGGATTCGTGGTCACTGGCAAGCCATTTGCATCCCTTGTTGCCGTATACACCAATGGCGAAGCTGCAGATTGTATCCCCCTCTCTCCCTGAGGGAAGCCTGCGGCATTTTTCACCCAGTTACCATTCGCATCCAGCGCAAAGAACGCTCCATAAAAAATACCAATCGGCTGTCCTTCGATCAGAGCAACCGGTGCGCCGGCATTTGTACTCAGTAATGTAAGGCCCTGCCCTGTTCTAACGGCTTTATTCCTGTTGTGGTTATAAATACCGGTAATTGTCCAGGACATATTTTTGGTTTCAATCGGTTTGCCGGAGAGCACAATTTCGAAGCCCTTGTTCTCGAGGCTTCCAAAATTATCAAGTAAACTTCCAAAACCCGTGGTGGGAGCAATGATCCTGTTTAACAGCAGATCCTCCACTTTTTTATTATAAGCGTTTACCGTAAGGTTGATTCTGCTGGCTAAGAAACTCAAATCAACACCAACCTCTAATTCTTTCTGACGTTCCGGTTTCACGTCTGTGTTGGCGCGGGTACCGCTAGACGTTAGGGAAGTCCGACTTAGGAAGGAGTTGCTGCTATATGCATTAAATCTTGAATAAGCCCCAATACCAGTTAAGTTACCACTTTCACCATAGGCAACCCTGACTTTTGCAAAATTCCAGGTCTTGTTTATTGAACTATTTTTCCAAAAGCCGTGTTCGCTTATAACATACCCCGCACTGCCTTTCAGGTAGGTCTGGTTCCGCTGATCTTCTCCGAATACGGATGAACCGTCAATTCTAACTGCGCCGGTTAAGAAAAGAAGGTTCTTATATTTAAAATTTTGCTGTGCATAATAACCGGAAACCGACAATTCGCTTCTTTCGTCGGCACCTGGTATAACTGTACTTGCGCTGTTAACTGTTTGAACAAAAGGTGCCAGGCCACGGCCTTGTGACAGTATATAGTTATTCTTTTCATACTGCACCGAATACCCAACCTGCGTGGTAGATGCAATGTCATCGGTTATAGCAAACTGGTAGGTACCGTTGATTTCATTATTCACCTGGAAAAAATTGTTGGAGGCAACACTCGCGTACCCATTCCTCGTAGGGTCGAGTGCGATACCACCTCCAAAAAAGCCGTCACTTACATTGTAGGAAAATGGCGGGATAAATGTTTGCCCCCGCTGCCCGTATTGATCTATCCCGAGTGTGTAATCCAGTGACAAACCTTTGAAAGGCCGGAACTTGAGCCCCATTCCGGCGATGAGCCTGTTTGTTTCCTGTTCCTGTTTAATATCTTCAATTACTGACACAGGATTCACCCTTCCCCGTTCGCCTATAGCCTGGATGTTTCCCAGCACATCCCGTTGATGCAGGTCATGAAAATTGCCGATGATGTTTATTGAATTCATCGGGGAAAAGAATGAGTTTCCATCCGGCTTTTCATTGCTTAAACTGTTGATATAATTCAAACCGATATTAAAATTAGCTTTGATGCCCAATGCCTGGTCCAGGTTTATCCTGAAGCTATATCTTCTGAAGTCTGTATTTCTTATGATGCCTTCATTCTTGAAATACGAACCAGACGCATAATATTTTGTTTTGTCTTTGCCGCCGGCTATGGAAACATTATTATCCGTGCCTACTGCGGTTTGAAAGATGTAATCATTATAATCATACCTGGTGACCGGTGTGGTATTTGTTAATGCCGGCGTAAGTATATCCTGGGTTTGAGCCCCGGCGCCGTCGGTGGGGCCTCCAAATTTTACCGGCGACTGGTTCACGTCTACGCTTTTCCTTAGCTTGCTGAACATAAGGCTCGATGAAAAACTTACTACCGGTGCACCCGTACTCCCCCTCTTGGTAAATATCTGCACAACCCCCGCGTTGGCCCTGGAGCCATAAATGGCAGCAGCTGCCGCACCATTCAAAACCTCTATCCGCTCGATGTCTGCCGGGTTGATATCTGCGAGCCTGTTCTGCCCAATATTTCCCACGAAGTTTTGTCCATCATAATTGCCACTTGTATTGGTCACTCGGTTGGTTCCGTTATTCACTATGACGCCATCCACGATATATAGCGGTTCACTGCTACTGGAGATTGAACTAATGCCTCTGAGCCTCACCGAAATACCTCCACCCGGGTCGCCGCTGTTCTGGGATATCTGCGCTCCTGCTGTCTTGCCCTGCAGCGCTGCAAGGACGTTGCCTGTTGCTCCCTTTGTCAACTGATCTGCTTTTACTGTACTGATGTAGCTTCCGAGTTCACGTTTGGTGGTCCCTATAGATGTTCCAGTCACGATCACTTCATCCAGCCCCATAGGATCTGTTGAGAGCCGGGCATTCAACGTGTAGTCACCCGAAGCGGCAACCGTAAGTGACTGCTCGGTACTTTTGTAACCAACCGCACTAAAAATGACGAGTTTCCTTCCAGCTCTGAGGTTTGCCACAAGCAGGTAGGTTCCATCTGCATTACTGGAAGTACCGGCACTTTCATTTCTAACGGTTACGGATGAGCCCGGAATTCCGTCTCCCTGCTCATTCGTAATTGTACCGGAAATCTTGACCTGCCCCAGTCCGGCCAGGTAAAAAAACATCATTACTAAAAAAAGGCCAGGCCATTTGACTGAACCCCGCCGTTTGTAATTGCAATCTCTCATTTTATAGTTTTTAGTTTTGAAAAATGAAGGCTATACTACTTCCACTCCCACTGCTTTGTAGGGCTTCAGTAAATTATCATTGGGTTCCAACTCTGTGATAAGGACGTCAATCTCAGCCAGGTCGCAGATTTTGATTTTCTGGGAGCTGTTTAGTTTTTCCGAAATGGAAAGGGATACCACTTTGGTAGAGGACTCTATCATAGCTTTCTTCAACTGAACCACTTCCCAATCATTGTCGGTGATACCATGTTCCACATCCACTGCATTTATACCGAGAAAGCAGATATCTGCCCTTATCTGCCTGATCTTTGCGATGGCTTCCCCTCCTACCGTGATCTGGGAACTTTTAGAAACCTTATCGCCGATAAAGATAATTTCGATGTTTGGGTGATGCGTATATTCCAATGCAGCCTGCAGGCTACCGGTTATAAATGTGGCACGAAGGCTCTCCGGAAGTGCTTTTGCCATTTCGATGATAGTGGTCCCGCCGGTCGTTAGCACAAACATCCCATCCCTGATCAAGGAAGCGGCTTTTTGTGCGATGCGTTTTTTATTACCTATCGAATAAACATTCGAAGAATTGAGGGAGCTGGAAAATGACTTCGAGAGTGCACCTCCGTGAACTTTAACCAGTTTCCCGATATCAGACAGTTCCTGCAGATCCCTGCGGATTGTATCTTCGGAGACATTGATCCCAACACTTAAATCGCTGCTTAAAACACGATTGTGAAGATTGACCTTATGTAAAATAAACGCCTGGCGTTCCTTTTTGAGCATAGCAGTAATCTTTGGTGCCTAAAGATAGAATTTTTTTTAACTCCCGCATAATAACGCAGCCTTTTTTATTGAAAACTGCAGGATAGCGCAAATAAAACGAAGCATTTTTATTAAATTGCCTGATAGATAAATATGAATCAGAACATAACAGCCTTAACGGCTATTGCCTCAAAACCGTGCAGGCAAATCATTGGTTTGATGAGCGGTACTTCCCTGGACGGGCTGGACATAGCTCTTTGTAAAATTAGCGGGTCCGGAAGATCTACAACGCTTGAACTCGTTCGCTTTGCCACCATAGAGTACCCCGATGATTTTAAGAACGAAGTGAAGACAATTTTCTCTAAGGAAGAAGTAAGTCTGCAGAAACTCTGCCTGCTAAATGAATGGATCGGCAAAAGACATGCAGGAATGGTGAATGACTGCCTTGCCGAATGGAGATTCGACCCTGCCAGCGTGGACCTCCTTGCAAGCCATGGCCAGACGATCTACCACGCCCCACTTTCCCTTCATGGCCTGGAAAAATACGGTAACGGAACTTTGCAAATAGGCGATGGTGATCATTTAGCCGTTAATACGGGCATTATCACTATCAGCGATTTTCGCCAGAAGCACCTGGCTGCGGGCGGCGAGGGTGCACCCCTTGCGGCATACGGAGATTACCTGCTGTTTATGGAGGATAATACAGATGTGATCCTGCTGAACATTGGCGGTATCGCCAACTTCACCTACCTGCCGGCGGATATGAAAGACAAGACGATGTTCAGTTCGGACACCGGACCCGGCAATACTATGATGGATGCATGGATGCAGGCGAACTATCCCGGCAGGTTTTATGATAAAGATGCGGCAGTAGCCAGAGGAGGTGATGTGAACGAAAACCTTCTGAATAGGCTAATGGATAATGAGTTCCTGCGCCAATCTCTTCCCAAAACTACCGGCCCCGAACTGTTTAACCTTGATTACCTGTCAGGTGCGTTACAGGCAGCCGATACCAGAGATCTTTCTGTAGAAGATGTGATGGCAACTCTTAATCGTTTCAGTGGAAAAACAATCGTTGATGCTATTAAACCTCTTCTGAAAAAAAATGAATGTAAAATTTATACCAGCGGTGGTGGAATGCACAACCCCATGCTGAAAGAATACCTGCGACAGGAGTTGACGGGAGCGAGCATCGAGTCTACAGAGGTGAAAAATATTAACCCTGATGCAAAAGAGGCGATATTATTTGCGATCCTGGCTAACGAGTGTGTGGCCGGTGACCCTTCAGAGTTTGTAAGCGGTCTGAATAATTTCCCCCCCATTACCATGGGAAAAATCAGTTTCCCTCACTGACGTATCTCAACGTACTTTTTAAGTTCATTCAGGGCAGCTTCATAACCCGGCCCGGTGATATCACTAACAAAGATCCCTGCGAATTTTTCCCAGGGATACCATTTCAATTTTGTGAGGCTCCTCCACTCCACGTGGAATGTTCCAGCTTCTTCCACCGGCAGGATGATTAGTGAATTTACAACAGGTTTTTCTCCTGGTCGCACGAGCGCAATTTTGATGCCCTCGGGAAATACTTCTGTGATGGTCAGGCTGTTTTTTTTACCGGCTTGTTGCCAGTCCGCATGTGCACCTACTCCCGTTGAAGGCAGGCTGATATTCATCCCTGCAGGATCCGCTTTGAAAACAGGATGCCAGTTCCTCCACATCTGGAGGTCTTTTATAGCCGCTGCGATCTTTTCGTTGGGTGCGTGCACCGTTACAGACCTGGTTGTCATGACCCTTGAGGGAATGAGCAACGATATCAATGTGATCAGGATAAAAAAGCCTATGGCGACGAATAAAAAAGGTTTAACGAATCTCATATTTTAAAAACTTTACTCCCATTTGAAAACTTTCGTCGCAACGAAATAGACTCCTATGGTCCATAATAATAAAATGCCGACCTCCCCTTTTACATCCCATAAGTTAAGCCCTTCAAAAGCTACACTTCGCATTGCATCATTCAGGTGGGTCAGCGGCATGGCCCTGGAAATGGGCTGCAGCCATTTGGGAAATGCATCAGTTGTAAAAAAGGTTCCTCCCAGTAAAAACTGCGGCATGGTGATCAGGTTGGCGAACGGCGGGATACTGCTGTCGCTTGTAGCAAGGCCACTGATGATAAAACCGAAGCCCATAAATAATATCAATCCTACAAAACTAAGTACTAGCATCTCCAGGAAAGTTTGCAGGCCATTGATGAGGGTGAAACCAAAAAACAAATAACCGGCGCCAATGATCACGATTGCAGTGATCATCTGGAATATAACCCGGCTGAAACTTTCTCCCAGGATTATAAAGGTGCGGGTCACGGGTGTCGCAAAAAAACGCTTGAGTACAAGGGTGTTCCTTAAGTTAAAAAACATAAATGCAACGCCGAACACGCCTGATGCGAGCAGGGAAAACCCTAATTGGCCCGGGAGTATAAAGTCAATCGTTTTATACTGTCGGATTTCGCTGATGTCTCTTTTATAATCAAAGTTGAAATCCGCATAAGCAGCGCGGTCCTTAAATTGCTGGTTACTCACGTCGTTGATCTTACTTTCCACCAGGGCTTTTAACTGTGGCCATTTATTGTTGCTGGATGTAGTGCTGCGCAATTGAACAGCATATGGGATACTACCTTCCTTTTTCTGTATGTTAATTGTGCCCGCAATCCTTCCTTTCTGCATATCCAGTTGCATGTCTTCAGGCGAGGCGTAAGAGACAAATTTCACCGCGTCTGTTTTTGTCAACGCAGCATATAAATCATTGCTGGTATCAGCACCAGGTTCCAAAACTACCCTGAAACTTTGGCGGCTGCCACTATTGCCAATAAAACCAAAGACAAGAATAAAAACGAATGGGAAAACAAAACTAAACACAACTGCAGAAGGACTGCGCATGATCGACCGCAGGCTCGCAACGGTGATCGCCCACATGGCAGTAAACTGGCTGTACTTCATAAACAGGCTTAATTTTGAGTGGCAAAGCTATGTGAAAAATCACTAAAAGATTGGAAAATTAAGACAAGTGTCGTACATTTGTATGACAAAAGTCGGTAATTATGAAAAAGATGCCACCCAGAAATACCAAAGACAAGGATACAAGAACAGTTGCCAAACAAACCATTGCGGAGGAACCCCTGGCACGTTACCATTCCGTAAAGGGACTGCCTTCCTTAAAAGACTTCAGCTATTCGGAATTTAAAAAAATTGCTTCCAAATCACCTTTCACTCAGGCTGAGTGGGCAGCAATACTACACCTGAGCGAGCGTACACTGCAGCGGTATGCTAAGAACAACGGTACTTTTGCTACCATGAACGCTGAAAGGGCTTTGCAGATCGGGAAGGTATTGGAAGAAGGAAAAATTACTTTTGGAAAAACAGAAAATTTCTATGAGTGGTTAAAAAGAAACCCATACATGCTTGAAGGAAATCTTTCCTTTGAGTCACTAACTACCGCAGAAGGTATCCAGATGGTACTCACGCAGCTGGGAAGAATTCAACATGGGATATTCGCATGATCGTTTATAGAATTACCAATACCATTTACAGCAATGATATAAGCGGCACTGGTGCCAAACTAATGGGTTCCCGCTGGAACTCTAAAGGAATGCCGATGCTTTACACCACCGAACATATTTCACTGGCGGTATTAGAGATGCTGGTGCACACCCATTTTAAGGATTTTGCGATAGAACTGGATCTAATTACTATCCAGGCTCCTTCCTCAGTCATCACGGCTGAGATCAATGAAAAAAAACTGAAGAAAGGCTGGATCAACGACCTTGCATATACCCGTTTTATGGGAGACGAGTTCATCAAAGAAAAACAAAGCCTTTTGCTGAAAGTGCCTTCAGCCGTAGTTCCCGAAGAATGCAACTGCCTGGTGAACCCCTTACACCCGGACTTTAAAAAAATTAAGATCATCCATACGAGGGCTTTTAAAACAGACGACAGACTTTTTACGATCAATGAATAAACTTTATCTCCTGCTCGGCAGCAATATGGGTAACCGGCCTGCTCAACTGGCCGCGGCAAAAAAAAAATTGACAAAAATACTGGGGCCTGTACTTAGGCAGAGTAAAATTTACCAGACTGCTGCGTGGGGCAAAAAAAATCAGCCGGATTTTTTAAACCAGGTTATCATCCTTGGGACGCAAAAGGATCCGGCCGGTTGTATGGAACTGATCCTGCAAATCGAGCATGATATGGGACGTACCAGGACAGTAAAAAACGCCTCACGCACAATTGATATTGACATATTATATTTTAATAAAGTTGTGCTAAATACGACAAACCTTGTTATCCCTCATCCAGCCATTCAGCACAGGAGATTTGTATTAACACCGCTGAATGAGTTGTCACCCCATTTCATTCACCCAGTTCTGGCTAAACGCAATCATCAATTGCTGGTGGAGTGTGAAGACCCACTGGATGTGAAAAAAATTTGATAAGCAATCCGCTGTTTCCATTTATTTTGCACCCGGATGAAATACAACTTTGTTACAATAGAGGGAAATATCGGCGCCGGCAAAACCACCCTTGCACACTTACTAAGCAAACATTACAATGCCAGGCTTATCCTGGAGGAATTTGCCGAAAACCCATTTTTGCCAAAATTTTACGAGAGCCCGGCGCAGTATGCTTTCCCGCTAGAGTTGTTTTTTATGGCAGAGCGCTACAAACAACTGAAAGAACTCCTGCAGACAAAAGATATGTTTCACCAGGTAACCATTTCTGATTACCTGTTCACTAAATGCCTCTTATTTGCCAAAGTAAACCTGCCGGACGAAGAATTCAGGCTTTACCAGAAATTGTTCGATATCATCAATCCACAGATTGTGCAACCGGATATGCTCATTTACCTGCACACGCCGGTAAATAAACTGAAAGAAAATATCAAAAAAAGAAACAGGCAATACGAACAGAATATTCCGAACGACTATTTATTTTCATTGCAGGAAACCTATACCCAGTACATCAAACAACATCATATCAAAACATTGTTCGTGGATGCCAGCAATGCTGACTTTCTTGGTAATGAACAACACATGAAAGTGATCACGGATGCACTGGATAAAGAATATGACAATGGTCAACACTTTATAGCATTGCCTTAACCAGGTTTCAACAAAAAACAAAAGCCTTGGCTTTACCAGCGACAAATAGAAATCCTTATGCCCCATTAAATATCCCGGAATTCAAATATTTTATTGCAGGCCGGTTTATTTTCATCATGGGACTGCGGATGACCGGCACTGTTATAGGTTGGTGGATATACCTGCTCACGAATGATCCGTTAGCGTTGGGTTTGGTAGGCTTGTCCGAAGTGATTCCCGCACTCTCACTTGCATTGTATGCGGGTCATTATATTGATATCACTGAAAAGAGACGGCTCCTGCTTCGGTGCATCCTTTTGTACGCGGGCTGCATACTAATATTTATCTTTTTATCGACAGGGTTTGCGGCAGCGCGTATTTCCTACTGGGGTATTGCGGCCTGTATCTGTGGAGTAATCGCGGCCACGGGTGCCGTCAGGGCTTTTAGCGGGCCAACTTTTTCAGCGATGATCGCACAGATCGTACCGCCCGAACTACTCCCCTCAGCAGTATCCATTAGTTCTGCCACCTGGCTTATAGGGTCCATCACCGGGCATGCAGCAGGAGGATTTTTTATTGCGTACTTCGGCATCAACTATACCTTTTGTTTTATATTGTTATTTGTAGCTACAGGTTTTGTTCTTTTACGAAATCTTACTGAAAAACCCATACTGCATAAACCCAACAGTAATACCTGGAACAGCGTGAAAGAAGGAATCAATTACGTCTTCAAAACCAAGGAGATCCTGGGCGCAATGAGCCTGGATCTTTTTGCAGTTTTGTTTGGCGGTGCCGTGGCAATGGTGCCCGTTTTTGCAAAAGACATCCTGCACATCGGCGCAATAGGTTTTGGCTGGCTGAATGCCGCATCCGATATTGGCTCTATTATTACAGTTACGCTGCTAACCATCTGGCCCCTGCATAAAAACCAGGGAAAACTACTGTTCTTTGCAGTAGGTGGATTTGGTATTTGTATTATCCTTTTTGGTATTTCAACACTATTCTGGTTATCCTTTGCTGCCTTGTTACTTAGCGGTTGCATGGACGGCATCAGCGTTATCATCAGGAGTACTATACTGCAACTTAAAACCCCCGGTGAACTGAGGGGCAGGGTGATGAGCGTAAATAGTATGTTCATCAACTCCAGCAATGAACTTGGCCAGTTTGAAAGCGGGCTGGCCGCAAAACTGCTGGGTATTGTACCTTCCGTGGTTTTTGGCGGATGCATGACATTAGCAGTGGCTGTGGTTACCTGGTTTAAGGCGCCATCTCTCAGAAAAATGGAATATTAGCCGCAGCCGCATCATTATTTTAAGTATTTTGTTGTTACAAAAAAACAACAAATGCAAAGAAGATCTTTTCTAAGGAATACCGCACTTACAATTGGAACACTGGCAATTTTTAGCCCTTCTGCCCTTGCACGTTTGCTTGCTGATCCTGCCTACAAAATAAAAATGCTCACGGACTCCATCGGAATATTTACCGAAAAAGGGGGTACCATCGTGTTTATGCTATCCAAAAAAGGGGTAGTTGTGGTAGACTCACAATTTCCCGATACTGCCCAACACCTCATAGATGAAATCAAAAAGAAAACAGAGAAACCTCTCCGGCTGCTGATCAACACCCACCACCATGCAGATCATAGTGGCGGAAATATCGCCTTTAAAGGAATAGTGACACATGTACTTGCCCACGCCAATAGCAAAATAAACCAACAGGCAGCTGCAGTCAAACAAAAATCAGAAGACAAACAGTTGTATCCCGATCAGACTTATACGGACAGCTGGTGTAAAAAGATCGGGAAAGAAAAAATCTGCATGCATTATTTTGGTGCCGGCCACACCAATGGTGATAGTTTTGTTCATTTTCAGCATAGCAACATCGTCCATGTTGGAGACCTGGTATTTAACCGCCGCCATCCCTACGTGGACAAAACAGCCGGGGCTGATATTGCCAACTGGATAAAGGTCCTGGAAAAAGCTACAGAAACCTTTGACAAAAACACCACTTATATCAGCGGCCATGCCGGTACAGGATACGAAACGATTTTGAAACAAGAGGACGTGCTCCTGTTTCGTGATTACCTGGGAAACCTTTTAAAGTTTACAGAATCGGAATTAAAATCTGGGAAAACCAAGGATGAGATCCTGAAAGCCACCGTTATTCCCGGTTCCCCCCAGTGGACCGGGGACGGTATTCAAAGGCCAATGACAGCAGCAATTGAAGAACTGACAAAAAAATAAACAATTTGGACTTCTTTTCCGAAATCTTAGGCAGCTATGGATGATGAAAATTATTTAGTGAACGTGAAACAACAGTTTCTCTATTATCGATCGCTGGGCGAAAAGGCAATGGCGCAACTGGAGCCTGGCCAGCTTTTTGCCCGGGCAAATGAAGACTGTAACAGCATTGCGATGATCGTGCAACACTTGGCTGGTAATATGCTTAGCAGGTGGACTGATTTTTTAACCAGTGACGGTGAGAAGGAATGAGCAGCATACGGTGGTGGAAGCTATTAACAGGCAACTTGCCCACTACCCTTACCATATAGGGCAAATCGTTTTGATTGCTAAACAAATAAAGGGAAATGCTTTCGTAAGTCTTTCTATTCCTAAGAATAAATCCCGGGATTTTAATATAGAAAAGCTTGCTCCCAGAAAATAACTAACGATCTATTTCGCTGCTATTAATCTTTCAAGAACAAAATATACTGCGGGACAAAAACTTGCATTTTTTAGTGTGATGGCTTGTCTCTTCAGCAACACATCTTCATCGGTATAAGGGAAGCGATGGCAATCCGTGGGCCTGGCTTCATAAATGCTGCAAAAATTATCAGTTCCCAGGAATGGGCAGGGTTTTGACTTTACCACGTAATCCCCGTCTTCATCAACTACCAGGTATTTTTCTTTAAATTCGCCTTCCTTCATTCCAAGTTCTTTCGAGATCCTTTTAATATCAGGACCTTTAAAACGAGGAGAGTAATTCTTGCAGCAGGCTGCGCAATCCAGGCAATTGATCTTTTCAAACGCCTCGTCATGCATGGCAGGTAATTGTTTCAATACTTTGTTCTTATCTGCCCGTTGCAAGTATTGTTTATATAACTTGCTCCTGTCCGCTGATTTTTTCTGCCAGTTCTGTAACAACGGGTCGCTCATCCGGCAAAGATATTGCTATCCCTCCGTGGCTATCCTTTCATACGTAGAAAAAATTTATAAAAATCCCAGCTTTGAAATATAATTGGCCCTGGCAGTCATGGAAAACAAGGCCCAAAGCAGGACAAAAAGGAGGCTGACCGAAAACAATTTAAATCTTTCGGCAGCGGATCTTAACTTAAGAAAGCCGTTGAGGCTCCACGTAAAAGAAAGAACCTGCAGAAGCATGCCCGCAACGATTACTCCGTCTATGGCTCCGCCTGATTTAAAGACTGCCTGGGCTGGAAAAACAATCATGGTAAACACGAGTTTGCTAAAAGTAACAAACATCCTTTTTGCAGTCAGATGCTCTGCATAATTGAACCAGCGTTTACAAAAACACCTCCATAAGAAAAAAGCTATGCAGGGCACTGCAATCATTGCCATGTTTTTGAAACATGAGGCTGGCTTTATTCACCCTGCTCATCATTCCAATATATTTTGCCCGGTCCCCGGTAGATTTCATCTTTGGCAGAACAGCCGGATCGGTTCAAAGTTTTTCCCCTGCTGGCTTAAAATAGTTGTTAGAGAGAGGAAAAAAACGCCCCTCTGTATTAGACAAAAAGTGAATGGATTAAAATAGGATGGTCGTTTACCGAGAATATACTCCCGTGCCGTGCTACCGGGCCGGGTGCCAATCGATTTCAGAAGATGAAAAATCCCCTTATCCCTATGGATAAATGCATTAAAAACTTCATGGAAGAAATGCCCAATCGTAATGCGGTGCACTGCAGCCCGCTGGCCGCACCTGCAACACAAAAAACTAGCAGGTACCAGCGGTGCTCCTCAGTTTAAAGAGTTTGTATTAACCATACATATAAGTTTGATTTGAAATATATGAAACCAATTTAATTGAAGTGGATACCACCGGAATGGGATTGAACTATATAGCCTCCGGGTTGTTTAATGGGCAGTTTTCCACAGTGAATTGCTAAATTTAAACAAGCCCGGATAATGTAGTTGGGTTAATGTAAATTTGCGCCAAATTTTATCACAGGACGTTGGTTTCTTCGAAGCCTCCAAATTATCCGGAGTGCCCGATCAGACTAAAATGCTGGTACCTAAAAAATTAAATGCTTCATTTTATGAATCTTTTCGAACAACAACAAACTGAGTTTACCCACCGGCATATCGGACCGAACGAAGAAGAAGCTTCGGAAATGCTAAGAACTATTGGAGCGACCTCGCTGGATGAACTTATTGATAAAACCGTACCGCCGGCAATCCGTCTGCAACAACCGTTAGAGACAGGCGGCCCGATCAGTGAATACGAATACCTGGCAGAACTAAAGGAGACCGCGTCCCTGAACAAAGTCTTCAGATCTTACATAGGGCGCGGCTACTACAACACCATCGTTCCGAGTGTGATCCTGAGAAATGTTTTCGAAAATCCAGGCTGGTACACCCAGTATACACCCTACCAGGCGGAGATCGCCCAGGGGCGATTGGAAAGTTTGCTGAATTTCCAGACCATGGTTAGTGATCTGACAGCGCTCCCCATCGCTAATGCCAGCTTGCTGGATGAAGGGACAGCGGCAGCCGAAGCAATGGCAATGTTATTCAATCATAAAAATAAAAACCACGATCATATAACAGCTCCGAAATTTTTTGTGGACAATGCCATTTTCGAACAAACAAGGGACATTCTTATTACCCGGGCGAAACCGATCAATGTGGAACTGGTGTTTGGCGATTACACCAATACTGCCTTGGATGAGGCTTTTTTTGGCGCCATTGTGCAATATCCTAACAGCAATGGACTGGTGGCTGATTATAAAAATTTTATCGACCACGCTCATGATGTCAATGCCCTGGTAGTAATGGCCACCGACCTGCTGGCGCTTACTCTTTTAACTCCTCCAGGTGAACTGGGCGCTGACGTTGCAATTGGGAATTCTCAAAGACTAGGGGTGCCACTCGGTTTTGGCGGGCCACACGCGGCTTTTTTTGCAACCAGGGACGATTTTAAAAGAAATATCCCCGGCCGTATCATAGGGGTAAGCCAGGATGCGCAGGGTAACCGATGTCTCCGGATGGCCCTTCAAACAAGGGAGCAACATATCCGCAGGGAAAAAGCTACGAGTAATATTTGTACTGCCCAGGCTCTCCTGGCAAATATGGCTGCAATGTACGCGGTCTATCATGGAGCAGAAGGCCTGAAGAATATTGCCAAAAGGGTCAGCCTGATGGCTCAGACCTTACACAATGAGTTGGTTGAAATGGACTTTGAAAATGAAAACCATCGTTTTTTTGATACCCTCAAAATAAAAGTGGCAGATGTACCGGCCTTGAGGATATTGGCTGAACAAAACGAGATCAACTTTTATTATTACGAGGATGCGGTAGGTATTTCACTGGATGAAACAACCACGCAAAGGGATGTGTTGAATATACTCCATGTTTTTGCGGGTATACGTAACAGTGATACAGCGATGGCCGATTTTAATACGGATGCTTTATTAAATTATATTCCTTCGTCCCTTACGAGGACGTCCGATTTCCTGACACACCCGGTGTTTAATTCACACCGGAGTGAAAGTGAAATGATGCGTTATATAAAAAGCCTTGAGAATAAAGACCTCAGCCTGAACACTTCGATGATCTCACTGGGAAGTTGCACAATGAAATTGAATGCAGCTACTCAACTTATACCCGTAAGTTGGCCGGAATTTAACAGCATCCATCCTTTTGCCCCCGCCAATCAATGGAAGGGATACCAGCAGATCCTAACCGAACTGGAAAACTGGTTAAGCAATATCACCGGCTTTACTGCAACCTCCCTGCAGCCGAATAGCGGCGCACAGGGTGAGTATGCAGGATTGTTAACTATTAGTGCCTACCATGCCGATAGAAAAGAATCGCATAGGAATGTTATCCTTATCCCCATAAGTGCTCATGGCACGAACCCGGCAAGCGCTGTGATGGCGGGGTTTAAAGTGGTGGTAACAAAATGTGATGAGGCGGGAAATATTGATATGGAAGACCTGCGGCAGAATGCTGTTAAACATAAAGATGACCTGGCAGGGCTCATGGTCACTTACCCTAGTACGCATGGTGTATTTGAAGAAAGTATCCAGAAAATATGTGCTATCATCCATGAATACGGAGGATTAGTGTATATGGATGGCGCGAACATGAATGCACAGGTTGGTTTAACAAGCCCGGGTAATATCGGTGCCGATGTTTGTCATCTTAACCTGCACAAAACATTTGCCATACCGCACGGCGGTGGCGGCCCTGGAATGGGGCCTATTTGTGTGAATGATAAACTGGCACCCTACCTGCCAGGGCATGTTTCCTTGAAAAAAAATGAAAAAGCGATCCACGCTGTTAGTGCTGCACCATTCGGTAGTGCAAGTATTTTGCTCATCAGCTACGGGTATATAAAAATGCTAGGTGCAGAAGGCCTGAAAAAAAGTACAGAATATGCAATACTGAATGCCAACTATATGAAGGCAAGATTGCGACAGGAATTTAAAATTTTGTATACGGGTAAAAACCATACCTGCGCCCATGAGTTCATCGTGGACCTGAGGCCTTTTAAACAAAGCGCAGGCATAGAAGCAGAAGATGTAGCAAAAAGGCTAATGGATTACAACTTCCATGCACCTACTTTGAGTTTCCCTGTTCCTGGAACCATTATGATAGAACCCACCGAAAGCGAGGATAAACATGAACTCGACAGGTTCTGTGATGCGATGCTAAGTATCCGTGCTGAGATCCAGGCAATAGAGGATGGCAAAGTTGATAAGACAGACAACGTATTGAAAAATGCACCGCATACCCAGTTTGTAATAACTGCCGATGACTGGGATCACTCTTATACCAGGCAGCAGGCTGCATTCCCATTGGAATATGTAAAGGCCAACAAATTCTGGCCTTCGGTGAGCAGGGTAAATAACACCTATGGCGACCGGAACCTGATCTGTACTTGTGAGCCGGTGAGTGCGTATATGGAGGAGGCTTAAGCTATCAATGATTTAAATAAAAAAAGCGTTCACTTCCCGGTGAACGCTTTTGCTTCTAAGGAATGTCTTAGTATCGCAATACTATTTTTTTGTCCGGGTTTACGGCCGCAAAAGAATAAATCGAATTCCGTATGAAATCATTATCAGCGTATGGATTTAAAATTTCCTTAAGGCTGTAAATATTATCAGGTGTTTGCCTGGCATCTATGTAGCCCATGCCCCAGAAACTTCCCCTTTCTACCAGCATACAAAGTTTCTCTTTTTTACTCAGCCCTTCATCTACAATGGCGAAAGTGGGTAACTGCTCTTCGAGGGCAGACAGTGCTTTTTTAATCTTACCGTTATAATACATGGGCGACTCGAGGAATTCAAAATCCTTTTCCTCCAAGGGTGTTTTATCCAGGTAACAAAGTTTCCTATTCAATTCATATTCTTCCACCATTTTGCGCAGCAATACCAACCCTTCCTGCAATAAATTAAAATGATAATGTGCACGCAGGTTTTTTTTCTTCTTATCAATTGCAAGCCTGGTGTAGCCCCTGTTGTCTTCAAAACTGTACAGCCCATATTTTTGCGCAGGTTGTTTCTGGCTGTAATTGTATTTTGGCCAAAGCCTTTTGATTTCTGCACTTTCGAGTACAAGGGCATGCAGTTCGCTTACACACTGGGTATAGGTGATATTTGCGACAAGCCTTAAAAAATACTGGCGCCTTTTCTCTGCATCGTTGTGTGTAAAATGGCTGCTGACCCTTTTTTTGATATTGATTGCTTTACCAACATAGATGATCTTTCCTTTGTTGTTGTGAAAATAATAAACCCCTGGTTTGTTAGGTAACAAACTGATCACAGACTTGTCCAAGAGATTTGGAAGCCACTGCTCAGATGAAGCCTTTTTGAGCATAGCGTCAATATGAAGCTGCCCGCCGGAGGCACAACATTTCTCCAGCAACTGTACTGTCGCCAGAGCATCTCCCTGTGCACGGTGGCGATTCTCGATGCTGATGCCAAGGTTACGGCAAATGCTCCCTAAGCTATAGGATGAAAAACCCGGGAACACTCTCCTTCCGAGCCTCACCGTACAAAGTTTTTTCACGGTAAGGTCATAGCCGCTGTCTTTGAGATGATGTTTTACGAAGGAAAAATCGAAGTTTACATTATGCGCCACGAAAATATTGTTGCAAAGCAATTCGTAGATCTTGTCTGCGACCTCGTCAAAATAAGGAGCAGATGCCACCATAGCATTGCTGATTCCTGTAAGGGCAGTGATGTAGAGCGGAATTTTTTGCCCCGGGTTGATAAGTGTGTGAAACTGGTTAACCACCTTCGTCCCATCATGCACGTATATGGCGATCTCGGTAATACCGTTGCCCGCTGCAAACCCCCCGGTGGTTTCTATATCTACGATTGCATACATGGTTTTTTATTGTTTGGGGTTTGTGGTTGTGTGGCTGCTGTCACCAGTTCCGTTTTTCTTATTTCTTGTTGGCTTCAAAAGATTTAGTGTTCTCCTTATTTATCTTCTTTACATCTAAAGCTAAAATGTCACACAAAATACTAATATTTTTAGTCTAAAGGCAAGCTTTAATAGATAGCTGGAAAATATTTTAACTTCGGCCTGGTAAAAAAATAATAATCCGGCTCTTGAGTATCATGAAAAATATTATTCTACTTTTTATAACAGCCTGCCTTTTCAGCCTCACGGGATTGACCCAGATCGCATCTGAAAAAATTCTTATTGAAAACATAAACAGCAAACTGGAAGTGAAAGTGCCTGCAGGTTATTTGATCAAAGAAAAACCTGGAGCCGCTTCGTTTTTTAACAGCCATTCGCCTTTATGGGGCATCTCCTACGATGGAGGGAAGGTAGTATTCACTTGCACCCAGACCCTACGTAGAGTCGATGATAATGGAATCCCCGGGTTTACGGACGAACTCATTTCCATCGTAAAAGAAAAAGCCCGGGCAGCTAAGCTTGTGGATGATGGCATATTGCTGCAGGAAGGGAAAAACATTGGTTTTATAAAATTCCTTTCTAAAGACAATGCTCAGAAAAAATATAATTACCTGTTTTACCTTAGTGTAGATGAACAATTGGTGCTATTTAGTTTTGATTGTCTCAACAAGGCAAGAAAAAAATGGGAGGCGATAGCGGAACAAGTAGCTGCTTCCATACGCGTAATCCGCTAAACATGGCCAGTATCTGAAAAAAAATACTACCCGCATCCGCCAGGCATCTCCCGCTCTTTACAACTTGCAAACCGGCGCCGCCAGCTTTTTTACCTTCTCTTTTTGTACCTTCGCCCACTTGATAAACGAACAGCTACGAATGGAACTTTCTAAAAATTTTGAGCCACAGGCAATTGAAAATAAATGGTACCAGCACTGGCTGGATAAAAAATATTTTAACAGCACACCGGATGAGCGTCCTGCTTTTACCGTGGTGATACCGCCACCAAATGTTACCGGTGTTTTACACATGGGCCATACTTTGAATGAAACCGTGCAGGATATCCTTGTGCGCAAAGCCCGTATGAGCGGATTCAACAGCTGCTGGGTGCCGGGAAGCGACCATGCGTCTATTGCGACTGAGGCCAAAGTAGTACAAATGCTCAAAGACAAAGGAATTGACAAAAACAGCCTTAGCAGGGAGGAATTTTTGAAGTATGCTTTTGAATGGAAAGAAAAATACGGCGGCATCATCTATAACCAGATCGCCAGGCTGGGCTGTAGCGTAGACTGGAACCGTACCACGTTTACCATGGACGACCATTATTACCGGGCGGTGCTAAAAGTCTTTGCAGACCTGTTTGACAAGGGCCTCATTTACCGCGGCGCAAGGATGATCAACTGGGACGTGGCAGCCAAGACAGCCCTGAGTGATGAGGAAGTGGAGTACAAAGACCTGGAAGGAAAACTTTATTACCTGAAATATTTTCTATGTGACGAAAATGGTAAAGCCGGCACAGAATTTATCAGTATTGCCACGCAACGCCCGGAAACTATTATGGGTGATACGGCCATCTGTGTGAATCCTAACGATGAGCGTTATGCGCAATTTGCCAAAGGTTATGCATTGGTCCCATTGATCAACCGCAAGATACCTATCATCTTCGATGAGTATGTGGACCCGGCGTTTGGCACGGGTGCGCTCAAAGTAACCCCGGCCCATGATATCAATGATTACAACCTGGGGTTAAAACACCAGCTGGAAGTGATCGATACACTAAATGAAGACGGCACATTAAGTGCTGCTGCACAGATCTATGTGGGTGAAGACCGTTTTGGCGCCCGCAAAAAAGTGATCGCTGCACTGGAAGAAAAAAACCAGCTCTTAAAAGTGGAAACTTACCAAACCCGCCTTGGTTACAGCCAGCGCACGGGTGTGGTGGTAGAGCCACGCATCAGTACACAGTGGTTTGTGAAAATGAAAGACCTGGCGCAACCGGCTTTGGATGCGGTAGTGGGCGGTGATATCACTATTCATCCAGGTGATAAATTTTTAGCCACTTACAAATATTGGCTGGAGAATGTAAAAGACTGGTGTATCAGCCGGCAGCTTTGGTGGGGCCAGCAAATACCGGCCTGGTATGATGCGGACGGCAGAATGGTGGTAGCCATTACAGCAGATGAAGCAAAACAAAAATTCAGGCAGCAATATGGAGTAGAAGATGCCGATTTAAAACAGGATGAAGATGTGCTGGACACCTGGTTTTCTTCCTGGTTATGGCCCACCGAAGTATTCAACGGGATCAGCGATCCCGGGAACACTGATGTAAAATATTATTACCCGGGTGCTGTGCTGGTAACAGGGCAGGATATTATTTTCTTCTGGGTAGCCCGGATGATCATGGCCGGCCTTGAGTTTGAAAAACAAATTCCATTTAAGGATGTCTATTTCACGGGGATGGTAAGGGATAAACAGGGAAGAAAAATGAGCAAGCAGCTTGGCAACAGCCCGGACCTGCTGCAGCTGATCGATCAATATGGTGCGGATGCTGTTCGTTTTGGCATTATGATCTCCTCTCCTGCCGGGAACGATTTGTTATTTGATGAGGGCAGCCTGGAGCAGGGAAGGAATTTTAATAACAAGATGTGGAACGCATTGAAATTAATTCAGAGTTGGCAGTTAAGAATTGAGCGTTCAACGACTCATCACGCTGACCCTTCGACTGCAAACTTTGCGACAGGTTGGTTCGAGAGCCGCCTCAGTGAAGTGCGCGCGGAAGTGGACAGCCTGATGCAGCAATTCCGCCTGAGTGAAGCATTAAAAACGATTTACTCTTTGATCTGGGATGATTTCTGTAGCTGGTACCTGGAGTGGATTAAACCTGGCTTTGAGCAACCCATAGGTGCTGCCGTTTACAAAAAGACTATTGAATTTTTTACAGCGCTCATGCAGTTGCTCCATCCTTACATGCCTTTTGTAACAGAGGAGATCTATCATTTGCTCGAGAAAAAAAATGATGATCTCTGTGTAAAACAATTTGAAAAGGTGATTGCCGCAGATACGCAGATTTTAACCAAGGCTGTTTTATTAAAAGAGGTGATCACCGGTATTCGTGATGTAAGAAATAAACAACAGATCAAACCTAAGGAAACGATCGTGCTCCATATACAAACAGAAAACAAGGAAGTTTATAAAAGTATCCTGCCCATCCTTGCCAAACAGGTAAACGCAGTTTCCGTTTCCTTTACGCAGGAGCCAATTGCCGGTACCATTACATCCGTGATCGGCAAAGACAAATTCTATATTGAAACAGCACAGCCACTTAATACAGGCCAGCAGAAAGATGATCTCGTAAAAGAACTCAATCACCTGCAGGGCTTTTTAATAAGTGTAGAAAAAAAACTCGGCAACGAAAAATTTATGCAGAATGCTAAACCCGAAGTGCTGGCACTGGAGCAGAAGAAAAAAGCTGATGCGGAGATGAAGATCAGGATTATTGAGGAGAGTTTGTCCATGTTGTAGAGTCAGGTGTGGCGGGTGGCGGAGTGCGAGTTGGGTTACATGTGAGGTAATTTTTATAGCGTTGGTTTGCTTTAGGGAATCAAAAGACCTGTTAAAGTACCCGCCCGAGCAATTTTCTTTCTGTAGATTCGTTGTTTAGATTCAGATAACACGCTATATGAAACATATAAAATTATTTTTGGTACTGGTGTTAGTCGCAGCAGTTACGCAAGTGCAGGCACAGGCTAAGCCAGTTGCTAAATACAAGGTTCCTGCACTCTTTACCCAGTTAGGGGGTTTCAGGGATTCTGTAAATATCAGTGTACAGGAGGCAGAGAACATCATAGGCGAGCCACTTAAAATATTTGACGATAAAAAAGGCGTCTACAGCATCTCTTCTTACCAGTTTTTATACAGAAAAAGAGGTGTTACAGAAAATGAGGAAACCGGTAAAGTAACGCCTGTCACGAGTATAGTCTCCAACCGTTTTAAAGTAACTCCCCTGCCCGATACCTGGGCTAGCCAGGTGAAAGAACAGGTGAAGCCAGGAGAAGAATTATTTTTCTTTGATGTGATCGCAAAAGACGCCCAGGGCAGGATCATGTATGCGCCGAATTTGAAGATAATGGTGAATTAGAATTATGAGTTATGAGTGGTGAGTGGTGAGTGGGGCCTCACGGTGAACTCCATTCAACATTTAAAATTCAACATTTAAAATAATCTACACCACCGCACTCGTCTCCTTTATCACACCCATCACAAACACACTCTGCACGTTACCCATATTTTCCTGCTGGCTTAGTTTGTTCACGTGAAAATCGTAATAGGCATTCATATCCTTGCATAATACTTTAAGCATAAAATCAAATTCCCCGCTGATGCTGTAGCATTCTATCACTTCCTCCAGCGCATGAATGTTTTTAATGAATTTCACCCCTGCAGTTTTACTGTGTTCTTTGAGCGACACGTAACATATCACCATCAACCCACGATCTACTTTGTTGTAGTCTAACAGCGTAGCGTATTGTTTGATCACTCCGCTCTGTTCCAGTCGTTTTATGCGCTCGTGAACTGGTGTGGTGCTCAGGTGGATTTTTTCGCTTATTTCCTTGACCGTAATCCGCGCATTTTCCTGCAATAATTTTAATATAGCCAGGTCATTTTTATCCAATGCCACCGGGCCCGTAGATGTTTGTTCTTTTTGGTCCGCTTTTTTCATGCTAAACAGGTATATTTTCCATTAAAAATAACTTTTAAAGGATTATCCTACAAATTTAAATAGGGCTATAGAATATTATCCTACAATTTGTAGCTTTGTGCCTTAAATTAATCAATATGTCTACATCAACATTAAGCGCCATTGATTTTAGCCTGGCGTACCAAGTAAAAGATATCAGCCTCGCAGCCTGGGGTCGCAAAGAGATTATGCTGGCAGAAGCAGAAATGCCCGGTTTGATGAGCCTTCGTGCAGAATACGGAGCCAGTCAACCATTGAAAGGTGCCCGCATTGCTGGTTGCCTTCACATGACCATTCAAACGGCCGTGTTAATTGAAACACTGATCGCATTGGGTGCCGAAGTTAAATGGAGTTCTTGTAACATTTTCAGTACACAGGACCAGGCGGCGGCGGCTATTGCGGCGGCTGGTATCGGCGTATATGCCTGGAAAGAACAAACACAGGAAGAATCTGACTGGTGTATTGAACAAACCCTGTTCTTTGGCAGCGCGGACAAACCGTTAAATATGATCCTGGATGATGGTGGCGATCTGACCAACATGGTTTTTGATAAATATCCCGAACTGATAGCTGGCATCAAAGGCCTGAGCGAAGAAACCACTACAGGAGTACACCGTTTGTATGAGAGAATGGCTGCGGGTACTTTACCGATCCCCGCGATCAACGTGAATGATTCTGTTACCAAATCGAAATTTGATAATAAATATGGTTGCCAGGAAAGTTTGGTAGATGCTATCCGTCGTGCTACAGATGTAATGATGGCAGGTAAAGTTGCAGTAGTTGGTGGGTACGGTGATGTAGGTAAAGGAAGTGCAGCCAGCTTACGGGGTGCAGGTGCGCGAGTGATCGTTACAGAGATCGATCCTATATGTGCGCTGCAGGCAGCAATGGACGGTTTTGAAGTGAAGAAAATGATCGATGCTGTTAAAGAAGCTGATATCATCGTTACGGCATCCGGTTGCCGCGACCTGATCACAGAAGAACATTTCCGCGTGATGAAAGATAAAGCCATCGTTTGTAATATCGGCCACTTTGATATTGAAATCGATATGGCCTGGTTAAACAGTGCTTATGGTGCAACTAAAAATACTATCAAACCACAGGTAGACCTTTACACTCTCGAAGGAAAAGATGTGATCGTATTAGCGGAAGGCCGCCTGGTGAACCTGGGTTGTGCCACAGGCCACCCGAGTTTTGTAATGAGCAACAGCTTTACTAATCAAACCCTTGCTCAACTAGAGTTGTGGACAAACAGCGATCAATACGAAAACAAAGTGTACGTGTTGCCAAAGCACCTGGATGAAAAAGTAGCCCGTCTTCACCTTTCCAAAATTGGTGTTGTACTGGATGAATTAACGCCGGCTCAATCTGATTACCTGGGTATACCTAAAGAAGGTCCGTTTAAGGCTGAAATGTACAGGTATTAATAGAATTGAAAATTTAGATAGTACAAGGCCCACTTCGTAAGGAGTGGGTATTTGTTTTGTTGAATGCCCGCTCACAAATTCGGCAGGACTGATTTTTTTCTGCAGAGGAGCTTGCTACCTGCTTCCCTGAATCTGTAGTCCCCCAACCTTACCCTATTCGCTGGCGTGTCTGGCAGAGATCCTGTATCTTCAATAAATATAATATTACAATTATCTAAATTTACCGACAAACTGCTTATCCGATCAGGTGATCCAAACTGAATCGATGTTCCGGATAGAAAAATAACAACCACATTGAGGCAAAAAAAAAGTCGTTCAATTAGGCTGATTTATACGTTACGCTTATTCCAGCTAATAGTTTTCATAATTACGGCACAAGCAGTCCTTGCACAACCACGACTATTTACCAACCAAAAACATTTTGGTGTGGAAGATGGCTTACCTCAAAGCTTTATTTCCGGAATTATCCAGGATGATGATGGCTTTATATGGTCGGCTACTTTGGATGGCTTTTGCCGATATGATGGCCGGGGTTTTAAAACAATCCGTCACAATCCAAAAGACAGTACCAGTATAGCTGCCAATGTCATTAGCAATCTTGAACGGTTGCACGATAATACCATTACCATACGTTATAGCCTTACGCAGGCCGATGATTTTAACCTGCGCAGCTTTAAAGCAAGCCGAAATATAACCCGGGAGCAGTTAAGCAAAATTCCCAATGCACATTGGCAAACGTTCCGTGTGGGTCTTAATACCGCCAACTGGTTCTTCATGATGGCCAACTATAAAGGCATAGGTTGGCTCAACAGCAAAACCGGCAAAGTTCATTATGCAAACAAGGCCAATGGAATGTTACAACAAGATACCATCAGCGCCGTCGTTGAATCACCCGAAGGAAAGCTTTACCTCGTTAGCGAAAATGGCGTACAGGTAAGTGATACCAGCCGCAGTAAATTTGAATGGATGGCTTTTGCAACGAATGTAAAAAAAGCAACAGCTTATGAAATTGCAACTCCTTTTTACGCAAAGTATTCAATTGTTTATTTGTCGGCTAATCGATTGGCATTTGCCGATAAAGATCAAATCATTTTGCTTGACGTTGATAAAAAAACCAGTACTATTATCAGGCCGCCTGTATCAACCATATCTAAAGCAGATCCAGGTAGTAGCGACTTGCAGGTAGATTCCAGGGGCCGGGCGTATTTTGAAAATACCGGAAGAATTTTCAGGCTTTCTGAAAGTGGAGAACCGAAGTTGCTTTGGGAAAATACCAACAATCCAGCAGCACGCATCAGTGCCTTTTTTATTGATCGGTCGGATGTGTTGTGGGTGAGTGTAAACGCCCAAGGTTTATTGAAGATTGACCTTCAGTCATCGCCATTCCAATCGTATAGCTACCGGGCCGGTTTTATATCTGACATTCTGGAGCAAGCTGGGGTAAAGCGAGGCGTTATATCAAAGCCGCAGATACAAACCGAAGGTTCGTTTTCTTTCCGGTATGCGAGGGATACAAAGGGAAATATATTTTTCACTTCTTATTGGATTGGTGAAGATAAAATTTACCAGTTGCAAGATCAGGGCCTTCGTTCGTTTCCTCATTTTCCAACAAATATATATTATACAGCTATACTCACCATGCCGGACGACGCCATCTGGGCGCTCGACCAAAATGCAACTGCGTGGTATTCCTGGACTACAGCATCGGCGGTGCCCGAAAAATTCTTGCTCGGTAAAGAAAGTATGCATTCGATAGAGGTAACAGATGCCAGGTTTATCGGGGGGTATATCTGGCTACCTACCAGTAACCATGGGTTGTTACAATACCAGGGTGCAAAAAGGATCACCAAATTTGCGGGGGCACTACCGAATGGCATAATGCCCGAAACACTTACAGAAATTTGTCCCGATCCGTTAGATAAGAACAAGTTTTGGATTGGATCCCGTGGCGGTGGGTTAATATTGTGGGATGTACAAAAAGGATTGCAGCGCATTTATACAATAGAGGACGGATTGCCAAACAACACTGTCTATTGCATTTTGCCCGATAAAGCCGGAAAATTATGGTGCAGTACCAACAAAGGTATTTTTAGATTTGATGCTGCAACAGGGCAGATTACTGCATTTGAAAAAACAGATGGTTTGCCAGGCAATGAATTTAACCGGGCACATAAATTTGCTTTCGCTGATGGTCGCCTGGCATTTGGTGGTTTAGATGGGTTCACTATTTTCAACCCTGCCGATTTTGAATTCGATAATAAAAAAGGAAATGTGCCGGTGGTACTTACAGGGCTGCAGATTAACAACCAGGCACAGGATAACAGTATAGCTACCAGCATTATAAAAGAACCCCTCGGTTCATTATCATTTGTTGAGTTGCCTTATAATAAAAATTACCTGCGTTTCGAATTTGCTGCCCTCGTATTTAATCAGCCGCAAAAAACAAAATACCGCTATCAATTAAAAGGTACCGATGAGGGCTGGGTAGAAAATGGTACGTCAAATATTGCTTCCTATCCAGCGCTCAGGCCCGGCAGCTATACGCTTCGCATAAATGCTACAGATAACAATGGGTTATGGAGCGACACAATCAAAGAGATTAAGGTAGTTATTCATCCACCATTTTGGGCCACCTGGTGGGCTCGCCTTATTTATGGATGCATTGCAATTGGTTTAATACGATGGTATTTTATTTTAAGGGAAGGGCAGTTAAAAACAGCGCAGAATCTTGCGTTTGAAAAAAGAGAGGCCCGGCGTTTAAAAGAAGTGGACGAACTAAAGGATCGCTTCTTCAGCAATATTACACATGAGTTTCGTACTCCATTAACGCTCATCATAACGCCTTTGGAAAAACTGGAACAAGATCCTTCTCTTTCAGCTCCGGCCATCAGTGCCGTAAAAACCGCACAACGAAACTCAAAGCAATTACTAAAATTGATTAACGAGTTTCTCGATTTCTCCAAACTAAACGACGGGCAACTTAAACTAAAATTATCTACGGGTGAACTGGATTTGTTTACCGCTGATTGTGTGCAATCATTTGAAGCGGCTGCCAAAGAAAAAAATATTGATCTCCGGTTTTCTGCACAAGGCGTTACAGGTTTTTATTTGTTTGATGAAGAAAAATGGGGAAAAATAATGACCAACCTGCTTAGTAATGCCTTAAAATTTACGCCGGCAAACGGAATGGTTACTGTTTCAATTTCATCTTCAGTTGATGATATTATTACCCTGGAGGTCAAGGATAGCGGCCCCGGAATTCCTGCAGATCAGCAGGAAAAAATATTTACCCGTTTTTACCAGGTTGGCGATTCCCCATTCAGCAGTTACGGGGGCACAGGCATTGGCCTTTCGCTGGTGAAAGAACTAACAGAATTGATGGAGGGCAAAATAAAACTGGATAGTAAGCCAGGCGGGCACACAAATTTTTTAGTTTCGGTACCCATGAAAAAACTGCATGCTGCAGAAATTATTCGGGTTACCGATACCGTTGTTATAGAAAAGCAAATTGGCACCGGTGATAACCAGGACCTGCCTTTGCTTCTGGTAGCAGAAGATAATGATGAACTGCGGTGGTTTTTGGCGGAGACCATGCGCAACCATTATCGTGTGATAGAAGCCGCAGACGGCCTAAAAGCCTGGGAAATGATTTTAGAGGAATTGCCAGATGTCGTTATCAGCGATGTAATGATGCCGGGACAGGATGGTTTCGAACTTTGCCGCATTTGCAAAGCAGATAACCGCACTGCGCATATTGGCTTTATTCTACTCACATCCAAAGCTTCCCATGAGGCCCGGATGAAGGGATTGGAAAACTGTGCAGATGATTACATTACCAAACCCTTTAACCTGCAGGAATTGGAATTACGTACTGCAAACCTCCTGCAGCTGCAGCAAAAACTAAGGGCCTGGTTGCAGGCACAGTTTATCAGCACAGCTCTCCCCGATCAACTACCTGCTATTACGGATCCATTCCTCTTGCAGCTTTACCAGGAGATGGATGCTAAGCTGGACGACGCTGCCCTGGGGGTTGACCTCCTCTGTAAAACCATGGCGATGAGCCGCAGTACATTGAACCGAAAATTAAAATCCCTTCTCGATATTTCTACAAACGACCTGATAAGGCAGTACCGTTTGCAAAAAGCCTCCAGCCTTATCTCAGCAGGCCTGGATATTTCTTCGGCAGCGTACCAGGTAGGTTTTAGCAGCCCCTCCTATTTTAGTCAGTGTTTTAAAGAACAGTACGGCATTACGCCATCAGACTACGTTTCAAGGCAAATTTGACGCAAAATTGATGGTTTTTGAACCAATCTTGACAGCCTTAAGGCCTACTTGGATGGTATTTTTATGTCATCTAAAAGCTTTTACCTTTTTTAATTACCAAACACAAATGACATGACACATTCACCCAAAATTTTAGCAGCAACCATCCTGTTAACGGTAGCATTATCCACTAATACATTTGCACAGCAGTCCTATACGGGTGCTTCTACAGAGGCAGCTTATGCACAGAATACCGCTGCAGTTGAAGCCGATAGTGAAGGCAATGCTGGAATTGCTGCCAATCCCAAAACAGAAGCCAGGTTTTTAGCTTTGTTTCCAAATGCTTCAAACCGGCAGTGGAGCGCGAGTGCCGACAACTACTGGGTTTCATTTTTGAACGACGGGAGAAAAGCCAATGGCAGTTTTACGCCAAAAGGCAAAATGAACTATATTATTACTGTATGTGCTATGGAGCACTTACCCACAGCGTTCAGTAGAACAATAAAAAAAGAATACGCTGCTTACAGCCTGTTCAATGCCATTGAAATAAAAGCGCATGGCGCTATAGTGTACCAGGCGGTCCTGGAAAACAGCTACGGTTTTACTACCCTTAAATACACTGAAGACGGTATAGAAGAAATACAGCAGGTAAAAAAACATTGATATTTCTATAGTATAGAAGTTAAATAACCCAGCAATCCTCTCGCAAATAAGTTGCCAGGTCGGTCCGAAAGCTCTCGGTCCGGCTTGCACTTATACCAGGGATTACTATTTGGGGATATTATTGGCCAGATGGATCTCATTGGCATACTCTAAATTCATTAAGCCGAAAAGACCAACGGCCCACTTCATTGTTTGCATTGGCGCAATGTCATACCAACCTGGTTGTTATCCATCGGGCTTGGCAACGATCAATTTGTTTCTAAGGTACCCCGGCTCATAATTTATCACCTCATTGTAAACCGGAGTACATACATATCATTCGTGATATACAGGGTTTTTTCATCTGCAGACAGCGCGCAATTAGAAGCGGCCGCTTCCAGCCGCAGTTTGCCGAGCAATTTTCCCTCGTTGTTGAAAATCCAGATACCACCCGGCCCGGTAGCAAATATATTTCCCTTCCTGTCGATCTTCAAACCGTCCATCCCACCCTTCAGGGAGCGGTCATAACCTGCGCCACTGTAGAAGATACGTCCGTTTGTTGTTTCACCGTTTGCTCCGATATCAAAAATATACCAGTTTGGTTTTTTACCGTCGGAGTTGGCAACAATAAAGGATTGTTCACCAGGCAAAAATGCTATGCCGTTCGGTCGGGTCAAACTGTCGGTGACGAGGACAACCTCACCTGATTTTTTTACTTTGTAAACCCCCTGGAAAGGAATTTCTTTTTTTACATCTTTCATTCCCTTCTCAAGGCCATAGGGCGGGTCCGTAAAAAACAGTTCTCCCTTCGCGTTGTATACTGCATCATTCGGGCTATTGAACAATCTCCCCTCCCATTCCCCTGCAACTGTTACAAAACTTGCTTTCGGTTTATCAAGCGGGGCCACCATCCGCGCCATGCGCCGATCGCCGTGCTGGCACAGTATAAGTTTATTATGCTTGTCCAGCAAAAGTCCGTTGCTACCTATTTCTCCACCTCGCCTGGCACTGTCTGTATACCCGGAAGGGGTCAGGTAAACTTGCGTTCCATTTTTTTCTGTCCATTGGTAAATGGTATTCTTCGGCACATCAGAGAATAACAACGTCTTGTATTTTTCAAGCCACAATGGGCCCTCGCTCCAGTCGAACCCGGTGGCAATGATCTCTGCTTTTGCAAACGGCGAAAGTATCTCGTTGATGGCACTATCGAAACGTTCTATACTTCCAGCCACGGGGTAGCCAGGCTGGGCGTGGCAATTAGCCGTTATGAGTAGCATGAGCAAAAACTTTTTCATCGTATGTAAGATTTGCAGTGTACTGAGATCGTAGAATAGTTTAAAGATAGCCACTTTGCAGGGCGGGAACAAGGGGGAGTTTGTGTGGTGTGTTGGTGAGTTGTGAGTTCTGAGTAGTGAGTTGGGCGGCGCGGACGCGGTTTGCTGGTAAACTGCGCTAAAATATGCTGTACGGGTTTGAACCGGCACCCGGAGGGCAAAAAACGAATTCATCAAAACTGCAGTGGGGCCAAGGAAGTTTTGAATATATTTACTAAAGAATGTAACTACTCAAATCTACCAAACTTGAAAACCCGCAGAAATATTTACATCGGACTTGGTTTCTTTTTGATTTTACTGAATCTTTTAATGGACATCATTGAACTTGCTGAATACCGATCAACTCCCGTTTTGTCCCCATATGGGATCGGCTATTTTTTGGGAGCACACCTCTTACTGATCTTTGGTCTACTTTTATTAAGAATGGCCTATAAACTTCATAAGAAGATAAAATCGAAGGAGGCAATTTTGCTGGAACATTCAATTGAGGCAATTGGCAACCGATGAGAGCGGGTAACTTTCTCTTGGGCAACCGCGTTTCGGATCCCGTACCTGGCGCAGGAGATAAACCGTTGAAAAACTCCGCGGAAAACACGCGCTCATTATTCATCAATCCTCCACCTTACCAATGAAAAAAAAGCCGAACATATTATTTGCTGTAAAAAGCGTTTTCATCCTTTTACTAGCAGGGATGTTTGGGGGTGGGGAAATTTATAGCCAGGTACCAGGCTGCACCGATCCGATGGCAAATAATTTTAATCCGCTGGCTACGATGAATGATGGTAGCTGCACTTATGTTATCAGCCCATACAACCCTGCATTGAAAGTGGACCCTTTAAGTGATACACTTGCTGAAACAAGCGGGCTGCAATGGGCACGCAATGCATTGTGGAGCCTGAATGATGGCGGTGGAACCCCGGCCATTTACAAGATAGACACGTCCAGTAATGCCATATTGCAAAGAGTGTACCTGCAGGGAGCAACGAACACCGATTGGGAAGATATTGGTTTTGATGGTTTTTATTTTTATATCGCTGATGTGGGCAACAATGTAAATGGAGCCCGCACAGATCTGAAAATATATAAATTTCCCCTGAGCATTATTCCCGATCATGCCAGCCACCCGCTGGTAATCATCCCTGCAGACCAGGTAGGTATCATCCATTTTATTTACAGTGACCAGCCACAGCCACCCGTGCCAGGTGGCGCTAACAATACGAAATATGATTGCGAAGCTATGATCGTTGACAATGGCAAAATCCACCTCTTCACAAAAAACTGGATCGCCTTAACAAGCACGCATTACGTGATACCAGGCGTGCTGCCAGGTAACTACATTGCTACCCCGCTGGAGACCCTCAACTGCAATTACCTTGTGACTTCGGCTGATAAAGCCATTGGCAATAATGTGGTAACGCTTCTCGGCTACCAGAACACCGGAACTGCCAATCACTTCATGCACCTGCTCTCCGGCTACAGCGCTGGGAAGTACTTTAACGGTAATAAACGAAGGATCGATCTTCCAAATCTGCTGGTTATGGGCCAGGCAGAGGGTATTTGTTTTAAAAATGGGTACTATGGTTACATCAGCAACGAAAAGTTCGCATATAGCATTGGAGGTTTCCCCTTTACCGTCAGCCAAAAATTACGCGGCTTTGATATCCGGGATTTCGTTTCCGACCTGAAGCTTACGTATATTTTTTCCGGCAATGGTTATTGGAGCCAGGACTCCAACTGGACTGATGGTAAAAAACCTCCCGCCAGCCTTGAAACAAACAGCCAGGTCATTATAGATCCGATGCCAACCGGCAATTGTTTACTTGATATCCCCTTTTGCATCCCTGCCTTTTCATCCATTATTATTAACCCGGGAAAAAAGTTGCTGGTACAAGGAAACCTCATCCTGGAATGAGTTTGGCACAGATGGGGGAATGCACATCTGTGTTTACCTGGTGCAACATCATTTCATCTTTCAACAGGTGACCAAAATCATACCCCTCCAGTTGGAATATAGGGTTATTCGTTGGAACTTTATGGTATCAAATGAATTTATATGAACAAGCCACTTCCAAAATTAGCCGATGTGATCGGGAAGGTGAAAAGATCGAAAAAATTGAGGCCGGAAGACGAAGTCGTCTACCTGATGTATATAGAGGATGTACAGGAAGATGAAGCAATTAAAATTGTTTCTAAAAGACATGACCAACCTGCTGAGAAATCATCTCCATCGGTTCAGTAGATGAAGAGATAATAATGTGTTTGTGATCACAACTATTTTTTATTACAACTGCGCCATTACAGCCTTTCTGTTGGCCAGTGTTTGAATATCCTCCCCGGTTTGATGCATTTCGAGGGCAGACCTTACCTCAGGAGGCCTATGTCAACAGCCTATCCCAGGGGCAGGATTATATTGCCTGCTGCGTCAATGAAAACCACCCTGCAACTATGCACGAAATTCGTGTAAAAGTTCCGCACAGCTATTTATTCTCTACTGACCTTACAACAAGTTGCACGAGTTCACCCAGCTTATTTGGCTCAAGCCACCTGGTGACGATCACCAGGTCATGCACACTGTCAACCACTATAAAATTGCCGCCAAATCCATCCGCGGTATAAATATTTTTGGATAGTCCTTTCAGATGATCATCTTCATTGGTCCACCACCTCAAGCCATAAGATTTATTGGCTGCCGATGGCTGATGCACAGCATTCACCCAGGAGAGGGAAACCAACTGCTGGTTTTTCCACCGTTCATTTTTTGCAAATAATAATCCAACCCTTGCATGATCAAGCGTATTAATAATAGCCCTCCGAAAAAATGGCCTCCCCCGCTTACAGACTGCGCCATAACTCCGTCCATGTTCACAAAAGAATTATAATAACCATGCCAACGCCAGGTCGTAGATGCACCGATGGGGTCCATAATCTTTTCCTTAAACACAACGGGCAAGGGTTTTCTCCAAACCTGGAGCAGGCTTTACGCAAGCAGGTTAACACGTACATCGTTGTATTCAAAATTGCTTCCCGGCTCCAGCAGTTTCCTGTTTCTCCAGTCATCTATGCTACCTTCTTTTTGCGGGCGGTTTGCCCAGTCACAAATATCAAAAAGACAGCCTTACCAGTCGGAGGATTGGGTGAGCAAGTGCCTCCAGGTTATTCTGGCATTATGTGTTCCTGCAAAGTGTTCATCCCACACATATTGATTCACCTGATCATCTACATTTGTGATAAGCCGGCTGTCAACTGCAAGGCCGGCAACAGAAGATAAATAACCTTTTGCTACGCTGAAAGTCATGTCTACTCTTTTGATATTCCCATTCCGCAACGATATAGCCATTTTTAATGATTAAACCTGCAGGTATACCTCGTTCCTTCATCGGACCCCATCCGGTAGTTGGGTTCCCCGGCGTAGGCTTTCATATTGGCCACCTGCAGGTCGTATTCTGTTTTGGTTTCATCGCGAATGGCAAAACTTACCGCGCTGTACACCAGGTGTGCTTCCATTTTTAATTCTGCAGGGGTCCTGGTTTCCCAAACCGAATCGGGATAATAAATTGTTTGGGTATAAAGCGGAGAAAAACCGGCGAAACAACAAAAGAAAACAAGTAGGCTACATACAATGGATTCATAATTCCTGGGGTGAATATGTTGCGGGATGATTTTTGCCGTGGAGCTTCCTTTAGCAATAAACTAAAGATAATGAGTCATTGCTGTCTTTCGTATTCACAAAAAACAGGTGGATTTATATATTCACCTGTACCCACTCGAGGTAAAAACCGCAATTTTTATTTAACTATTACCGGGGGCCTGTGATCACCTATTTATGTGATAAAGGCGGAAGGATTTCGCCCAGGATAACACCCTAAGCGGTTATAAACAGGGATAAACATACCAACTATCTGCTCTTATAATTTTCCCATGATATGAGTGGCTTTTTTTCCTATAAAAAGGGTGATACGCAGCATATTTGCAATCTGGAATAAAGGGCCCTGCAACAAAACAAACTGAGGGCCCCAACTTGGTTAGCAGTCACAAACAACATTCAACCTGAAGTGATTGCAGCAATCAGGTACACTAGAAACGGAACAGTGGTCACTGTGGCTTCACACCAATTTTCACCAGAAGTGATTCCGAATAACAACTACACAACAATAGCAACAATAGCCGTCTGAATGGCATGACACATGGAAAATTGTTACAGGTCTTATACATAATAGGAAGGGCATTGACTCAATACTGCGCACGATATAATGAATTATCCAATAACCTGTTTTGGGCTGTTAATTGCCGTATTGAAATGACGCAACAATTTTGACTGTTGAAAATTTTGTTCACCGGGAGCAATAAGCACAGGTGCTGTGCACCAAAACCGGGGTGGAGTATTGGCTGTTCCCTTTATTAACAAAGGCAAGTTATGCGTGACAATGTTAATCTAAAAAAAAGCCCACCTTCTGTATTTCTTCTTCTCATTTCGTATTACCTATTCTTATTCCGTTTATTTTCGTGTACCTGAAATTCTTATAATAAATCAACAACTATGTCTGAAACGATCATTGCCCTGGTTTCCCTTATCGCCCTGGAAGTAATCCTGGGTATCGATAACATTATCTTTATTTCCATCCTCTCCGATAAGTTGCCGGAGGAGCAACGCAACAAACTTCGCTACTGGGGGATAGGTTTGGCGATGATCATGCGGCTCGCCCTGCTGGCCTTGCTTTCATGGATCTTAAAACTGGACCAGACCCTATTCACAGTTTTCGGCACTGGTTTTTCCGGCAAATCGCTGATCCTGATTGGGGGCGGCCTGTTCCTGCTTTACAAGAGTACCCGGGAAATTTATCACAAATCTGAGATCGCTGCAGACGACACCCCTCATGTGCCTGCAAAGGCAAGCTTCGGGAGATTATTAGGCGAAGTAATAGTCCTTGATCTTGTATTTTCCATTGACTCTATCATTACAGCCGTCGGTATGGTGAACGAACTTTGGGTGATGTATACGGCCGTGATCGTAACGGTGATCATTATGCTGATCGCCTCTAAATCGATTAGTGATTTTATTCATAAACATCCCTCCTTTAAAATCCTCGCCCTTTGTTTTTTAATGATGATCGGGGTCTCACTGCTGGCAGAAGGCTTCCAGTTTAAAATTCCTAAAGGATACATTTATTTCTCGATGGCCTTTGCTTTTTTGGTGGATGTGATACAAATGAAAACGGTGAAGAAGTAAGTGGTGAGTGGTAAGTTGTGAGTGGTTACAGGTTGCGGGTTCGGTGTTATGGGTTGCGGGTGGCGGGTGGCGGGTGAGATCGGCCAGGAAGGAAATGAGTTTATTTTTTGCTGTATTATTTTCCCCGAATACTATCGCTAATTTTATAACAAATCAGCAACATGAAACAAAACAATTTATTCATTCTTTCCAACGGAAGAGTGGCGGCGATCAGTAAAAAAGATGGAAATATTGTGTGGGAAGTCAAATTGAAAGACTACCTGAGCCGGAAGCTGACAATGAGTTTCGGACAGATCAGCGTGGAAGGGGACAAAATTTTTCTTGGCGCCAGCGGCGTGTTAGTATGCCTGCGCACAAAAGATGGCTCGCTGCTTTGGAAAAATGAATTGAAAGGATGGGGTTTTGGTTTTGTAAGTCTTGCGAATGCGGGAAACGAATCTACAGCCGCAGGTGCCACGCAGGCTGCCGCAACTGCGGCGTTGGTGGCGACGATTTGAGTTGGGAATTGAGAGTTAAGAGTTAAGAGTTAAGAGTTAAGAATTAAGAGTTGACCTTTTAAACGGTAGTGTCCGGGATGCTGATGAAAGTTCGAGGAAAGTTGCAGGATCCACTTTTTTCATTTTATTTTTAAAAATAACAAACGTGCATCGCGGTGTTTTACACAGGCTGTGATGCCCGATGCACATTTATATGGACGCCCACGTCCCCTCCCGTTAAATTAAAAAACAATCCCCGCCCGGGCAACAGTTTGGCTTTATTCTCCGTATAAAAACTGCATTTGTTGTTCCCGTTTTTATTTTAACTTTAATACCCCGCTTAAAATTTTCCAGTAAAAAGACTGCAAAATTGCTTAACACTATGCAGGCATTCAGAACCATATTCGTTCTTATGGCATCGGGAACACTTTTATGTGCCGGGCACTTTTCTGCCAAAGCACAGAACTGCCCTCCTAACATTGATTTTGAGACCGGTGATTTTACGGGCTGGACTTGTTACGCAGGCACTACTTCCAGCCAGAATGGTCAGAATGTTATTACTTTCAATTACAGTGGCGGCCCGGCTTACAACCAGCATACCATGAATGCTGCTAACCCGGGCAGCGGGATGGACGAGTATGGAGATTTCCCGGTTAATTGCCCAAACGGTAGCGGCCATTCGATCCGACTGGGCAATAACCTTCCGGGTACCGAAGCGGAAGGAGTTGCTTACGATTTTACGATCCCTGCAGGGGCAAATATTTACAACCTTATTTACCATTATGCCGTTGTGTTCCAGGATCCGGGCCACCTGCCCTCCGAACAACCGAGGCTGGAAATTGAGATCCTGAACCTCTCCGACCGAAAGATCATTGACTGCTCCTCTTTTACCTTTTTTGCTAACGGAACGATACTGCCCGGGTTTGAACTATCGCCTAACCCCGCAGGCAACACGCCTGTATGGTTTAAAAGGTGGACAGCCGTTTCTATAAACCTGGATGGCCTGGCAGGAAAAAATATCCGGCTGTTTTTTAAAACGGCTGACTGCACTTTTCGCCGGCATTTCGGGTATGCTTATGTGGATGTAAATTCCGAATGCAGCGACAGGTTCACCGGTGCTGAATTTTGTCCCGATGACACATCCGTTTTTGTGACGGCTCCGTACGGCTATCAGGACTACAAATGGTACGACCGCAACTTCAGCCAGTTACTTGGTAACAGCCAGACCCTTAGTCTTACCCCGCCCCCAGCCACGGGAAGTACCGTGGCAGTCGTATTAACTCCCTACAACGGTTACGGCTGCCTGGACACTTTGTACACCGACCTCACCAATACCCTCACCTACATGGCCAACGCAGGGCCGGACAAGGTTTCCTGTAATGATGAACGGGTACAACTGGGCACCCCGCCCAAAGCAGGGTGGACCTATAGCTGGAGCCCGGCGACCGGCTTAAACAACCCCAACATTTCAAATCCTTTGGCAAATCCTTTATTCGATACGAAGTATGTGCTGGCTGTGCGCCACAACGGTGGTGGTTGTTTTAGCACTGATACCATGAAGGTAAAAGCTGCCAACCTTGACAATACCGTATTGCTCACTGGAAGTTTAACGTGGTGCATTGGAAGTGGGGACAGCACCGTGCTGTCCTTAGCCCCCGCAGACAGTATACAATGGTATAAAAACAACGTAGCTGTCACAGGAGCCAATCAAACCAGGTACCAGGTTACAGAGACAGGCAGTTACCACGCAGTTGTTTTTAATGACGCGGGTTGCAGGCTTTCCACGACGACTTACCAGGTGAAGATTGCCTCCATTCCGGGAGCTGGTATCCGTGTGAACATAACGAACCAGTGTCTTTCAGGGAACAACTTTATTTTTACCAACAGCAGCACAAACAGTGTTGGAGCCATGTACTACCAATGGCTTACGGGTGAAGGTGATAACCGCAATACCCGCGATATCATGCACACCTACAGCCAGCCCGGGAATTATGAAGTAAAAATGATCGTTAGCAGCGACAACATCTGTGCAGATACGGCCAGTCTTTGGATCAATGTGTACCCTACCGTGCCGGCCAGGTTTGAGGCGGCCCCGGTCTGTGTAGATCTGCCGATGCCGCTGTTGAACAAAACAATCGAACCTGCAGGCACACAGGTTTTTTATCTGTGGGACCTCGGTAACCTGCAGTCGTCCGTTCTGCGTGATCCGCCCGCGGTGGTATTCAGCAATCCTGGCACCTACCGGATTAAACTCACGGCCACGTCAGAAAAGTGCCCGCTCACTCCCCAGAGCTTCCAGCGTTTCATCACCGTGGATAGGCCGGATGCCGCCATAAGGTACCCATTGCAATATGCGGTAGCCAATCTCCCCCTAATGCTGCAGGCCAGGCCGATCGGGTACAAGGTACTTTGGTCTCCCACATTGTATCTTAATGAACCCTCCCGTTATAACCCGGAATTTCTGGCAGCTTCGGAAAGAGAATATACCATCAGGTTGACCACTCCTTCCGGTTGTGTGACAGTAGATACACAACTTGTGAAAATTAATAAGAGCATTGTTATCTATGTTCCAAATAGTTTCACACCCAACGCTGACGGTTTAAATGACCTGTTGCGGCCTTTCATGATCGGCATTAAATCATTGGCCTATTTTAAAATATTCAACCGCTGGGGCGAACTTATTTACCAGACAAGTACCGTGCAGACGGGCTGGGATGGCCAATTCAAAGGGATGCCGCTTCAAACACAAACAATTGTGTGGATGCTGGAAGGTACGGGCGTGGACAATCGGAAATATAACGCTAAGGGCAGCGCCGTTCTCATCCGGTAAAGCGTTTTGCCTTTCAATTTGGCTTTAGTGAAGGGAGCATATTGGCACAGTTTTACCTCTATAACTCTTTAAACGAATTATGAAAAAAGAAAACGAAAAATACCCGGAAGTTAAACCAGACCTGAAGCATGACACGATGGAGTTTGCAGCTCCCGCCGAAGGGGAAGACCCGATGGATATAGATGATGAAAGCTATGAGGAGGAGGAGATATCAGCAGAAGAACTGGAACTGATAGAGGGGGATGATGAAGACGAAGCGGCTGCTTACGTGGCAGCCGAAGATGAATTAGCAGCAGACGAGAACAACCTTCCGGAAGAAGACTGGACGGATGACCTCCCGGACCAGGATGCCGGCGAAGACGATGAGTCAGAAAACATCCGGTAGGTTATACCGGGTTTAATGGCCCTATTGGTACGCTAGAAATTATCATTAAACAGGAAGTTGTCATTTATACTGCAACTTCCTGTTTCTATTTTCATCAGGCAGCGGCTCTGCAGGCGGAAGCACATTCGCTGCAGGCTTTGGCACATGCCTGGCAATGATCATGGTCATGCCGGCTGCATTCCGCGGCACAGGCCTCACATAACTCCACACACTCTTTCAATAAATGTTTGCCATGCGGCGAATCCCGCGCGAGCAATATCGCTGCAGTGCGGCATACTTCGGCGCAGTCGAGGTTTTTGCTGATACAGGTAGCCATCATTGCCACATGTTCTTCTTTAAGGCACGCTGAAGCACAGAAGTTGCAGGCAGCGATGCAGATGTCCAGTTTTTTGATGAGTTCATCGTTGGGAATGATCTTCATAATTGGTCATTTTAAATTCGTAAAAGATAGCGGGAGGTTCGTCCCCTCCGATACATTGCAACAGATATGCCAGCATTTCCCCCAAAAACCTCCCGCCGGCTGGAAAATTAAGTTGCCTCCGTACATAGAATTAAGTGTCATGCATGATAAAAAAAGATTATTTTGTTAGACCTAAACCTCATTATCCACTCATACCCAAACTAATGAAGCAGCTTGTTATCTCTTTACTCACAATGATCAGCCTTGCATGCCAGGGCCAGCAAATTAACCATGATTATGACGAAGCCCTGCGAATCGTGGACGTTTGGCTGGATGCCCAGCGGGATTTTGAATTACTTCCTGGCATGTCAGTTTCAATCGTGAATGACCAGGATATTATCTTTAGCAAGGGATATGGTTATGCAGATACGGAGACAAAAGTGCCTATGAAGCCTGAGACGATCTTTAGTATTTGTTCTATTTCCAAACTCTTCACTTCTGTCGCCATCATGCAGCTATGGGAAGAGGGTAAGCTAAGGCTGGATGACTCCATTGCTGCGGCGATTCCCGGTTATAATCTACGGCAACAATATAATGAGTCCGTTCCCATCAGTATCCGTTCCCTGCTTACCCATTCTTCCGGGTTGCCACGGGAAGCTGCCTATGCTTACTGGAGCGCGCCCGATTATTATTTCCCGACATTAAAAGAGATGAATCAAAAGCTGGGCGGTCAGCAAACCTTGTATCCCTCCTCTACTTATTTTCAGTATTCTAACCTGGGCATGAGCCTGCTGGGGGAAGTGGTGACTGCTGTCTCCAAAATTCCTTATGAAAAATATGTGACCGGCAAGATTCTCCAGCCGCTTAAACTGACCAGCACGCTGCCGTATCTCCCTAAAAATTTATGGCGCACCAAAATGGCAACGGGCTACAGTTCTTTGTACAGAGATGGTACCAGGAAGAGGATGCCTTTTTTCCAGGCAAACGGTATTACTGCCGCAGCCGGCTATTCTTCTACTGTAATTGATCTGGCTAAATTTGCTGCATGGCAGTTTCGCCTCCTCAAGGGCAATGATAAAGAGATACTTCGGCCTTCTACGCTCAAGGAAATGCAACGGGTGCAGTTTATGAACCCGGATGGCAAAGTTACCTGGGGATTGGGTTTTATCGTTTCGCAGGAAGGGAATAACAACTTTGTGGGCCATGGTGGTTCCTGTCCGGGGTACCGCACCGCTTTAAGATTATCACCAAAAAACAAGTTGGGCGTGGCAATGATGATCAATGCACAGGGTACCGACCCGGAAAAATACATTGCCTCTATCTTTGAACTACTGGGTAAAGTGAAAGAGCCATCTGATTCCGCTGCCACCACTGCGGACCTGGAACCATACGCCGGCTCATACGATAATTATACCTGGGGCGGAGAATACGTGGCCATGCCGTGGAAAGGAAAACTTGCCTTGTTTACTCTTCCGTCGGACAATCCTGCAGCCAGTATGCAATTGTTTAAACACATGGGAGGTGATAACTTCAGGAGAATTAGAAAGGATGAAGATATGCTGGGAGAAGAACTGCGTTTTGAAAGAGATGCCAGCGGCAAAATTATCCGGCTGATTCAGCACGATAACTTTAAGTGGAAGTTGAGATGAAAACAACATGGGTACGGTCTCTTTTTGAACACAGGCAACCGGGTTATATTACCACAAGTATTTTCCTGTGTTGCCGGCCAGCATAAGAAACCGGACCTGTCCTGGAGGTGATATCCGGAAAAAGGTTCCTGGTGAAAACAGGTAACGCACCCGTATTATTTCATGTTCCCATCAACGAATTGCAGGGACGTAAAAAATACTCCGGACTGTTCCATCCCCGGGTGAGGTCCTGCCCTGCCATAAAGATTGCCGGAACAAACCTCCGGAAGAAAATGTGGGCTCACCAAAGAATCATTCCCAGGTACAGGCCTGGTAGCATTAATTTTGCTAAAAATCGTAATCTTGCGGACTATAGCAATCACACGGGCATTTGAAAGGAGGATGCCTGGCTGGAATCCAGACCCAGTAAGGGCAGGAAAACATACTGTCCTGTTCCGGCAAAATAAAAAAATATGAATTTCAGATTTCCCCTGGCGGATGTAACAATAACCGTGACAAAAGATAAAAGACGAGTAACCGTTCCACTTTATTCGGATGAATGGAATGAGATAAACCAGGAGGAGTTTACACTGGACGTAGAAGAGGTCGCCTGGTTTTATGCCCGGGAAGGTACCCATATAGAAATATCGCCATACCCGGGCTACAGCCAAACAAGCATAGAATTATTTCTGAACAGTACCGTGTATGCCGCGGTTTTGCAGCAGCGGCAGATCCTGGCACTTCACGGAAGTTGTTTCGGATATGTCGGAAAAAACCTGATGGTCTGTGGGGAATCAGGCGCAGGAAAATCATCTTTAACCGCAGCCTTCTGTATGGAAGGAAGCCGGTTCATCACAGATGACGTGTCCCCGATCGTATTCAACGAAGGAAAACCTTTTGTGCTAAGCCTGGGTAACCGAGTAAAACTTTGGGAGGATGCCCTGGCCCAACTCGACATTGAAAAGTCCGGGTTGCCAAAGATCCAGGAGGATATGGATAAGTTTTATGTTCCAATGGGAAACGACTCCACGGAAGCCGTTGAGTTAAATGAAATTTTTTTCCTGGAAGTGAGCACGGAATTGTCGGTCCCGGCGTTTGAATCAGTAGCAGGTACAGAAAAACTTACCTTATTGCGTAGCCAGATATACCGGCTGGAAATGCTGAAAGGAATGCCCGCAAATGATCGTGTATTTTTTCCAAAACTTGCCCTTTTAAGTAACCGGGTAAAGATGACAAGGGTGATGCGGCCAACGAATATTTCCATTGCTGCAATGAAAAATCACCTGCAAAACTATCTTGTTCGCTGAATGCATTCCATCTTGATTCGCGGTTTATCTTTGTACCATGCCTCCGTATTATAAATCAATTCATTTCAAGTTACTCTGCCACTCCATACAGGTTGATAAAATAAAGGCGTTACAGGATGTAGAGCAATTGCTGGCCAATAATGAGATTGACTGGGAGGAAATGTACCTGAGGGCCGAAATGAATGCGTTACGACCGCAGCTCTATAAGCTGCTAAAACAGCTGAGCCCGGGACTTGTGCCTGAACCGTTTTTAGCAAAACTCAGTGCTGCCGTTCGTGAAAATTTGTTACATCAACTTCAGAATACGGCTGAATATTTCCAGGTAAAAGAGATGCTGGAAGCCGCCGGGGTTTCTGCAATACTTTTTAAAGGAGTTTCACTGGCAAGCGCTTTTTATGATGATCCGGCAGACCGCGAATCCGAGGATGTCGATCTTTTTATAGCGGCTGCAGACCTGGATACAATAAAACCCGTGATGAAGCAACGGGGATATGTAGCCGAAGAACCACTTAACGAACTAACGGACAGCTATATTCTGCAGGAACTATGTGAATACAATTTCGATCGGTATGCTGGAGGAGAAAGAATTTTTCATTTTGAGTTTCACTGGCGATTGAGTATGACAGTTTATGGTATGGATATCCATCTTGCCGAACTTCAGCCACAGGTTACAACCCTGGTTATGCAACACATAACAGTCCCTGCTTTTACCCCATCGGCCCATTTATTACTGGTTATTATGCACCACGGCGGAAAGGACCAGTTTTTGCAATTGAAGCAGTTACTGGATGTAGCCCGGATCCTGCTGGAAGAAGATAGGATTGATTGGCAATGGGTGACTGAAAATGCTGAAAAATACCATGTGGAAAAAGTGCTCTTCGTTTCAATCAATTGCTGTTCAAAATTGGGTGCCTGCACGATCCCAGCTATTATCCGGCATAAAGTTACCTGCAGGGAGATCGATTCGCTGGCTCGTAACCGGTTGAGCAGGATGGCACACAAAAAAAACAGAGCGGAAAATTTCGCAACAAAGCTGGATGATTTTTATTTCCGGATAAGAACCCGGAATAAATTGACCTTACGATTAAGAATGATACGGTATGAGATTAAAAACCTGCTGCCTGGAATGGTACCAAAAAGTCTCCACCGGTTTTTATTGAACAAACAAATAAGAAAGAAGGAGTTCATCAAAAATATATGAGTGCAATTTTTGGCATCCTGGATACCAATGCCCGGCCTGTGGAACCATCGTGGATAACATCCCTGCAGGATAACCTTGCACATCGTGGGCCGGACGGACAGACAATTTACGCGGAACCTTCCCTCGTATTAGGGCATATGCTGCTGCAGGTGACGCCGGAATCTGTATATGATAATGGCCCGTACGAAGCGGGAAACCTGGTAATCATTGCCAATGCCCGGTTAGATGAGCGCCAGGAACTAATGGGGCAGTTGGAAATTGATTCATCACAATTTACGAGTATCACCGATACCACTTTATTACTTCACGCATACAAAAAATGGGGAAGGGATTTTGTGAAAAAGATTTTTGGTGATTTCACATTTGCCATTTGGGATAAAATAACGAAGCAACTTTTTTGCGGGCGGGACCAGGTCGGTGTGAAACCGCTGTTCTATTATTTTCAAGATGGTAGATTCGTTTTTTCTACGGAGCTAAGGTCAATTATCCGATTGCCCTTTGTGGAAACCAGGATGGACAACCGGTATTTCCGCAACCGGGCCATCGCTATTTGTGATGACCCCGGAAATAGTGGATGGACCAACATCAAACGCGTGCAACCTGCCACTACCCTTTTACTCAGTAGCGGTGTAGTGCAAACCAAAATATACTGGCAGCCCCGGTACAAAAGAAATAAGCACTATAAAACGGAAGAAGATAGCGCCGCAGCGGTAAGGCTGTTGCTGGAAAAAATAATCGCAGACCATACCCGTGTGATCGGTACGGTAGGCGCTTCTTTGAGCGGTGGCCTGGATTCCAGCAGTATTACCTGTTTAGCTGCAAAAAAATTACAAACGGAAGGAAAAAACCTGGTATCGGCTTCATCTGTTTACACACCGGGATATTCCAATCCCGGGTATCCTGATGAGACCGAATACATCCAGGCGGTCCTTGAGCAGGAAAAAAATATTATGCCCACTTTTGTGCATCATGGCGATCATTCCTTCATAAAGACCCTCTCAGAAAAATTCCGGAGAAATTATGCAACCGTGAATGCTTTTTATTATGTGGATGAAGCCCTTTACAACAAGTTCAAGGAACAATCGGTCAAAAGGGTTCTATCTGGATACCTGGGCGACCTTACTGTCACCAATAGTTCCATAAACCCATTTGCAATGATGTTGGGTTCTGGCCGGGTAAAAGCGCTCTGGCAACTGGCTTCAAAATACAATAAACAGGATAACCAACCACTGGCAGCATTTTTAAAATACAGCATTTTCACTGAGTTTACCCCCAAATGGTTCCAGGATGGATGGAACAATCGTAAAAACCGGGAGACTGTTTCCAGGGATGTTGGGTTGCTCCCCCTGCGTCTTTTACCGGCTGAAAAAAAAAGCCTGCAGCAAAAAGTAGACACCACATTCCGTTTTCCCAACCGCGGTACACAGAATATGGTGAACCAGGTCTGGCCAAAGGACGTATATCTTTTTGATGAGGAGGAAGATTGTGCCGCATCACATCACCAGTTAGAAGTGACCTACCCACTTTGTGACCGTCGGCTGATCGAATTGCTGCTACAGATACCTGTGGAGCATTTTTATGCGGGAGGAATCAAAAGAGGGCTCATCCGAAAAGCTATGGCAGGAATTTTGCCTGAGAAGGTAAGAACCAGAAAAACAAAAGGCAGTTATTCGCCCGGGTATACTAAATTGATTCAAAAGGAGATAGTACAGATTGTTGAAATTTTTAATACGGGTTGGCACAGCGCCGAAATTTCCGACATGGTTGACCTTGATAACCTTAAAGCGACTTTTAAAAATTTGTCTGAGTCAGAAATTGAGGATAGCTTTACATACCATAATTGGACCCTGATAGAGATTTTTATCTGGTTATATTGTAATAAAACATTGGAAAATAAGCAAATAAACAAACATGAATAAGAAAGCAAAGAAGAAATGGAATCCACCGGTTATAGCTTCTACTTTATCATTTAAGCAAACGCTGAATGTGCCTGGCTCATTAGGTAAAGATAGTGGTATGGGGCAAATTATGTATACTTCCTAACTGTCAATTCCCTGCGAAAATTATCCTTAAAGGCTTGGTAATCCGTCTCGAACATCTTTCATTTTGATATTTCTTTTTTTGAATATTACAGGGTGAAGATAGATCAAGCGGAGCCCTACGACAGTGATGTTATTCACTCATAAAAGGGTTTATATTCATGCATCTTTTAGAGAAGATACCTCCCATATATCATTCCATTTTCCCCGAGCTCCTGGATCTTGAGTTTCCGGAAGAAAAGATTGCTACCTGCGCAAACTGCACCTTATGCCGTTCGGCGCGGAGTCCTTATGTAGGCACCAAATGCTGTGCATATCATCCTCACATGCCAAATTATTTACTGGGTGGCGTACTGGCGGATGAAGATATTTCCTTTTCGACCGGAAGAAATCGCATTCACGGGCAGATCGATGCAAAGGCTGGTGTGACACCTTACGGTATCATTCCACCACGGCCTCACCAGGACCGTAGAAAAGTGGTAAACAGCCAGGATTTCTGGTCACGGCCCCATGAGTTGATGGAGGCCCAGAGATGCACTTATTATGACAATGGTCACTGCACCGTTTGGAAATACCGTGAAAATCTTTGTGTGACTTATTTTTGTTCTTCTATCGGGGGAGACGCTGGTACCCGGTTCTGGAGAAAATTAAATAAGTATTTAAAAATGGCGGAAACGAAGCTCTCCCAGTATGCAATGTTCAAACTGGGATGGCCTGTCAGCGAAATCAAAACCGGGGCGGTAAGTACGGATGATTTTAACCTGGAGGATGAGAACGGAGTTGTGGACAACCATAAATATTCTACACTCTGGGGAGCGTGGGAAGGAAGGGAAAACGAATTTTATTTAAATTGCTACAACATCATTAAGGATATAGATCCCGCGACATTTAAATTGATTACCGGCATTAGCAGGGAAATCTTGGATGCCGGATTACGCGTAGAACAAAAAAACTTCTCTGAGAAAATCTTCCCGGATTATTTGTTATTGCACCCCGGCGTTATTATTGAAAAAAAAGAAAACGGTTTCACAACGTTGTCATTAGGAGGTGATTCACTTGAGGTAGCATCAGTTCTGCTGCCTATCGTTCGTGGCTTTAACGGTCACAGAAGCACTGTGGAGGTGTTTGACCTGGGTTATAACGTTTTGGTGAGCCTCGATCACATTGTTGTGGACTTGTTGGCGAAAGGGATGTTGATTGACAAACAAAACCACGAACCTAAAAGCTAAGGAATGGAGACAAAATGGGAAATATCTAAAGAAGTTCTTTCGAGTAAAATAGATGAGGAAGTTGTTTTGATGAGTATGGCAGCCGATGCCTACTTTGGGCTGGATCCAATCGGCAGTCACATCTGGGAATTACTGTCTGCAAAACCCGCGACCGTCACTGAGTTGGTGCAGTCGCTTATGGAAGATTATGAAATAGATGAGGCCACCTGCCTGAAGGATGTAGAAGCTTTTATCACCGACATGAGTGAACGCAAGTTGATCTTAAAGTCTGCATAATATTTTGAGCAACCGATTTTTTTCGAATCACCCGGTGACATCCGGTGAATGGTCACTTGTACCTGAGGCCCTATTGCAGTTGTTTGTTGCCCGGCTCCGGGTAAGCCTGATGCGTTCTGAAAAATACCTCCCGATTGCGCGAAACATTTTACCCGTCATCCTTTCCAAGCGGCAAAAAGAAATGGTGGAAACGATAGGTATAGTCATTAATGGCATCGCCGTCCGTACCCCCTGGTCGTCTACCTGCCTGGTAAAAGCACTGGCAGCAAATAAAATGTTGGCTAAAAAAAAGATCCCTCATAGTTTTCACCTGGGTGTGCAAAAAACAGCCAATGCGCAGATGAAGGCACATGCCTGGATCTCAGTTGCCGGTAAGATAATTATCGGCGGCGAGGAAGCAGGAGAATTCAAGGAGATCTTGTCCGTCACAATGGGTTAGCCTGGCCCACCCCCGGACAGGGTAATTGGCAGGACCTCAATAATGGCCCTTTATTTCGTTTCTTATTTTTTCATCATACAACAACCTGAGTTGCTGGTGACTTAGTTTGGAGATCGGAGGAAAACCGGAGGCTGCCATATTCGTTTCTACCTGTGCAGGTTTTGAAGCTCCCGGAATCACGGTCGACACTTCCGGGTGATCAAGGATCCAGCGGATGGCCCACTGGGCGGTATGGGTGTCTGGCATAAGGGCAGCAATCTCTTCAGACAGTTCAAGGCCTGTTGCAAATTCAAGACCAGCAAACGTTTCTCCCGCATTAAAAACTTTGCCTCCGGCATTATAATAGCGATGGTCTTTCTCCGAAAACCTGGAATTCTTTTTAAATTTCCCGGCGAGCAAGCCGCTCGCGAGGGGCACCCGGATGATCAACGCCACATCTTTTTCTCTTGCTTTTGCGAACAATTCTTCCGCAACATGCTGACGAAATAAATTAAAAATTATCTGCAGGGACGAAAGGCCGGCTTGTTCTAAACAAATCAATGCTTCCTCCGTAGTTTCCACGCTTACACCCCAATACCTGATCAGCCCTTCATCGGACAATTTCCGGAGCTGATCGAATACGTCCCCTTTTTTCAGTTGTTCCGTGGGAATACAATGTAACTGCTCCAGGAAAAGCTGCTGCAGGCCTAAATTTTCTAAGGAAGACTCTACCTGCCTGCGCATCAGGTCGTACGTAAAATTCTGGGGCATTCCAAAAGGCATGTCGGACCTTCGGCCTAACTTCGTGCCCACGTACATTTCTTTTTGGGCAATACCAAGGAACTTTCCGATCACCTGTTCACTCAGCCCATTCCCATACACATCGGCCGTATCTATGAAATTCCCACCCTTGTCGGCAAAGGCCTGGAGTATCGCGAAAGCGTCCTCTTCATTCACGTTACCCCAATCACTACTCCCCAGTTGCCAGGTACCCAGGCCTACTTCAGAAATATTTGTGCCTTTGAAAGACCTGTATAACATAAAAACAGTTTTATTACAAAGATATGTATCGGTGTTGCTTAACTACAACAAAACCCGCCCGGTAAGCATTAAACGGTTATTGGTTATGCCATCATACAAGAACCCTTTATAGAAAAGCCCCACTACAACATTGGATGTGATACCACGACTGCATTTGCAGCAGGTAAAACACCAGCATACTCTTTACATCACCCAATTTAAAAACCACGGGAAAGTTATAATAAAAAATTTATTGATGCGTTAGATGTGCAGCTAAATGTCGCCAGCAAAGCTTTCTTTAGCAGCAGACCGTCAGCAATGGCCTGCGCCCAATAGATACCCAGCTTATTTTGAACCCTCGTAAAAACATGCCAGATGTCCATCCAACTATCCAGCTATCTAAAAGCCGTATTTACCAATATGATCTTTTATGAACGCTCCCGTAAAACTTGTTCCAAACGCAAACCATTAAGCTTAGCCGCATTTCATGCCAACCAAACCAAAACGGCTAACCCAATTTTTTGCCATAACCTCAGCAGGCAACTGCGCCAGGCACTGGCCCCACACGTGAGCATGCTTCATCAACGAAGCGTTCAACAGCATTTTACAGAAGTATTACAAAAATGGATCTCGGGTGCAAACCCGGCAGCTTTGCATCCTGGGCATAATCTTCCTTACATCAACGGATTTGATTTTAATGAAGACACCAGTATCAATGATCGTTGGAAAGTGAGATTTAAGGTAGAACCAGTGGGGGAAAATTTATTCCAATTGCATATTCCCTCTTTTGTGCCTTGGGACACGATCACCGCACCTGCTCAAACAACCAGGATCGTCTGCAATATAACAGCGGCATCCTGCAATATCCGGCAACCGGCAGAATTAGGCTGCATTCATTATAGCTTTGTGATCCCTTACGACAACCACACATTGCCTGCAAGAGTAATTCCACTCTCTATACCCTCTGCGGAGGGATATATTTGCATTACAACAATCGGGCTGCAGTACCAATTGAAGAATGGCAAGACTTACAACCGGCCGGCTTACATGCCATGCTCGGTAATAGATGCCAGGTATCGCTGACTAACAAAGTCGTATAACTTTTGTCATTGAAACAAATTCTTCCCTGTTACATTCAATTGCAGGGAAGAATTTGTTAATAGAAATTCATACCAACCCCTTTATTTCAAATAAAACTCACTTATTCGATATTATCTTCCGCTGGCTCATTCCAGCACTTGTTTTAAGCCTGGAGATATAAGTCCCTGCGGGCATTCCTTCCGAAGTCAATTTAAATTGTTTAACCATACCTTTCTGCGCATTCTCTTCAAACACTCTTTTTATCATTTTGCCATGGAGATCAAATAGCTGCAGGCTGACCATTCCTGTTTCTGCTGCCTTAAAGCTTATGGATATATGCTGTGAGAATGGATTTGGATAAGCCGAGAAGCCCGCATCTTCTTTTAACAGCAGTTCAGCTGTCACAAGCCCGTTATTGCGATTGGTTTCCACTAATTGATTTTCCAGGGAACCCAGGTAGGCGCCTTTATTAATTTGTACTAATGCAGCAGAGCGTGCAATGCAAATGTTTGTACCATTAAAACTAAGCACTATTTTATCTTCTTTCCGGTTAGTGTTTCCACACAAAAACTGCGGTAAAGCTGCATACAAAGCCTTGGCCACTCTATATAAACTACTACCATGGTAATTGCTAACAATGGCAATGGTCATTTTCCTTTCCGGCTGATACATCATGCCAGACTTGAAACCTGGTGCATTCCCATCATGACCAATAAAATAATCTGCGGCGCTTATTTTTTTATTATGTGTGATACCATAACCCAGGTAATCGGCATCGACATCTGGTACAGTGGAAATTATTAACGAAAGCCTAAACAGTTAACCCCGCTTGAGACCCTTAATAAATGATGAGTAAAGGCATCTCGTGCGCCAGAGTGTGAGAAAAATAAATATCTTACCGAATGGTAAGAGGTGAATGTTCGAAAGGAATAATTGGGTTTTTAACTCTTAAAGGGTGTAAGGAGTATTGCTGAACCTCGGTGCAGGTAATCTTCCGAAAAATAAAATGAATAAATAACCGTGATTTAACGGTAAATGAGGAACAATACACGGTTTTTCACTTGGCCTCCCACAGCATATATATTAACTGGTTCACAAAGCAGAGCGTTTTGAAAAGAAACCCAAGACCCGGCTAGCTCCTGTGCACATGAAATAACTTATTTTTACTGATCGCTTTTATTTAAATCTCCCTTTCATGTCTTCACTTTTTCAACCTCTTTCAATTCGAAATATTCATTTTAAAAACAGGATCGTAGTATCACCCATGTGCCAGTACTCGGCCACTGATGGCTTTGCCAATGACTGGCACCACGTGCATTTGGGTAGCCGGGCCGTAGGAGGCGCAGGTTTGGTGATAGCGGAGGCAACGGCTGTTTCACCGGAAGGCAGGATATCGCCTGGTGATCTCGGGATATGGAAGGATGAGCACATAGATTTTTTAAAACGCATTGCCCTTTTTATAGAGCTACAAGGTGCTGTTCCTGGGATACAATTGGCCCATGCAGGTCGAAAGGCAAGCCACCAAAGCCCCTGGCAGGGAAGCAAGGCATTAACTGCTGAAGAAGGTGCCTGGCAAACTGTGGCTCCTTCGCCTTTACCTTATGTTCCGTCGGATCCTCTACCTGCAGAAATGAGCCTGGAGGACATACGGCAATGCGTAAAGGATTTCGAAGCAGCAGCACAAAGAGCAAGGGATTCGGGGTTTAAGGTAATTGAAATCCATGCAGCACATGGTTACCTTCTAAATGAACTTTTATCTCCCCTAAGTAATCATCGCACAGATGAATATGGTGGCAGCTTTGGATACAGGATTCGTTTGTTGCTGGAAGTGGTAGCAGTTACAAGAAAAGTGATAGGGAATGATATGCCCCTGTTTGTTCGCATATCTGCTACAGACTGGGTGCCGGGTGGCTGGACACCGGAAGATTCTGTGGCCCTGGTAAAAATCCTGAAAGAAGTATCGGTGGACCTGGTAGATTGTTCCAGCGGCGGCAACTCACCAGAACAAAAAATTCCTGTGGGCCCATTATACCAGGTTGGTTTTGCAGAAAAGATAAAAAACCAAACAGGTATGCTCACCGGGGCTGTAGGTATGATCACCACTGCTGCCGAAGCAGAACAAATTCTGCAAAGCGGGCAAGCTGACCTCGTATTCATGGCCCGTCAACTTTTGCGTGATCCGTATTTTGCTTTACATGCTGCCAAAGAACTGGGCGATGAAATAAACTGGCCCGTCCAATACATGCGGGCTAAGGAGTAATAGCAGGCTACTTTAATGGATAAACAGGCCGGGTGATAGTCTCCCGGCCTGTTCCATTATTTTAAATCATGCAAGAAATCTACTCCCAAAAAAAACCGATGAACTATGGTAGTGCAGCCAATGCTGCTTTTGCTGCTGCAAAACCACTACCCTCCATCACGCACCTTGAGCCATTGGGAGTGTGGTTGCCTATAAAATTATTTCTCCTTCTTCCTAACAATTTAAGCTCGAGACGCCAACTGCCGGTGATGGCATGGAAATGCTGTCCCTGCCAGGGGCGGTATTATTTTTTTATTGTACCGGAATCTTTTTGATTCACCTGTGTTTGTTGGAAAGGTGAATCAAACATCATTTGGGCAATTTTTTTATCATTGGAGTAAACATCATCCCGGAAATTTATTTGCCCCGTTTCATCTACCCACGTTGTATAGTAAGTAATAACCACGGGCATTGCCGGATCAGGTCTGGCTGTTTGTTCTTTCCCGGAATTCATAGCCGCCACTATTTTTTCGGATGTCCACGAACTGTTATTCCGGAGGAGATAAGCGGCAAGCTTTTCTGCATCTGCAAGGCGGATACAACCGTGACTGACCGCCCTTTTGCTACTATTAAATATCTCTTTTGCATAGGTATCATGAAAATATATGTCAAACCTGTTAGGAAACAAAAATTTTACCCTACCTAATGAATTGTCCTTTCCGGGCAGTTGCCGGATCACCGGCAGGGAATCATTTTTTCCTACTATCTCCATCCTTTTTGATTTCAGGTAATTCGGATTCGATCGCATGTTGGGTAAGATTTCCCGCTGCACAATACTTGCGGGTATGTTCCAGTAAGGGCTGAAAACAACCTGGTCCAGTTTACCAGAAAACATGGTGGTATTCGTACCTTCCTTACCCACCGCTACGGGCATGTCAAAAACCTTTGTATGGTTTTCATACACTGATAATAAATACTCCGGGATGTTTACGGCAATGTAATCCGGATCTGTATTCGCCGGCATCCACATCATCCTGTTCAGGTTTGTTATCATTTGTTGCAGCCTTGTTTCAACAGGTACATTCAAGGACTGCAGAAAGGAATCTGTGATGAGCCCAGTCGGCTTCAGACCATGCCGGAACTGGTAATTGGTGACCGCCACTACAAGTGAATCATTGAACATGGCGCTTGTATCGGTGCCCGCAAGTTGACCGGTTTGCTGTAATCGTTTTTTGATACTGCTGATAGCAGGTGAGTTGGTTCCCTTCTTAATTTGTTTGCTCCCCATGCTGATTGGCTTCCATCCGCCCTGCCTGGCTATCGCCACGTAGGTTTCCAAGTGTTTTTTCAGTGAATAGTAAGGACTGTTCAATTTCGCAGAAGCTGTATCCGTTGTTTGCCGGAGTATGGAATCTGCAAGCACCAGGGCATTTTCTTTTTTTACGGGAATTGTTTTTTCGGGACTCATCTGTGCAAACAGCGTTTTGTTGCGGTTCTCTGCAAAAAACCTGAGATAAGTTTTAGTGAGGGCCATTTCTGTCTGGGCAAGGCTGGTATCAAACCGACTGACTGAGAGTGTGTCCATGTTCAGCAGTGTATCCATTTTGCTTCGCAACATTTTATCTGCCGCGCTGCCAACCTGGTCCTGCAAATTCCAGAATCCTTTCGCCTGTTCTGTAAAACCCAGGCTGGTAAACCATGCAAACTGCCCGTTGCGGTAGTTATAAAAACTTCTGAAGTACTTCGCATCTTCAGACGTTAATTTATTAGCCTGTATAAAATCTTCAACGGCCAGGCTATCCAGGAAAAGGTCGCTGTATGCATTCGCAGGAGTAATACCTGTGTTTCTCACCAGATACACCGTATCTGTGCGAACGATAACTTTAGCATGGTCCCCACCCGCGAGCGTACTGCTGTCTGACTTTGTATTACAGCTAACAAAAAAGAATGCTGCGCAAAGGAATTGTAATGTTTTCATGCAGGAACCTTCGCAAAAGATATGCCTATCACGCCCTGGGAGAAATACCATCCCCTGCAGAAACCCGCCCCGGGCCTTGTGGGGATTCATGTACCCACTTCAGAATTAAAAGTCGCTACTTACCGGATAGACTTTTTTTAATGCTATACCCGAAAATAAAACCAGCCGCGACACCCAGGATAGTAGCGGTTATTAGCACAGTTGCCGTTCCGCCAATGAAATAACCTATGGCGAGGCCCAAAGCACCAAAAAACAGGATGGCAATCACAATGACCCGGTTGTTATCTTTAGGCCTTGTACGTACGGGGGGTGTTTTAGAAGGTTGGTGAGCATGCTTGTGTGCATGCCTGCTTTTAGATTGTGGCATAGGTTTTTGTTTCAAAGTACAAAGAATTTTCCCGCATTAAAAGTTTATCAGGACAATTTATGCCGGATATCTTTTACAATTTTTACAGCATGTTCCCTTGAATTTTCGATAAACAAACTATGGGTATCCATTCCGCCGCATATTACGCCGGCAAGGTAAATTCCTGGCATGTTGGTCTCATGCGTGGCCGTGTCGTATACGGGTGTACAATTTTCATCATCACACAACTCCACCCCTAATTTTTGCAGGAATTCAAGATTGGGTTGGTACCCTGTTGCGGCTATCACAAAATCATTCGGGATGCACACTTCGCCTTCCGATGTACCAATGATCACTTCGTTGTCCGTAATGGCCTTCACTTCTGAATTAAAAAATGCCCTGATCGATCCTTCCCTGATCCGGTTCTCGATATCTGGCTTCACCCAGTATTTTACGCGGCTCCCGATGCCGTCCCCTTTTATTAACATCGTAACCTCCGCCCCTTTTCGCCAGGTTTCAAGTGCCGCATCCACCGCCGAATTGTTTGCACCCACCACCAACACTTTTTGAAAAGCATAGAGCGCGGGATCTTTATAATAATGGGTAACTTTTGCGAGATCTTCACCGGGAACATTTAACAGGAAAGGCATATCGTAAAAGCCTGTGGCAATTACGATCCTTCTGGCATGGTACAGCTGTTTGGAGCTGGTCACTATAAATTTATTGGATTCATTTACCACAGCATTCACTTCTTCAAATAAACGGATGTTCAATTGGTAACTGGTTGCTGCCCTCCGGTAGTATTCCAACGCCTCATTGCGGCCGGGTTTGGGTGCGATGCTCACAAAAGGAATCTCTCCGATTTCCAATCTCTCCGAGGTAGAAAAAAAGGTCATGTGCACCGGGTAATTGAAAAGGGAATTTACGAAAGCTCCCCGCTCGATGATCAGATGGGAGAGCCCTGTTTTTTTTGCTTCGATCGCACATGCAAGACCAATCGGCCCTCCGCCAATAATGATGAGATCATATACAGACTTATCCATAGCTGCAAAACTAAAGGAATGCCGGTTATCATTCGCTTACGGAAAGGTTCTAAACAATTATAAAAACACTGAACGGAAAAATTTTGCTGACCTGTATGCCGTTTTCTTAAACTAATTTGTGTAGCGTCCCAGGTCCAAATATATGTTTGCTGCTGTGCCTTCATTGTAGGATATTTACAGAGAATGATCGCAAGGGGTTTTTTTATTGCCATTTTACTGCTAGCCGCTGTGTTTGCAGAAGGTCAACTCTGCCAGGGCAGCCTTGGTGATCCATTGGTGAATATTACTTTCGGCGCTGGTGGCAACCCGGGCGCACCGCTTTCTGCTGCAGCTACCGGTTACCAGTTCGTATCTTCTGATTGTCCCAATGATGGCTTTTATAGTGTGAGAAATAATACCAGTTCCTGTTTCGGGAACACCTGGCACAGCCTGGCGACAGATCACACGGGCAATGGTAGCGGGTATTTTATGCTGGTGAATGCTTCCATTCAGCCGAGCGCATTTTACGTGGATACGGTGAGAGGTCTCTGTGGCAGCAGCACCTATGAATTTGCAGCCTGGATAGCCAACGTAATCCTTCCTTCGTCCTGCAACGGGAACTCTAACCAACCTAATCTTACTTTCAGGATAGAACGAACAGATGGAACCGTTTTGCAAACGTATAACAGCGGCAACATTCCTCCTACAACCTCGCCGCAATGGAAACAATATGGTTTCTTTTTTACTACACCGGCAGCAGGTTCAGATATTGTACTCAGGATCGTTAATAATGCCCCGGGAGGTTGTGGGAACGACCTTGCCCTGGACGATATAACATTCCGGCCTTGTGGCCCACAGATCACTCCGGCTATTATGGGGCAGGCCACCCGTACGGTAAATATTTGCCAGGGAGCGATCGAAAGTTTTGCACTCACTTCCACCATATCCGGAGGTTTTAGCAACCCTGTTTTTCAATGGCAGCAGCGATTTAATAACGGGGCATGGACGGATATACCTGGCGCCAATACAACATCCTATGCTGCAGCGTTCACGGGTGCAAATACGGTTGGCAATTATGAGTACCGGTTAAGTGTAGCTGAGGCAGGAAACCTTGGATCTGCGCAATGCCGCATTTCATCTGTGGCACTCACAGTGATAATAAATACAAATCCTGTTGCCACTGCCGTTAATAGCGGACCGGCTTGCAAAGGAAGCCCGATAACATTAACGGCCGGGGGCGGCACTCAATTTTTATGGACCGGCCCAAACAATTATTCTGCTAATGCGGCGGTGGCCACCCTTCCATCAGCTGACCTGGCCGCAGGGGGTATTTATTCAGTGACCGTGACTACAGCGGCAGGCTGCAGCAGCACCGCCAGTACCAACGTGCAAATTCAACCTGCACCGGTTGCAACCGTGGCTTTCGATGATACAGCTGTGTGCATCAAAGGATCAGTACGGCTGCTGGCTTCCGGGGGAACTGAATTCCTATGGAGCCCTGCCCCAGGCTTGTCTGCAACGAACATTGCAAATCCCCTTGCAACTCCGTCTATCGGTACCCGTTATACTGTGAAAGTAACAAATGCTGACCAGTGCAACGATACTGCGTCAGTAAATGTGCGGGTGAATCCTGTAGCTATCGCAAACGCAGGACCAGACAGGGTAATTGTCGCGGGTGCCCCGGCCGTATTAGCCGGCAGTATAACGGGCGCCTTCCAAAGTTTTAGCTGGTCTCCCCCTGCCGGGCTAACTGATCCGCTTATTTTGCAACCTGTTTCCGTTGCTTCAGCAGATATTGAATATGTGCTGAGCGTTGTTTCAAGTAACAACTGTGGCATTTCTACAGATACCGTTTTGGTAAAAATCTATAAAGGAATTTTTATCCCAAATGCCTTCTCCCCGAATGGTGATGGGCTGAATGATACCTGGAGTATCCCGGCGCTTGCTGCATACCCTGATTTTGAATTATTAGTTTTTAATCGCTATGGTGAAGTTGTTTACCGGAATAGCAAAAGTAACGGGCCATGGGATGGAAAATTTAAAGGGTCACTGTTACCAATGGGCGCTTATCCCTACCTCATTAAATTGAATGTAGCCGATCAACAGTTTAAAGGAATGTTGATGCTTATTCATTGACTCGGAATCTATGTTATCCCAATGCTCCTATCAAATAAAGAAAGCGGGCATAAGCCCGCCTTCAGGTAATTAGGGTTTGGGTAATTTTCTAAGCATTTAAATTTTGCAAAGCCAGGTTTCACCGGAAATGCTTCAATTCTTTAGCTGGAAGTCAATAACGTGAAAATCGTCATTCTATGTTGTCGTTGTAAAAGAGATTGTTGTTTTTATAAAAAATACCCACTTATGGGTAGCCAGAAACAATTTGTCAGGTTTGTTTTTGTTATCCACAGCGTAGTGGTTCTTTCGTACATAGAGACATAGCGACTGAAAAAAAATCACATACATTATAATTACACTGTATGGCAACTTCTATACCAGAAAAGCCGAAAATAAAGACAGGGTTCACATTACCTGCGGTAAATGCACCAACTGATTTAAAAAAAGGCTTGGACAACTCCCGGGGGAGGTAACCATTATAACTAACAGTAAGGCATACCAGCAAATAACTGGTCGTAACAAAGCACAATTAGGAAAAGAACGCTGCGGGTTCATCAGACTTTTAAAAGAAGACGTGGTGGAATGGATTTATTATCCGAGGTAAAGTGCTAAAATGCAAGTGGATCTAAGCCGCGATAAAGGTTGGGACTGTCTTTTACATGAGAGCGATAAGCTTACCTGGATCAGACTAATACCTTTCAAATATGAGCCCTGGTGATTATTTGGGTTCCGGCCAAAAACAGCAGCCGATACAATGAAAGAAGCCAAGCCAAAAGAACGGGAGATATGTAAATGGAGCAATGCGGAAACAAAAAAACTAAAATTGCCGGAGGAGCTGGCTGCGGCACTCACAAAAACAAAAAAGATGCTGGGTTTTTCAACCCTCTTTCTTTTATCAACAAGAAAGGATAACTGGGATGGATAGTAATGGCCAGTCCCCCTAAAACGAGAACGGAAAGAATTTGGCGGCCGTATTAAAAGACCGGGAAAAATGGTATCCCTCCGGGAACATGTAATTGGGATCGACTACCCCCTATTCTTTTAAATGTACTCTCCCAAAGCATGATAAAACAATCCATACGGGGAAATTACCTCCACCAACCCCTGCTTCATTGGGATTGCTATGAATCTTTAATAATTTAAGATTAATTTTAAGAAGCACATCTTAATTTCTTCGCAATGAATCACTCCAGGCAATTGGCAGCTATCATGTTTACCGATATCAAAGATTTTTCTCAAATGATGGAGGAAGATGAACCCAAAGCAGCTGTGGCCCGGGAGAAAATGATGTACTCCGTAAATACCAACGTGGCCCTGCACCAGGGTCGGGTGATAAATTTTGCAGGCGATGGAAGTCTGTGTATGTTTAACAGTGCTATCGAAGCTGTTCGTGCAGCCATAAATATCCAGTTGCACATGCTGGAAGAACCGAAAGTGCCGGTACGTATTGGCATTCATTCAGGCGACATCATGCTGGAAGAAAATGAAATTTATGGAGAAGGTGTTAATGTGGCATCAAGGGTTGAATCATTTGCGGTTCCCGGTGGTATATTTATTTCATCAAAAGTGAATGACGAAATAAAAAACCAGCCTGATATAGCCACGGTCTCACTCGGACGCTATGCCTTCAAAAATATCAAAGACCCGGTAGAATTATTTGCTGTTTCCAATGAAGGGATTGCAGTTCCCCACAAAAATCGAATAGAGGGAAAAGGAATTGCCATGGCAGACAAAGGGGCTTTTTCCAGGAATAACGTCCGTTGGATGATGATGAGCCTGGTGGCCCTGGCTATCGCCATTTTCGGATACTTCCGTTTTTTAGATACGGGCAGTTCCTCGCTTATGAAGTCTGTAGCTGTGATGCCATTTAAAAATATGAACAGCGATCCCGGCAGTGAATTTTTGAGTGATGGGATCACTGAAGATATCCTCACACAGATCTCAAGGATCAGTGACCTGAACGTGATCTCTAATTCTACCATGGCTTTATTTAAGAACAGTAAAAAAACTTTGAAGGAAATTGGAAATGAACTGAATGCTGGTTGTATACTGGAAGGTACGGTGAGAAAAGTGGGTAATAAATTAAGAATTTTTGTTCAGCTGGTAGACGCCAATACCGGGAAAAATATCTGGGCTGAAACATATGAAAGGGATTATTCAAAAATCTTTGATATTCAGAGTGAGATTGCGGAGATCATTGCTTCAGTGCTGAAAGCACGACTGTCACCCGCAGAAAAAGCAAGAATTAAACGGAGGCCTACTGATAATTTGACAGCCTATGAATATTACCTGAAAGGAAGGGAATCGTACATGCATTATAAAAAAGAGGATAATGAAGTGGCCATCGGTTATTTTAAAAAAGCCATCGAACTCGACAACAATTATGTGCTCGCGTGGGCTGGCCTCGGCGATGCATATAGCCAAAAAGCCGGGCGGTTCGGATTTGATAAGTCCTGGATAGATTCCAGCAAGATGGCGGCAGGCAATGCTATCAGTTTAGACAGCACTTCTTCCGAAGCCTATAAGGCATTGGCAAATGCATATAACTACGCTTCGGAATACGACAAGGGATTTCAATTATTACAAACCTCCGTGCGAATTAATCCCAACAATGGACCCGCCGTCGGCAACCTTGGCGCGGGGTATTTTATCAGGGGTGATCTGCCGCAAGCGCTTAAATGGGAAAAAAAGGCTACCGCTATCAATCCTAAAAACAATATCCCTTTTCAACTCATTGGATGGATCTACAGGTTGCTGGGCGACTTTAAAAATGCAGAATTATGGCTGCAAAAATCCCTGGAGATAAAACCATTTAAAGACAGTTACAGGGAACTGGCATTCACTTATATACAGCAGAGAAAAAAAGCGGAAGCCATGCAACTGGTTCCACACATTATTGAATCAGACACTGCCAATTATAGTTCATATGAAGAAGCAGCACTTGTCTGTATGCTGGCCGGTGATATGCAACAGGCAAAAAATAATTTTCAGAAAGCGGTTGATATGAATGCTTCCCTTAATACGGACGCATCTACTTTTGCGCCGATCGGCCTGGGGGCCATTTTATTAAAGGAGGACAAAACAATTGACGCAGAGATATTACTGTCCCGCTCCAGGTCATTGTTCCTGGATGAAATAAAAAAAGGGATAAAGGATGACGAGTTAAGGATCGGCCTGGCGTCTATATCGGCGATCCGGGGAAAAAAGGAGGAAGCCCTGCAATGGCTCCAGCAAGCCATTGATGTTAATTGGCTGGACTATTCCATGGTGGAATCCAGTCCATGGTTTAAAAGTATCAACACTGACCCAAGGTTCAGACAAATGATGATCAAAGTGAAAAATGAAACCGCTACTATGAGGACCTTATCAGAAGAATTTTAGCCTGATCTTTCAACATTGCTACCACCTCGCTATTCTATAGCCCGGGCATTTTGAAGCACCCCCATCAGCAGGTTCATTGTTACGGGCATGTATAATCCCCGCCATAATTGCACTGGAAACAGAAGTACCGGATGCCATTCTGAATTGCCCGTTTTTCCATAGGGAGAATACACGGGTGCCAACTGTTACAAAATCTACCGGTGAGCCAAAGTTTGCATAGAACGCACAGGTACTGTCTGCATTGATAGAAGAGGCTGTAAAAATATTTACGCCATTTATACAACCAGGCCTGTTGCATTCTGCATTGCCTGCGTCATTACCAGCAGACATGGTTACAAATACGTTACCTGACGTAATTCGTTCTATAGCCCTTTTGATTCCCGGGTAATAACAATTGCTGTTACCGGGCTCATAGGCCCCAAGACTAAGATTTACTATATCGCCCGGCTCACTGAGTTGGGCCACATGATTTAAGCCGTCCATTACCGTACCCCAGGACCCTTTCCCATCCCTGTCTAATACTTTAACCGGTACCACGGTTGCCCCTTCTGACACACCAATATGTATAAGAGGGAACCCTGCATCTCCTACCGCTGTGCCAGCGGCTGCCCCCGCACAAAAGGTCCCATGACCATTATCATCGTCTGTACTGCTGCCTATAAAGTAAGCTCCCAATGAAGGATCAACTATTAAATTAGGATTGTCTGTATCCAGGCCGGTATCCAAAAACCAAATAACGGTAGCTTTCCCTGTACCAGGCACGGAACCTCCGGCAGTAAGGATCGCTTTACTGGAATTGGTTACCGTGTCGATGTCGTACCTGTTCTGGATAGAGTCATTTTGCTGAATCGGGTTAATCTGGTTAATCACATCAGATATCCACTGCTGAATCGGGTTAATGCGCAGTGAAGGATCAGCCTGCTGAATCGGGTTGATCTGAATAGTGATATCTTGTATCACATCGTCTACGTTTATATTTTCTTTTAATTTTCTTGCTTCAGTGGTATCCAGTTCCACAATAGCCGATATGCTAATATCTGCAAATATTTTTTTCTGTTTTCCCGGACCAATACCCACACTCCTTAAAAAGTCTTTCAATTTATTTTGTTTCTTCGTACGTTCGGCATCGTTATCCTTTTTTTGTTTTTTTCGGTCAGGATCATTTCTCCGGTTTTTGATCAAAGCTGTATCAAAAGAATCTTTCATAAAAACGATATACTGCCCCTCTATCACCTCCATGTGATGAGGAGGCACAATATGTTTCTTTGACTTACAGCCCGCAACCGACAGTAAAATAATCAGGGGAAGGAATAATTTTTTCATAAAAAGGTTTTAGTTTGTCGTAATGAGGGCGATGCATTAGCCCTGACCCAATCCGGGGTAACATTAAGGTTTCCATAGAAAAGACCTTCGTAAAAATTAGCTGAACAGTGTGAAAAAGAGGCAGCCCGGCAGTTCCGGGTAAAAGTGCCTGTTGAATATAAATGTAGAAAGATAAACCCAGAATTCATATACTTAAATCATGTTCTCAAAAGCGCCCGGCTGAAAAGACCAATTTATAGGCTTTTGTATCCGGCTATCCATACTTCACACTATTAGTAGTACATTAGTTTTTCGTAAAACTCATTATATGCAAAGCGTATTCCTCATGGCGATCCTGCTGGCAACTGTAAGCAGCGCCAGTAGCCAAAATCTGTTGACAGCCGAACAACTCTGGAAGTTTGGAAGAGTAAGTGGCAAGGGAATTTCAAAAGATGGAAAGTTCGTTGTTTACACTGTGAGCACACCCGCGGTGGAAGAGAATAAAAGCAGCAGCAAAACATTCGTGGTGCCTGTCAGTGGTGGAAATGCGACGCTGACAAGCAATGCAGATAGCTTAATGGAGAACACCAAAATTTCACCTGACGGAAAATATACCTTAAGCAGTGAACAAGTAAAAGTAAAAAAAATTACAGGGGCAGACTTTTATCCCACACTTTCAAAAAGCAATGTGCTTATTTACGACCAACTGAATTACAGGCACTGGGATGAGTGGGAAGACGGTTATTATGGCCACGTGATGATAACAGCCTCTGCTGGTGGCAGTACAAAAGATATTATGCCTGATGAGCCGTACGATTGTCCTTTGAAACCCGATGGCGGAGCTGAAGATTTTGTATGGAGCAACGATGGAAAAAAGGTGGTGTATGCAGCAAAGAAAAAATTTGGTACAGCCTATGCCGTCAGTACAAATACAGACCTTTATGCTTACGACCTCACAACAGGCATCACCTCTAATCTAACTGCAGACAATAAGGGTTACGACCTGCAACCATCGTTTAACAAAAAAGGGCAGATGGCATGGCTTCAAATGAAACGGGAAGGATACGAATCTGATAAGCAGGACCTGGTAGTAACAGATGGCAGTTTTAAAATAAATCTTACGAAACACCGCGATGATATACACGTAGAAGGATACCGATGGAGCGACGATGGAAAAAGAATTTTTTTCTTTGCACCCATCAATGGCACGTTGCAATTGTTTAGTGTTTCCTACCCCGGCAGAATGAAGAGCCTGCCGGTGATCACGCAGGTTACAAAGGGAGATTTTGATGTGAACGGGATTACCGGGCAAAGCGGCAATACGTTGGTGGTAAGCCGCACGGACATGAACCATGCCGCAGAATTATATACCGTAGATATCCCAACGGGTAATATGACCCAGCTAACGCATGTAAATGACGAAGCCTATTCTTTGATTGCCCCCAGTAAAACCGAAAGGCGTTTTGTAAAAACCATAGATGGTAAAAACATGTTGGTTTGGGTAGTTTACCCACCCGGTTTCGACAAAACAAAAAAATACCCCACCTTACTGTATTGCCAGGGTGGACCTCAAAGCCCGTTAACGCAGTTTTATTCTTTCCGCTGGAATTTATCTTTAATGGCCGCCAATGGTTATATAGTGGTAGCACCTAACCGGAGAGGAATGCCAGGCCATGGTACTAAATGGAATGAACAGGTAAGTAAGGATCACGGGGGCATTGTGATGCAGGATTACCTTGCTGCGATTGATGCCGTGAGCAGGGAACCCTTTATAGATAAAAACAGGCGCGGCTGCGTCGGTGCCAGTTATGGTGGATATAGTGCTTTTATGCTCGCCGGTATGCATAACAAACGTTTTAAAACATTTATTGCCCATGATGGCATTTTTGATTTCCGCAGCATGTACGGCACTACCGAGGAACTCTGGTTCCTGGACTGGGACTATGGCGGCCCCTATTGGGATACAAAGAATGCTGGTGCGCAAAAATCTTACGCACAATTCTCACCGAGTAATTTTGTTAGCAAATGGAATACACCCATCCTTATTTTTCATGGCGCAAAAGATTATCGTGTACCATTGGAGCAAAGTATGCAGGCCTTCCAGGCAGCGCAGTTAAAAGGCATTAAAAGCAAACTGGTTGTGATGCCGGAAGAAAATCACTGGGTGCTGCATGCACAAAATGCGCAGGTATGGCAACAAGAGTTTTACAAATGGTTGAAAGAAACATTATAAAGACCAGGTACACGGAAATATCAAAATCCTACTTCAATGGTAAACAGTAAAGTAAAATTAAGCAAGGGACTAAAACTTTCCCGGATAGTGCATGGACACTGGAGGCTGAAGGACTGGAACCTCAGCCGCAAGGAACTAAGAACGCTGGTAGGGCAGGTTATAGACCTTGGGGTTACAAGTTTCGATCACGCCGACATTTATGGGAACTACAGCTGTGAAGCTTTATTCGGAGAAGCAGTCGGCAATAAAAGTAAGTTACGCAAGCAAATGCAATTGGTAACAAAGTGTGGCATTCAATTGAAGTCTGACAAAAATCCCTTGCAAAGAATTAAATTGTACGATTACGGTTACGACCACATCGTAAAGTCGGCAGAAAGATCTTTGGTAAATTTAAAAACCGATTACATTGACCTTCTTTTATTGCACCGGCCGTCCCCCTTTTTAGATCCCGGGGAAGTAGCGAAAGCAATGGAGCATTTACACAAAAGCGGGAAAGTGTTATTTTTTGGCGTCTCAAATTTTACACCCGGTCAGTACAACATGCTCGCTGCTCATTCTTCACTTCCGCTTGTGACCAACCAGGTAGAAATTTCACCTTATTGCCTGGAACATTTTGAGAACGGAAATATGGATCATTTTTTACAACACAAAATTAGGCCAATGGCCTGGTCACCACTAGGAGGAGGAAATCTTTTGCACCCACAGGATGACAAAGGACATAGATTATTTAATGTAATCAATGAAATAGCACTTGAATTAAGTGTAGACGTACCAGAGAAAATTATTTATAGCTGGCTATCAAAACATCCTGCCGGTATCATACCAGTTGTAGGCACCGGCAAGGCAGAACGAATAAAACATGCTACCGATGCATTAAACGTGAAAATGAGTTTAGAGCAATGGTTCAGGATATATAATGCATCAAAAGGCGCAGATCTGCCGTAGCCGCAGCATTTGCGAAAAAAGGACGCTGCTTTCTACTAAAATAGCTCCCGATATAATAAATCCGGGGACGATTATTTTAATTTTATAAAATAATCCCGGAGCGTTTTCTACCTATGCGCACTCCCTTCTCACAGATTTGTTTCAGCACCAAATTTTAAACTGTACCACCATTAAAAAACGTGCCGGTAGAAACACGGCACCTTACGGAAAGGTTTATCTGTGTTGTACAAGGCGCAACATTATTTACTCCAGCATTTTCCACCGTGGTTACGCCATACACCGAGGTTGGAACCACCTGCAGAGGGCCAGCAGAAAGATCGCCCTACTGTTGGCCGGTGTATGCGCCCTTGCAAAATTGGGACATATTTTACAATGGCGGGCCCATACATCCTTAAAAAGACTATTTTTATAGCTGTTTAATTTTATCTAAAATTGTTTGTCATGAATGTGCAACCTGTTGCCTGGCCTGGAGCCGCTTTGGCAACGATCTTTTTTAAATAATTATCATGACAGCAGAGCACCAGCGAATAAAAGCCAATAACAAAAAAGCCATCCCCCTTGAACAGTGGGGCCCCTACCTCAGCGAAAGGCAATGGGGTACCGTTCGGGAGGACTATGGCCCGCACGGGGATGCATGGGGATACCTGCCATTTAACCAGTCCCATTACCGTGCATATCGATGGGGCGAGGATGGCCTGGCAGGCATTTCAGACTACTTCCAAAACCTGTGTTTTGCAGTTACCTTATGGAATGGTAAGGATCACATCCTAAAAGAACGCCTGTTTGGTGTGGGCAATTACGATGGCAACCATGGAGAGGATGTAAAGGAACTCTACTACTACCAGGACAATATTCCTACGCATTATTATATGGAGTATTTGTACAAATATCCGCAAAATGAATTTCCATACCAGGACCTGATCACTACCAACAGGAGCCGCAGCAAGCAGGAACCGGAATACGAGATCCTGGATACTGGTGTATTTGATAAAGATGAATATTTTGACGTGAAGGTCACCTACGCCAAACAAAATCCCACAGACATTTTTATAAAAATAGCTATCACCAACCGCAATAACGTAGCGGCGCCTATCACAGTGCTGCCTACTTTATGGTTTTATAACAGGTGGGTCTATACGCCAGACAAAGAGAAACCATTGCTGCGTTTGGAAAGTAAAAATGCAGTGCTGGCCAAACATCACCGGATTGGAACTTATCACTTTTATTTCCAGACGCCAGATGACCGGCTGTTTACAGAAAATGAAACCAATTTGCATAAAGTAGACAGTTCCTCACCTAAAGCGGTGTTTACAAAGGATGCTTTTCATGATGCGATCATTAACGATGTAAATAAAACGAAGCTCAGAACGGTGAAACAGGGCACAAAGTTTTCGCCGGTTTATGAACTAAATGTCGGTGCAAAAGAAACTAAAACCATCTATTGCCGGTTAACCAACCGGGCAGATGACAAGCCTTTTTCCAAGGGCTTTGAAAATGTTTTTGCAATCAGAAAACAGGAGGCTGATGATTTCTATAACGTGATCCTCCCCAATCATATTTCTACTGATCTGAAGAACATCCAACGCAAAGCGCTTGCAGGGTTGCTATGGAGTAAGCAGTTTTATCATTTTGATGTAGAACGCTGGCTTACTACCAGCGATGGTATTACTCCTGTAAATGAAGGCAAAAAAAAAGGAAGGAACAGTGACTGGACTCACCTGAAAAACCAGGATATCATTGCCATGCCAGACAAATGGGAGTATCCCTGGTATGCTGCCTGGGACCTTGCCTTTCATTGTATTTCCCTGGCGATGGTAGATGTGGTTTTTGCCAAACACCAGCTCCAGCTCATCATGCGGGAGTGGTACATGAAACCCGACGGCCAGTTGCCGGCATACGAATGGAATTTCAGTGACGTGAATCCGCCGGTGCAGGCATGGGCTGCTATGGAAATATACCGGGTGGAAAAAGAGACTTACGGTGCAGGTGATGTCGTATTCCTTAAAAGAGTCTTCCAGAAATTATTGATCAATTTTACCTGGTGGATAAACCGGAAAGACAGGAACGGCAATAACATTTTTGAAGGCGGATTTCTGGGACTTGATAATATCGGTGTGTTTAACAGGAGCCACCATTTTACCACGGGCATGCAACTGGAGCAGGCAGATGGAACGAGCTGGATGGGGATGTATGCGTTGAA